>NZ_JBELMJ010000004.1:70904-122397 GCF_042095875.1 Sphingomonas sp.
CGCCGAACCGCTTGCCGCCACCCACGACGAACCCGGACCCGCCGCCCGCACGTTACCCCCTCGCCGCGCAATTGCGGCCGACGAAGGGTCACCCGTGTTCGCGCAACTCTCGCTCCCCATCCTGCTGCTGATCTTCGCCGCCGCGGCCGGCGTCATCTGGGTCGCGGGCGTCAAGCTCGCCGACACGACCGACGTGCTCGCGTCGCGGCTCCACCTCGGCGAGGCATTGGGCGGGATCGTCGTGCTCGCGGTCGCCACCAACCTGCCCGAGATCGCGATCACCGTCAGCGCGGCGGCGGGCGGCAACATCGGGATCGCGGTCGGCAACATCCTGGGCGGGATCGCGATCCAGACCGTCGTGCTCGTCTTCATGGACATGGCGATGAAGGAACGCGTCCCCCTCACCTACCGCGCGGCGAGCCTCAGCCTGGTGGTCGAGGCGGTGCTGGTCGTCGCGGTCCTGATCGTCGCGATCATGGCGACGCAATTGCCCGGCGACCTCCTCGCGTTTCGCCTGACTCCCGGCGCGCTCGCCATCGCGGCGCTGTGGCTGGTCGGCATCTGGCTGTCGAGCCGCGCCAGCCGCGGGCTGCCGTGGCACGACAGCGCGGGCGACGCGCCCGACACGCAGGAGGAGCCGAAAGGCCACTCGCAGGACAAGAAGCAGGCCGCCGCCGCGCACACGACGCGCGTGTTCTGGATATTCGGCGCGGCGGCGCTCGCCACCTTGGTCGCGGGCGTCCTGCTGGAGCGCAGCGGCGACGCGATCGCCGAGCGGATCGGCGTGTCGGGCGTGCTGTTCGGCGCGACGATCCTCGCCGCCGCCACCTCGCTGCCCGAACTGTCGACCGGGATCACCTCGGTCCGGATGAAGGATTACCAGCTCGCGATCAGCGACATCTTCGGCGGCAACGCCTTTCTCCCCGTCCTCTTCCTGCTCGCGGTGGTCGTCTCAGGCCAGGCGGTGCTGCCAGCTGCGCAGGCGAGCGACATCTACCTCGCCGGGCTCGGCGTGCTGCTCACTTGCGTCTACGCCGCCGGGCTGATCTTCCGCCCGCGTCGGCTGTTCTGGCGCGTGGGCGTCGACTCGCTCGCGGTGCTCGTTCTCTACGCGGTCGGAGTCGCCGGGCTGTTCGCGATCGCGACGCATGGCTGAGGCCGGTTGACCTGTGCGCCGAGCCGACCCAAGGCACTGAAGATGCGCTTCTTCTCCGACAACGCCGCCCCCGTCCACCCCGCCGTGATGCGCGCGCTGGCTGAGGTCGACACGCTCGACACCGCCTATGACGGCGACCGCTGGTCGAAGCAGCTCGACGCGCGGCTGTCGCACCTGTTCGAGACCGAGGTCCGCGCCTTCTGGGTGCCGAGCGGGACCGCGGCGAACTGCTTGGCGCTCGCCGCGATCTGCCCGCCGCACGGCTCGGTCGTGTGCCACCGCGACGCGCACATCCAGAACGACGAGTGCGGCGCGCCCGAATTCTACACCCACGGCGCCAAGCTGCTGCTCGCCGACGGCGACGGCGCCAAGGTCACGCCCGAGACGCTCGAGGCGGTGCTGAGCGTCCAGCGCTACGACATCCACCAACAGGTGCCGAGCGCGATCTCGATCACCAACCAGACCGAGTACGGCCGCGCCTATTCCGCCGACGAGGTCGCCGCGATCGGCGCGGTCGCGCGCGCGCGCGGGCTGCACTTCCACGTCGACGGCGCGCGCTTCGCCAATGCGGTGGTCGCGACCGGCGCGAGCCCGGCCGACCTGACGTGGCGCGGCGGTGTCGACGTGCTGTCGTTCGGCTTCGTCAAGAACGGCGGGATGAACGCGGAGGCGCTGGTCTTCTTCCGCCCCGAGCTGGCGGACGCCACCGTGTTCCGCCGCAAGCGCGCCGGGCTGCTCCTGTCCAAGGGACGCTACCTCGCCGCGCAGATCCTGGCGATGCTCGAGGACGACCTGTGGCTCGACTGCGCGCGCGCGAGCAACGCGGGCGCGCAGCTGATCGCGCACGCCGCGGGCGAGCGGCTGATCCACCCCGCCGACGGCAACGAGGTGTTCCTGCGCGTCACCGCCGACGAGGCGGCGTCGTTGCGCGCCAAGGGCTTCGATTTCTACGACTGGGGTCCGGGCGAGGCGCGGCTGGTCGTGTCGTGGGACCAGCACGCCGACCACATCCGCCCGCTCGCGGAGGCGATCGCGGCGCTCTGATCCACGCGCCGCGGATTGCCGCACGCCCCCGGCAGGGTTAGCCTACTTCACATCGGCGAAGACCGACGCGGGAGGGATAGCGAGCGTATGCGCGTGTTCATGATGGCGGCACTGCTGATGGGAGCCGCCGATGCAGCGCCCGCACCCCGCGCCGCGGTCATGTCGGCGTTGCTCGGCGAGCTGGCCGGGGAGCAGAGCAGGCCTCACTTCCGACCAGCCGGCCGCCGGATCTGCATCGCGCGGACGCTCTCGCCATTGCCGCTCGCGGGCCAACGCCAGCCCGAGCCCGGCGACATGAAGTTCGATGCGCCGATCGGCGAGCCCCGCCGCCCGTGGAAGCCGGACAGCGAGGAGGAAGCGCGCGACCGGCTGTGGTTCGTGCGAGATGATCTTTCCCCGGAGCAGAAGCAGGCGCAGACCGCAATCCAGACCGCCGCGCTTCGCGCCTCCGAACACGCGCAGATGACCGGGCGAGCCGAAAAGGTCGATCCTGCGTGGCTCAGTGCCAACGAAACGCTGTCAACCAAGGGGTGCAACGAGACGATCAGCCTTTCCGAACCCGACATCGCGCTCGATCACGCCTTCATCAATGTCAAGGTGCAGTGCGGCATGCTGTGTGGGATGCGTGCCATGTACGTGATGCGGTTGCAGGATGGCCGCTGGCGCACCGTCGACGGGAGAATTCACGCAATCAGCTGACGTGGCCGCCAGCGCGCAGCGCGGGAGCGGTGTTTCGCGAACCGAAATGATCCGGGTAGAGGACGCGCCCGTTCCCGCGGTTAGCGGCGCGCGCGCGATCTGATAAGCGCGCACCATGTCCACCGCCCCGCCCCCGCAGTCGACGCGCGCCAGCGTGCTGATCCCGTTCACGGTCGTGCTGCTGATCTGGGGATCGACCTGGATCGTCATCCGCGACCAGCTGGGCGGCGCGGGTGTGCCGCCCAGCTGGTCGGTCACCTATCGCTTCGCGGTCGCGGGCGTCGCGCTCGCCGCGGTCGCGCTGGCGAAGGGCGAGCGGCTGGCGTTTGATCGCACCGGCTGGCTGTTCGCCGCCGTGCTCGGCCTCGCGCAGTTCGTGTGCAACTTCAACTTCGTCTACCGCGCGGAACAGCACATCACCTCCGGCCTCGTCTCGGTCGTGTTCGCGCTGCTGCTGGTGCCCAACGCCCTGTTCGCGCGCGTTTTCCTGGGGCAGCGGTTGGGGCGGCAGCTGCTCGTCGGCTCGGCGGTGGCGATGGCCGGCGTCGCACTGTTGTTCGTGCAGGAAGCGCGCAGTGACCCGAACGGGCCGGGCGAGGCGCTGATCGGCATCGCGCTGACTGGCTGCGCGATCCTGTCCGCCTCGGTCGCGAACGTCATGCAGGCGACGAAGACCGCCGCGCGCTACCCGATGATCCCGATGCTCGCGGTCGCGATGCTGCTCGGCGCAGGCATGGACGCCGCCTTCGCGCTCGCGACCGTCGGCGCGCCGGTGTTCGATCCGCGGCCGAGCTATATCGCTGGCGTGCTCTACCTCGGCCTCGCCGCCTCCGCGCTCGCCTTCACGCTCTACTTCCGCATCATCCGCACGATCGGCCCCGCCAAGGCCGCGTACAACAGCGTGATCGTGCCGGTGATCGCGATGCTGCTGTCGACCGTGTTCGAGGGTTACCGCTGGTCGCTGCTCGCCGCCGCCGGCGGCGTGCTGGCGGGCGCGGGGCTGGTCATCGCGCTGACCGCGCGCAGGCCGAACCGGTAATCGGGGAACCGCGGCCGCCAACCGAGCACGCGTTTCGCCTTGCCGTTCGCGACGCGCCGGTTCTCGGCATAGAAGCCGCGCGCCATCGGCGACAATTGGTCCAGCGTCACGAGCGGGGGCGCGGCCACGCACAGCAACCGCGCGGCATGTTCGACCACCGCGTCCTGGCTCGCGGGTTCGTCGTCCGACAGATTGTACGCGCCCGCCGGCGCGTCGAACGCGGCGACCACCCCGCTCGCGATATCGTCGACGTGGACGCGGCTGAACACTTGGCCCCCGATGCCGGTGCGATGCGCCTCGCCGCGCGCCACCCGCTCCAGCGCCGAGCGGCCGGGTCCGTAGATGCCGGGCAGGCGAAATACATGGGCGCCGCGCGCCAGCCACGCCGCGTCTGCCGCATTCCGCTTCGCGCGACGCCCGCGGTCGGCGGGCGCACTCTCGTCCACCCACGCCCCGCCCACGTCGCCGTAGACGCCGGTGGACGACAGATAGCCGACCCACTTGCCCTCCAGCAGGTCCGCGTAGTCGCGCAGCACCGGGTCGCCGTCCGCGTCGGGCGGGATCGAGACGAGCACGCGCGCGCTCGCCGCCAGTCCCGCGCGCACCGCCTCCGCGTCGTCGTAGCGTAGCGTGCCCCCGCGCCCGTCGCGCGTCGTGCCGACCGCGACGCCGCCCGCCGCCGCCACGATCGCGCGCGCGGCGTAGCCGAGACCAAAGACGAACAGCGTCATGCCGTCATCTGGCCATCGGCCCCTTGAACGCGGTGCCGAAATAATCGCCCTTGTTCCACACCGGCCTGGTCGGCGCGTCCGCGATCTCGCGCGCGATCGCGTAGTTGATGTCGACGAAGCGCACCGCCTGGTCCCACAGGATTCCCGCGTCCACCTCGTCGCCCACCTGGTGGTAGCGGTTCTTCATGAAATCCTCGAACGCCGCGCGCGCGCCCTCGCCCTTCAGCCCAGGCCACAGGAACACCGACGGCACGCCGGCCTCCACGAAGCGGAAATGGTCCGATCGCGTGAAGATCGTTTGCTCGGGGATCGGGTCGGGCGAGGTGACGACGCCCGCTCCTCGCGCCGCGCGCGCGATCACGGGGCCGAGCGTCGAGCGATCGCCGCCGAACGCCACCACGTCGTTGAACCGGTACGTCAGCACCGGCATGTCGAGGTTCACGTCCGCGACGATATTCTCCAGACCCTTCGGCCGGTGCCGCACGAAATAGTCGCTGCCGACCAGCCCCTTCTCCTCGGCGGTGACCGCCAGGAACACGATCGTGCGCTTGCCCGCACCGCGCTGCTGGAACCGCCGCGCTTCCTCGATCAGGCTCGCGATCCCGATCGCGTCGTCGAGCGCGCCGTTGTTGATCCGGTCGCCCTTGACGTTCGGTTTCTTGCTGACGCCGATATGGTCGAGGTGCGCGGACAAGACGACAACCTCGCTCGACCGCGCCGGGTCGCTGCCGGGCAGCACGCCGACAACGTTCGACGAGGCGACCGGCGTGAACTGCGTCGCGCTCTCGATCTTGAACGTGGTGGCGAGCGCCGCGGGCGGGAACGCCTGCTTGCCGTTCACCTCGGCGCGCGCCTGGTCCCACGTCGTCCCTGCGCCCGCGAACAGCTTGCGCGCGCCCGCGTCGGTCAAGGTGGCGAGCAGCGGCACGCCCGGCGCGAAGGCGGTGCCTTCGGGCGTCGCCCAGCCGTACTGCACCCCGCCCGCGCGCACCGGCCGCGCCTTCTTGCTATCGCTGGTCAGCAGCACCACGCCAACCGCGCCGTGCGCGGCGGCGGCCTGCAGCTTGGTGCGCATGCTCGCGAAGTAGGCGTGCTCCTCGCTCTGCATGTCGGCCGGCGCGCCGCCCACCAGCGCGACGATCGCGCCGCGCACGTTGACGTTCGCGTAATCGTCGTGGTTCCGGCTCGGCGCGGACACGCCCTGCCCGACGAACACGACGCGTGCGCCCATGTCGGTGCGCGCAGCCTGCGGGTTCGCCGCCGCGGTGAAGTCCTCGCCCGCCTTCAGCGTCGCACCGTTGATCGCCGCGCGCGCGTCGCCCTCGACCTGGTATTTCATCAACGGCACGCGCTGCAGGAACGCGCCGTCGGCGCCCGGCTTCAGCCCCGCCGCGGCGAATTGCCGCGCAACGTAATCGGCGGCGGTGTTGAACCCCGCACTCCCCGCCTCGCGCCCCTCCAGCGCGTCGGAGGCGAGATAGGCGACGTGCGCGCGGATCGCGGCCTCCTGCGCGGTGCGCGGCGTGGTCGCCCGCGCCGCGGTCGGGGCGGTGGCGGTGGCGGTGGCGGTGGCAGGCGGAGTCGATTGGGGTGCGTGCGCCGCCCCCAGCAGCAGGAACAGGGGCGCGACGGCCGGTAAACGCTTCACGATCGGTCTCTCCTTGTTACACGCGACCTAGCAGCGCGCCACGCCGGCGCAACCCGCCGTACCATCCCGTGCGCGCCATTCGCCCGCCCCACCCGTTTCCCCGGGCAGTAGCCACCTTGGCTATGGAACCTTGCCGCCCGCCGATGATAGGGTTCGGCATGCTCGACGCCATGAACGCCGCCCTCACCCCCGCCGCGCCCGCCGTGATCCGCCGCGAGGATTACACCGCTCCCGCCTGGACGGTACCCCGGACCGCGCTCGACTTCGCGCTCGATCCCGCCGCCACCCGCGTCCGCGCGCGGCTCTCGGTCGAGCGTTCGGGCGCGCACGACCTGCCGCTCCGCCTCGACGGCGCGGGGCAGAAACTGCTGTCGGTCACGGTCGACGGCGTGCCGGTCAACGATTGGCGGATCGAGGGCGAGCAGCTCGTCCTCCCCCTTCCCGGCGACGCGCACACGGTCGAGACCGAGGTCGAGATCGCGCCCGAGCGCAACACGCAGCTGATGGGGCTCTACGCCTCGGGCGGCAACCTCTGCACGCAGTGCGAGGCGGAAGGATTCCGCCGCATCACCTACTTCCCCGACCGCCCCGACGTGCTGTCGACCTACACGGTCCGAATGAGCGCGGACAAGGCGCGCTTCCCCGTCCTGCTCGCCAACGGCGATCCGGTGGCGTCGGGCGACGGCGACGACGGCACGCACTGGGCCGAGTGGCACGATCCCTACCCCAAGCCGTCCTACCTGTTCGCGCTGGTCGCGGGCGACCTGGCGGTCAATCGCGGCACCTTCACCACCCGCTCGGGCCGCGCGGTCGAACTCGGCATATGGGTGCGCGAGGCCGATCTGGCGAAGACCGACCATGCGCTCCACGCATTGAAGCTGTCGATGGCGTGGGACGAGCGCGTCTACGGCCGCGAGTACGACTTGGACGTGTTCAACATCGTCGCGGTCGACGATTTCAACTTCGGCGCGATGGAGAACAAGGGGCTGAACATCTTCAACAGCCGCTACATCCTCGCCGACCCCGATACAGCGACCGACTACGACTATGACGCGATCGCCGCGGTCGTCGCGCACGAGTATTTCCACAATTGGTCCGGCAACCGCATCACCTGCCGCGACTGGTTCCAGCTGAGCCTCAAGGAAGGCTTCACCGTCTACCGCGACCAGGGCTTCTCCGCCGACCAGGGTTCGGCCGCGGTGAAGCGGATCGAGGACGTGCGCGGCCTGCGCGCCGGACAATTCCCTGAGGACGCGAGCGCGCTGGCGCACCCGGTCCGGCCCGAGCGCTACCTGGAAATTTCCAACTTCTACACCGCCACGATCTACAACAAGGGTGCGGAGCTGATCCGCATGATGTCGGCCATCCTGGGCGAGCAGCGCTTCCGCGCCGCGACCGACCTGTATTTCGACCGCTACGACGGCACCGCCGCGACATGCGAGGATTTCGTCACCTGCATGGAGGAAGCGGGCGAGGTCGACCTGTCGCAATTCCGGCTGTGGTACTCGCAGGCCGGCACCCCGCGGGTGTCGGCGTCGCTCGAACACGAGGCGGGCTCTGGCCGCGCGACGCTCAACCTGGCGCAGAAGGTGCCCGACACCCCCGGCCAGTCGAACAAGCAGCCGCAGGTGCTCCCGCTCAGGATCCGGCTGTTCGGTGCCGAGACGGGCGAGGCGCTGACGGACGAGCAACTCGTGATCCTGTCGGACGCGAGCGCCAGTGTGACGTTCGAGAGCGTCACCGAACGCCCGATCGTGTCGCTCAACCGCGGCTTCTCCGCCCCCGTCGTGATCGAGAGCGACCGCACCGCTGCCGACCTCGCCTTCCTCGCGCGCCACGACGACGATCCGTTCGCGCGCTACGAGGCGATGCAGCAGCTGATGCTCGACACGCTCGTCGCCGCCACGATCGAGGGGCAGGCCGATCACGCCGCGGTGATCGCCGCGGTCGCCGACACGCTCGACAATCCCGAGCTAGACCCCGCCTTCGTCGCCGAGGCGGTGCTGCTGCCGTCGGAGAGCTTCATCGGCGACCAGCTCTCGAGCGTCGACCCGGACGCGATCCACGCCGCGCGCGAGGCGCTGCGCGGCGACCTCGGCCGCGAGCTCGACGCGCGCTGGCGCGCCGCCTACGCGGCGGGCAGCGGCCGCGCCTACGCCTACACGCCCGAGGACAAGGGCCGCCGCCGCCTGCGCAACGTCGCGCTCGGCTATATCGCCGCCTCGGGCGCGGACGACGCCGCGGAACTCGCCTACGCGCAGTTCACGGCGGCCGACAACATGACCGACCGCCAGGGCGCGCTCACTACGCTCGTCGCCGGCCACTCGGCGGAGCGCGACCGCGCGCTCGCCGACTTCTACCGGCGCTATTCCGACAACTCGCTGGTGCTCGACAAATGGTTCCAGACGCAGGCGCTCTCGCCCGCCGACGACACCCCCGCACTGGTCGCTGACCTAGCGCGACACCCCGCCTTCTCGCTCGCCAATCCCAACCGCGCGCGCTCGCTGATCGGCGCGTTCGGCGTCAACCAGCGCGCCTTCCACGCCGCAGGCGGCGCTGGCTACCGCTGGCTCGCCGACCAGCTGATCGCGCTCGACGCCTTGAACCCGCAGACCGCGGCCAAGCTCCTCCCCCCGCTCGGCCGCTGGCGCCGCTTCGATCCAAAGCGCGCCGCCCTCATGCGCGCCGAGCTAGAGCGCATCGTCGCGCGACCCGGCCTGTCGAAGGACCTGTTCGAACAGGCATCGAAGAGCCTGGAGGGCTGACGCGCGCGCGGGCTGTCGTGACCTCTCGCCGGGCGGGTCAGCCGTTCAGTCGTCGGCCCCAGACTTCGATGTGGCGAGCCCGCTCGACCCGGATCGGGCGCGGCGTCGTGAGCAGGTCGAGCAGATCGGCGTCCCGCAGCCAGGCGTCGATCCGCGCGCGCGCCGCCGGTGTCGCGGCCTCGGCCGCGTCGGTCACGCGTTGCCACAGGTACAGCGTGTAGGGTTGCACCCCGCTGTCGAACGCGACGCCGCGAAACGCCGTGCGGACCGTGCCGATCATCCGCTGGTGCGGCTTGTCCGTCACCGGCGCACCGGTGCGCGGATCGACCTCGTCGATGAAGCGCCGCAGCATCAGCATCTTGTCGCCCAGTTCCGGGAACAGCTCCTGCGCCATGTGTCGAAACAACGGCAGCAGGGTATCGGGAACGGCGTCGGCACGCAGATAGGCTGCCTCGTACGCGCCATATTCGGGCAGGTCGGGATCGGGTGCGTTCATCCGCTCGACCCAGCGGAACACCTTGGGCGCGCGCCGCTTCATTACGTCCGCCGGAACCGGATCGCGACCCAGATGCGCGAACAAAGGTCCGAGCAGGCCGTAGTCGCCCAGCGACGGCTGCCCGCCGAACAGATACGGGTGGTCGGCGAAATGCGCCTCCAGCAGGTCGAGCAGCGCCGCGTAGCTTGCCTCGATCGCCGGGATCGTCGCCGGCGTGACCCCCAGCATCGGTAGGTAGGACTGCATGCGCGCCATCACCTGATCGGCGCTCGCCGCGCCGGACCCGCCGGCGAAGGCGTCCGTCAGGAAGCGCTTCTGCTCGGCGGCGTAGCTCCAGCGGTAATGCATCGCGTGGCGCGTGAGCACGACGGCCGCGTAGAGTTCGGCGACGTGCGCGAGCACACGTTGCAGGGCGCCGGGCGGCACGGCGCTGACCGGAACGCCCGCCTGCTCGAAATGATCGAGGATATCGACCGTATCCTGCACCATTGTGCCATCCGGCAGCACGACGACCGGGATGATGCCCCGGCCGATCACCGGCACCACGTCGCGCCGGAAACGCGGATCGCTCGTCGCGCGCTCGACGTAGGCGATGCCTTGTTTGCGCATATAGGCCCGCGTCTTGCCGGTGTAGAGCGAATGCGGCGCGCCGTAGAGGATGACGTGGCTCATGCCTCGCATCCTGCCGCCATGCGGGTCGGCGAACAAGCTGGCTCGTTCCGGCGTCGCAGAACGCTTCGGAGATGCGTGGGTACGTCCGTCGGCGCCCGGCGCGCCGCGCGCGAACCCATCCGCCCGCGACGGTCCGTCCCGCTAGTGACGATGTCTCGCGGTGTCGCCCCTCACCCCGAATTGCGCAGCGCGGTCGCGATCGCGTTGATCGACAGCAGGATGCCCTCGCGCACCCGCGCGTCCTCCTCGCCGGCGCGGTTGCGCTTGATCAGCTCGATCTGGAGCAGGTTGAGCGGTTCAATGTACGGCAGCCGCAGCCGGATCGATGCGTCGAGCGCGGGGTGCTTCTCCAGCAGCCGCGTCTGCGCCGTCACCTCTAACAACTGATCGCGGGTCAGGTGCCAGTCGTCGCGGATGCGCCCGAACACGCGGTCGCGTAAAGTCGCATCCTCGACCAGCCCGGCGTAGCGCTCGGCGAGCGCCATGTCGGACTTCGCCAGCACCATCTCCATGTTGTCGAGCGTCGCGCCGAACAGCGGCCACGCCTGCGCCATCTCCTTCAGCAGCGCCCGGTCCTCGAACCCGGCGAGCGCCTGGCCGACGCCGTACCAGCCCGGCAGCATGACGCGCGCCTGCGCCCAGCTGAATACCCAGGGGATCGCGCGCAGGTCCTCGATCGCGTCCGACTTCTTGCGGCTCGCCGGGCGGCTGCCGATCTTCAGCCCCGCGATCTCCGCGATCGGCGTCATTTGGCGGAAGAAGGTGCGGAAGCCCCCCCCTCCTCCGAAATCATTCTCGTAGACGAGCCCGCGATAGGCGCGGAACGCCGTGTCGGAGATGCGGTCCATCGCGGCGGCGAACGCCTCGTTCTCGCTGTTCGACAGCGGCGCGGGCTCCAGGCTGGTCAGCAGCGTCGCCGAGGCCATCGCTTCCAGGTTGGTCATCGCACTCTCGCGCGTGCCGTATTTCCCCGCGATCACCTCGCCCTGCTCGGTGATGCGAATGCGACCCTGCACCGTGCCCGGCGGCTGCGCGCGGATCGCGGCGAACGACGAGCCGCCGCCGCGCCCGACCGCGCCGCCGCGACCGTGGAACAGCTGCATGCCGACGCCCGCGGCCTCGAACACCGGCTTGAGCGCTGTCGACGCCTTCGACAATTGCCACGTCGAGGTGAGGTACCCGCCGTCCTTGTTGCTGTCGGAATAGCCGATCATCACTTCCTGATGCCCACGCGCAGCCGCGATCGCGGCGACCTCGGGGATGGCGAACCAGTCGGTCATCACGCTCGGCGCGGCTTCCAGGTCGCCGATCGTCTCGAACAGGGGCACCGCCATCACGTCCGCGCTCGCGGCGTCGCCCGGCCGGTAGAGCCCGACTTCCTTGAGCAGCAGGTGCACCTCCAGCAGGTCGCTGACCGAGGTGCACATCGACACGATATACTGGCGGATGCACGCCGGCCCGTAGGCGCGGTGCGCGTCGGCCGCCGCCTGGACGATCGCCAGCTCGCCCGCGGTCTCCTCCGAATAGTCCGCGAAGCGCGAGGTGAGCGGGCGCGGGCTGGCGAGCTCGCGCTCGAGCAGCGCCACCCGCTCCTCCTCACCCAGCGCGGCGTAGTCGTCGCACACGCCCGCGACGCGCAGCATCTCCGCCACCACGCGCTCGTGCACCGCGCTGTTCTGCCGCAGGTCGAGCGTCGCGAGGTGGAAGCCGAATACGTCGACCGCGCGGATCAGCCGCCCGATCGCGCCGCCGCTGCCCAGCAGTCCGTCGCCGCCCTTCGACAGCGGCTTGGCGATCGCCACCAGGTCGGCGCGCAAGCTGGCCGGGTCGGCGTAGGGCTCGCCCGCGAGCGCGCCCGGCCGGGGCGCGGGCTTCCCCACCAATGTGGCGAAGGTCGCCGCGGTGCGCGCGTAGACGCCCGACAGCGCGCGGCGATACGGCTCGTCGCTGCGGCTCTCGGCGGCGTCCCCGCTCGCCTCGGCCAGCGCCATCACCTCGCCGTCGACCTGGGCGTGGCTGGTCGAGATCGACAGCTCCTGTCCCATCGCGTGCAGCTGCTCGAGGTAGAAGCCCAGCACCGCCTCCGACGCGCGGGCCAGCGCGGTGCGCAGGCTGTCGGCGGTGACGAACGGATTACCGTCGCGGTCGCCGCCGATCCAGCTTCCGGGGCGCAGGAACGACGGCACGCGCAGCCCGAGCGCGCGGTCCCAGCGCTGGTAGAGCGCGGGCAGCACCGGCAGGAACACGTCGCGCAGGTAGCTGAGTGCGGTCTCGACCTCGTCGACGACGTACAACCGCTCGCGGCGCAGCACGCGGGTCTGCCACAGCAGCGCGACCTGCCGCACGATCGCCTCGTCGACCAGGTCGCCCTCGGGCGTCGCCTCGACGCCGCGGTCGCGCATCGCCATCAGCTGCGCGATACGATTGCGGTGGTCGATCATGCTCTTGCGCCGGACTTCGGTCGGGTGCGCGGTCAGCACCGGCGTGACCAGCGCGTGGTCGAGCAGCGCGATCACCGCATCGCGGTCGATCCCCTCGTCCGCCAGCCGTTCCAGCGCGGCGGCGACGTCCGCGCCCTTCTCGGCGGCGAACCCCTGGCGATCCTCCGCGAGGTTGGCCAGCATCGAGAACAGCATGAAGCCGCGCACGAAGTCGAGCGTCTCGTCGAGGTCGAGCGTGCCTAGCTCGGCGTCGGGCGACGCGTCGCCGCCGCGGTGCCGCTCGACCGAAGCGGAGCGGATCGCCTCCGTCCGCTCGTACAATTTGTCCCCGCCGTAGGCGCGGATGACGTCGCCGAGCACGCGGCCGAGATAGCGGATGTCGGGATTGTTGGTGATCGGGGGCAGGTCGCTCATCGCCGCATGCTGCGTCGCACCACCCGCGCGGTCAACAGGCGATCCGCGCGCAGGATGCCTCCCCCGCGTCAGCGCGCCGCCGCTGCCGCGTTGTTCGCCGGCTCGTCGTCGGGCGTCGGCAGATCGGCGTCGTTCATCTCGCGCGCGCGCTCGCGCTCGAAGCTGGTGACGGTGCCGTCGTGGTTCAGGTCCTGCGCGTCGAAGCGCGCCAGCATGCCGCGGCTCCATTCCTCGACGCTGACCGTACCGTCCCCGTTGGTGTCGAAACCCATCACGAGATCGCGGCGGCGCGGCGAGATCTCGCTCGGCTCCAGCTTGTCGTTGTTGTTGGCGTCGAGCCGGCGGAACCGCCGCTCGATCACGCCGCCGAAGTCGAGCCGCGACATCACGAACGGCGGCGTGTAGTCCGCGAGTTCGCCATTCTCCATCGCCTTCTCGTCCGCCGACTTGCCCGAACAGGCCACCAGCGCCAGCGCGCACCCGCCAACCAGCAATATCCGCATCATGCTCCCTTTATCGACGCCAGCTCCGGTGCAACTTCTGCCTCAGGCCTCGAGCTCAACGTCCCAGTAGAGCCAATCGCGCCACGTCGCGTGCAGATAATTGGGGGGAAAGCGGCGGCCGTGCTCCTGCAACTGCCAGCTGGTCGGGCGGATCGGGTCCAGGAACAAGGGCATGTGCGCCTGTTTCGGCGTCCGCCCGCCCTTCTTCAGGTTGCAGGGGGAACAGGCGGTGACGACATTCTCCCAAGTCGTGCGGCCGCCTTGGGCGCGCGGGATGACGTGGTCGAACGTCAGGTCGCGGCCGTGCCCGCAATATTGGCAGGTGAACTTGTCGCGCAGGAACAGGTTGAAACGCGTGAAGGCGGGGAATTGCGACGGCCGCACGAATTGCTTCAACGCGATGACCGAGGGCAGCTTGATCGTGTGGTTGGGGCTGTGCACCTCGCGCTCGTAATGCGCGACGATGTCGACGCGGTCGAGGAACACCGCCTTGATCGCGGTCTGCCACGGCCAGATGCTCAGGGGATAATAGGACAGCGGCGTATAATCGGCGTTGAGCACCAGTGTCGGACACGAGTCCGGATGGCGCATCAGATCGGGATGGAACACGTCAGATCCCCCTAGTTATCGCTCAAGCCCGCTGTGCCGAGCGGGGATGACCGCATGATGACAGAGGCGGTTTCGCCGGGTCAACCCTGCGGGCGTCGAACCGATCGCGGCTGAACCGGTCGTAACGGGCGACTTGGCGCGACGTGGCTCCGTCTGGCACATGGTGCCCCATCAACCCGCAGCATCCGGACAATATCCATGTCGACCCACGCCGCCCGCCTGATCGCCCTGCGCCAGCAACTCAGCCGCCAGAACCTCGACGGTTTCGTGATCCCGCTGACCGACGAGCATATGAGCGAGTATGTTGGCGGCTACGCGCAGCGGCTCGGCTGGCTGACCGGGTTCGGCGGGTCGGCCGGGACCGCCGCGGTGCTGCCCGACACGGCCGCGATCTTCACCGACGGCCGCTACACGATCCAGGTGCGCGAGCAGGTGTCGGCGGACGACTGGCACTATGTCGCGGTGCCCGAGAACAGCGTCGCCGACTGGCTGGCCGCGAACGTCGGCGAGGGCGCGCGCGTCGGCTACGACCCCTGGCTCCACACCCGCGGCTGGGTCGAGGACACGCGCGCGGCGCTGTCCGCCCGCGGCGCGACATTGATCGCGGTCGACACCAACCCGGTCGACGCGGTGTGGGACGACCGCCCCGCCCCCTCGCCCGCGCCGATGGCGGTGCACAGCGATGCGCACGCCGGCGAGACCTCGGCCGCGAAGCGCGCGCGCGTCGCCGACTGGCTCGCCGAGGTGGGCGCCGACGCGGTCGTCATCCCCGCGCTCGATTCCACCGCCTGGCTGCTCAACGTGCGCGGGGCGGACGTCGCGCGTACCCCGGTCGCGCTCGCCTACACGATCGTCGGCGCCGACGGCACCGCCGACCTGTTCGTCGCGCCGGAGAAGATGACCGACGCGGTGCACCAGCATCTGGGCAACGCGGTGCGCGTCCACGACCGCGCCGATTTCGCCCCCGCGCTGTCGAGGCTGGCGGGCAAGCGCGTCGCGATCGACCCGGCGCTCGCGGTGTCGGCGATCTTCGACGCGGTCGAGGCGGGCGGCGGCACCGCGCTGCCATTGCGCGACCCGACGATCATTCCCAAGGCGACCAAGAACGATGCCGAGGTTGCCGGCCACCGCGCCGCCAGCGTGCGCGACGGTGCCGCGCTGACGCGCTTCCTGCGCTGGATCGCGGATGAGGCGCCGAAGGGCGGGCAGACCGAGCTCTCCGCCGCCGCGCGGCTCCAGCAGTTCCGCGAGGAAACGGGACGCTTACGCGACCTGTCGTTCGACGCGATCTCGGCAACGGGTCCGCACGGCGCGATCCCGCACTACCACGTCACCGAGGAGTCGAGCCTACCGATCGAGACAGGCCAGCTCTACCTGATCGATTCAGGTGGCCAGTATCTCGACGGCACCACCGACGTGACCCGCGTGGTTCCGATCGGCACGCCGAGTGCGGAGATGCGCGACCGCTACACCCGCGTGCTGAAGGGCCATATCGCGCTCGCCACCGCGACCTTCCCGCCCGGCACCAGCGGGCAGCAGCTCGACGCGCTCGCGCGCCTGCCGCTCTGGACCGCGGGGCTCGACTTCGCCCACGGCACCGGCCACGGCGTCGGCAGCTTCCTCGCGGTGCACGAGGGACCGGCACGCATCGCCAAGCCCAGCTATCCTGGCGGTGGCCCGCAGGAGCCGCTGCGCGCCGGCATGATCCTCTCCAACGAACCCGGCTATTACAAGGCGGGCGAGTACGGCATCCGGATCGAGAACCTGCTGCTCGTGGTCGAGCGCGACCTGCCCGCCGGCGAGGCGACAATGCTGGCGTTCGAGACGCTGACGCTCGCTCCGATCGAGCGCGACCTGATCGACGCCGGGTTGCTGACCGCCGAGGAGCGCGCGTGGCTCGACGCCTATCACGCCCGCGTCGTGCGAGAGCTCGGGCCGGAATTGCCCGAGGACGACCGCGCGTGGCTGGCGCAGAAATGCGCGCCGATTGCGGACTGATCGATCCCTGCGCCGCGGCTACTCGGGCGTGCGGTGCGGCGCGTCGCGGGTGGTGGGCGCCGCCGCTTCGTCGCGCCCGGCGCGCGCCTGCGCCTTGCGGCGGCGCAGGTTGGCGCGCAGTTGCTCCGCCAGCCGCGCGGCGCGATCGTCGGGTTTATCCATCGGCCCGCGCTACCGCGACGATAGCGCCTTGACAATCGCGCGCCGAACCGCTCTTAGGCGCCCTCCCGTCGCCCATACGACGCGAGTGCTGCCGTAGCTCAGTGGTAGAGCGCATCCTTGGTAAGGCTGAGGTCGTGAGTTCAATCCTCACCGGCAGCACCATTTTCCCGTTCATACGTTCGCTCGGCGGGTCGGTGCCTGCCATCGGTTTCCCGCCGGTCGGCTAGCGTCGGCGATGCGGCGCGCGGCCGGTCGGTGCGCGGCGCTGCCCGCACCCGGTATCGCTCACTGCCCCCGCGCGACCTGGAAGCCGGCGAACGACTGGCTCACCGGCATCAGCTCGACGCGGTTAATGTTCAGATGCGGCGGCAGCGTCGCGATCCACACGATGGTGGCGGCGATATCGTCGGCGGTCATCGGCTCGGCTCCGGCGTACAGCGTGTCGGACGCGTCCCGGTCGCCACCGGTGCGCACCAGCGTGAACTCGGTCTCCACCATCCCCGGATCGATCGCGCTGACGCGCACGCCGGTGCCGTGCAGGTCGGCGCGCAGGTTGAGCGTGAATTGCTGCACGAACGCCTTGGTACCGCCGTAGACGTTGCCGCCAGGGTACGGGTAGCTCCCCGCAACCGAGGCGACGTTGATGATCGCGCCCTTGCGCGCGATCAGTTCCGGCAGCAGCCGATGCGTGATCGACACCAGCGCCGTGACGTTGGTCTCGATCATCGTGCGCCACTGCTCGAGCGAGGCCTTCTGCGCCGGCGCCGTGCCGAGCGCTAGCCCGGCATTGTTGACGAGCAGGTCGATCGATCGGAAGTGCGTCGGCAGGGCCGCGAGCGCGGCGTCGACCGCGGCGTCGTCGCGCACGTCGAAGGCAGCGACGTGGACGCGCTCGCCGAACTGGTCGGCGAACGGCGCCAGCCGCTCGGCGCGGCGACCGGTGACGATCACCTGCCAGCCTGCCTCCAGCAGCGCGCGCGCCGTGGCGGCGCCAATTCCCGACGTCGCGCCGGTGACTAGGGCTGTCTTCATTTCCGTTCCTCCTGCTCGCGGCTGATCTGCCAGCGTCTCGCGACCGGGCCTCCGACGTGCGGCGAACCGGCGCGATCCGGTCGGCGCATGGGCGCCATCGATCGACGCCTGCCGAACGGTGCAGCGCCGCCGAGGTTCAGATCGGCGCGACCGGGACGCACGCTCCAGCCTCGCCGGTCAGAACGGCAGCCAGCTGGATTTCTCGGTGAACTTCATCCACCCGACGTTCACGCCCGCGCGCCAGCCCACGCCCAGCCGGACCGGGATCAGCACCACGTTGCCGCGCCGCAGATAGGTCGCCGCGAACCCGCCGACGAAGTACAACCGGCCCTCCGCGCCCGGGAAGCGCTTGAACAGCTCCTGCGAATCGTAGAGGTTGTAGACCAGCACGAAGACCTTGTTGGCGTCGCCGCCGACATCGAAACCGACCGATGGGCCGGTCCAGTACACCGGCCGCTGCCCCTCAACCTTGTGCGTCATGATGCCCGAGCCGTAGCGGACGCCGAGCACGAACGCGCCCGACGCCTCCCGCCCGGCGATATAGGCGTTGGGTTCGCCCTGCTCCTTCAGAATCTTCTCGATCAAGGAAGCGAAACCCTCCGCGCCCTTGCCGAACACGTCCTCGCCCGCACCGATCAGATCGTCGCGCTTGAACGTGTCGGCGGCGGCGGTGGTTTGCTCGGGGTCAACCGGCGCACCGCTCCGCGCGGTATCGCCGGTCACCGTCGCGGACGACGGCGGCGGTGGCGCGTCCGGGTAGCGAGGCGAGGTGTCGCGCGGTGCTTCGCGTGGCCCTTCGACATCGGCATCGATCGCGGCATTGGGGTCGATCGAGCGCACTTGCGCCAGCGCGGGCGCGACCTGCATTCCCGCAACAGCCATTGCCGCGATGGCATTGCCCACGCCACGCATCCACTTACCCATGATCGCTCCCGCCCCTACGCCTGATGACATGGTTTACCCGTGGTTATGCTGTCGCGGCAATGAACGTTCGGCCGGCCAACCTCATTTCACGTCGAACGGACGTACGCACCCAGTTGATCGTGCCGACACCCACCGCTATAGCCCGCAGGCACGCCGCATCCGGAGACGTGGGTGAGTGGCTGAAACCAACGCTTTGCTAAAGCGTCGTACGGGAAACCGTACCGAGGGTTCGAATCCCTCCGTCTCCGCCATGGGCTGATTACAAGGAACCGATGGTTCCAGGCCGCGTCGCCGCTCTCCAGAGCCGCACCGACAGCCTCACAGTCGCGCTCCAACTTGGCTGGACCATGCTGCCGAGGTGTCAGAACAGGTAAGGCTGTCGATGGAACGCGTCGGCGACGCGTTTATTCTGATATGGCACGTTCCCCCCGTCTGGAGCAGCGATCATGACACGGTCGATAGCCATCTCCGCCATGGCACTTGCGCTCACCTCGTCCATGCCGGTAGCGGCCCAGCAGGCAGCGGCAGGGGCAGCGAGCAACAGGCGCGTCGGCCAGCCGCCGATGAACTCCGCGATGCGCCGCGCGAACACGGGCACTACCGGTCCCCTGACCGGCAGTGCCGCGATCGCGGCGTCGAGCACCGCTACCAACGCGATGACTCTCACCAGCGGGAATGGCGGGTCGGCGACCGACTCCATGAGCAACGACCCCGATGGCCCGGAACAGGTCCGCTAGCGGATCGGGCCAGTCGGGCATGGGCCGGAACACCGGGCAATCCGGCACGAGCCAGTCGTCCGGCTACGACAGCAACGGCATCATGCGCCGCAACGGCTCACCCAACGGCGGCTGAGCACGATGCCGACGCCGCGCGGCGCGGCACCAGCGCCGCTCGTTCAGATCACCGCTCAGGAGCGGGCGCGTCCTTGGGCTGCGTGTAGTTCGCGCTCGCGGCGCCCGGTCGCGGCACGTCGAGTGGCAGGTCTTCCCATCCGCCGCCGAGCGCCTTGTACAGCGACAGCAGATTGCGGCGTAGCAGGCTGTCGCTCTGCGCGACCTGGTCCTCGGCCGAGATCACCGACTGGCGCGCGACGAGCACGTCGCCGAAGTCGGTCAGCCCGCTGCGCCAGCGCGCTTCCACCGATCCGACCGCACGGCGCGCGTCGCTCAATCCCGCCGCCAGCGAGTTGCGGCGGTCCTGTTCGGTGCGGATACGGATCAATGCGTCCTCCACGTCGCGCAGCGCCGACAGCACCGTCCGGCGATATTGCGCGTAGGCCTCGTCCGCCGCGGCGCGGCGCAGCGCAACCTGCCCCGATCGTCGCCCGAAGTCGAGCACGGGAAAGGTCGCGTTCGCCGCGCCGGTCAGTTGCAGGCTGTCGCCGGTGAACAGGTTGGACAGCGCGGTGGAGATCAACTGCGCCATGCCCGTCAGGCTGAAGCGCGGGTAGAGATCGGCCACCGCCACCCCGATGTCGGCGGTCGCCGCCGCCAGGTTGCGCTCGGCCGCGCGCACGTCGGGGCGCCGCCGCAGCAGCTCGCTTGGCAATCCGGGCGGCACCGCGGGCGGGGTGGCGAGCGGCGGGCGCGGCTGCGACAATTCGACGATCAGCGCGTCGGGCGTCTGCCCGGTCAGCACCGCGAGCGCGTGCATCTGCGCCTTGCCCTCGGCGACGATCGAGGGGATCGCGGCCTCGGCGCCGGCGAGCTCGGCGCGCTGGCGGATGAAGTCGCCCTGCGCGATCAACCCCGCGCGGCTGGTGTTCGCCGCGATCTCCAGGTTGCGCCGCTGCCGCGCGAGTTCGCCTCGCGCGATTCTCTCGCGCTGCTGCAATCCGCGCAATTGCAGGTACGCGTCGGCGGTCTCGGCGACGAGCGACAATTGCGTGTCACGCGCGTTCCACACCGCCGCGGCGGTGCGCGCGCGCGACCCCTCGACCTGGCGCGCCACGCCGCCGAACAGGTCCAGCTCCCAGCTCGCGTCGAAGCCGACCGAGTAGGTCTGGATCGAACCACCCGGCGCCGCGACCCCGCCGCCCGAGGTTCCGCCACCCGCCGCACCACCGCCCGACGCGCCGCCGCCCGACGCCCCGCCACCCGCACCGCCACCCAGCAGGCTGGCGAGCGAGGCGAGCCCCGCGTTCTTGCTGAACTTCTGGTAGTTCGTTCCCGCCTGCGCGTTGACCTGCGGCAGGTAAGCCGCGCGCGCGACGCGTTCCTGCGCGCGCGCCTCGGCGATCCGCGCCACCGCGGCGTCGATATCGGGGCTCTGCTTCAGCGTCAGCGCGATCAGCCGGTCGAGCTCGGGGTCGCGGTACTGGCGCCACCATCCCGCCAGCGACGGCGCGGGCGTCGTCCCCGTCGTCGCCTCGCCGAACGCCGCCGGCGCGGTCGCGACCGGCGCACGGTAGGTCGGGCCGACTGTACACGCGCCGAGCGCCGTGGCGGCGAGCAGCGCAGCCCAGCGCGCGATACGTCCGCTACGCTCAGTCACAATCCTCACGCGCCGTGCCCTCCACCCTTGCCCTGACGCAGGAACAGCGCGAGCGGCGTGACCAGCAGCACGAAGATCATGAAGCCCCAGAACACGTCGACGTAGGACAGGATCTGTGCCTGCTGCTGCACCTGCTGCATCAACGCCGCCAGCGTGCCCGTCTGATCGCCCGCGACGCCACCTTCCGCGGGGATCGTCCGTGCGAGCTGGTTGACGCCCTCGACGTAGCTCGGGTTGAGTGGGTTCAATCCCTCCACGATGCGGTCCTGATGATATTGCTCGCGCGCGATCAGCACCGCCTGCGCCGCGCCGATGCCGAAGCTGCCGCCGAGGTTGCGCGCCACGTTGAGCAGCGCGGAGGCGTCGTTGGTCTGCGTGGGCTTCAATCCGACGTAGGCGGCGGAGTTGATCGGCACGAACAGGAACGGCAGCCCGATCGCGGAGATCAGCCGCGCGGTGGACGCCTGCTCGTAGGTCAGATTCGTGTTCCACCCCGACATGTACCACAGCGCAGCGGCCTGCAGCAGCAGCGCGGGGATCAGCAGGAAGCGCGTGTCGACCCTGCCCGTCAGCACGCCGACCACCGGCATCGCGACCAATGTCGCGACGCCGCCCGTGGTGAGCGCGAGCCCGGCGGTGGTCGCGTCGTAGCCGAAGCCTTGTTGCAGCAATTGCGGGATCAGCGTCGTGGTGCCGAACAGCACCGCGCCGGTCGTGGTCATCAACATGACCGTGATCGCGAAGTTGCGGTTGGCGAGCAGCTTCAAGTTGACGATCGGGTCCTTGCGCGCCAGCTCCCACCAGATCAGGAAGCCGAGCGAGACGACCACCGTCACGAGCAGCCCGAGAATGAACGTGCTCTCCAGCCACGCCTCGCGCTCGCCGCGGTCGAGGATCAGCTCCAGCCCGCCCAGCCCCAGCGCGACCAGCGCGAAGCCGACGTAATCGACCTTCAACCCGCCGCGCAGCCGCTCGCGCCGCTCCTCCTCCAGCACCTCGGGCTCGACCACGAACGTGTTGACCAGCAGCAGCGAGATGATGCCGATCGGCACGTTGATCAGGAAGATCCAGTGCCACGATATGTTGTCGGTGATGATGCCGCCGAGCGTCGGCCCCAGCACGGGCCCGACGACCACGACGACGCCGTAGGCGGCGAACGCCTGCCCGCGTTTCTCCGGCGGAAAACTGTCGGCGAGGAAGCTCTGCTCCGAAGGTGCTAGCCCACCGCCGCCGATCCCCTGCAACACGCGCGCGACGATCAGCGCGGGCAGCGTCGGCGCGAACCCGCAGGCGAGCGACGACAGCGTGAACAGCGCCACCGAGATCATGTAATAACGCTTGCGCCCGATCACGTCGGACAGCCAGCCGGAGATCGGGATCACGATCGCGTTGGAGACGAGGTAGCTCGTCAGCACCCAGGTCGCCTCGTCGCGGCTCGCCGACAGCCCGCCCGCGATATGGTCGAGGCTGACGTTCGCGATCGAGGTGTCGAGCACCTCCATGAACGTCGCCAGGCTGATCACGCCGACGATCAGCCACGGGTTGCGGTCGCCCGCGGCCGAGCGCTCGTTGCTCCACCCGCTCACGCGCGCGTCACTCTCATGCGCGGGTCACTGGCGAACCGTGACGCGCGGCACGACCGACATGCCGGGGCCGATCGCGTAATGCTGCCAGTCGTTGTTGTTGAAGCGGATGCGCACCGGCACACGCTGCACCACCTTGACGTAATTGCCGGTCGCGTTCTGCGGTGGCAGCAGCGCGAACGCCTGCCCCGCGCCGCGCTGGATCGACTCGACGTGGCCGGCGAAATCGCGTCCGGGATAGGCGTCGATCTCGATCCGCACCGGTTGCCCCGCGCGCATCAGCGTGAGCTGCGTTTCCTTGAAATTGGCAGTGACCCACAGATCGTCGGGCACGATCGCCATCATCTGCTGCCCAGGGGCGACGTAGCTGCCGAGGTTGACCGAGCGGTTGACCACCTGCCCGCTGATCGGCGCGCGGATCACCAGATGCCCGACGGTCACGTTCGCCTGCGCGACCCGCGCCAGCGCCGCCTTGCGCCGCGCCTGCGCGGCGACGACCTGCTTGCGCGCGGTCGCGACATCGGCCTGCGAGGAGGCGATCTGCTCGCGCGACGCACGAACCTGCGCGGTGGCGCTGCGTGCCTGCGCGCGCGCCTGCTCGATTTGCGTCGGCGCGGCGGCGTCGGGGTCGAGCCGCTGGAGCGCGGTGTAGCGCGCGTAATCGTCCGCCGCGCGCTGCGCCTCGGCGAGCGGCACCGCGGCGTTGGCGCGCGCCTGGCGCACCGCGACCTCCGCTGCCGTCACCTGCGCCTCGGCCTGGCGGATCTGCGCGTCCGCCTCGGCAACACCTGCCTCGGCCTCGGCGCGCGATGCCTGCGCGGTGCCGGGCTCGATCACCGCCAGCAATTGCCCGGCGCTGACGTGGCGGTTGTCGACCGGCGCGACCTGCGTCAGCTGTCCCGATTCCTGCGCGGCGATGCGGACGATGTGCGCGTCGATGAAGGCGTCGTCGGTCGATTCGTACTTCCGGGCGTGCAACCAGTAGAGCACGCCACCGATGATCAGGACCGCCGCGACGACGGCGACGACGATCCAGAAGATCGGGCGCTTGTACAGCGGCGGACGATCGTCCTCGTCGTCGCTGTCATCGTCGTCGTCCGAACCATCCGCGTCGGCGTCCTCGCCTTCGTCCTGCTCGGAGTCGCCCTTCGCGTCGGAGTCGTCCTTCTCGCCCTGCCGGTCTTCGCTGTCATCCTTGCTCGGTGATCCTGCGCTCCTTGCATCATCCTCGAGGACCGGGTCCGCGCGTGCGCCATCGCGGATCACGCCGCCGCCGCGCGGGTGATCGGGTCGGTGCTGGTCGGGGGTCTTCTGGGGTGACGCGCCGGAGCCATCGCTCGTCGCCTGGCGATCCTGATCCCCGCTCAATCGAGCCCCCTCGTCACTGACACGCGCCAAACCGGCTCGTGCAGAACCGCTTCAGCCGGAGAAAACGTCATCGCGCAGCCGCCGTTCCTCGTGCATTACAAATTATTGCTGGCGATTGGCGTTGCCCGGTCGTCTGCCACCGACAGCCCGCGTACCAATCAGCCGACGAGAGCCGGCACCTCTTGCCGCCACGACGCGTTGAAGGCGCCGATACGACCAGGGGACGACGATTGCAGGTAAGCGAGGTGATGAGCCGCGACGTCGAGTTCGCCGCGGCCGGCGACACGGCACAGGAGGCCGCGACGCTGATGGGCGAGATCGACGTCGGCGCACTTCCCGTGGGCGACGCGCGCCGCACGCTCGGCGTCGTCACCGCGCGCGATCTGGTGCTGCGCCTCTGCGCCGCCGGTCGCGATCCTGCCACCACGCCAGTGACCGAGGTGATGACCCTCGACGTCCATCACTGCCGCGCCGACGACGCGGTCGAAACCGCGCTCGACGTGATGGCGAGCCGCCAGGTCCGGCGCCTGCTGGTGCGCGACGAACATGACGCGGTGGTCGGCTGGGTGACGCTGTCGGATATCTCGCGCCGGCTACTGATCGACAGCGGCACGATCCGCACCGCGCTCGACGAACTCAGCGGGCGGTAGCGGGCGCGCCGGCCAGCGTGTCGACATCGTGGTCGAGGCGGATACGCACGTCGCCCGCCAGCCCGAGCCGCACCGCCAGATAGTCGAGATACGCGCGGCAGGTGGGCTCGTCGCGGCGGATCACCCAGGCGGACACGGCGTAGAAGCGCTCGGCCGTGGGCGCGTCCGACACCTGGCGGACCAGCGCCTCGATCGACGGCGGCTCCACCAGCTCCGCCAGCAGCGTCGCGACGCGGTCGGCGGGGATCACGCTCGCGTGGGCGCGCTCCTCCAATCGTTCCAGCTCGTCCGCCGCGACCCCGCCGTCGGCGTGCCCCGCCGCCGCCATCGCGCGGATCAGCAGCGTCGCGCGTTCCTCGTCGAGCCCCGACAGATCGGTCGGGCGGATCGGCATCAGTTGTGACCGATTGCTCAGGTGCGCGCCCAGCAGCTTGACCGCGAGCGCCGCGTCGATCGCCAGCCGGCGCTCGTCCTGTGCCGCCGGGCGCTCGCGCGGCGGCGCGTCGCGATCCGCAACCGGCGCGCGCTGGCGTTCCGCTACATCCATCACCCAGTCGGGCGACCCCACGCCGTCGGGCGCGTCGGCGAGTGCCTCCCGGCTCACGCGGCGGTGCCGACCAGCGCCGCGTCGATCTGTTCGAGCAGGCGCGAGAAGTCGATCGGCTTGGGATGGTAATCGGTGCAGCCCGCTTCCAGCGCCTTGTCGCGGTCGCCGATCAGCGCGTGCGCGGTCAGCGCGATCACCGGCAGCGCGCGCGTTTCCTTGATCCCGCGCAGTTCGCGCACCGCCGAATAGCCGTCGAGCACCGGCAGGTTCACGTCCATCATCACCAGGTCATATCCGCCGCCCCGCGCCGCCTCGACACCCGCGCGCCCGTCGTGCGCCAGGTCAACCTCGTGCCCCTTGCGACGCAGGCGCCGCGACAGGAAATCCCAGATCTCCTCGTGATCCTCGACCAGCAACAGCTTCGCCATCATTCAACGTCCTTCAACCCGGCGAGCAGCGTGCGCAGCTCGTCCGCGAGGCCCGCCGCATCGGCGGCCTCCACCAATTCCACGTCGGCAGCCTGCACCGCGCGCCGCGGCGGCGGCGTGCTGCCGTCCGACAGCGCGATGATCGGCACGCTCGCCCCCAGCGCGCGCCTGATCGCGGGCAGGTCGCACAAACGGTCGGTGTCGCTGCCGACGTCGAGCACCAGCAGGTCCATATCCGCCGCCGCCAGCCCGTCCGTGCTGTCGACCTGCCGGATCGTCCAGCCTTCCGCGCTCGCCGCCGCGGCCACGGTCATCGCCGTCGCGTCGTCGGAGCCGACCAGCACCGCGCGCCGCGGATCGCCGCCGCGGTAGCGATCGAGCACCGTCTTCAACCGCCGCCAGTCGATCGGCTTGGCCAGATGCTCGACCGCCCCCATCGACAGCGACAGGCCGCGTTCCGGACTGACCGTCACCATCACCACCGGCACGTCGGCGAGCGCGGGGTCGGCCTTCAGCGTCTCCAGCACCGCCCAGCCGTCCATGCGCGGCATCATCACGTCGAGCATGATCGCCGCCGGGCGCCGGGCACGCGCCGCGCGCAACCCCGCCTCGCCGTCGGGCGCGGTGACCACCGCCAGTCCCTCGCGGCGCAGGAACCGCTCCATCAGCTCGCGCATCGGCTGCTCGTCGTCGATGACCAGGATCGGCGCGGGACCGTCCAGGGTCGCGTGGACGAGGTCGGGCGCAGGCGGCGCTTGGTCCAGCGCGTCCGCGACCGTCAGCGTGAACGTCGACCCCTGCCCCTCCTCGCTCTCGACGCCGACCGTGCCGCCCAGCCGTTCCGCGAAGGCGCGCGTGATCGCTAGGCCCAGCCCGCTGCCGCCGAACTTGCGCGTGACCGAACTGTCCGCCTGTACGAAACGCTCGAACAACCGGTCGCGCTGTTCCGGCGTCATGCCGATGCCTGTGTCGGCGACCACGAAGACCAGCCGGTCGGGCTCGCGCCGCGCGCGCACGGTCACCGTGCCGCCCTCGGTGAACTTGGCCGCATTGCCGACCAGGTTGAACAGGCATTGCCGCAATTTGGTCAGGTCGGTGCGCGCGACACCCAGCGGTTTCGCCACGTCGATCACCAACATGTTCCCATTCCGCCGAACCAGCGGCTCGGCGGTGTCGGCGATGCCGCGGATCAGTTCGTCCAGGTCGACTTCCTCGACGTGCAGCTCGTCTCGTCCAGCCTCGATCTTCGACAGGTCGAGCACCGCGTTGACGAGCTCGAGCAGGTGGCGCGCGTTGGCGGTGATCTTGCCCAGATCGGCGCGCAGCTCGTCGGGCGGCACGTCGTCCAGATCATCTTCCAGCATCTCGGCGTAGCCGATCACCGCCGACAGCGGGGTACGCAACTCGTGACTCATGTTGGCGATGAACTGGCTCTTGGCGAGTGCCGCCTCCTCGGCGCGCACCTTGGCCGCCGCGAGCGCGCGCTCGTTCTCCTTGCGCGCGGTGATCTCGAAATGGATGCCGACCCACTCGACGACGTCACCGCGCTCGTCGCGGACCGGCGCGGCGCGGGCCTGCATGTCGACGTAGACGCCGTCGTGACGCCGGATGCGGTGCTCGAGCTGGTAGACGCCGCCCTGCTCCGCCGCGCGCCGCCACGCCGCGATCGTCGCGGCGCGGTCGTCCGGGTGCACCGCGGCGAGCCAGCCCTCGCCGCGGATGTCGGCGAGCGTCTGACCGGTGAAATCGGCCCATCCCGCCTGCTCGTCGTGGAACTCGCCGTCCGCCTCGGTGACCCACACGATCGCCGCCGTCGCGTCGATCAGCGAGCGGTAGCGCGCCTCGCTCTCCCGCCGCTCGCGCTCCGCGCGCCGTGCCGCCAGCGCCGCCTCCGCGCCGCTGCGCAGCCGCTCGCGCGTCAGATAGGCGGCTGACAGCGCCCCGACGGTAGCGGTGGCGCCCAATATCGTTCGCCATGATCGCCTGGTCGCGGGCTCGCTTCGTTCATCCACGACGCCACAACGCGCCAGCACGGCCTCGTTCCCCCGTCCGCCATGTCAGGCACGTGACGTTAGGGCGATGGCCTCTCGGCCGCGGAACGCCGACCGCGGCGTCGTCGTTGTGTGGCCGCGGACGGGGCGGTCCCGATCGGGGAGGCACCGGGATGAGTTGGCAGCAGATCGCTTCGTTCGCGATCATCGGCAGCGTGGTCGGCCTGCTGATCTGGGACCGGCTGCGCTACGACGTGGTCGCCGTGCTGGCGCTGCTCGCCACCGTGCTGATGGGGCTGGTGTCGGCGAAGCAGGCGTTCGAGGGGTTCGCCGACGACATCGTCATCATCATTGCGTCCGCATTGATGGTTAGTGCCGGCATCGCGCGCTCGGGCATCGTCGACGTGGTGGTGCGACCGTTTGCCGCGCGGGCGACCACGCCGGGGCGGCAGATACTGGGGCTGGGCGGCACGGTGGCGGTGCTGTCGGCGATGATGAAGAACATCGGCGCGCTCGCCATCTTCATGCCAGTGGCGGCGCAATTGTCGCGGCGCCACGGCACGCGCGTGTCGTCCGTGCTGATGCCAATGTCGTTCGCCAGCCTGCTGGGCGGGTTGATGACGCTGGTCGGCACCTCGCCCAACCTCGTGGTCAGCCGCGTACGCCAGGACTTGGGTGGCGAGCCGTTCGGCATGTTCGATTACCTGCCGGTGGGGCTCGGGCTGACGCTGGCGGGCATGGTCTTCCTGACGGTCGGCTGGCGGCTCTTGCCCAAGGACCGGCAGGGCACGCGATCGGCGGAGGACAGCTTCTCGGTTGAGGACTACGTGTCCGAACTCCGCTTCGCCGCCAACTCCCCCTTCGTCGGGCGCACAGTGGCCGACCTGGAGCAACTGGCCGAAGGCGACGCGCGCGTGATCGGCCTGGTGCGTGAGCAGTATCGCCGGCTCGTCCCCGACACCGACTGGGCGCTGCACGCGGGCGACGTCATGCTGATCGAGGGCGACGCACCCGCGATTCAGCGGCTGGTGATCGGGGGCGACCTGGAACCCGCCGACGCGCGCGAGGGCGACGGCGGGCAGCTCGCCATTGCGGAAGCGGTGATCCAGAAGGGATCGCCGCTGATCAATGCCAGCGCGGCGAGCGCGCGCTTGGCCGATCGTTTCGGATTGGCCGTGGTCGCGGTCAGCCGCGGCGGCTATCGCCTGCGTCGCCGCCTGCGCCGCGTGACGCTGCGCGAGGGCGACCTGCTGCTGCTGCGCGGCGCCGAACAGGGCTTGTCCGACCGGCTGACCACCGCCGGCCTGTTCCCGCTCGCCGAACGGCGGCTGCAGATCGGCAAGCGCCGGCCGATCTGGGTGCCCGCGACGATCCTGGCCGCGACGGTGATCGCGCTGGCGGCGCAGATCGTGCCGGTCGCCATCGCCTTTCTCAGTGCGGCGACGGCGATGATCGTCACCGGCGTGCTGAAGCCCGAGGAGGCCTATGACGCGGTCGAGTGGCCGATCCTGGTGCTGATCGGCGCGCTGATCCCCGTTTCCGGCACGCTCGAGTCGACCGGCGGGACCGCGATCATCGCCTCCGGCCTGTCGAGCGTGGCATCGCACCTGCCACCGTTCGCGGTGGTCGCGATGATTATCGCGGCCGCGATGGCGGTGACGCCGTTCCTCAACAATGCGGCGACCGTGCTGGTCATGGCGCCGATCGGCGCGACCATGGCCGAACAGCTCGGCATGCGCCCCGACGCGTTCCTGATGGCGGTGGCGGTCGGCGCCGGCAGCGACTTCCTCACGCCGATCGGCCATCAGTGCAACACGCTGGTCATGGCACCGGGCGGGTACCGGTTCGGCGACTATGCGCGTCTGGGCGTCCCGTTATCGCTGCTGATCCTCGTGCTCGGCACGGCGCTGATCATGTACTTCTGGCCGATATGACGGGGTGGCGGGCGCCGCGTAGAGCCGCTCTGTTACGACCAGGTCGTTCGCCGCTTCCATCGCGGCTACGGAGCCGAACTGGAACGACAGCTGCGAGCGATATGCCGCGCACATCCCGATGCGTGCCGCGCGGTCCTGCGGGCTGAGGACGTGTTCGATCGCGGGCGCGTCGCTCGGCCGCGACCGTGCGCGGGTGAGATAGGGCCAATCCTCCCACAACAGCACCGCGTCGCTGATCGAGGTCAGCGCATCGCGCACCAGCCAGTGATCGACGTGATCGCCGATCGCGAGTGGCCCCAGCAGCAGGTCGGGTGCGAGCGCGGCGACCTGCTCGGCCAGCGCGGCGGTGAGCGGCGCCAGCATCGCGTCGTCGTCGCGCCGCGCCGCGAACAGTTCGGGCGCGCTCGCGTAGCCGCGGTGCGGCGCTTCCAGCAGCGGCAGATGGACCGCCTGCGTGCCGATCACCGCGCACGCCGCCACATCCTCGGCGCGGCGCAGCGCCATGTAATCGACCTCCGGCCCGAGCCCCTTGTCGAACTGGCACGCGAGCGCGAAGCCGGTCGGCTGCGCGACATTGCCGGTGAAGCAGGTGACGATCGTCACGCGGCCCCCCGCCCGCGCGTGCGCGGCGAGCAGGCCGCCGACCGAGAAGGCGGCGTCGTCCAGGTGCGGCGATATCGCGACGATATGCGTCATATCGGGCGCGTCACAGCAGGTGCGGCTCGGCGCGGAAGCGGCATGGCGCGATCGGGATGTGCGTGTCGATGCCGGTCGCGGGGCGGGTGCCGCGCAGTTCCTCGTAGATGCCCGCGATCTGCCGGCCGACCGCGTGCCAGCTGTACACGCGGCGGCACTCGGCGAGCCCGGCGGCGGCGAGACGCTCGCGCAGCGCGGCGTCGATGACCAACCGCGACATCGCGGCGGTGAGCGCGGGCACGTCGCCCGGCTCGACCAGCAGGCCGTTCTCCCCGTCGCGGATGCAGTCGGTCACGCCGACCGCGCGGCACGACAGCACCGCCTGCCCGCTCGCCATCGCCTCCAGAATCGTGTTGGAGAAACCCTCGGCATAGGTCGGTGACACGAACACGTCGTGGTCGCGGTAGCGCTCGGGCACGCTGTCGTACTCGGCGTAGCCGGTGAAGGTGACGCGGTCGGACAGGTCGAGTTCGCTTGCGAGCGCGTGCGCGGCCTCTACGTCGGGGCCGATGCCCGAAATCGTGCAGTGCCACCTGCCCGCGACTCCCGGTAGTGCGTGTAGCAGGTCGAGCACGCCTTTGCGGCGATCGACGCGACCGTGATAGAAGAAGCGCACGGCGCCGTCGTCGGTGCGCTCACCCGGCGTGAAGCGATCGGTGTCGACCGCGCCCGGCACGATGGTGAAGCGCTCCATCGGCGTGCCGAGCCGGTCGTGCACCTCCTGCGCGAAGCTCTTGCCGCCGATCAGCAGCGCGCCGGCGTGGTCGAGCACGCGCTCCATTGCGATGCGGTGCGTGTCGCAGCACGAGCCGACCCAGTGGCCGTCGCCGCCCTGGATCGAGACGACGCACGGCACGCCCAACCGCTCGGCCGCGAGCAGGGTCGCCCAGCCGGTCGGATAGCCGTATTGCGCGTGTAGAATATCGAACGGCGCGCGCGCGTGCTCGGCGACGATCGTGTCGTTTATCGCGTCGATGTCGCGTTCGAAATTGCCGCTCGCCTGCTCACCGATTGCCTCCAGCCCGATCACGCGGACGCCCTCCACGCACGGGGGCGGGCCGCCGCCGTAGACCTTGGCGCGCGCGGGATCGCCGTAATATTGGCTGACCATCGTCACGTCGTGGCCCTGCGCCACTAGCTGCCGCAGCAGGTTGATCGCGTAGATCGACATGCCCGAGATCGCCGGGAAGAAGCGGCGCGAGACGAAGCACACCCTCATCGGACGCTCACCGGGCGAGGTTCCTGAGATAGTCGATCGACTCCGGGATGGCGGCGTGCGCGCGCGGGCTCTCGCGCGACAGTTCCACGCAGACGAGGCGTGAGAAGCCGATCTCGTCCAGCGCGTTCAGCACCGTCGGCATGTCCATGTCGCCCTGCCCGAACGGCAGGTGCGTGTGGTCGCCGCGACGCATGTCCTCGATCGCGACGGTGCCGAGGCGGGGCGCGTAGCGGCGGATCGCGTCGGTGGGCTCGATATCCTCGGTGACGAGGCAGTGGCCGGTATCGAGCGCGAGCCGCAGCCGCGGGTGACGCGCGGCGAGCGTGTCGTAGTCGGCAACAGTCTCGATCAGCATCCCGGGTTCGGGCTCAAAACTCGCGTCTACGCCGACCGCCTCGGCGTGGTCGAGCACCTGCTCCAACCCCTCGTCCATCCACCTGCGCGCCTCGGCATGATCGACGCCCGCCTGCGGCACGCCGGCCCAGAACGACACCGTCTCGCTTTGGAGCCAGGCGGCGACATCGAGCGCGCGGTTTAGAAAGGCGACGCGGCGCGCGCGGCCCTTCGCGTCGGGGGTGACGAGCGTGGGCTCGTGCTTCTGGCGCGGGTCGAGCAGGTAACGCGCGCCGGTCTCGATGACGCTGCCGAGGCCGAGGTCGCCGAGCAGGCGCGCGACGCGGTCGCATTCCTGCTCCCACGTATCGGCGAACGGATCGAGGTGGTGATGGTCGAGCGTCAGCGCGACGCCGGCGTAACCCGCGTCCGCGATCAGCCGCAGCGCGTCGTCGAGCCGGTGGTTGGCAGCGCCGTTGGTGTTGTAGGCGTAGCGCAGGGTCATGCCTCGCTCTTCCAGGCGACGTGGTGTGCCTCGGGCTCGCGGTACAAGGGATAGAGCGGACCGACGAGCCGGTCCGCCGCCTCGGTGTCGAACAGCGGGTGACCGAGCCGCTCGGCATCGGCCTCGGGCAGGCGGATGCGCTGCAACGCCGCGCCTTCCTCGCCGAACTGGATCAGCGGTGAGTCCATCGCGAGCAGCTTCTCGGCGTTGCGCGTGCCGATGCGGTAGTAGCTCATCGTCTCGACCTCCATGCCGGGCACGATCACCTTGACCACGGTGACCGAGCGGTCGGCCGGCGCCATGTCGACGTAGAGCACGTCGAACCCTGCCGCCCCGACCGCGGCGCGTGCGGTCGCGGCGCGCGCGTGACCATCGGGCGCGCGCTGCGACGGCAGGTTGGAAAAGCGGTGCGACGACCGGTCGGACAGCACGTTGTCGGCGAGCCAGCCGCGCAGTTCGCCCGCACTACGCCCGGTCCAGTCGCGCATCGCGTCGAATGCGCGGCGGTCGCTCGACTTCGCAGCACCACCCGCCTGCGCCATGAAGCGTTCGACATAACCCTCAGGAGCGACCTGCGCGACGAGGTCCGCCGGGCCGTGCGCGAACGCCTTGCGCGCGCGGCTGGCGGCGAACTCGGTCAGGCATTTGTCGAGTGCGGCGGCGCGGTCGGCGTGGCACGCCTCGCCGCAGGCGGTGACCATGATCGGCGCGGCCGGCTCGCCGCGCTCGTCGACGCCGGCGCAATAGAGATTGGGCAGGCCGTACTGGTCGGTCGCGAACTTCGGGATCGCGCGGATGCCGGCGGCGTCGAAGCGGTCGAGGATCGCGCGGGTCGAGGCGGGCAGGTCGCCGTCGAGCTCCAGCGTCACACCGCGGTCCAGCGCACGGAACAGCAGGCCGTTGCCGTCGCGCTGCAGGATTTCGCACAGACCGTGGCCGATTGCCCAGTCGAGGTCGGGGCCGGCGCCCATGCCATTTGAAATGATCGTCGTGAATGGCTGGTAGCCGGGGGAGAGCTCCTTCGAGGAATAGGCGGCGAGGTCGATCGGCACTAGTACGGTCGAGCCGTCGCGCCAGCGCTTCGCCTCGACCCACTCGAGCACCGTGTCGTGGTCGACCGGCGAGCCGGCGGGCAGGCAGAGCGTGAACGGGTCGGCGACAGCGTGCGCGCCCAGGCTGCGCGCGAGCTCGGCGTAGCTGCCGCGCGTCTTGGTGCGCGCGCCGAGCGTCAGCGTCGGCCACACCATTTCGGCGATCTCGCCCAATCCGCCGAGCACCGCCGCCTCGTCGGTCGCGCCGTAGCCGACGCCGTAGGGCATGATCCCCGACAGCGCCGCGTCCTCGGGGAACAAGGCCACGACCCACACCGGTAGCCCGAGCCGATCGAGCGGGTGGATCGGAAAGGCGACCACATCGCCCTTGGGGAACGCGTCTAGGTAGCGACGCGCGGCGTCACCGAGGCCGCTGGGAAGGCCGCTATTCACAGGCTGATCCGCCGCACGCCGGGCGCGCGCGCGAGGCCGTCGTCGAGCGCAGCGAGCGCGACCGCTCGGCCAACCTCGGGCGCGTACTCGAACGGGGTCAGCACCGCGTCGAAGTCGAGCGGCGCGATGACGTCGCGGTAGCGACGAAGCTCGGCGTGGGTCAGCGGAATATCCTTGTGAAAGGCCTTGTGGCTGGAAATCGCGTGGGAGTGGCCGTCGGCATCCTGGTCGATCTTGAACATGTCGCCGCAGAACAGGCGTCGGCCGGGCGCGTCGTGGAGTGCGGCCTGTCCCTCGTAATGCCCGCCGACGTGATGGAGCGTGTAGCCGGGCGCGAGCTCCAGCGCGTCATCGTAGGGCATGGTGACGCGGAACGCCTTGGTCATGCGAAGGTCGTCGCGCTGGATCGCGACCACGGCGGGGTCGAAGCGGCGCTGAAGCTGGAACAGCGCGCCATATCCGTGCGCGTGGCTGGCGGCGAGGAAGGCGATGCCGCCGAGCGCCGCAATCCGATCGAGCATCGCCTCGGTGTAAAAGGGCGCGGCCTCGAAAGCGATATTGCCGCCGTCGCGGGCGATCAGCCAGCCGGTGCCGGCGAGCCCCAGCGCGGGACTGGTGGTGAACGCCCATAACCCCGGCGCGACCTCGCGCGCGGAGCCGTCGTGGGTGGCCGCGACCTCCGCCTCGGGCAGGAAGTGCCAACCGTCCTCGGGCAAGTCGTTACGCACGTCGGTGCAGACGGGGCAGTCGGGCGGCGCGAAATGCTTCTGCCAGAAGCCGCAATTAGCGCAGGCGAACCAGCTCAGAGCCATCGGCGAGCCTCCGTATAGGCGCGGTCGAACAGCCGCATGAGTGCCAGGTCGCGCGTCATCGAGAAATCGTGCGGCTCGCCCCGCGCCGCCGCCATGAACGCGGCGGCCTGCGCGGCGAAGGGCGAGGTGGCGGTGTCGAACGGCACGGCGCGCTCCTCGCCACTCTGCGCGCAACGGCGCATCAGCGTACCGCCCGCGGTCTGCCCCATCGTGTCGGTCGCGACCAGCAGGCCGCGCTCGCCGAGCACCTCCAGCCGTCGCCTGGGCAGCACCTCTGCGCAATTGTACGCCACGTGGCTCTGGAACAGCACCCCCGAGGCGGTGCGGCCCGACAGCATCCCGCCGTCGTCGACCGGGTAATCGTGGATGCGGCGCTGGAGCTGGATCGACAGGTCGGTGAGCGGTTCGCAGAGCAGCCGTTCGGACAGGTCGAGCCCGTGGAGCGCGAGGTCGATCACCGCCCCGCCCCCTGCCCTGATCGGGTCGGCGCGCCAATTATCGTGTGCGCCGCCGGCGGGCGTCCAGGCCGGGTCGACCCAGCACGCGTAGACGATCCTGACCGCGACCGGGCGCCCGATGTCACCCGCGGCGATCGCGTCCGCCATCGCCGCGTGCGCGGGATGGTGCCGCTGGTCGAAGGCGGTGCCGTAGAGCGTAGGCCCGAGCGATGCCGCCATCGCCTCGACCTGCTCGATCGTCGCCGCGATCGGCTTCTCGCACAGCACGGGCACGCCTGCGGCGGCGCAGGCAGCCACCGGGCCTGAGTGCGCGTCATTGGGCGTCGCGACGTAGACGAGGTCGCACGCGTCCGACGCCAGCATCGCCCCGGCATCGGCAAATGCGGCGAGCCCCGCCGCCTCGGCACGCGCGCGCGAGGCGGGCGACGGATCGGCGATGGCGGTTACCGTGCTACCTGCCGCCGCGATGCCCGGCGCCATGTAGTCGCGCGCGACCCAGCCGTAGCCGACGATCCCCCAGCGCGGCGCGTCCGCCGACATCACCAGCGCTCCGGCAGGTCGACCTTGCGACGCAGGCGTGCGTCGTCAGGGTCGAACGGCAGCGCCTCGTCGGGAAGTGCCCAGAAGCAACCGGCGGCATATTCGTCGCGGTAGCGCGGCGACGGCCAGTAGACCTCGTCATCGTCGCCGAGCAGCGGATTGCGACGCAGCGTCGCGTCACGGGGCGGCATCGCGACGCCGCCGGTGATCGCGCGCGGCTCACCGGCGCCCTCGACCAGCGACCAGGCCTCGATCACCGGATCGTCGCGCCAGTCGGTGGTCGGCGGAGCGGCGCCCTTCATCAGCGCGCAGAGCAGCGCGCGCTCGTCATGGACCTGCGCGGTCGGGAACAGCGCGCGCCACTCCGCCCCGTTTCGCGCCGGCCCCTTGGCACCACCCGCAACGCCCGCGTTGTGGAGGTGGCTGACCGCGAGCACGCCGCCTTCCGCGGTCGCGGCGCGCAGCCGCTGCGCAACGCGCGGCTGATCGGGCAGGAAGTAGAAAGCGTCGTGGCACATCACGAGGTCGAAGCGCTGGTCGGCGATCGGCCACGCGGCGGCGGCATCGAACACGACGTAATCGGCGTCCGGCGCGACCCAGTTCTTCGCCAGCCAGCATTTGGCGAACACCACGTCGGCGCCAAGGCACGCCACCCCGGCACGCGTCAGGTCGCGCAGGTAATGGCCGATCCCGCAGGCGAGCTCGAACGCGGTCGCGGGCGCCCTCCAATGCGCCTCAAGCAGTGCGAGCCCGGCGAGATAGGTCGGATCGCTCCAGCGGTAGGCGAAGTAATCCGCCACCGGCCCCTTCCGCAGCAGCGCCATGGCTTGGCGCAGGTTGAGCGTCTCGCGCTCCCGCACCAGCCGCTTCAACTCGGTCAGGTCGGTTGCGGGACCGGTCCACCACGCGTCCTGATCGGTCAGCAGCGCGACCAAAGCGTCGTCGGGGCAACCCGCGTCGAGGTGATCGAGCGCGACCGCGACGAGCCCCTCGCTCTCGGTACGCAGGTACGGGATGCCGTCGACCACCGGCCAGCGCTCACCGAGGGCGGCGAGCGAGTGCGGCGTGTCGTGGACGAGCACGCGCCCGGTCAGCGGCGAGCGCCAGCGGCTCGCCTCCCCGGTCACATCAGCCCCGCGTCGAGTAGGACACGGTCATGGAACGCCTTGACCGGGCCGTCGTGGACAAGGCCATAGTCGCCCAGCACGACCTGCATCGTCAGTCGGGCGGCGCGGGTGTGCTGCTCGATCTCCAGCACGCGGTCGAGCACGTCGGCGACGTGGAAGGCGCGCGCCTCGGGCGTCTCTTCGCCGCCGATCGGGGCGAGCGCGTCGGCGACGGTGCGCGACAGGTCGGGCGCGAGCTCCGCCATGCTCGCCGCGCGCGCGTGCTGGATCGCGGTGTCGAGCGCGTCGCCCAGCAGCATCTCGCCCGAGTAACCGCTGTCGGGCATGTCGGCGTTATGAAAATGGTGCGCCATGCCGGCGAGGAAGACGGGCACCGGATCGGCACCGTGCCACGCGCTAGCCAGCACGCCGTAGACCGCGACCATCAGGCAGTGCTCGGCATGGTTCTCGGGCGGTTGCAGCATGATCCGCGGCTGCCCCGGACAGGTCACGCCCGCGCGCGGTTGTCGCGCGAGCTTGCCGACGAAGGCGGGCGTGTCGCTCAGTGCGGGTCGCCCGAGCGGCAGCGCGGCGCGAAGGCGCGCGTGGAGCGAGGGCGCGACCTGGTCGGCGATCTCGTCGAACGCGCGCTCCAGCACCGCCACCGCCTGATCGCCGATGCCGAGCGCCGTCATCGCCGCCAAGTCGAGATCGCCGAGCCGTGCCGAGACGAGCGCCGACGCGGTGACGCGCATCGTCACCTCGGCCGGATCGTCGCCGCGCACCAGCGCGGCCCAGCCCGCGACGAACAACCGTTCCGCGATCGAGCCGGGCGCGGCGGCCGAGCGGACGCGCTTCAGGTCGCCCAATTCGCGCAGGAACGGCAGGGCAGCCGGGGTCAGTCCCGGCGCCTCGGCCGCGATCATGTCCAGCACCGGCGTGTCGGTCACTCGGCGCGACCGTCCAGCCAATTGTCGAGGATCAACTGCTGCTCGGGCACGCCGTGGACCGGATCATAGTCGCCGCGCGTCTGCGGCAGCTTGAAGAACAGCCCCATCTGCTCCTGCACGCCGCCTTGCCCACGCTGTTGCGCGAGGTCGAGGCAGCGCGCGATCTCGATCGCGAGCGGGGCGGCGAGGATCGAGTCCTTGCACAGGAAATTGAGCTTCAGCTGCATCTTTTGACCCATGAAACCGGTCAAGTCGATGTTGTCCCACGCTTCCTTGTCGTCGCCGCGCGGCTTGTAATAATGAATCATGATGATGTGATCCTCGACCGGGTAGCCGAGTATCTGGTTGAGCACGCTCTTCTTCGTACCCAGCTTAGACTGCAGCGACTTGGGATCGTCGAGTGCGAGGCCGTCCGAATTGCCGAGGATGTTGGTCGAGAACCAGCCGTCGACGTGGAGCGCGCGATCGCGCAGCGCAGGCGCGATCACCGTCTTCATGAACGTCTGCCCGGTCTTGCCGTCCTTGCCCGCGACCGGCACGTTGCGCTCGGCGGCGAACGCGGCGAGCGGCGCGACGTCGGCCGCGACCGAGGGCGTGAAGTTGGCGTAGGGCGTGCCGGAGTCGATCGCGGCATAGGCGTAGAGCATCGCCGGACTGATCGCGGCGTCGTCGGCGTCCAGGCCCTGCTCGAAGGCTTCGCGCGACTGCAACGCACCGTCGTCGCCGGGCTTGCGCTCGGTCGAGGCGAGATTGACGACCACGACGCGGTCGAGCTTTTTCTCGTCCTTGAAGCGGCGCAGGTCGTCCTGGATCTGCTGGATCGCGGCGCGGTGTCCGCCGCCCAGCTTGTTGGTGCCGTCGATGTTGGCGCAGTAACCGGTCGAGCCCGCCGCCTTCCACGGCCGCATCTGATTGAGCACGGCCGCGCCGTCGGTCAATTCCTTGTCGCCGATCACGCCGTGGCGCAGCGCGCACGCGCCCAGCGTCTCATCCGCCAGGTCCCAGCCGCCGAATTCCAGATCGCGGTAGGCGACCATGCCGGCCACGTCGCGGTCGGCGAGCGGCAGCCCGTCGAGGCTGTTCGAGCCCGCCTTGATCATCTCGATCCCCGCGATCGCGGTGGTCGCCACCGCGCCGCCGACGCCGACGATCGCCACGCCCAACCGTTCTGCCATGTATAATCCCCTCCCGCGGCGAAATCGCCCGCTCACGGCACGGTAAAAGGGACAGGTCGCGCCGCGGTTCAGCGAACGATCGAACAATGGTGAGAAAAAACGACGCGCGGTAACATAGATCGTCGAGCCACCCGGTTGCGGGTGACCTATGTCACTGCGCGGTCACTGGGGCCTCGGCACCAACCGGGGGCAGCCAGTCGGTCGCGATCACGCCGTGGCGATCGACGAAGTTGACCAGTTCGGCGAGGCGGTCGACGTCCGTGATGCGGATCAGGCGTCCGTCGCGCTCCACCAGTCCGGTCGCCTCCAGCGCCTTCAGCGAGCGATTGACGTGCGTCTTGGTCAGCCCGACCGCGTCGCCCAGGTCCTTCTGCGTCAGCGGCAGCTCGAACGACGAACCGCGCAGGTCGTCGACGACGCGCAGCCGCGAGCGGACGTCGAGCAAGAGCGTCGCGATACGCGTGAAGCCGTCGGTGCGCCCCATCGAGGTCAGGCGGTCGGCCATCGCCACCTGCTCGGCGGTGGACACCGCGAACAGCATCGCGCCTAGTCGCGGATGGCTGCGGAACAGGCGGCCGAACGCGTCCTTGGGCATCTCGAACAAAGTCGCGTCGTTCACCGCCTGCAACGTCGCGGCGCTGTAGCCCCAGGCGAGCGACAGGGTCGTGGTGACGTCGCCGACGAAGTAGAAGCGCTGAATCTGCCGGTCGCCGTTCGGCAGCTTGACCGAGCCGTGGAGCCAGCCGCTCGACACCACGAACAGGCTGTCGGTGCTCTGCCCCTCGCACAGCACGATCTCGCCCGCGCGGTAGCTGCGTTCGCGCCGTTCGAGGGAGCGCAGCGCCTCGCGCTCGGAGAAGGTCAGGGCGAGATGGTAGGAGAGACGCACTTCGAGCGGGCTGTCGGACATGAGCGGGACTGAACCGATGTGGATGGTCGAGTTGACATAGGTTTAGCGACAATGCCGGCGATTTGAAGCGGGGACATGCGCGGGCGCTGCTCAGCGCCAACGTCGATCGGGCGTGCCGGTTACGTCAGCGCTGGACCCCACCCGAGCGCCGCGGCGCGACATGCCCGCTCAACTGCGCGCCCGCGTCGGGTGCGAAGCGGCGATTCCAGATCGTCGCGGTGGCCGACACCGCCGTCACCACCAGGAACGCGAGCGTGAAGTCGCTCAATTGCGGCCGGTCATGTCCAGACGAGAGCATGCCGACGTGGAGGGAGGCGGCGGCGGCGCAGATACCCAACGATAACATCAACTGCTGGAACGTCGCGTAGAAGCTGGTCGCCGAGCTCATCCGTTCGGGCGGTATCTCGTCGTAGGCGATCGTGTTGTAGGCCGAGAACTGGAACGACATGAAGAAGCCCGACACCATCAGCATCGCGAAGATCAGCGGCACCGGCCAGTCGGGGCGGAACAGCCCGCACACCGCGTAGCCCGCGCTGCCCCCCAGCCCGCCCACGATCAGGCTGCGGCGAAAGCCCCAGCGGCGCAGCACGCGCGGCGCCAGCCCCTTCATCGCCAGCGACCCGATCGCACTCGCGATCGTGATCGCGCCGCTCGCCGCCGCGGTCATGCCGAAGCCGAGCTGGAGCATCATCGGGAGCAGGAATGGCTGCGCGCCCTGCGTGATGCGGGTCAGCGATCCGCCGATCACCGACAGGCGGAACGACGGCACGGCGAGCAGGGTCAGGTCGAGGATCGGCTGCGCGCGGCGTCGCGCGTGCGCGATGTACAGGGCGCTCGACACCAGCCCGATCCCGATCAGCACCAGCGCGGTGGCGATCTCACCCGCCCGGCTGGTCATCTCGAACCCGAACAGCAGGCAGCCGAGCGCGACGCCGGACAATACGAACCCGCGCAGGTCGAACCGCGCCGGGCGCTCCGCGCGCACATCGCCGATGAAGCGCGTGACCAGCGCCACGCCGAGCAGCCCGATCGGCAGGTTGAGGTAGAAGATCCAGCGCCAGTCGAGATAGGTGACGATCGCGCCGCCGACCGGCGGGCCCAGGATCGGGCCGATCAGCGCGGGCATGATCAGCCACGACATCGCCGACACCATGTCCTGCTTGGCGACGCTGCGCAGCAGCACCAGCCGCCCGACCGGGATCATCATCGCGCCGCCCAGACCCTGGAGGAAGCGCGCCGCCATGATGAACGGCAGCGTCGGCGCGACGCCGCACAGCGCGGACCCCGCGACGAAGATCAGGATCGCGGCGCGGAACACCGTGCGCGACCCGAAGCGGTCGGCCATGCGCCCGCTCGCCGGAATGAAGATCGCGAGCGCCAGGAGGTAGGAGGTCAGCGCCGAGCCCATGCTGGTCGCGGGCACGCCGAAATCGCGCGCCATCGTCGGCAGCGCGGTCGACAGGATCGTCGCGTCCATCTGTTCCATGAACAGCGCGCAGGCGATGATCAGCGCGGTGACGCGGTAGTTGCGCGGCGCGAGGAGCGGCTCGCCCGCGGGGATCGCCACCCGCGCGATGCCGTCGGCGGCGGGCAGGATGCCGTCGCGTACCTCACTGTTGATCGAGGCCAGGCCCCGGCGGCGCAATCTCATGACGTGATCCCGGATGCTCGGCCGCCCGCGCGGGCGTGAGGGTCACGGGCGCGCCCGTGACGGCACGTGCCGGCGACCCCGACCGATCGGTTGAGCCTCTCCGTCGCCGACGTCGTGCGCGCCGGCGCGCACCCGATGCGCCTCACCACGCGATTATGCAAATCGCGCGCGGGTCTGCACGCTTCGACTAACTCGCGGCGAGGTCGGGCAGCACGTAGCCGGCCATCCGCTGGCGCAGCAGCTTCTTGTCGATCTTGCCGGTCGCGCCGAGCGGGATCTCGTCCACCACGACGACGTCGTCGGGCATCCACCAGCGCGCGATCTTGCCGTCGAGGAAGGCGAGCAGTTCGGCGCGCCCGCACGCGGCGCCCGCGTGGCACTGGATCAGCAGAATCGGGCGCTCGTCCCATCTCGGGTGCGCGACGCCGATCACCGCGGCGAGCGCGACCTCGGGGTGGCCGACCGCGATGTTCTCGATCTCGATCGAGCTGATCCACTCGCCACCCGACTTGACGATGTCCTTGGCGCGGTCGGTGATCTGCATGTAGCCGGCCGCGTCGATCGTCGACACGTCGCCGGTGTCGAAGAAGCCTTCCTCGTCGAGCACCTCGCCGCCCTCGCCGCCGAAGTAACCGCTGGTGATCGTCGGCCCCTTGATCTTGAGCCGCCCCGACGTGCGGCCATCGTGCGGGAGGCGACGCCCGTCGTCGTCGGTCAGCTTGAGCTCGAGCCCGCAGACGAGACGCCCCTGCATTCCCTTGCGGCGCACCTGCTCGTCATAGGGTTGCTCGAGCACCTCGGGACTGGGGGTCGACAGCGTCGCGAGCGGCGAGGTCTCGGTCATGCCCCAGCCCTGGATCACGTCGACGCCGTAATCGTCCTGGAACGCGCGGATCAGCGCCTCCGGCGGGGCGGAGCCGCCGATCACGACGCGCTTCAACGTCGAGAAGCGCGTGCCGCTGCTACGCAAATAGTGGAGCAGGCCCTGCCACACGGTCGGCACCGCGGCGGAGAAGGTGACGCCCTCGTCCTCGATCAAGCGGTAGATCGACTCGCCGTCCATGCGCGCGCCGGGCAGCACCAGCTTGGCGCCGACCGCGGGGGCGGAATAGACCACGCCCCAGGCGTTGGCATGGTACATCGGCACGATCAGCAGCACCGTGTCGCGCGTCGTCAGCGCGAGCGCGTCGGCCTGGAGCGTCATCATCGTGTGGAGGTAGTTGGAGCGGTGCGAGTAGAGCACGCCCTTCGGATTTCCCGTCGTGCCGGAGGTATAGCACAGCCCGCACGCCAGCCGCTCGTCGAACCCGCCCCAGGTATACTCCGCCGGCTCGTCGGCGATCCAGTCGTCGAACGCGACAGCGGGGTAATCAGTGGCGGGCAGCTCCGCCGCGGCGCACAGGAAGATGACCCGCTCGATCGACGGCGCGGCGGCGAGCAGCGGGCCGACCAGGGCCGCGCACGCCGGATCGGCGATCAGGATGCGGTCGCCCGCGTGGTCGGCGATATAGGCGATCTGCTCCGCGAACAGCCGCGGATTGAGCGTGTGGAGCACCACGCCCATGTTGGTCGCGCCGTACCAGGCGGCGAGGTGGCGCGCGCTGTTCCAGCCCATCGTCGCGACGCGGTCGCCCTGCCCTACGCCGGCGCGCGCGAGCGCGTTCGACACGCGCTTGGCGGTCCGGTGGAGCCAGGAATAATCGAGCCGCGTCAGGCCGCCGTCGCCCTCGCGCGAGACGATCTCGCGCGCGCCGTGCCACGCGGCCGCGTGGTCGAGGAAGCGGTCCACCGTCAGCGGTACGTCCTGCATCAATCCGAACAGCGGCTGCGTCATGGGCATCAACTCTCCTGCGGGCGCTGGCTGTCCCGCCAGTCGCGTTTGATCTTCTTGGCGAGGCTCCACTTGTGGACCTCGGTCGGGCCGTCGTAGATGCGGAAGGCGCGCACCTCGCGGAACACCTGCTCGACGATCGTGTCGCCGGTGACGCCGCTGCCGCCCATCACCTGCACGCAGCGGTCGGCGATGCGCATCAGCGCCTCCGACACCGCGACCTTCGTCATCGAGCTCTCCGCGGTGCCGAGTGCTTGGGTGTCGAGCACGTCGGCGCACCAGTCGATCATCAGCTCGGCCTGCTTCAGGTCGATCACGTTCTCCGCCAGCATGAAGCCGACGCCCTCATGGTCGATCAGCGGCTTGCCGAAGGCGTGGCGGCGGTTGGCGTAGTCGGTCGCGATCTCGTGCGCGCGCTGGCACGAGCCCAGCCAGCGCATGCAGTGGGTCAGCCGCGCAGGCGCCAAGCGGATCTGCGCGAGCTTGAACCCCTCGCCCGGGTTGCCGAGCATCTGGTCGGCGGGGAGGCGCAGGTCAGTGATCCGCACGACAGCGTGGCCGCCCGGCATCGAGCTGTCGATCGTGTCGAGCACGCGCTCGATCGTGATCGCCCCGGCCTCGTAAGCCTCGGGCAGGTCGACGAGGAACATCGTCGCGCCTTCCTCGGCCTTCGCCATGACGATGCCGACGCTGGCTCCTTGCGCACCGGTGATGAACGCCTTGCGCCCGTTCACCACCCAGTGGTTGCCGTCCTGTGTCGCCGTGGTCAGCATCATCGACGGGTCGGAGCCTGCACCGCCGTCCGCCGCCGGCTCGGTCATGAAGAACGCCGAGCGCGCCTCGCCGCTGACGAGGGGGGCGAGAAAGCGCGCCTTCTGCTCCGCGCTCGCCGCGCGGCCGAGCAGGTACATGTTGCCCTCGTCGGGCGCCATCACGTTGACCGCGAGCGGGCCGAGCGGCGACAGCCCCGCGGCGCGCAGCACCTGCGCGGTCTCGCGGTGCGTCAGGTGGCTGCCGTCCGCCAGGATGTGCGGCGTGAGCACGCCCGCCGCGCGCGCGAGGCAGCGCAGTTCCTGCACCAGCTCGTCCGACGGCCCGTGCGCGCCGCAGCGCGGATCGCGCTCGAACGGTGCGACCGTGTCGCGCACGAACGCGGCGACCTTGGTTGCAATTTCGGCTCCGCGGGTCATGACGCGCTCCTGATGGTCGGCACGTTTGCCGTTGTCGCGCCTCCTTGTCCTGTTTCGTTTCGTGTCGCCAGAGCCGAACGTAACATTTGTTGCGCCCGGCTCAGACGATCCAGCGCCAGATACCCGCCGCCCAGCCGACGAGCGGTATGTGCGCCCAGGTCGCGGCGAGCCACAGCACGACACCGCCGCCGAGCGCGTGACCGCCTGGCGTGCCGATCCGCGCGCGCCCGCGGGTGATGGCGGCGAACGGCAGGTAGCTCGTTCGCCGCTGCCACTCGGGCCAGAAATCGGGCTGGAGCCGCGCCTTCTTGCGGTCCTGCAGATGCGCGCCGACCAAGGCGAGCACGATGATTGCACCCGCCAGCACGACGTTCGACGGATCGGGATAGACGAGGATGTGCACCGTGCCCCACAGCGCGAACGCCCACATCATCGGGTGCCTCGTGACCGCGAAGACGCCGCGCGCCTCGGGCACCGGCTTCGCCGCGCCGCCGGGATCGGGTAGCGCGGGGTTGCGCACCAGCGAGCCGGCGAACAGCACGCTCGCCACCAGCATGACGAGCGTCGCGACCGCCCATATTTCGTCGCCGACCGGCCATAGCGGGGTCGCCGCGGGTGCGGCGCGGTAAGCGGCGGCCAGCCACCCGAGCGTGGCGAACGCGACGAGGCTGTAGACGGCGGCGAACCCGCGCTCGCCGACGCGCGCCACCAGGCCCGCGCGCAGCGGATGCGACAGGAGAAAGTGCGATCCCACGAACGCGACCGCGGCGATCAGCACGTCCCCCACGTCGGCTCTCCCTTACTGCACGCCGTGCATCCAGCGCCTGATCAGCGGCGACAGCGCCAGCAGCACCGCGCCGATGATCGCGGCGGCGAGCCCGATGGTCCAGAACACCTGATTGTAGGTGTCGAGGCTGACCTTGAGGTTGGTGACCTGCCCGCCGACCGTCTCGACCGAGGCGACCTGCGCGACGATGCCGGCGACATATTGCGCGACCGAGATCGACAGGAACCAAACGCCCATCATCAGGCCGACGATGCGCGCGATCGACAGCTTGGTGATCATGCTGAGGCCCACCGGCGAGATGCACAATTCGGCGAGCGAGTGGATCAGGTAGAGCCCCGCCAGCCACCACAAGGCGACCTTGAAGTCGGCGCCCGCGAACTGCCCGCCCCATACCAGGAACAGGAAGCCCGCGCCGACGCCGATCAGCGCGATGCCGAACTTGACCGGGATCGATGGCTCCAGCCCGCGCGCGGACAGCTTGGTCCACAGGATCGACATGATCGGCGCGAAGATGACGATGAAGAGCGCATTGAAGAACTGCGTCTGCGGCGCGGTGATCGCGAAATCGCCCGCGACGGTCAGGTCGGTGTTGCGGTCGGCGAACAGCGTCAGGCTCGACCCCGCCTGCTCGAACAGCGTCCAGAATACGACGTTGAAGACGATCAGGATCATCGCCGCCAGCATCATCTGGAACTCCTCGCGGCTGCCCTTGGCGTAGGACCAGATCAGGATGCCGGGCACCGCGACCAGGAAGGTGCCGAACAGCAGCTTGCCCATCAGCGGCAGCGACTCGACGTAGCCGAGCAGCCCCGACCCGGCTTCCGGCGGCGCGGCGTTCATCAGGTTGGTGAACAGCAGGTAGAAGACCGGGACCGCCAGGATCGCGCCGGCGAAGATCGCGAGCGTGCGGTCGGCGCCCTCGCGCACCGGGGGCTCGCCGATGCCGTCGAGCTTGCCACCGTTGAACTGGATCAGCGACCAGGACACGAGCATGCCCGCGGCGGCGAGGCCGAACCCCGCCCACCAGCCGACCGCGTCGGCGAGGAACGGGCAGAGCAGCTGCGAGCCGAGCGAGCCCAGGTTGATCCCCATGTAGAAGATAGTGAACCCCGCGTCGCGGCGGCGGTCGCCGTTGGGATACAGCTCACCCACCATGGTCGAGATGTTGGGCTTGAAGAAGCCGTTGCCGACCGAGATCAGGCTGAGCGCGATGAGCAGCACCGCGGTCAGGAGCGCGCTGCGCTCGCCGCCCGGCTCGAACGCGCCCTTCGCGACCGTGCGCGCGACCGAGCGATCGGGGTTGAGCAGCGACACGGTGCCGTCCTCGTTGCCCTTGATCTCCAGCCGGCCCTGCGGGGTGACGAGGAAACGCTGCTCGCCCGCGGCGCTGGTCGGACCGTCGCGGAAGCCGTCGATCTCGACCGCGTAGCGCTGCCCGTCGACCGTCGCGATCGGGCGCGCGGTGTCGCCGCCGAAGCAGAGCGTCAGGTAGCCGACCGCCATCATGATCGCGCCGAACTTCACCGACCGCTTGGAGCCGAGATACTGGTCGGCCAGGTAGCCGCCGACGAGCGGGGTCAGGTAGACAAGCGCGGTGAACCCGCCGTACAGCCCGGTCGCCTCGCGGTCGCCGAACACGAAGTGCTTGGTGAGGTACAGCGTCAGCAGCGCGCGCATGCCGTAGAAGCCGAACCGCTCCCACATCTCGGTGGTGAACAGCCGCGCGAGCTGGCGCGGGTGGCCGAACCAGGTTTCCTCGGCCGCCGGGTTGACGTGGGTGATGTCGGGCTCGGCGCGGTTGTCGGCCGTCGGGGTGTCCACCATTGTCTGAAATACGCTCCCTGAACTCGCACGTGGCGCACGCTGCGTGGCGCGCGCGATGGTTGCACGGGAGACTAGCGGCAAAGCCGGTGCTGTAAATACGCGTTAACGCTTCCTAGATGCGCGCCCATGTTCAACGACCGCTCATCGCTGCTCTCGCATCTGTCCACCCGTCGCTCGGGCAAGCCGCGCGATCTGGTCGCGCCGGGTCCAAACCACGCCGAACTGGTGGCGATGATCGCGCTCGCGGCGCGCACACCCGACCACGGCAAGCTCGCGCCGTGGCGGTTCGTGATCGTCGGCGACGACCAGCGCGAGCGGCTCGCCGCACTGCTGGTCCAGGCGTACCGCGCCGAAAAGCCGGAGGCGCGACAGGCGGAGCTCGACAACATGACGCAGTTCGCGACCCAGGCGCCCTCGCTGGTCGTCGCGCTGTCGTCCCCCAGGACCGACAACAAGATCCCGGTGTGGGAGCAGGAACTGTCGGCGGGCGCGGCGTGCATGAACCTGCTCCACGCGGTGCACGCGCACGGCTATGCCGCAGGATGGCTGACCGGCTGGCCCGCCTTCTCCGACCGGGTCCGCGACGCGTTCGGCGGCGCGCACGAGCGGATCACCGGCTTCGTCTTCATCGGCACGCCCGCGCGCGCGCTCGACGAGCGGCCGCGTCCCGCGATCGAACAGGTGTGGAGCGACTGGCAGGGCTGAGGCGCGGGGCTGAAGGCTCGACTTCGCCCCCATTTGCTGTATTAACGCAGCATGGCAGCACTGAGCAACGAGGACAGCCCGGTCTACATCCGGCTGCGCGCAACCATCGCCGCGGGGATCCTGCGCGGTGACTTCGTGGCGGGCGACCAGCTCCCCTCGGTCCGCGCGCTCGCGGCGGAACACGGCGCCAACCCGCTGACGGTCGCCAAGGCGTATCAGAGCTTCCAGGACGACGGCTACGTCGAGGTGCGCCGCGGCGTCGGCATGTTCGTGCTCGCGGGCGCGGTGGAGCGGCTGCGCGACGCCGAGCGTGAGAATTTCGTTGCCAACCAATGGCCGCGCATTCGCGGCTACATCGACCTGCTCGGGCTCGACCCGCACGACCTGCTGGAACGCAGCGACGCCTGAGCCACGCGAAACCGTGCGGCGACGTCGATCGTTGTCGCGCGCATGAGCATTCTCGTCTCCGTCCTGCTTGGCAGCGCCGCGGTCGCCGCGCCCGCCACCTCGCCACAGGCCGCGCGCGCGGTGGTGGAGCGATACTATGCCGCGATCGACCGCGGCGACTACCGCACCGCCTATCGCGCGTGGGCGCAAGGCGGCCGGGCGAGCGGGCAGAGCTTCGACCAATTCATCTGCGGCTTCGCGCGGACGCGGCACACCAGCGTGGTGGCGGGCGCGCCCACCCGACCCGAGGGCGCGGCGGGATCGACCTATATCCGCGTACCCGTGACGGTGCGCGCGACGCTGAAGGACGGCACCGCGCAACGCTTCGCAGGGACGTATACGCTGCGCCACGTAAACGACGTCGACGGCGCCACCGCGGAGCAGCGGCAATGGCACATCCAGAGCGCGTCGCTGCGTCGCCAATGAAGCGCGCCACCGCCCTGCTGCTGATCGCGCTCGCCGCGTGCAGCCGCGCGCCCGAGCCGCAGCCCGAGCCGACGCGCGCCGTTGAAGCGCCCGCGCCTGCGCCAATACCGAGCGCGGCCGGCACCGACCTGTCGCGCTACGTCGGCAAATACCCGTTCGATCCCGTCGCGGGCACGCGCTTCGTCGACGAGCCCGCGGTGCGCGCCGCAGTGGCGCTCGTTGTGCCCGACGCCGAGGTGCGCGACATTGTGCTGAGCCGCGACGCGACCGCGAACCCAATCGCTGAGCGGGACGGACGCGTGCTGTCCTGGGCGTGCGAGGCGCACAATTGCGGGCCGCACAATTGGGCGATCGCGATCACCCCAGACGGTCGCGACGCCGCCGTCTGCTACCATGACCAGGACGCGGGCGTGTCGCGCTGGTACCCGGCGGATTACCGCGCGCCCGCACCCGACGGCTGCCCGTCGGGCGAGTGACCAGTCAGAACGCGTCGGCGGCGAGCGCGTAGAGCTGGGTCGCGGGCGCGTTCGCCGCGGCCTCCAGCCCCATCGCCTCGGGCACGATCTGGTCGAGGTAGAAGGCGACGCTCGCCTGCTTGACCGCGTCCGCGCCTCCCACGCGTGCCTGCCGCTCGAGCAGCCAGCCGCAGGTCGCGACCGACAGCATGGTCAGGAACGGGTAGCTCGCCGCCTGGCGATCGTCGGCGTCGGCGGTCTGCAATCGCCGCCCTACGCTCTCGCACGCGTCGACCAGCGCGGTGAGGCGCGGGTGCTCAGCCTCGGCGCGCATGTCGGCGATCAGGCCGGCGAAGGCGCCGCCGTTCGACAGCGACAGCTTGCGCCCGACGAGGTCGGCGGCCTGGATGCCGTTCGTCCCCTCGTAGATCGGGGTGATGCGCGCGTCGCGGAAGAATTGCGCCGCGCCGGTTTCCTCGACGAAGCCCATCCCGCCGTGGACCTGGATGCCAATGCTCGCGATCTCGTTGCCCAGATCGGTCGCGTGCGCCTTAGCGAGCGGCGTGGTGATCTCCAGCCGGTCCTTCGCCGCCGCGTCGCCCAGCCCGGCGCGGTCGACCTGTCCGCAGGCGTAGTAGACCAAAGCGCGCGCCGCCATCGTCTGCGCCTTCATCCGCATCAGCATGCGGCGCACGTCGGGGTGCTCGATGATCGCGGACTGCGCGCCGGCGCGCGCGCCCTGGACGCGCTCGCGGGCGTAGTCGACCGCCTTCTGCGTCGCGGCCTCGGCGACCTGCACGCCCTGGAGGCCGACGTTGAGGCGGGCGTTGTTCATCATCGTGAACATCGCGCGCATCCCGCCGAACTCGGGGCCGATCAGTTCGCCGACGCAATCGTCGTGGTCGCCGAACGACAGCACGCAGGTGGGCGAGGCGTGGAGCCCCATCTTGTGCTCGATCGAGACGACGCGAACGTCGTTGAGTGAACCGCCCGCGCGTACCTTCGGCACCAGGAACAAGGAGATGCCGCGCGTGCCGACCGGCGCATCGGGGGTGCGCGCGAGGACGAGGTGGACGATGTTGTCCGCCATGTCGTGGTCGCCGAACGAGATGTAGATCTTGGTGCCCTTGATCGCGAACGTGCCGTCGCCGCGCGGCACGGCGGTCGCGCGCAGGGCACCCACGTCGCTGCCCGCCTGCGGCTCGGTCAGGTTCATCGTGCCGGTCCACTCGCCGGTCGCGAGCTTGGGCAGGTAGGTCGCCTGCTGCTCGGGCGTGCCGTGATGCTCGATCGCCTCGATCGCGCCGACCGTCAGCGTCGGGCAGAGCGCGAAGCCCATGTTGGCGCTGCCGAGCGTTTCGAGCACCGCGGCCTGGACGACGAAGGGCAGCCCCTGACCGCCGTGCTCCTCCGACACGCCGATCGTGCCCCAGCCACCCGCGACGTACGCCTGGTACGCCTCCCGGTAGCCGTCGGGCATGACGACGCCCTCGGGGGTCCAGCGCGCGCCGACCGTGTCGCCGACACGGTTGAGCGGCGCCCACTCGCCCGCCGCGAACTGCGCCGCGCCCTCCAGCACCGCGTCGATCACGTCGGGAGTGGCGGCGGCGAAGCGATTGGTCTCGGCGAGCTCGCCGATCCGCGCAACGGTGTCGAGGACGAAGCGCTGCTCCGATACGGGGGCGGTGAAGGCCATTTCTCTCTCCTGGTCGCGCCCGCTATAGCGTGCGCGCATGGAGGCTCAACCACCCGTCATCCGCGCCTTCGGCGATGCCGCGATCGGACGGGCCGCGGCGCTGATCCGCGCCGGCGGGATCGTCGCGGTGCCGACCGAGACGGTGTACGGGCTTGCTGCAGACGCGCGCGACGCCGCGGCGGTCGCGGGCATCTACGCCGCCAAGGGTCGGCCGAGCTTCAACCCGCTGATCGTCCACGTCGCTGACCTGGCCGCGGCGCAGCGGATCGCGGCGTTCGACGACGAGGCGCGCACGGTCGCGGCGCGGTTCTGGCCGGGGCCGCTGACGCTGGTGCTGCCGCTGCGGGACGACGCGGAAATCGCGTCGCTGGTCACCGCCGGGCTCGACACGGTCGCGATCCGGGTGCCGGCGCACCGCGCGATGCGCGCGCTGATCGCGGCGAGCGCCGCGCCGCTCGCCGCGCCGTCGGCGAACGCGAGCAACGGCATCAGCCCGACGCTCGCGAGCCATGTCGCCGCGAGTCTCGGCGCGCGCGTGCCGCTGATCATCGACGACGGCGCGACCGCGGCGGGAGTCGAGTCGACGATCCTGGCCGGGCGCACGATCCTGCGCCCCGGACCGGTGACCGCCGAAATGCTGGGCGCGGTGCTGCCGGTCGCCGCGGGCACGACCGCGCACGTCAGCGCGCCGGGGCAGCTCGACACGCATTACGCGCCCATGAAGCCGCTGCGGCTGGAGGCGACGCGGCCGCGCGCGGATGAGTGGCTGATCGGGTTCGGCGCGGTCGCGGGCGACGATACGCTGTCGGCGGCGGGCGACGTGGCGGAGGCGGCGGCAAGGTTGTTCGACGCGCTGCACCGCGCCGACGCGTCGGCGGCGAGCGCGATCGCGGTCGCGGCGGTGCCGGAGCGGGGCGTCGGCGTCGCGATCAACGACCGGCTGCGCCGCGCCGCGCACCGCTGACG
>NZ_JBELMJ010000005.1:0-113935 GCF_042095875.1 Sphingomonas sp.
ACGGTTACCGCGACGGCATGGCCGACCTGCCGCGCGACGTGATCCCGCACGTCGACCGAGTGACGGACGGCGTCGAGGTCAATTGCGATCTCGGCGGGCTGCCGCACGGCGAGCTGCTGATGTCGCTGACCGCGGTGATCGAGGAGGCGGACGGGCGGCGCTCGTTCTGGGCGCTCCAGCAGCCGCCGGGCGCGCCCGACTTCCATCATCGCGATTGCTTTGCCGCGCGGCTCCCGGCACCAGCGGCGCCATGAACTTCGGGATCGACCGCCTGCTCGCCGACGCGAGCCTCCGCCGCGAACTGAAAGGGCGTCGCGTCGCGCTGCTCGCGCATCCGGCCTCGGTCACCGCGGACCTGACGCACTCGCTAGACGCGCTGGTGGCGGCGGGGGTGAACGTGTCGGCGGTGTTCGGGCCGCAGCACGGCGTGCGCGGCGACCTGCAGGACAACATGATGGAGTCGCCCGACTTCACCGATCCGACCTACGGCATGCCGGTGTTCAGCCTGTACGGCGATGTGCGACGGCCTACGTCCGAGTCGATGGACACGTTCGACGTCATGCTGGTCGACCTGCAGGACGTGGGATGCCGCATCTACACGTTCGTGACGACCCTGCTCTACGTGCTGGAGGCCGCGGCCGCGCACGGGAAGGCGGTGTGGGTGCTCGATCGCCCCAACCCCGCGGGGCGGCCGATCGAGGGGCTGACGCTCAGGCCGGGATGGGAGAGCTTCGTCGGCGCGGGGCCTATGCCGATGCGGCACGGAATGACGCTGGGTGAGCTCGGCCACTGGTTCGTCGCGCACTACGGCTTGGACGTCGACTATAGCGTGGTGGCGATAAAGGGCTGGGCGCCCGAGGCGGCGCCGGGGTTCGGCTGGCCCGACACGCGGGTGTGGATCAATCCCAGCCCCAACGCGGCGAACGTCAACATGGCGCGCGCCTATGCCGGCACGGTGATGCTGGAAGGGACCACGCTTTCGGAGGGGCGCGGGACGACGCGCCCGCTCGAGCTGTTCGGCGCCCCCGACGTGGACGCGCGCGCGCTGATAGCGACGATGCACGATCTCGCGCCCGAGTGGCTCGCCGGCTGCACCCTGCGCGACATCTGGTTCCAGCCGACGTTCCACAAGCACGCGGGGGAGCTGTGCGCGGGCGTGTTCATCCACGCCGAAGGCGCGGCGTACGACCACGCGGCGTTCCGACCGTGGCGGCTGCAGGCGCTGGCGTTCAAGGCACTGCGCCAGCTCAGCCCCGAGTATCCGCTGTGGCGCGACTTCCCGTACGAATATGAGTTCGATAAGCTGGCGATCGACGTCATCAACGGCGGGCCGGCGCTACGAGAATGGGTCGACGACGCGGGCGCGCGGCCGGGCGATCTCGACGCGCTGACCGTGCCCGACGAGCGCGCCTGGGCGGAGACGCGCGCGCGTTTCCTGCTCTACTAGCGCTCGACCGTCACCGTGGCGGGGTAATGCTTGTCGAGGTGGCGCAAGACACGCTTCAGGTTCCTGGTGTTCGAGCGATAGTAGAGGTCGGCCGCGTCGCCCACGAACGGCACGAGTCCGAGCAGCGCGTCGAAGCCAACCCGGCCGGTCATGCGTAGCAGCGACGCCTTGCTCATGCCCAGGTTGCGCGCTTCCCACACCAGCCAGCCGCCCAGTGCGGCGGCGACCGCGTCGCCCGCCACCGGGACCAGCCCGAGCAGGAAGTCGAGTCCGACGCGTCGGTTGATGCCGGGAATGACGAACAACCCTTCGAGCAATTGCTCCATCGCGACCAGCCGGCGACGCACCGAGGCCGGATCGCGGCCGAGCGGCAGGTTGGCGGCGGCGAGGCCGGGCATGATCGTGGGGCGGGTCGTCATCCCATCTATCTGGTGCCGCGACGCAGCCGGTTCAACGGATGCCACGCGCGCGCGTTCGCCTGCCACTGCACCAGCCGGAGCGACACCAGCGACCAGCGGAACGGCCGCGCGAGCGGGATGAAGCTGGCGTCCGCGGTGAGTGCCGCGTCGGCGCGCGCGATGGTCGCGGCGCGCGCGTCCAGCGTCGGGGCGAGCCGCGCGTCCTCAATCGCGGCGCGCGCCTCGTCCGAGCAGGCGACGCACGCCTCGGACAGGTACCAGCGCGCACTGTCGTAGGGCGCGACCGCGTCGACGAGACGCAGGTCCGCCGCGGGATCGTCGATCGCGAGGCGCACCGGCCTGATCCCCATCGCGTACAGGTCGGCGGCGAGCCGCGTCCACAACAGCGTGCCGCCGATACCGCCGGGCAGCGCCAGGCCGACGCTGGGCGTGCCCGCGGTCGCGCGCCAGGCGGCGACGCGCGCGCGGATCGCGCCCAGCCGCTGCTCTCGCGGCAGCGTCGCCCAGCCGGGGCGCGTCGGTGGCGAGAGCGAGTCGAGCTGCTCGGGCAGCAGCGTCTCTGTCGCGCTCCACTCGGGCGAGACGGCGGCGACCAGCGCCGCGCGATCGAGCGCGGCCGACAGGGCAGCGCGCGCTGCGGAGTCCGCGAGGAAGCCGTCGCGGCGCTGGAACGCGAGCCCGAACAACCCAGCGGCGGGATCGATGCGGATATTGGACGCGGCCGGGTCGGCGCGCAGCACCAGCGGCCAGTCGTCGATCGTACCGCCGGCGACCAGGTCGGCATCCTTGTTGACGAAGCGGACGATCGCGCGCGCGGCGCGCTCGCCGATCAGCCGCACGTCGTCCTCGGGCGTCGGGCCGTCGTCGTCCGGGTCGCGGTCGGGATCCTCGACCGGGCGAAGCAGCAGCGAGTGCGCGCCCTCGCCGACGACCCGCAGCGGACCCGCACCGCCCGCACCGCGCACCAGTGCGAGCTCGGGTTGCGCGAACAGCTTGAGCAGATCGGGACGCGGGCGCGCGAGTTCGATCTCGATTACCTCGGGCGTCATCTCCACCACGTCGCCGATCGCGGACAGATAAGGCGCGGCCGCGTTGCGCGCATTGCGGGCGAGTTGGCGCCGCAGCAGCGCGACGACCTGCGCGGCGCGCACGGGCTCGCCGTTCACCCAGCGCGCGGGCCGCAGGCGGAAGATATAGCTGGTGCCATCGTCGGTGACGGTCCACCGCTCGGCGAGGCCACCCTCGATCTGGCCGTTGGCGTCGAAGCGGACCAGGCCCTCGGCGATCGCGTCGGTCAGCAGCCGGTCGGGGGTGGACAGTTGCCGCCGGTCACGTCCGGCGAGCGCGGGCTTGTCGCCGATGACGCTGACGATCACCGGCCCGACATCGGCGCGACGATCGCAGGCGGTGATGGAGAGAAGCGCCGGCAGCAGTGCGCCGAATGCGATGGTGCGGACGGCGGGACTCGAACCCGCACGCCATGGGCAGAAGATTTTAAGTCTCCAGCGTCTACCGATTCCGCCACGTCCGCACATGTGGTCCGCGCACAAGCGCGCTTCGCCGCCGCGCGTCAAGCGGCGATGGTGCCGATCGGCGGTCAGACGTTGAGCCGCTGACGCATTTCCTTGCCGGGCTTGAAGTAGGGAACGCGCTTGGCGGTCACGTCGACCGTCTCACCGGTGCGGGGATTGCGGCCGGTGCGCTCGTCGCGCTGACGGGTGGAGAAGGCGCCGAAGCCGCGCAGCTCGACCCGGCCATTGGCCGCGAGGCGATCGACGATCTGGTCGAAGAAGGTGGCGACGATCGCTTCGACGTCGCGCGGCGACAGTTCCGGGTTCTCTTCGGTAAGCCGGTTGACGAGTTCCGACCGAATCATCTGCTTCCTCACGAAGTGCAACAAACGCCGGCACCGACCATGCCACCTAAACTTGATACAGGTAAACACGAGCGCGCGATAGGACCGAGACGTCATCAATCACCCGAAATGAAGGTTTGACCGGACGAAAAAAGGGGCCGGCAAAGCCGACCCCTCCATCACGCGTCCCGTGCTGGAACAGGCGCTTACTTCTTGGTTTCGCGCGCCTTGAGCGCTTCGCCCAGGATGTCGCCGAGCGACGCGCCCGAGTCGGACGAACCGTACTGCGCTACCGCCTGCTTCTCCTCGGAGATCTGCATCGCCTTGATCGAGAAGGTCGGCTTCTTGGAGCGGTCGAAACCGGTCACCATCGCGTCGAACTTCTGACCGACCTGGAACCGCTCCGGACGCTGTTCGTCGCGGTCGCGGCCGAGGTCGGTGCGCTTGATGAAGCCGGTCGCGCCGTCATCACCCTGCTGCACTTCGAGGCCGGCGTCGCGAACCTCGAGCACCGTGACGGTGACGACCTGGTTCTTGCCGATACGGTCGCCCGCGCCCGCCGCGACGGGACCGCCACGCTCGAGCTGCTTCATGCCGAGCGAGATGCGCTCCTTCTCCGGATCGATGTCGAGCACGACGGCCTGAACCGTCTCGCCCTTGCGATGCAGGTTGAGCGCGTCCTCGCCCGAGACGCCCCAGGCGATGTCGGACATGTGGACCATGCCGTCGACGTCGTTGTCGAGGCCGATGAACAGGCCGAACTCGGTCGCGTTCTTGACTTCTCCCTCGACCGTGGAGCCGATCGGGTGCGCGGCGGCGAATGCCTCCCAGGGATTGTTCTGCGCCTGCTTGAGGCCGAGCGAGATGCGGCGCTTCTCGGCGTCGACCTCGAGCACCATGACGTCGACTTCCTGGCTGGTCGAGACGATCTTGCCGGGGTGGACGTTCTTCTTGGTCCAGCTCATCTCCGACACGTGGACCAGGCCCTCGATGCCCGCCTCCAGCTCGACGAACGCGCCGTACTCGGTGATGTTGGTCACGCGGCCCGACAGCTTCGCGCCGACCGGGTACTTGACGCTCGCACCATCCCACGGATCGCTCTCGAGCTGCTTCATGCCGAGCGAGATGCGCTGCGTGTCCTTGTTGATGCGGATGATCTGGACGCGCACGGTGTCGCCGATGTTGATCATCTCCGACGGGTGCTGGACGCGCTTGTACGACAGGTCGGTGACGTGGAGCAGGCCGTCGATGCCGCCCAGGTCGACGAACGCACCGTAGTCGGTGATGTTCTTGACCACGCCCTCGATGATCTGACCCTCGGCCAGGCTCTGGATCAGGCCCGAGCGCTGCTCGGCGCGGGTTTCCTCGAGCACCGCGCGACGCGACACGACGATGTTGCCGCGCTTGCGGTCCATCTTGAGGATCTGGAACGGCTGCGGGATGTCCATCAGCGGGGTGACGTCGCGCACCGGGCGAATGTCGACCTGCGAACCAGGCAGGAAGGCGACGGCGCCCGACAGGTCGACCGTGAAGCCGCCCTTGACGCGGCCGAAGATCGTGCCCTCGACACGCGCGGTCTTCGCGAACTCGACCTCGAGCTTGTCCCAGGCGGCCTCGCGGCGCGCGCGGTCGCGGCTGAGCATCGCTTCGCCGTGCATGTTCTCGACACGGTCGACGTAGACCTCGACCTCGTCGCCGACCTTCAGCTCGGCCTTCTGGCCCGGCGCCGGCGCGAACTCGCGCAGCGGCACGCGGCCTTCGCTCTTCAGGCCGACGTCGATGACGGCCAGATCGTTCTCGATGCCGGTAACGGTGCCGAGCACCACGCGGCCCTCGAAGCTGTCGGCGCCGCCGAACATGTCATCGAGCATTGCCGCGAAATCGTCGCGTGAGGGAGCTGCCGTAGAGGCCATAAATCCGTAAGTCCTAAACGTTGTCGTTTCCGGCCAAGCGGTTGGTTCCGCTGGTCTAGGGTGTGACCCCAGGGCCAAAACACCGCGACGACCCCATGCCGAACGCGGTATCCGCGCGGGCCGAGGAGTACGTGGAGGACCTAAACGCCAATGCGAAAAGGGCGCGAGGGGACGAGCCCGCCGCGCCGTGCCTCCGCGAACATCGGCTCGCTGGACACCTTCGTCATACCCTAGCGCCGCCGTACAGGCAAGCAGCGCTTACGCAGGCGTGCGGCGAGCCTCGACCAGTGCGATCGCCTTCGCGACCGAGGCGTCGATCGAGAGGAAGCTCGTGTCGAGCAGCGCGGCATCGCTGGCAGGGATCAGCGGCGCGGCCGAGCGGCTGCTGTCGCGCTCGTCGCGCGCGCGAATGTCGGCGAGCACCTGGTCGAAGCTGACCGCGCTGCCGCGGTTCCTGAGCTCGGTGTGGCGGCGCTGCGCGCGGATCGTCGGGGTGGCGCGGACGAACAGCTTGGCCTGCGCGTCTGGGGCGATCACCGTGCCGATATCGCGGCCGTCGAGCACCGCGCCGCCTTCCTGATGCGCGAAACGCTTCTGCCGCTGGAGCAGTGCTGCGCGGACCAGCGGGTGCGCCGACACGACGGAGGCGAGCTGCCCGACATCGTCGTCGCGCAGGCCGGGGTCGGCCAGGGTAAGTTCGTCGAAGTCGCACGCCGCGACCGCGTCGGCCTCCTTCTCGGGGTCGAGCTCCATGCGCCGCACGGTGGCGGCGACCGCGCGGTAGAGCAGCCCGGTGTCGAGGTGGGGCAGGTGGTAGTGACGCGCCAATGCCTTGGCGATCGTGCCCTTGCCCGATGCGGCGGGTCCGTCGACGGCGATGATCATGCGGCCTCTCCCGACAGATAGCTGAGCTGGTCGAAAAAATTGGGGTAGCTGGTGCGCGCGGGCGACACGTCGTCGATCGTAACGGGCCTGCGGGCGTGGAGACCGGCGACCGTCATGCTCATCGCGATGCGGTGGTCGAGGTGCGTCTGGACGGTGCCGCCGCCCGGGATCGCCTCGCCGCCGGTGCCGTCGATCGACAGGCCGTCCTCGTGCTCGGTGACGGCGACGCCGTTCGCCTCCAGCGCGGCGCGCATCGCGGCGATCCGGTCGCTCTCCTTGACGCGCAGCTCGTCGGCGCCGCGGGCGACGGTGCGCCCGGCGGCGAAGGCGGCCGCGACGAACAGCACCGGATACTCGTCGATCATCGACGGCGCGAGGTCGTGCGGCACGGTGATCCCGCTCAGCGCGGCATGGCGGACGCGCAGGTCGGCGACCGGCTCGCCGCCGACGGTACGCGTATCGACCTCGGCGATGTCCGCCCCCATCATGCGCAGCGCGGTGAGCAGCCCGGCGCGCGTGGGATTGAGCCCGACATTCTCGATCACGACGTCGCTGCCGGGCACCACGGTGGCAGCGACCATCCAGAAGGCGGCGGAGGAGGGATCGCCGGGAACGGTGATCTGCTGCGGGCGCAACTCCGCCTCGCCGGTGATCGAGATGACGCGGCCTTGCGACGTTTCCTCCACCAGCACCTCGGCGCCGAAGCCCGCGAGCATCCGCTCGCTGTGGTCGCGCGTCGGCACCGGCTCGATCACGCGAGTGACGCCGGGCGTGTTGAGGCCGGCGAGCAGGACCGCCGACTTCACCTGCGCCGAGGCGACCGGGAGCTCGTATTCAATCGGCACCGCCGGGCAGAGCCCGCGCAGCATCAGCGGCAGGCGTCCGCCGGGCGAGGCGGTGACCTCCGCCCCCATCCGCGACAGCGGGGTGATGACGCGCTCCATCGGACGCGCCGACAGCGAGGCGTCGCCGGTGAAGGTCGCGGTGATCGGGTGCGACGCGACCAGTCCCATCAGCAGGCGGGTGGAGGTGCCCGAATTGCCCATGTCGAGCGCGCCCGCGGGTTGCAGCAGGCCGCTGACGCCGACGCCGTTGATCGTCCAGCAACCTTCCGCCATGCGCTCGATACCCGCGCCCATCGCGCGGAGCGCGGCGGCGGTGGCGAGCACGTCCTCGCCCTCCAGCAGGCCCTCGACCCGGCTCTCCCCGACCGCGAGCGCGGACAGCATCAGCGCGCGGTGGCTGATCGACTTGTCGCCGGGAACGCGTATGCGTCCGGACAGGCAGCGGGCAGCGGGAACGCGGAACGGGGCGGGCGAGGCATGCGACATGCGCGCCGCTTGCCAGCCGGGTTGTGCTATGGCAAGGCGCCCCCCACTTCGCAGGTAACCCTGCAGAACCACCCATCCGAAAGGCTTTTCACGGCATGATCCAGCCGGAATGGGGCACGAAGCGTACGTGCCCGAAATGCGCGACGCGTTTCTACGACCTGACCAAGGACGATCCCGTCACCTGCATCAACTGCGGTTATGCCTGGGCGCCCGAGCCGATTCTGAAGTCCAAGCAGCCGATGCCGTTCGAGGCGGTGAAGTCCGACAAGCAGGCGCCCGACAGCGACCTGGCCGGTGACGATGACGAGGATCTGGCACCCGCGGAGGACGAGGAGCCCTCGGCCGACGACGAGGTCGACCTCGGCGGCGACGACGATCTGGGCGTCGAGGCACCCAGCGACGACGACGAGAACTGACTTTTTCTCATCGGGCTTGGCAAAAGGTGCGATCCACCGCTTGCCAAGCCCGCAGCGCCCGGTTAGTGGGCGCTTCCCAACGGAATGGGGCCGTAGCTCAGCTGGGAGAGCGTCGCAATGGCATTGCGAAGGTCAGGGGTTCGATCCCCCTCGGCTCCACCATTCCGGACTTCCATCGCCCTGATCAACTGAATGAGCCCACGTAGCGGTTGCCCGCTGGTGGTATGAGCTCGGGCGTCATTTAGCAGCGCCGCCAACTCCACCTCTGATCTGTGCTCCGCGAGGCGCGCAAGGCGTTGGTGTTGAGATGCCGAGGTCGGAAACAAGCTCCGCGCCGTACGGCTCGCCAGCGGAAACGCTCGCGATCAGTCGAGCATCCTGAGCGCCGTCATAAATCCGGCGGCATCACGCGCAACGTCGGCGGCCGACTTGCCCGGTTTGTACAGGTTCGACCCCAGGCCGAAGCCATCCGCCCCCGCCGCGCGCCACGCCGCAAGATTGTCGGGTGTGATGCCGCCGACCGCGAGGACGCGCGCGTCGCGCGGCAGCACGGCGTGCTGCGCTCTGAGGAAGGCGGGCGTGGCGCCGTCGGCCGGAAACAGCTTCAGCGCGGTCGCGCCCGCCGCCAGCGCGGCGAAGCCTTCGCTCGGCGTGTAGAAACCGGGCAGCGAGATCAGGCCGCGCGTGATCGCGGCCCCGATCACGGCAGCGTCGGTGTTGGGCGATACGATCAGCGTGCCGCCCGCCTGCGCCACCGCGTCGACCTGCGCGGGCGACAGCACGGTGCCGGCCCCGACCATCGCGCGGCCGCGCAATCGCTCCGCCAGCATCGCGATGCTGCGTAGCGGATCGGGCGAGTTGAGCGGCACCTCGATCAGCGTGAAGCCGGTTGCGACCAGTGCCTCCCCGATTGCGGGCGCCTCCTCCGGCGTGATCCCGCGCAGGATCGCGACCAGCGGGCAGGCGGCGAACGACCGGTCGAAGGTCGACTGAGATATATTCATGCGGACAGCTCCCAGATCGCGTGCATGCCGGCGAGAAAGGCGGCGTCGCTGTCGACCGGTACGGCGCGCGCGCCGACGAAGGCGATCGCGGACGCGTAGAGGTCTGCGAGGCCGCCGCTGGCGAGCAGGTATACGTCGCGGCCCGCGACATCGTCGCGCGCGCCCACGTCGGCACCGATCAGGATGCCGCTGGCGAACGCGGCGGCGTCATCCGCGGCGCGAACGCCGAGCAGTACCCGCGCCCTGACCTCGAACAAGGCGGACGACAGATCGCGCGCGCCCGCACCACGCGCCAGACCGGCGCGGAACGGCGTTCCGTCGCGCACGGTTCCGTCGAGCATGCCCGCGAGGATGCCGTGCGCGCGCAGCAGCGCGAACAGCTCGCCCGTCATCGTGGTCGCGAACCGCGCGATCCGTCCGTCGCTGAGCTCGATCCACTTGTTGTGGGTACCCGGCTGGCAGAGCAGGGCGTCACCCGGCACGAGGCCCGCGGTGACCGCGCCGAGCGCCTGCACTTCCTCACCCCTCATCACGTCGGCGCGATGCGGCGCGCGCAGGGCGACACCCGGGACGATCGTCACGCCGGCGTCCAACCGCACCGCGTGCTCGGCGAGCAACGCCAGCGAGGCGGGCGCGTCGACGTAGGGCGCGTCGTGCCAGCCGCGCGTCGACCCGATCATGCCCGCGGCGAACACCGGAACATCGCCCAACGCGCGTCGTAAGTCGGCGATCTCTCTCGGGTAGGAGCCGGGCACTATCGACAGCACGCCGCGCTCGTCGCGTCGTTGGTCGAGGACCGCGCCACGCGCGTCAACCAGCCAGGCGCGGCGATTGGTCGTGCCCCAGTCCACCGCGATATACGCGCCGCGGGTCATTGTCCGATGGTCGCCATGTGTCCGCCAGCGCTAGGAAGCGGCCGGCGGAGCGTCAAGCGCGCCGACCGGCCCGCCACGCCCTACGACCACGCCGGCTTGGACCTCCCGCACCGCATTTGTTATCGCTACCCGGCACTATGTTTAGGGGGGCCAGATGGCGGATTACAGCAGGCGCGGCGTGTTGCAGGGGATCGGCGCGGGTCTGGCGAGCACGGCGCTGGTCAATGGCGCGCGCGCTCAAGCGGCGCAACCGCGCAAGCTGGGCTACGCGATCGTGGGCCTCGGCAGCTACGCGACCAAGCAGATCATGCCGCAGTTCAGGAATTGCGAGCACGCGCGGCTGATCGCGCTGGTCAGCGGCACGCCCGAGAAGCTGGAGCGCTACGGTGCCGAGTACAATGTGCCGAAGACGCACCGCTACAGCTACACCGATTACGACAAGATCAGGAACAATCCCGACATTGACGTGGTCTACGTCGTGCTGCCCAACTCGATGCACGCCGAATATTCGATCCGCGCCAGCCGCGCGGGCAAGCACGTGATGTGCGAGAAACCGATGGCGGTCTCCGTCGCCGAGTGCGAGGCGATGATCGCGGCGGCGCGCGCCGCCAACCGCAAGCTGATGATCGGTTACCGCTGCCACTTCGAGCAGCACAATCTGCGCGCGATCGAGCTGGTGAAGACCGGTTTCGTCGGCCGACCGACGTTGATCACCGCGGAGCACGGCTTCTACGCGCAGCCCGGACAATGGCGGCTCAACCGTCCGATGTCGGGCGGCGGATCGTTGATGGACATCGGCATCTACAGCCTCAACGCCGCGCGTTACCTCTCGGGCGAGGAGCCGGTAGAGCTGGTCTCGACCGAGTATACCGACCGCAGCGATCCCCGCTTCCGCAACGTCGAGGATCGCATCGATTTTCAGCTAAAGTTCCCGTCGGGCGTGATCGCCAATTGCGTGTCGAGCTACTCGTCGAACCACAACGGCTTCCGCGTGACGGGCACCAAGGGCTGGGTCGGGATGGAGCCCGCCACGCCGTACGACGGGCACAGGCTGTTCACCCGCAGCGGCGGTGACACCGAGCAGGTGCAATTGCCGCCGCCGCGTAAGAACCAGTTCGTCGCGCAGCTCGACCACCTGCCCGAGAGCGTGCTGACCGGCATTCCCTTGCGCGCGTCGGGTGAGGAGGGCCTGCGCGACATGCGGCTGATCGAAGCGATCTACCGTTCCGCGCGCGAGCGGCGGGCCGTGTCGCTGGTATGAGCTTGCCAGGACTCCAGCGCCGCGACGCGATCAGGGCGGGCGTGCTGCTCGCCGCATCGGCGCTGGCACCGCTGCCGCTCCGCGCGGCGGCACCCGACCCCAAGCACGACAAGCGCGTCCGCGACTTGATCGCGCGCATGACGCTGCCCGAGAAGATCGGGCAGATGAACCAGATCGCGGGCGGGCGGCAGCGCGCGCTCAACTCGCGGCTCGACGCCGGCATGCTCGACCGCGTGCGCCGCGGCGAGATGGGGTCGTTCCTGCACGTCGCGGGTGCCGAGCCGCTGCGCCGACTGCAAAGAATTGCGGTCGAGGAGTCGCGGCTCGGCATCCCGCTGCTGTTCGCGATGGACGTGATCCACGGGTACCGCACGACCTTGCCCGTGCCGCTCGCGCTCGCCGCCACCTGGGATCCGGCCACCGCCGAGCGCGCGGCGGCGCTGATGGCGGAGGAAGCTTGGGCGGCGGGGCTCCACTGGACCTTCACGCCGATGGTCGACGTCGCGCGTGATCCGCGCTGGGGCCGCGTGGTCGAGGGTGCGGGCGAGGACGCCTACCTCGGCAGCCGCATGGCGGAGGCGCAGGTGCGCGGGCTGGAAGGCCCGGCGGGCGCAATGCCGGCGCGCGGGCGCATTCTGTCGTGCACCAAGCATTTCGTCGGCTACGGCGCGGTCGCGGGCGGGCGCGACTATGACAGCGCCGATATGTCCGAGCGGACGCTGCACGAAGTCTATCTGCCGCCGTTCCACGCCGCGATGCGCGCCGGCTCGGGCAGCTTCATGACCGCGTTCAACGACGTCGGCGGCGTACCGATGACCGCCAATGACGCGCTGGTGCGCGGCGAGCTGCGCGGGCGCTGGGGCTATCAAGGGCTGGTGGTCAGCGACTGGAACGCCATCCGCGAGCTGATCAACCACGGAGTCGCGGCTAACCCGACCGAGGCGGCGGTGCTCGCGCTGCGCGCGGGCATCGATATGGACATGGCGAGCAGCACCTACGCCGACTACCTGGGCGCCGCGGTCGCGGCCGACGCCTCGCTGCTGCCGCTCGTCGATCAGGCGGTCGGGCGCATCCTGATGGCCAAGGCACGGCTGGGCCTGTTCGACGACCCTTACGGCTACGGCGATCCGGCGCGCGAGAAGGCGCCGCTCGCGCGCGAGCCCGCCCGCGAGATCGCCGCGCGATCGGTCGTGCTGCTGCGCAACGAGGGCGCGGTGCTGCCGCTCAAGCCGACCGCCCGTGTCGCGCTGATCGGTGCGCTCGCCGACGACGCGTCCTCCGCGCTCGGTTCGTGGCGCGCGCGCGGGCAGGCGGAGGATGCGGTAACCTTGCGCCGCGCGATGCCGCAGGCGAGGTTCGATCCGGGCAGCGATCCCGCACAGGCGGCGCGCGTCGCCGCGGCGGCGGACGTGGTCGTGCTCGCGATCGGCGAGGATTACGACCTGACCGGCGAGGCGCGCAGCCGGGCCGACCTGACGCTGCCGGGCACGCAGCAGGCGTTGGTCGACGCGGTGCGCGCGGCGGGCAAGCCGATCGTCGCGGTGCTGATGGGTGGGCGCCCGCTGGCATTGGAGCGTGCGCTCGCGGGCATTCCGGCGGTGCTCCAGACCTGGTTCCTCGGCATCGAGAGCGGCCCGGCGATCGTCGACGTGCTGATGGGCAAGGTGTCACCCGCGGGTCGCCTGCCGATCGGCATGCCGCGCGTCACCGGGCAGCTGCCGAGCAGCTACGCGCACGTGCCGAGCGGCCGTCCCGCCAATCCCGACCTCGCGGTCGACAGCGCGCGCTACCACGACAGCGACATCGGGCCGTTGTTCGCGTTCGGCCACGGCCTCAGCTACGCGCGCTTCGACTATGGCGCGCTCGCGATCGAGCCGCGCGCCGATGCCGCGATCGTCAGCGTCGCGGTGACCAACGCGGGCAGCGTTCCGGCCGAGGAGGTCGTGCAGCTGTACGTCCGCGACCCCGTCGCCTCGGTCGCGCGCCCCGTGGCGGAGCTGCGCGGCTTCCACCGGCTTATGCTCAAGCCGGGCGAGCGTCGGACGGTGCGCTTCACGCTCGCGCACGCGCAGCTCGCCTTGTGGAAGGCGAGCAAATGGGTGATCGAACCCGGGGCGATCGATGTCATGGTCGGCAGCTCGTCGGCCGATATCCGCGCGCGCGGACGCTTCAGCGTCGCGGCGGGCGAGGGGGCGATACCCGCGGCGTCGATCGCGACCGCGGTGACGGCGGTGTGATCGGCGTGAGCCCAAGTGGAGCATATGTGATGACGACCGTAACCCGCCGATCGGTTCTGGCCGGAGGCTCGGCGCTGCTGCTGGCGAGCGGTCGCGCGTCCGCCGCCGCCGCCGTCGCGCCCGCGGGGATTACCCGCTTCGACCCCGAACTCGACCAGGTGATCGACGTGGCCGCGCCGATCGAGACGATCGCGACCGGCTATCGCTGGACCGAGGGGCCGGTGTGGATCGTGCAAGGCGGCTACCTGCTGTTCTCCGACGTGCCCGCCAATACGGTGCACCGCTGGAAACGAAGGGAGGGCGCGCGTCCGTTCCTCCACCCCTCCGGGCTCAGCGGCGCAATACCCGCGGGCATTCGCGAAGCGGGCGCGAACGGGCTCGCGATCGACCCGAGGGGCAAGCTCATCATGGCCGACTCGGGCACGCGCGCGATCGCGCGGGTCGATCTCGCCACCCGCGCCAAGACGATCCTCGCCGATCGCTTTGACGGCAAGCGCTTCAACAGCTGCAACGACGTGGTGCTCGGGCGCGGCGGCGCGATCTACTTCACCGATCCGCCCTACGGCCTCGCCGAAGGCGACGCCTCACCGCTCAAGGAACTCGACTTCAACGGCGTGTTCCGCCTGCGCCCGAACGGCACGGTGGACCTGATCGACCGCTCGCTGCGCCGCCCCAACGGCATCGGGCTGTCGCCGAAGGGGGATCGCTTGTACGTCGCCTGCTCCGACGAGGCGGCGCCCGAGATACGGGTCTACGATCTCGGCACCGACGGTTTGCCGCGTGGGGCCGGGCGCCGCTTCGTCGATTTCACGCCCGAGTTCCGCCGCGGCCTGCCCGGTCTGCCCGACGGCATGAAGGTGGCACGCACCGGACATCTGTTCGCGAGTGCGCCGGGTGGGCTCTACGTCATCGCGCCCGACGGGCGAAAGCTCGGGCTGATCGCGACGGGCAAGGCGATCTCGAACTGCGCGTTCGGCGAGGACCGCCGCACCTTGTTCCTGACGAGCAGCGACTCGGTCGCGCGCGTCAGGCTCAAGCTCGACAACTGATCGCAGCGGGCGCGGCGCTCACCCCGGCAACAGGTCGAGGCGACGCGCGAAGGCCGCGAACAGCGTCGGCCACGCCGAGGCGGGAACCGTCTTCGGCAACCGCGTGCCGAAGCCGTGCCCGCCCTGGTCAAAGCCGTGGAACTCAACCGCGCGGTGCTGGTCCAGCATCGCCCGGTACAGCGCCAGACTGTTGGCGATCGGCACCAGATCGTCGTCGCTCGCGTGCGCCAGGAACATCGGCGGGGTGGTCTCAGCCACGTGCAACTCGACCGACGCGCGGCGCCGACTGGCCTGATCGGCGTCCGTTCCCAGCAGATTGTCGCGCGACCCCGCGTGCGTGAACGGCGCGGCCATGCTCACCACCGGATAGACCAACCCGGCCATGTCGGGGCGCGCCGATAGCTGATCGGCCGCGTCGACGCGCGCGTAGCTTTGTTCGGCGAAGCGCGTCGCCAGGCTGCCGGCGAGGTGCCCGCCGGCCGAGAAACCGAGCACGGCGACGCGGGCCGCGTCCACGCCGTAGGATGACGCGCGCGAGCGGATCACGCGCATCGCGCGCTGCGCGTCCTGCAGCGGCACGCGCGCGCGGTCGCTCCAGCCCTCGCCGGGCAAACGACAGCTGAGGATGAAGCAGGTGACGCCGATCGCGTTCAACCAGCGCGCCTGCTCCTCGCCCTCGTTGTCGATCGCGAGAAACCCGTAGCCGCCACCCGGCACCAGCAGCACCGCGGTGCCGTTCGGCGCGGCTGCGCGGCGCACCATTAGCGACGGCCGCGCGATGCCGCTCACCCAGCGGTCGGTAAAACCGGCGCGCTTGGACTGATCGGCTATCTTGGCCTTCGGCAATTGCGAAGGCGCCCCGGGCGGATCGTTCGGCCACAATGCCAGCGTTTCGCCCCCGGTGACCGGGGCGGCGTTCGCCGCGGTGGCGAGATTGAGCAGGGGCAGGGCGGCCGCAGCACCCAGGATCGAACGACGGCCAACGAGCATCCTCATCGTGTACCAAGCTCCACGCTGCGTTCGTCATCGAACGTCGCCCATGGTAGCAACATCGATCAGGCGGGTTAAGCGTCACGCAGCAGCCGGCCGAGATCACCGCGTCGCGATCGCCGGCGCTGCGATCAGGCGGCGAGCCGCCAGGTACCGCGACCGGCGGCCTTCGCCTGGTACAGCGCCTTGTCGGCCCGCGCCATGACGCCGCGCTCGGTTACCAGCGGCGACGCCGACCAGGTCGCGCCCAGACTCGCGCCGACGCGCAGGTCGCTGTCATGACAGGCGGCGAACCCGCCTTGCAGCGCCGCCACCGTGCGCTCCGACCAGCGCGTCAGTCCCGGCATGTCCGCGCCGACCAGCACCACCGCGAACTCGTCGCCGCCGAGCCGCGCGACGAGATCGCCCTGGCGTACCGAGGCGCGCAGCCGTTCGGCCGACTCCACCAATATGGCATCGCCGGCATCGTGGCCCAGCCGGTCGTTCACCTGCTTGAAGCCGTCGAGGTCGACGAGCATCACGCCGCACGGGCACTCGGGTGGCAGCGCGCGCAGCCGCTGCTCCAATCCGCGGCGGTTGAGCAATCCGGTCAGCGGATCGGTCGTCGCCTGCAACTCCGCGCGGGTACGCCGCTCATACTCGTCGGTCAGGTCGATCGTGACTCCGACGATCTGTTCGGGATTGCCTTGCGCGTCGCGCAGCAGGCGGCGGTCGCAGCGCATCCAGTGCGTGCCGCTCCGCGTCTCCAGCCGATACTCGACCGACGATCGGTCGCACTGCCCCTCGATCAGCGGTCGCAGGTCGGCCTTGGCGAGGTCGTCGGGGTGGATGTGCGCGACGAAGCCGTCGAGGTCGTACGGTCGCGTACCAGGCCCCGATACGAAGCGCGCCAGCGCCTCGGACGTCTCGAAGCGATCGGTCGCGATATCCATGTGCCACGAACCGCCGCGCACCGCTTCGGTGACCAGCGACAGGCGCGCGTTGGTCTCGATCAGGCGCCGCTCGGCCTCGCGCTGCTGCGTCACGTCCTCGGCGTGCGCGAAGAAGCGTACCACGTCGCCGCCGTCGTCGCGTACCGCCGCGATCGTCACCCTGGCCTGGAAGCTCGTCCCGTCGCGGCGCAGGTAGCGTTTCTCGATCTGGTAGCCGTTTCGCCTCTTGCGGATCAGCGCGCGCAATTCGTGCAGGTCGCGCTCGATGTCGTCGGGATGCGTGATCGACGCGATGCTGACGCCAACCATTTCCTCGACCGTGCGGTCCAGCATGGTCGCGAAGACGCGATTGGCGCGGATCACCTTGCCGTCGAGCCCGACCATCGCCTCGCCGACGGGCGCATTCTCGAACGCTTCGGCGAACATCGCCTCGCTGTGCGCGATCCGCAGTTGCAGGTCGTCGCGCTGGCTGATGTCGGTGACCAGCACGACCACGCCGACCACGGTGCCGTCGCTGCCGAAATCGGGCACGTAACTACCCTGCACGCGGCGCTGATGGGCGTTGTCGAAGATGTGATACTCGTAGGTGACCGGCTCCCCGGCGAGCGCGCGGTCGAGTTTCTCGGCGATCAGGGGGTAATTGCGCTCGCCCACGATCTCGCGAACGTAGCGCCCGACGATCTGCTCGGGTGGCAACGCGCGCCAGCGTGCGTAGGTCTGATTGGCGTAGCAGTAGCGCAGGTTACGATCGAAATAGGCGACCAATCCGGGCAGCAGGTCGAGGATGCGGCTGAGCGTGGCGCCCGCAGCCGGTCCGTTGACCCCCTCGCCTGCAACGCTATCAAACATTGCGCGATCATAGCGGGGCACCGGTTAACGAGGGCTTGTCCCGGTGATTGCCACCAGCCTGCCAATTACGCGACGCGCCCCTCTTAGCGCTGGTCCTCGGGCACGGTCGCGTCGGGAAAGCCCAAGCCGGTGACGAAGCCGTTCCACACCTCCGCCGGCAACGCGCCGCCGGTCGCCTGCGCGTGCCCGTTGCCGAAGCGCCCGTCGGCGCCGTCCGGGCGGTGCTCGGCAAGAAAGGCGAGGAGGTCACGCCCGCTCGCCGACCGCGCGGCGAAATGAACCCAGCCCGGTCGATAGCCGGCGTTGGCGGCAAGGACGATCTTATCCTTCAGCCGTCCGCGCCACTGCTGCGCGATCAGCGGATGGACCTGGCACGGTGAGGAAAACAGGATCAGCGCCACGTCGCCGACCACCTGCGGCGCGACCCGGCGCGCGGCCTCGACGGCTTCGCGTACCTCCGCCTTGGCGGCGACCAGCGCGTGCGCGTCGGCGCTATCGCCCTTGGTGATGACCTTCGGACCGTCAGCCTCCAGCAACAGGCGCAACGCGGGGGAGGCATCGGCCGCGCCCGTCCGACGCGGCGCATTGACCAGCGACGTCGCGTCGCGCAGCGCGGTCTTGCCCCAGCGTTTCTGCGCTTCCGCCAGTTCGGGAAAGCCGTCCTCGGGCGCCATGTCGCCGATCAGCCCGAGTGCCGCCAGCCATTGCAGCTCGGGCTGCTCGCCGAGCGCCGCCGCCGCCCACCACGCGATCAGCGCGCTGGTCGGTTCGGGAGAGAGCCCGTGCCCGCTCAACGTCACCGCGTGCGGGGGCGTGCCCGTCGGGCGGTGATGGTCGACGATCAGCGCGGGCACGTCCGCGAGCACCGCTTCGCCGCGCGTGCCCAGGTCGGTCAGGATCAGCGCGGCGGGACCGAGCGCGCGCAGCCGCTGCGCGAACGATGGGTCCCACGGCGTCTCCGTCTTGCCGACGATCACCGGCTCCGCCTCGCGTCCGGCCGTGCGCAGCGCGCGGATGAATGTCGCCACCGCCGACAGTCCATCGGCGTCGAAATGCCCGGCCACCGCGATCACGCCCGTCGGCACTTCGGCCAGGAAGCGTTCCATGCCCGCACGCGCGTCGGCGCGCGGGTCTGCGTGGGTCAACGAACCGATCATGCCGGACAGAACAGTTCGCCCGCCGGTCGGTTCACGCGCCCGTCGATTCACTCAGGCGCGCGGCGCAACGTGAAGCGGGTGATCTCCGACGGCCGCCCGAGCCGCAATGCGAAGCCCGGCCACAGCGCGGTGCCGTTGCTGACGTACAGCGTCATGCCGCCGATCCGGTAGGCGCCCGACACGAACCCCGCGTTCGCCGGCTCGAGCAGCCGTGCCAGCCCCGCGATCATTCCCCCGTGCGTGTGCCCCGACAGTTGCAGCGCGACTCCGCGGGCGGCCGCGGTTCGAGCTCCGCGCGGTTGGTGGTCGAGCAGCACGACCGGCGCCCCCGCGGGAGCGCCCGTCAGCGCCCGCTCAAGGTCCGGGGCTGTCTGGCCGACATGGTGCGCCGACAGGTCGGTCACGCCCGCGATCACCAGCGCGGCATTTCCCCGCCGCAGCCCGACATGCGCGTTGGGCAGCATGGCGATGCCCAGCTCGCGGATGCGCTGCATCCACGCGGAGTAATCGAAGAAATACTCGTGATTGCCCGGCACCGCGTATACGCCGTCCGGCGCGCGCAGCCCGGCGAGCGGTACGACGTCGTCGCGGCGCATCTCGACCGAACCGTCGATGAAGTCGCCCGTCACCACGATCGCGTCGGCACCCGCGGCATTGGCGCGCGTCACCACCGCGCGCGCCCAGTCGGCGGTGAACAGGCGGCTTAGGTGAAGGTCGGTCAGCTGCAGCAAGCGGTAGCCCTCGAACTCGGGCGGCAGGTCGGGGATCGTGACCGACACGTCCTTCACCGGCGGAACGCGCACGGCGCCCGCGACGCCCACCGCCGCCAGCACTGCCGCGACCCCGCCCGCCGCGTAGCGCACCGCGTCCGGCATCGACCATCCGCCACGCGAAACGACCCAGCCGACCAGGCTCGCAAGGTCGATCGCCACCTGCATGACCGCCAGCAGCAGCACCGCGCCGAACGCCCAGTTGAACAACAGCACGACCGGCCGCGGGAACTCGGGCGCGAACACCGACCCGGACGAGAACCGGCTCCACAAATGAAATTGCGACACGAACAGCAGCAGCGAGGCCGCCGCGAGCGTGACCGGCGTCGGCAGCGCCAACGGCAGCAACCAGCGCGCGATCACCAGCAGGCCGGGCAGCGCGAAGAACAGGTGAAAGATGATGCTATCCTCTCGCCAACGACGGTGCCGGCACGCGCGCCCAGATCAGGCGCGCCTACGCCATCCGCTCGCGCGCAACCTGTTCCAGCACCGTCAGCGGCATCGCACCCAGCGTCAGCACGCGGTGGAACTCCTTCGGGTCCCACTTCGCGCCGGCGCGCCGTTTCGCCTCGTCGCGCAGCTTGACCCACATCGTGTGCCCGATCTTGTAGCTGCACGCCTGACCCGGCCACACGGTGTAGCGGTCGATCTCGCCCTCGCTGCGCCCGCGCGCGATGCCGGTGGTGGCGATCAGATAGTCGGTCGCCTTCTCGCGGCTCCAGCGTTTGGCGTGCATGCCGGAGTCGACCACCAGCCGCGTCGCGCGGAACAGCAGCGATTGCAGGTAGCCGACCTGTCCCAGCGGATCGCCGTCGTACATACCCATCTCGTCGGCGAGCTGCTCCGAGTAGAGCGCCCATCCTTCCGAATAGCCCGAGTAGAAGCCGCGACGACGGATCAGCGGGATGTCGTCGCTCTCCAGCGCGGACATGACCTGCAGGTGATGGCCGGGGATCGCCTCGTGGTAGCTGAGCGTCGCCAGCCCGAACTTCGGCCGATCGAACGTGTCGCGCAGGTTGATGAAGTAGATCGCCGGCCGCGACCCGTCGAGCGAGGCCGACTGGTAATAGCCGCCGGGCGCGCCCGCCTGGATCGCCTCGGGCACGCGGCGAACCTCGACCGGCGCGCGCGGCAGCACCGCGAACTGCTCGGGCAGCCGCTTAGCCATCGCCGCGATCTGCGCACGCAACTGCTCCAGCAGCGCCTCGCGACCCGGATCGGTGTTGGGGTAGAGTTGGTCCGGCCGCTTGTTGAGCGCGACCAGCCGATCCCCGACGCTGCCCGTCGACATGCCCTGCGCCTTCAGGATGCCGTCGATCCGGTCCGAGATCTCCGCCACCTGCGCGAGCCCCAGGCGATGGATCTCGTCGCCCGACAGATCAACGGTCGTCGCGGCACTCGCCGCCGCGGCGTAATAGGCGTCGCCGTCGGGAAGACGCCACACGCCTGCGTCGTGGACCGCGCGGCCGCGCAGCTCGGTCACCAGCGCGCGCTGCCGGTCGAGCGCGGGGAAGACGCGCTCCGCCATCAGCTTGGCAACCGCCCGCGCGCGCTCGGGCGGCAGATTCGCGCCCTCCAGCTTGGTCGACAGGTCGGTGGCCGGGCCGGTCGCCTCCGGCGCCTTGTCGCGCACCGCGGCGAGCTGCTTCAGCGTCGTGTCGAGGATGTAGTCGGGCGCGAACACGCCCTTGGCCGCGTCCTCGCGCTGGCGCACCGTCTCGGCGTCGATCACGCCCGCGAACGCCTCCACCCGCGCGACATAGGCGTCGGCGTCCGCCGCGTCGCGCACGCGGTGCTGATTGGCGAGGAAATCGGGCACGTCGCGGTACGCGCCGGTCAATTGCGTCAGCACGTAGGGGGCGTAGCGACCCGCGCTCGACCCGTAGCTGTAGCGCTCGCCCGCGATCACGCGCTCCAGGCCATATTTAACCACGTCGTAATCGAGCTTGCCCGCGTCGCTCAGCGACGCACGCGGGATCGTCTTAAGCGCCGCGAGCTCCTGCTTGGCACGCGCGAAATCGCGCCGCTCACCGCTGCGCGACGCGTCGCTCAGCTTTGCCTTGAGCGCGGCACGCGGGCCGGTGTCGAAGCCGAGCGAGGTCGCCTGCTCCGGACTGTCGTTCAGCCGCGCGTAGAAGAAGCGGTCGAGCATCGCGCGCAGTTCGGCGTCGCGCGTGCCGGCAGCGGCGGCGTGCGCGAGGCGCGGCAGGGCAGCGGCGGCACCGGCGACGCCGGCGGATGCGAGGAATTGGCGGCGCTGCATGGTCGATCTGTCTCCGATTGGTCGAGCGTGGCTCGAAGCGGCAGCCAGACTGACCGAGCAGCGGATGCTTGTCGAGCGCCTAGCCGCAGGTCAGCTTGACGATCCTGCCGTTCGCGGCGCTTTCCACGTCCAGCCGGTCGGCGCGATAGTCCATCGTCAGCACGTCGCCGGTCGCGTAGCGGCGCAGCGACTTGGCGCCGCTCACACGCAATGCTTCCGCTGCGGTTGCGTCCGCGGGCTGCCCGACGAACTGCTGTACGGCTTCGGCGTTGCAGCCTGCGCTCGCCTGTTCCCGGGCAACGGGAGGCTGGGGAGCGCAGGCGGCGACCAGCAGCAGCAACGACCAACCAGCACGCATCACGCGTCCTCCGTCCGAGTCATCTTGAGCCGTCCGTTGATCACCGCGAAGGCGAGCCGCCCCTCGACCAAGTCGAGCGCGTCGCGGCCGAACTGGTCGAAGCGCCAGCCATCGAGGATCGACAGATTGCTGCGCGCGCCCGCCGCCAGCGCCTCCAGATCGTCCGAGCGCGCGAGCAGCCGCGGCGCGACGTCGATGTCGCGCGCGCGGATCTTGAGCAGCAGCTTGAGCAGATCGGCGACCAGCGCGCCGTCCTTGCCCAGCCCCGGCTTGCGATCGTCGCGCGACGGCATCTCGTCGCTGCTCAGCGGCTTGGCGCCCTCGATCGCCGCCATCAGCCGCGCACCGATGTCGTTCGAGGCCCAGGTCTGCGACAACCCGCGCACCTTGGCGAGGTCGGCCTGGCGGCGCGGCGGATGGCCGGCGAGGTCGCCCAGCGTCTCGTCCTTGACGATGCGCCCGCGCGGCAGGTCCTTGCCCTGCGCCTCCAGCTCGCGCCAGCGCGCGATCGCCTTCAACCGGCCGAGCACGTCGGCCTTGCGGCTCGACACGCGAACGCGCTTCCACGCCATGTCGGGATCGTTGGCGTAGTTCGCCGGATCGGCGAGCCGCTCCATTTCCTGGTCGAGCCACGCGCCGCGACCGGTCTTCTTCAACTGCTCCAGCATTCTGGGGAAGATGTCGGACAGGTGCGTCACGTCGCCGATCGCGTAATCGACCTGGCGGTCGTCGAGCGGACGCCTGGACCAGTCGGTGAAGCGCGCACCCTTGTCGACCTGGATGCCCAGCCAGCTGTCGACCAGGTTCGAGTAACCGATCTGCTCGCCCTGGCCCAACGCCATCGCCGCGACCTGCGTGTCGAACAGCGGGTGCGGCGTGCGACCGGTCAGGTTGTAGATGATCTCGATATCCTGCCCGCCGGCGTGGAAGACCTTCAGCACGTCCTCGTTCTCGGTCAGCAGTTCGAGCAGCGGGGTCATGTCGAGCCCCGGCGCCTTGGGGTCGATCGCCGCCGCCTCCTCCGTGTCCGCGATCTGGATCAGGCAGAGCTCGGGGTAATAGGTGCTCTCGCGCATGAACTCGGTGTCGACCGTCACGAACGGCGCGTCGGCGAGGCGGGCGCACAGGTTGGCGAGCGTCGCGCTGTCGGTAATCAGTGGGTGAACGTGCATAGGTCGCGGGTCATAGCGACGCCCGGCGCGCTTGACAAAGCGTGGTTGGAAGGGGAGGGCGCGCGGGTTCCTGGACCGGTATGTCTGATACCGTTCAGCCGCCACCAATCCCGGTACGCCGGGGTGACGACCAAGAGACCCGCCCATGCACGCTTACCGCTCGCACACCTGCGCCCAACTGACCGCCGCGAAGGAGGGCGACACCGTCCGCCTGTCGGGCTGGGTGCATCGCAAGCGCGACCACGGCGGCGTGCTGTTCGTCGACCTGCGCGATCATTACGGCATCACGCAGATCGTCGCCGACGCGGACAGCCCCGCGCTCGTGCTGCTCGACAGCCTGCGTGTCGAATCGGTCGTGACGATCGACGGCACCGTGAAGCGCCGCTCGGAAGCGACGGTGAACCCGAATCTCGCGACCGGCGAGATCGAGGTCTACGCGCGCGACGCCACCGTGCAGAGCCACGCCGCCGAGCTGCCGATGCCCGTGTTCGGCGATGCCGAGTATCCCGAGGAGATCCGCCTGCGGAACCGCTTCCTCGACCTGCGCCGCGAGAAGCTGCACGCCAACATAATGCTGCGCTCCAGCGTGATCGCCTCGATCCGCCGCCGCATGGTCGACCAGGGCTTCACCGAGTTCCAGACGCCGATCCTGACCGCGTCGTCGCCCGAGGGCGCGCGCGACTATCTCGTCCCCAGCCGCGTCCACCCGGGCAAGTTCTACGCGCTGCCCCAGGCCCCGCAGATGTTCAAGCAGCTGCTAATGGTCGCGGGGTTCGACCGCTATTTCCAGATCGCGCCGTGCTTCCGCGACGAGGACGCGCGCGCCGACCGCTCGCCCGGCGAGTTTTACCAGCTCGATTTCGAGATGAGCTACGTCACGCAGGAGGACGTGTTCCAGGCGATCGAGCCCGTGCTCCACGGCGTGTTCGAGGAGTTCGCGAACTGGCAGGGGAAGGGTCGCACCGTCTCCGCGCTGCCGTTCAAGCGCATTCCCTACCGCGAGTCGATGCTCAAGTACGGCAACGACAAGCCCGACCTGCGCAACCCGCTGATCATCGCGGATGTGAGTGAGCAGTTCGTCGGCTCCGGCTTCGGCCGCTTCGCCTCGATCGTCGAGGGGGGCGACGTGGTGCGCGCGATCCCGGCGCCCGGCACGCACGAGAAGAGCCGCAAGTTCTTCGACGACATGAACGCCTGGGCGCAGGGCGAGGGCTTCGCCGGCCTCGGCTACGCCACGCGTAAGAACGGCGAATGGGGCGGCCCCATCGCCAAGAACCACGGCGAGGACAAGATGTCGGCGATGGCCGACGCGCTCGGGCTCGGTCCCAACGACGGCGTGTTCTTCGCGGCCGGCAAGGAAGCGCAGGCGGCCAAGCTCGCCGGGCTCGCGCGCACCCGCGTCGCCGATCAGCTCGGGCTGATCGACCAGAACCGCTTCGAGTTCTGCTGGATCGTCGACTTTCCGATGTTCGAGTATGACGAGGACAACAAGAAGGTCGATTTCAGCCACAACCCCTTCTCGATGCCGCAGGGCGAGATGGAGGCGCTGGAGACCAAGGACCCGCTCGACATCCTCGCCTATCAGTACGACATCGTCTGCAACGGCGTGGAGCTGTCGTCGGGCGCGATCCGGAACCACAAGCCCGAGATCATGTACAAGGCGTTCGAGATCGCCGGCTATACGCAGGCCGACGTCGACACGAACTTCGCCGGCATGATCAACGCGTTCAAGTACGGCGCGCCGCCGCACGGCGGCTCGGCACCCGGCATCGACCGCATCGTCATGCTGCTGGCGGACGAGCCCAACATCCGCGAGGTCATCGTCTTCCCGATGACGCAGAAGGCGGAGGACCTGATGATGGGCGCGCCGAACTTCGCGACGCCCAAGCAGCTGCGCGAACTGAACATCCGCGTGACCGCCGACGGGCCGAAGGCGGACGTGGACGTGGACGCGGCCGTCAGCAAGCGCGCGGGCTGATCCCCGGCGCGGCAAGGATAATCCGCCGCGGCGAGGGGCTGGCACCCCCTCGTTAACCATGTCAGAAGCCCGCGCTGCTAAGCCTTGAGGGTTAGGGCGGGGGACGATGCGACAACCAGATACCGGAACGGCAGCGCCGCTGCCGCGTGCGCCCGACGCGTCGCCGACACCGCTCGTGCGCAGCCTGGGCGTCGCGGGCGTGCTGTTCCTGACGCTGTCGGTCACGACGCCTGCCTCGTCGGTGTTCGTGATCGTGCCGGGCATGTTGCAGGTCGCGGGCACCGGCGCGATCTGGGCGACGGTGGTCGCGGCGCTGGTGTGCGTCGCCACCGCCTATATCTACGCCGAACTGTCGTCCGCCTGGCCGGTCGCGGGCGGCGAGTACGTTATGGTCGCGCACACGCTCGGCCCGATGGCAGGCTTCGTGATGCTCGGCATCAACGTGTTCAACAACCTGATCTTCCTGCCCGTCGCGGGGCTCGGCATCCGCGAGGTGCTGGTCGGCGTCATCCCCTCGCTGCCGCAGGTGCCGACCGCGATTGTCGTGGTGGGCGCGTGCACGCTGCTCGGACTGCTCAACATCCGCGTCAACGCGCTCGTCACCGGACTCTTCCTGCTGATCGAGGTGCTGGCGCTGCTGGCGGTCACGGCGCTGGGCCTCGTGGACGTGCAGCGCAACCCGCTGGACTTCATCGCCAACCCCGTGATGACTGCGGGACAGGGGCTCGCGCCGGCGTCGCTCACCGCAATCGGCGTCGCCGCGTCGATCGCGATCTTCGCCTTCAACGGCTACGGCGCGGCGGTCTATTTCGGCGAGGAGATGCACGAGGCGCCGCGCCGCATCGCGCGCTCGATCATGCTCGCGCTCGTCTTCACGCTAGCACTCGAAGGACTGCCGCTCGTCGCCGCGCTGATGGGGGCGGTCGACCTGCGCGCGCTGCTCGCCTCCTCCAACCCGTTCGGCGACCTCGTCACGGCGATGGCGGGGGAGCGTGCGGGGCAGGCGATGGCGCTCGGCGTCGCGCTCGCGATCGTCAACGCGATCATCGCCTGGGTGCTCGCCTGCGCGCGCTTCTTCTACGGCACCGCGCGCGATGGCTCGTGGGGGCGACCGTTCGATCGCTGGATGACCGCGATCCACCCGCGCTGGGGCTCGCCGCATCCCGGCACGCTGATGGTCGGCGGCGTCGGCATGGCCTTGTGCTTCCTGCCGCTACGATTGCTGGAGGTGTGGAGCGGCGCGGGGCTGATCGCGATCTACGCCGGGATCGCGGTCGCGGCGATGATCGGCCGGCGGTCGGGCGCATCGCGCCACGCGACCTATCGCATGCCGCTCTACCCGCTGGCGCCGATCGTCACGCTGATCGCGCTCGCGCTGATCACGATCGCGACGTGGCAGGACGTGGAGGAGGGGCGACCCGCGATCGTCGCGACGCTGATCCAGATCGTCGTCGCCGCGACTTATTACCTGCTCGTGCTGCGGCGTCGCCGCTGGCAGGCGGTGGTGCCGACCACCTGAGCTTGGCGGCCGGCACCGAAGTACGTCACGCGGGCTCGAACGCGCCCTCGTTCGGCTGCATCACGCGCAGCTCGCCCTCCGCGATGCCGAACCACGCGCCGCGCAGCTTCAGCTCGCCCGCGTCCTCGCGCTCCTTCACGAACGGAAAGGTGCGCAGGTTCTTGATCGAGGTACGGACGCTCTCCCATTCCATCGCGGTCTGCGCCTCGGGTCCGGTGCCCTTCTCCGCGACGACCTTCTCGCGCGCGTCGTCGAGCAGGCTGATCCAATTGGCCACGAAGCCGCCCGCGCCCTTCTCGGCATCCTTGAACCCTTGCGACAAGGCCGCCGCGCAACCGCCGCAAGAGGCGTGGCCCATGATCAGGATCTCGCCGACCTTCAGCTGCGTCACCGCGAATTCCAGCGCGGCCGACACGCCGTGGTAGCCACCACCCGTCTCGAACGGCGGCACCAGATTGGCGACGTTGCGGATCACGAACAGCTCGCCCGGGCGCGCATCGAAGATCTGCGTCGGATCGACGCGGCTGTCGGAGCAGGCGATCACCAGCACCTTCGGCTTCTGCCCCTTGGCGAGCGTTTCCCACTCCGCCTTTTCCTTCTCCCAGTCCTCGCTGCGGAACCGCTGGTAACCCTCGATCAGACCGGCAACATCCCTCGGCATTCTATAGCTCCTACGTTGTTTAAGGGGTCAGACGACGCTATCTCGCGCCGCATGAACGATACGAACTCGCTTCTGGCTCCCACCCCGGCTCCGGTGCGCGCGCGCAAGCCCGACTGGATCCGCGTCAAGGCGCCGACCTCGACCGGTTTCGCCGAGACCAAGCAGCTGATGCGGCGCCTGAACCTCGCCACCGTGTGCGAGGAGGCCGCCTGCCCGAACATCGGCGAGTGCTGGACCAAGAAGCACGCCACCGTGATGATCCTGGGTGACACGTGCACGCGCGCGTGCGCCTTCTGCAACGTCAAGACCGGCATGCCGCGCGCGGTCGACCCGCTCGAGCCCGAGCATGTCGCGGTGGCGGCGGCCGAGATGGGGTTGCAACATATCGTCATCACCTCGGTCGATCGCGACGATCTGCCTGATGGCGGCGCGTCGCAGTTCGTGAAGGTGATCCAGGCCCTTCGTCGCAACACGCCGTCGACGACGATCGAGATTCTGACACCCGACTTCCGCAACAAGGCGCAGGCCGCGGTCGAGTCAATCGTCGAGGCGCGGCCAGACGTGTATAATCACAATCTGGAAACCGTGCCCCGGCTCTACCCGACGATCCGCCCGGGTGCGCGCTACTATGCGTCGCTCAGGCTTCTGGAGAGCGTGAAGCGGCACGACCCGTCGATCTTCACCAAGTCGGGCGTGATGATGGGTCTGGGCGAGGAGCGGCTCGAAGTCCATCAGGTGATGGACGACATGCGCTCGGCCGACATCGATTTCCTGACCATGGGCCAGTACCTCCAACCCACGCCCAGGCACGCCAAGGTCGCCGATTTCGTCACGCCCAAGGCGTTCGACGCCTACGCCGCGATCGCGCGCGCGAAGGGCTTCCTGCTCGTCGCCTCCTCGCCGCTCACGCGGTCGAGCTATCACGCGGGCGACGATTTCGCGAAGCTGCGTGCCGCGCGCGAGGCGAAGCTGGCGCGCGCCTGATGCCGAAGCACTCGGAGACACGCGCGCTGCCGTACACGCCGGAACAGATGTTCGACATGGTGGCGGACGTGAGGCGTTACCCGGAGTTCCTGCCGTGGGTAACCGCGATGCGCGTGCGGCAGGACGGCGATACCGAGACAGTCGCCGACATGATCGTCGGCTTCAAAGGCCTGCGCGAGACGTTCACGTCCAAGGTGAGGAAGCAGCGGCCCGAGACGATCCATGTCGAGTACGTCGACGGGCCGCTCAAGTACCTCTACAACGACTGGCGCTTCCGTGAGGACGGGAAGGGCGGCTGCCTGGTCGACTTCTCGGTTGACTTCGCGTTCAAGAACCGCATGTTCGAAATGCTGGCGGGGCAGGTGTTCTCGGTGGCACTACGCCGCATGATCGGCGCGTTCGAGACGCGGGCCGCCTCGCTCTACGCCGCCTCGACCGCGGGTCCCGGCAGCAGCAGTTCGAGCGCACAGAGCGCCGCCTGAAGCCGGATGCCGCCGCGACCGATGTCGCCGAAGTTCTTGCGGTCGGCGACGATGTCGGCGGGGTCGCCTTCCCGCTCCGCGCGCGCGAACACGACGGTGCCGACCGGCTTCTTCTCGCTGCCGCCTCCCGGCCCGGCCACGCCGGTGATCGCCACCGCGACGTCCGCGCCCGACTTGGCCAGCGCGCCCTGCGCCATGCTCCACGCGGTCGCGATCGATACCGCGCCGAACGTGTCGAGCACGTCGCGGCTGACGCCCAATGTCGCGATCTTCGCCTCGTTCGAGTAGGTCACGAACCCGGATTCGAACACCGCGGACGATCCCACGATCTCGGTCAGCGCGGCGCAGACCAGCCCGCCGGTGCAGCTTTCCGCTACCGCGACGCGACGCTGGATCGCACTATTCTCCTCCACCACGCGGCGCGCGGCGGCGATCAGTTCGTCCGGCAGCACGCTGTCGCTCGTTCCCGCGCTCGCGTCCTCGCTCATTGGGCGGTCCTCGCGGCGCAGATCGGCAGATCGGGCGCGTCGCGCATCGCGCCGCGCGCGTGCTCGGCCTTGATGTACTGGAGCGTCGCGACGACGATCCCCGCCGTGTTGCGCGCCGGCAGCGGCTCCAGCAGCGTGACCAGGCGGTCGAGCGTCGGGCAATCGCGCGCTTGCAGTCGCCCGGTGATTTGCGGCGCGAAGAGGCTGGTCAGCATCGGCCTGGCATAATCGCTCATCAGCAGCAGTTCCACCGACGGGTCGCTCAGTTTCGCGATCGCCTGTCTCGCGGCGGGCCAGGCGCGATCAGCCTCGGCGTCGTACTTGGCGAGGAAGGGACCGGATGTGCGCCGCAACAGGCTGGTCGCGGGCAGCGCGGCGCAGACGCGGCCGGCGTCGCGGATGATCGCGGGCATGCTGACCAGCGCGATCGACTCGGCCTCCGCTTGGTTGAGGCACGGCGACTGCGCGGCCGCGGGCGCGGCGATGAGCGACAGCGCGGTGGCGAGTGCCAGCAGGGAACTCACGCCAGCGTACCCGGTAGCTGGATCGTCGCCACCGCCTGCGCGGCGATCCCTTCGCCACGTCCGGTAAAGCCCAATCGCTCGGTCGTCGTCGCCTTTACGCTGACGCGGTCTACCGGCAGGTCGAGCAACGCACCGATCCGCGCCTGCATCGCGGCGCGGTGCGGGCCGATCTTGGGTGCCTCGCACATGATCGTCAGGTCGACGAAGGTCACGCGTCCACCACGCGCCTCGACCAGTTCGCGCGCGTGGGCGAGAAACTGGCCCGACTCGGCGCCCTTCCACTTGGGGTCGCTCGGCGGGAAATGCGTACCGATGTCGCCCGCCGCGATCGTGCCGAGCACCGCGTCGGTGATCGCGTGGAGCGCGACGTCGGCGTCGCTGTGCCCCGACAGTCCCCGGTGATGCGGAATCAGCACGCCGCCGAGCCACAACTCCTCGCCGTCCTCCAGCCGGTGGACGTCGAAGCCGCTCGCCGAGCGCGTCTCGTAACCGATGCGCGCCTCGGCCGCGGCGAAATCGGCGGGGTAGGTGACTTTCTCGAGCATCTGGTCGCCCTGCACCAACGCGACGCGCTCGCCAAGCGCGCGCACCATCTGCGCGTCGTCGGTCGGCGCGTCGCCCGACCACATGTCATGCGCGCGGAGCAGCGTCGCGCGGCGGAACGCCTGCGGTGTCTGGACGCGGCGCAGCGGCTCGCGCGCCACCAGCGTGCCGTCGGTGTGGACCAGCGTGTCGGCGACCGGCAGCACCGGGACGGCACCGTCAGAAGCGTCGAGCGCCGCGAGCAGGCGGTCGATCACCGCGGCGGGCACGAACGGCCGCGCAGCGTCGTGGACCAGCACGACTTCGGCGTCCTCCGACACTGCCAGCCCCGCCGCGACCGAGTCGTGGCGCGCCGCACCCCCGAGCACGAAGCGGGCTTGCGGCAACGCGTCGCGCAACATGGCTTCCTGACCCTCGCCAATCACGATCACCACCTCGTCGATCCGCGGGTGGGTCGCGAGTGCGTGGTAGCTCCACGCCAGCATCGCCCGGCCCGCGAGCGGCGCGAATTGCTTGGGGCCGGACTGACCCGAACGGGAGCCGGTGCCGGCGGCGACGATGATCGCGGTCGTTGTCATCGTCCGCGCGCCTAGTCGCATCGCGCCCGCCTTGCCACCCCCGCCTTGCCACCCTCGCCTGGAGCGTTTACTGCCTAAATAACAGGCAACATGCAGAAGCTTACTCCCATCCAGATCGGTCCGGTGCGGATCGACCAGCCCGTCGTGCTCGCGCCGATGACCGGCGTGACCGACCAGCCGTTCCGCACATTGGTGCGTCGCTACGGCTCCGGCCTCAACGTGACCGAGATGATCGCGAGCCAGGCGGCGATCCGCGAGACGCGCCAGTCGCTGCAGAAGGCGATGTGGCACCTGTCCGAGGAGCCGGTGTCGATGCAGCTCGTTGGCTGCGCGCCCTTCGAGATGGGGGAGGCGGCGAAGCTCGCGCGCGACAAGGGCGCGGCGATCATCGACATCAACATGGGCTGCCCCGTGCGCAAAGTGACCAACGGCGACGCGGGCTCGGCGCTGATGCGCGATCTCGTGCTCGCGCGCGCGATCATCGAGGGCGTCGTGAAGGCGGTGGAGGTACCGGTTACGCTCAAAATGCGGATGGGCTGGTGCCACGACAGCCTGAACGCACCCGAGCTCGCACGGATCGCCGAGGATCTGGGCATTCGCATGGTCACCGTCCACGGCCGCACGCGCAACCAGATGTACAAGGGCTCGGCCGACTGGCGCTTCATCCGCCGGGTCAAGGACGCGGTGTCGATCCCCGTGATCGCCAACGGCGACATCTGCGGAATCGAGGACGCCGAGGCCGCACTGGAGCAATCGGGTGCCGACGGCATCATGGTAGGGCGCGGCGCTTACGGTCGCCCGTGGCTGCTCGGTCAGTTGATGACGTGGTTCGCCGAGGGCCGCCGCGTGCCCGATCCGTCGCTCGACGAACAATATCACGTGATCGCCGAACATTACGACATGATGCTCGACCACTACGGCCCCGTCACTGGCGTCAACATGGCGCGCAAGCACATCGGCTGGTACACCAAGGGGATCGACGGTTCGGCCGTGTTCCGCAACAAGGTGAACCAGGAACCCGACGCGAACCGCGTCAAGGCGATGCTGCGCGACTTCTACGCGCCGTATCTAAATCGCGCCGCGGCGTGATGCTCGCGGCGTGCGATCCTGGTGACGCCGATCTGCTGGCGGCGTTGCCGGTCGCGATGCTGCTGCTCGACCCCGCCGATCGGATCGCGCGCGTCAATGCCGAGGGCGAGACGCTGCTCAACATGTCGCAGCGCGCGCTGCTGGGGCAGGGGATTGCCGATGTGCTCACCCTGCCGAGCAGCGCCGCGCGCCGCGCCGGGCACGCCGCCGCCGCCTTCGACACCCAGGTCGAGACCGCGCGCGGGCTCAAGCTGCGCGTCGACCTGATCGAGGCGGAGGTTCCGGATCGCGCGGGTTGGCGCGTGCTCACGCTGCACAATGCCGCGCCCTCGCGCCGGCTCGGGCAGACGATGGACCGCGCCGCCGCCGCGCGCTCGGCGGTCGGGGCGGCGGCGATGCTCGCGCACGAGATCAAGAACCCGCTGTCGAGCATCCGCGGCGCGGCGCAACTGATCGCCGACGGTGCCGCGCCCGATGACCTCTGCCGGCTGGTCATCAAGGAAGTCGACCGCATCGCCGCGCTGATCGACCGCATGGAGGATTTCACCGACACCCGCCCGCGCGAGGTCGCGGCGCTCAACATCTATCCGCTGCTCGCGCACGCGCGACGCGTGGCGCTGGCGGGTTTCGCGCGCGGGATCGCGATCGAGGAGCGCTACGATCCCTCGCTGCCGCTCGCGCTCGGCAACCACGACGCTTTGTTGCAGGTGATCCTCAACCTGCTGAAGAACGCGGCCGCCGCGCTGGGGCAGATTGGGGAACGCCGTATCACGCTGGCGACGGCCTATCGTCATGGCATTACCGTCGCCGCGCGCGACGGCAGCGGCCGCGTCGCCTTGCCGATCGAGATCTGCGTCATGGACACCGGACCCGGCGCGCCGGACGACATCGCCGAACACCTGTTCGACCCGTTCGTCTCGAGCAAGCCGGAGGGCAAGGGCTTAGGACTGGCGCTGGTCGACAAGCTGATCCGCGACATGGGAGGGATCGTGCAATATTCGCGCGAGGGCGTGCCGCACGCGACGGTGTTCCGCATCCTGCTACCGCGCGCCGCGTGATGGCCGGCGCGGATATCCTGCTGGTCGACGACGACGACGCGGTACGACTGGTGGTCGCGCAGGCGCTGCGCCGTGCCGGGCACCAGGTCCGCACCGCGACCTGCCTCGCCGATCTCGACCGCGAACTGGGCGCCAAGCTGCCCGACGCCCTGGTCACCGATGTCGTGCTGCCAGACGGCGACGGCATCGACCACGCGACCCGCATCGTCGCCGAACACAGCGACCTGCCGGTGGTGGTACTCTCCGCGCGCAACACGCTTACCACCGCGGTCCGCGCGAACGAGGCCGGCGCCTACGATTATCTGCCCAAACCGTTCGACCTCGACACGCTGACCCGCACCGTCGCGTCCGCCCTCGCGCGCCGACGCGGCGACGCGGCGCCGGCCAGCGACGACGCCGACGCGTCCTTGCCGCTGATCGGGCGATCGCCCTCGATGCAGGAGGTCTACCGCGTCATCGCGCGCGTCGTCTCGAACGACCTCACCGTGCTCGTCTCCGGCGAGTCGGGCACGGGCAAGGAACTGGTCGCGCGCGCGATCCACGACCTGGGCGCCAGGCGCCATGCACCGTTCATCGCCATCAACATGGCCGCCATCCCCCGCGACCTGATTGAGGCGGAGCTGTTCGGTCACGAGCGCGGCGCTTTTACGGGGGCAGCGCAGCGCACCGCCGGACGCTTCGAGCAAGCGAACGGCGGTACGTTGTTTCTGGACGAGATCGGCGACATGCCGCGCGAGGCGCAGACGCGACTGCTTCGCGTGCTGCAATCGGGTGAGTTCACGACGGTCGGCGGCTCGCGCGCGATTCGGGCCAACGTCCGCATCGTCGCCGCGACCAACCGCGATTTGCTGGCGGCCGTCGCGGAAGGCGCTTTTCGTGAGGATCTGTTCTACCGGCTCAACGTCGTGCCGATCTCGCTTCCCGCCTTGCGCGAACGCCGCGACGATGTGGCCGAGCTCGCGCGGCATTTTCTCGATCGCGCTGCGGAAGCAGGGTTGCCACGCAAGACCCTCGACCCCGCTGCAGTTTCCGCGCTGGAGGCGCACGACTGGCCCGGCAACGTGCGCGAGCTGGAAAATCTGATGCGTCGGCTCGCCGCGCTGTCGCGCGACGACCGGATCAGCGTTGCCGAGATCCGCGGCACGATGGGCGGCGGCACGGCCTCCACGCCGTCACCGGCTGCGCTCGATCTGGACGAGGCCGTACACGCGATGATCGACCACCTGGCCCACACCGAGCCTCGCACGCTCGATGACGGAACGCTCCACGCCCGCCTGGTCGCCGCGGTCGAGCGGCCGATGATCGAGGCGATGCTACGTCGGCACGGCGGCAACCAGCTGCGCGCGGCGCGCGCGATCGGGCTCAATCGCAACACGTTGCGCAAGCGGCTCGACCTGCTCGGGATCGACCCGGACGTCCCGCCAATCACGGCGTCATAGGCTCCGTTCACCGAAATATGTGTTTTCTATGCAACAGTGATGGTGTAGCGCGCCGTTGATGCATGCCGGCGCCGAGCCCGCTTTCCCGTCGCTATCGCCACTGAAGCGCAGGCTGTCGGTGACCCCGACGGTCGAATTGGGCGTGCTGGCAGCCGTGCTCGCGGTGGCAGTCGCCAGCTACTTCATCGTGCGCGGCGAGGGCGATCCCAAGGGGTTGCTGGCGCCGCCGGTCATCGCGCTCGTCCTCGTCGCCAATCTGGCGGGCGGTATCGCACTGATGATGCTCGCCGGGCGTCGTATCGCGCGCCGCCGCGCCGCGCGCTCGCCGGTGGGTGGGGAGGGGCGGTTGCACGTCCGCCTCGTGCTGTTGTTCTCGGCGGTCGCGGCAGTGCCGGCGCTGCTGGTGACGATCTTCGCTTCGCTGCTGTTCCAGTACGGCGTGCAATTCTGGTATTCCGACCGCGCGCGCAGCATGTTCGAGAATGCCGCCAGCCTGGCGCAGGAGAATTACCGCAGCGAGCTCAACCGCGTGGCGCAGGAAACTGCCACTATGTCGAGCGATCTCGCCAATTACCTGCGCAACGACACGATCGATAGCAAGCGCTTCAGCGAGGGGCTCGCCTACCAATTGTACCTGCGCAACCTGTCGGAGGCGCTGATCGTCAGCCGCGGCGCCGACGGCGAGTTGCGCACCCTGGCGCTGCTCAACCCGTACGATCGTCCGCTGGAGCGTGTCGTCACCCCCGCTATGGTGGCGAAGCTGGATCGTTCCGGACCGACCGTGATCGTGCAGGGTACCGATCGCGCCGGCGCGCTGACGCGGCTCGATTATCAACCGAACACCTATCTTTACTCGGCGCGCGTCTTCGACCCGCAATTGTCGGCGCAGATCGACCGCGGCGCGGCGGTGCTCGGCGATTATCGCCAGCTGCTGGAGCGCGCGCGCTCGCTGCAGCTGCGTTTTAACGCCGCGCTGCTCATCATCTCGCTGCTGATCGTCGGCATCGCGGTGTGGATCGCGCTCCAGGTGGCGGACCGGCTCGTGCGCCCGGTCGGCGAACTGGTCGAGGCGGCGCGGCGCGTCGCCAACGGCGATCTCGCCGCGCGCGTGCCCGACACGCTGGAGCGCGACGAGGTCGGCGTGCTCTCCAACGCCTTCAACGCGATGACCTCGCGCATCGAGACGCAGAACACCGCGCTCGTCACCGCCAACACCCAGCTGGAGAGCCGCCGCGCGCTGATCGAGGCTGTGATGTCGGGCGTGTCCGCCGGCGTGCTGTCGATCGCCGAGGATCGCACCATCCGGCTGATCAACAGCTCGGCGCAGACGTTGCTCGGCCTCGAAACCTCGCCGATCGGGCGCCCGCTCGCCAGCGTCGCGCCCGAGCTCGACGCGTTGCTCACCGCCGGCGCGCGTGAGGGCGCGGTGCAGGTGTCGGTCGCGGGTGAGCAGCGCACCTTCGCCGCGCGAGTCGCGCGCGACGGGTCGGGGCCGATCATCACCTTCGACGACATCACGCAGCAGCTGACCGATCAGCGCCGCGCCGCCTGGGCCGACGTCGCGCGTCGCATCGCGCACGAGATCAAGAATCCGCTTACGCCGATCCAGCTCGCCGCCGAGCGACTCCAGCGCCGCTACGGCGGCAAGGTCGAGGAGGGCGATACGACATTCGCGCGGCTGACCGACACGATCGTGCGGCAGGTCGGCGATCTGCGCCGAATGGTGGACGAGTTCTCATCGTTTGCCCGCATGCCCAAGCCCGTGTTCCGCCACGAGGCATTGCTCGACGTCGCGCGCCAGACCATGTTCCTCCACGAGGTCGCGCACCCGCGCATCCGCTTCACGCTCGACTACGACGATTCGGCACCGATGCTGGTGTGCGATCGCCGCCAGCTCGGACAAGCGTTGACCAACGTGGTCAAGAACGCGGTCGAGGCGGTCGAGGCCGCGGATCGCGACGACGCGTCGATCACCATGCGCCTGACCGGCGACGATCGGCGCGTGACCATCAGCGTCGCCGATACGGGCGTCGGGCTGCCCGCGGAACGCGAGCGGATCGTCGAGCCGTACATGACGACGCGCGCGCGCGGCACCGGCCTCGGCCTCGCCATCGTCAAGAAGATCGTCGAGGAGCACCACGGATCGATCAGCTTCGACGATCGTCCGGGCGGGGGCACGATCGTGACCCTGTCATTCGAGCCAGCGCTGCTCGAACCGCTCGCGCTCGACGACGAACCAGACAGCCAGCACGACGATCGCTCGATCGCCGCTTTGACCAGGAGCCGGAACTAGACGCATGGCGATCGACATCCTCGTCGTCGACGACGAACTCGACATCCGCGAACTCGTGGCCGGCGTGCTGGAGGACGAGGGCTATGACACGCGCGTCGCCGCGGACAGCGACACCGCGCTGGAGGCGATCGCGACCAGGCGACCGAGCCTGGTGCTGCTCGACGTCTGGTTGCAGGGATCGCGCATCGACGGACTGGAGCTGCTCGACGAGATCAAGCATCGCGACCCGTCAATCCCCGTGCTCGTGATCTCGGGGCACGGGACGCTCGACACCGCGGTCGCCGCGATCCGAAAGGGCGCGGCCGACTTCATCGAGAAGCCGTTCCAGGCCGAGCGCCTGCTGCTGATGGTGGAGCGCGCGACCGAGACCGAGCGGCTGCGCGCCGAGGTGGCGTCGCTGCGCGCGGCGGCGGGCAGGGCGGTCGACCTGACCGGCAATTCGACCGGGATCAACGCGGTGCGCGCGACGCTCAAGCGCGTCGCGGGAACGGGCAGCCGCACGCTCATCATGGGGCCGGCGGGCGTCGGCAAGGAGGTGGCCGCGCGTCTGCTCCACGGCTGGAGCCAGCGCGCGCACGCCAATTTCGTGCTGATGAGCGCGGCCGGCATGGCGCCCGAGCGCGTCGAGGAGGAACTGTTCGGCGTCGAGGAGCACGGTGACCTGAAACGCACCGGCCTGCTCGAACAGGCGCACGGTGGAACGCTGTTCCTCGACGAGATCGCGGACATGCCGATGGCGACGCAGGCGCGCATCTTGCGGGTGCTGACCGATCAGAGCTTCACGCGAGTGGGGGGCACGCGCGTCGTCAAGGTCGACATCCGCGTCGTGTCCGCCACCGCGCGCGACCTGCCGGTCGAGATCGCCGAAGGGCGCTTTCGCGAGGACCTGTACTACCGCCTCAACGTGGTGCCGGTGACGATCCCGTCGCTCGCCGAGCGGCGCGAGGACATCCCGCCGCTGGTCGAGCATTTCGTCGCGCATTACGCCGCCGAGCGCCGCGTCGCGACGCCACAGATCGCGACCGAGGCGATGGTGGCGCTGCAATCGTTCGATTGGCCGGGCAACGTGCGCGAGTTGCGCAACGTCGTCGAGCGGACGATCATCCTCGCGCCGGGCAATCGCATCGGGCGGATCGACGTCGACCTGCTGCCGGTCGAGGTGCTGGGCGATCAGGGTTCGGGCGCGGGCAGCAGCGCGATCATGGGCGCGCCGCTGCGAGAGGCGCGCGAGACGTTCGAGCGCGAATATCTGCGCGTGCAGATCAGGCGCTTCTCGGGCAACATCTCGCGCACCGCCAGCTTCATCGGCATGGAACGCTCGGCGCTGCACCGCAAATTGAAGTTGCTCGGCATTACCGAGACCCGCGAGGATTGAGCCACCGGCAACTTATCGTCCGCGTGGCACTGGACGCGGGGCGGCACGTTGCATAGCTTCATCAACGCCGACGCCGGGCACCGGCGCATCGCGGGGAACCTCCCGCCAAGAACAAGGACGATCTCATGGCCGACAAGCCCACCTCGCTCCAGGACCTTTTCCTCAACTCGCTGCGCAAAACCAAGACGCCGGTAACCATGTTCCTGGTGAAGGGCGTGAAACTGCAGGGCATCGTCACCTGGTTCGACAATTTCTCGGTGCTGCTGCGCCGCGACGGCCAGTCGCAGCTCATCTACAAGCACGCCATCTCGACGATCATGCCCGCGGGGCAGATCGACGTCGGGGGGATCGTCGGCTCGCTGGGTGAGCCGGCCCGCAAGCAGCCGCTGCTCCAGGACATCTTCCTCAATGCCGTCCGGAAGTCCGAGGACCCGGTAACGATGTTCCTCGTCAACGGCGTCATGCTGCAGGGCGCGATCGCGGCATTCGATCTGTTCTGCATGCTGCTCCAGCGCGACGGCATGTCGCAGCTCGTCTACAAGCATGCCGTCTCGACCATCCAGCCGTCGCAACCGCTAAACCTGGCCGAGGAGCAGGACGGGGATTGAGCGTGTACCAGCTGGAGTCGCAGGCGTGAGCGCCGGGTTCGATCGCGACCGCGACGAGTTCGCCCGCGGAGCCAAGGCAATCGTTGTATTTCCCGATCTCGGCGGGTCGTCGCGCGACGCTGACGCGAGACTCGAGGAGACCGCGGGCTTGGCCGAAGCGATCGGCGTCGAGGTGGTCGACCGCATCGCGCTACGCGTGCGGGCACCTCGCGCTGCGACGCTGATCGGCAGCGGCCAGATATCCGATATCGCCGGGCGCGCCCGGATGGAGGATGCGCAACTCGTCGTGTTCGATGGCGCGCTGACACCGATCCAGCAGCGCAACCTGGAGACTGCGCTCGAAGCCAAGGTGATCGATCGCACCGGCCTGATCCTCGAGATCTTCGGCGAGCGTGCGGCAACCGCCGAGGGCCGACTGCAGGTCGAGCTCGCGCATCTCGACTATCAGTCGGGTCGGCTGGTGCGCAGTTGGACCCACCTGGAGCGGCAGCGCGGCGGCTTCGGATTTCTCGGGGGCCCGGGCGAGACGCAGATCGAGGCCGACCGTCGCCTGATCCGCGATCGTATGGCACGGCTGCGACGCGAGCTCGACCAGGTGACGCGGACGCGCGGGCTCCACCGTGAGCGACGCCAGCGCGCGCCATGGCCGGTCATCGCGCTGGTGGGCTATACGAATGCGGGCAAGTCGACGCTGTTCAATCGCGTGACCGGCAGCGACGTCATGGCCGAAGACCTGCTGTTCGCCACGCTCGACCCGACGCTGCGGCAGATTTCGTTGCCCGGGATCGACAAGGCGATCCTGTCGGACACGGTAGGCTTCGTGTCCGAACTGCCGACGCAGCTCGTCGCCGCGTTCAAGGCCACGCTGGAGGAGGTCGTCTCGGCGGACCTGTTGATCCACGTGCGCGACATCGCGCATCCCGATAGCGAGGCGCAGCGCGCCGACGTGGAGGCGGTGCTGGAAGAGATCGGCGTCGCCGACACGACGCCGCGTATCGAAGCGTGGAACAAGGTGGACCAACTCGAACTGGTCGATCGGGACGTGCTACTGGCCGACGCGAGCAGACGCGACGACGTGGTCGCGATCTCCGCGCTGACCGGGCAGGGGGTCGACGACCTGATCAGGCATGCAGCAACGCGGCTGACCTCGGCCCACCGTCGCTACGTGATCGCACTCGATCCCGCCGATGGCGCCGGCGCTGCCTGGCTGCATCAGCACGGCGAAGTTTTGTCGCAGCAGATCGACGACGATCAGGCGCATTATGAGGTGCGGATGGCCGAGCGCGATTACGACCGGTTCCAGCAACGATCGTTGGAGGACTAGGTATCTGACCTGTTGGCTGACGGGTCGCTTTCACGTTCATCGGCCTTCGCGCGCAGCCAGAGTGCTTCCTGCTGCTCCAGGTCAAGTGCGCCGATGTCCGCGGTGCTGGCTTCCATCGCCGCGAAGCGCCGCTCGAACTTGGCGGTGGCACGTCGTAGCGCTGCCTCCGCATCAATCCCGTGGTGGCGCGCCCAGTTAACCGTGGCGAACAGGAGATCGCCGATCTCGTCCTCGCGCGCATCGGTCATCTCGGCCCGATCGGCTTCGTGCAATTCCTCGTCGATCTTCGCTCGCGGACCTGTCGCGTCGGGCCAGTCGAACCCGACACGGGCAGCCCGCTTCTGGATTTTCTCCGCTCGCTGCAGCGCCGGCAAACCGAGCGCAACGCCAGCAAGCGCGCCGCAAAAACCCTTGGCCTGCCGCTCGGTCGCTTTCACCTGCTCCCAAGAGTGGTGACTTATATCGGCGACAGTGCCGAAGATATGCGGATGGCGCCGCTCCATCTTGTCGCTGATCGCAGTGACGACGTCTTCAAAGGCGAATAGACCGGCTTCCTCAGCGATACGGCTGTGGAACACGACTTGCAGCAGGAGATCACCGAGTTCGTCCTTGAGGTCGCCCATGTCACCGCGCGTGATCGCGTCGGCGACTTCATAGGCTTCCTCGATCGTGTAAGGTGCGATGGTCTCGAACGTCTGCGCGCGATCCCATTCGCAGCCATCCGGCGAACGCAGCTGCTGCATGATCGAGAGAAGGCGTTCGATAGCCATGTCTAGTCTCTAAACAGAGTTCGATAATAAACATTATGTGAAGTAAAGCTTAAGATCGTGTTTAGCAGACGGCGCGGACGAGGATGAACCCGATCGCGAAGATGACGATCCAAGCGATCGCGTACCGTATCACTGTAGCCATCGGCAGACGCCGCGCCGCTAGCGCGGATAGCGGGAGCAAGAGAAGAAGCGCGTAGAATAGTGTCTGCCCGAGCATATCGCTCACCAGCGACGTTCCCAGCCGTCGAAACCGGGTTCTACTCCCCTAGGCAGCGTATCGCTTAGCGTTCGATAGTCCATCGACTGATCCATGTGGATCAACGCCGTCTCCGCCGGTCCGAGTTCCTCGATCCACCCAAGCACTGTTGGCAGATCGGCGTGCGATGGATGCGGACGTCGGCGCAAGGCGTCCACGATCCATAGGTCCAGATCAGCGTAGCACGCGCGCATGTCATCGGTCATGCCGCTGACGTCGGTCGCGTACCCGACCCGCACGCCGCCCGCGTCGAAGCGCAACCCGGCTGATGTGATCGAACCGTGCGGTTGATCGACCACGCTGATACTGATTGTTCCAACAGTCAGGGTATCGGACAGGTCCGACAACTCGACTGTCGGCGGGTAGCCCCCCGCTCCGTCGAACACGTAAGCGAACTGGCGCCGCAACAGCGCGGCCGTGGCCGGTCGCGCATAGCCCGGAACGGGCGCACCCCGCGCGTGGTAGATTTGTCGCAGATCGTCGATGCCGAATACGTGGTCGGCATGCGCGTGCGTCCATATGACCGCGTCCACGACGCCGACGTCGGCGGCGAGCAATTGCTCGCGCATGTCGGGGCCGGTATCGATCAGGATGCGCGTCCCGTCGTGTTCGACCAGCAACGACGCGCGCGTGCGGCGATTGCGCGGCTCGGCCGGATCGCACGCACCCCAGTCATTGCCGATGCGCGGCACCCCCGACGACGTTCCCGACCCGAGGATGCGAACCTTCACGCCGTCGCCTGCGCAGCCGTCTTGCTGAACAGCGCGTGAAAATTGTGAGCCGTATACATCTGTAAATGCCCGACTTCCTCGCCACGCAAGTTCGCCAGGAACCCCGCCGTGTCGGCAACGAAGCCCGGCTCTCCCGTCTTGCCGCGATGTGGCACGGGCGCGAGGAAGGGCGCATCTGTTTCGATCAGCAGCCGATCGCCGGGGATGCGTGCTGCCGTCTCCTGAAGGTCGCGGGCGTTCTTGAACGTTACGATGCCGGAGATTGATATGAAGAAGCCGAGCTTCATCGCCGCGTCGGCGAAGGCAGCGCTGGCGGTGAAGCAGTGGATCACGCCGGTGTAGGCGCCCCTGCTCATCTCGTCGCCGAGGATCGCGAGCGTGTCCTCTTCGGCATCGCGGGTGTGGACGATCAGCGGGACGCGCGCCTCGCGCGCCGCGGCGATGTGCGCGCGGAAGCTCGCCTGCTGACGCTCGCGGTCCGAGTAGTCGTAATGATAGTCGAGCCCGCTCTCTCCGATGGCGACGACGCGCGGGTGCGCGGCGCGCGCGACCAGCCGCGCCGTGTCGACGTGCGGGTGCGCATCGGCCTCATGCGGGTGGATGCCGACGCTTGCCCACACGTCGGGTTCGCGCTCCGCCACGGCGAGCACGTCGTCCCACTCGCTCTCGCGCGTGGCGATGTTCAGCATCGCCGTGACGCCGCGTGCGCGCGCGCGTGCAAGCACCGCCTGCTGTTCCTCGGCGAGCCCCTTGTAGTTCAGGTGGCAGTGGCTATCGACCAGCATCAGGCGGCGACCTCCGCCTCGGCGGGCAGTTCCAGTCGCGGGAATGCCGGGGTTGGCGCCGCGAGCACGAAGCCCGACGCGGCCTGGCGGGCGTACCAGCCATCGTCGTCGATCGCGGCGTGCGAGCGATCTTCGGCCCCGAGCAGGTCGAGCACGTGCCCCGCGCCGCGCGGCACCACCGGCAGGATCGCGATCGCGAGCATGCGGATCGCGCGGACGAGCGTGCCGAGCACCGCGTGCATCCGCGCGAGATCGGTCTTGCGCAACGACCACGGCGCCTGCGCGTCGATGTACTGGTTGCACGCGAAAACGCCGCGCAGCCACGCCTCGATCCCCTGGCTGAGCATCAGGTCATCGAAAGCGGTGCGCAGGCCGGCGCAGGCGACGACCATTTCCTCGATCAACTGCGCGTCGGCGTCCTCGCGGCGGCCGACATCGGGCAGCGAGCCGCCGAGGTTCTTGGCGATGAACGACAGCGTCCGCTGCGCCAGATTACCGAACGCGTTCGCGAGTTCGGCGTTAACGCGGGTCACGATCGCCTCGGCCGAGTAGCTGCCGTCCTGCCCGAAGCTGACCTCGCGCAGCAGGAAGTAGCGCAGCGCGTCGACCCCGAACGCGTCGACCAGCCCGAGCGGATCGACCACGTTGCCCAGGCTCTTCGACATTTTCTCGCCGCGATGAAGCAGGAAACCGTGGCCGAAGACGGTCTTGGGCAGCGCGATCCCCGCCGACATCAGGAACGCGGGCCAGTAGACCGCGTGGAAGCGGACGATGTCCTTGCCGATCAGATGGAGGTCGGCGGGCCAGTACGGCATCTCACCATCGGGGTAGCCCGCGCCGGTCAGGTAGTTGGTCAGCGCGTCGACCCACACGTACATGACGTGGCCGTCGCTGTCGGGCACCGGCACGCCCCAGTCGAACGTGGTGCGCGACACCGACAGGTCGGACAGCCCGCCCTCGACGAAGCGCATGATCTCGTTACGGCGGCTCTCCGGGCGAATGAAGTCGGGCTCGCGCGCGTAGAGGTCGAGCAGAGGCTGCTGGTACTTGGACAGACGAAAGAACCACGTTTCCTCCGCGGTCCAGGTCACCGGCGTGCCCTGCGGCGACAACTTGGCGCCGCCCTCGCCCGCGACCAGCTCCTTCTCGTCGTAGAAGGCTTCGTCGCGGACCGAGTACCAGCCCTCGTAACGGTCGAGGTAGAGGTCCCCCGCCGTCTCCATCGCGCGCCAGATCGCCTGGCTGGCGCGGTAATGGTCATCGTCGGTGGTGCGGATGAAGCGATCGTAGCTGATCGCCAGTGTGTCGCACATCCTCTTGAAATGACCCGACATCTCGCCCGCGAACGCGCGCACGTCACGCCCCTGGTCGCGCGCGGTCTGCGCCATCTTCAGCCCGTGCTCGTCGGTGCCGGTCTGAAGGCGTACGTCGCGTCCGGCCTGCCGCTGGAAGCGCGCGATCGCGTCGGCGGCGATCGCTTCGTAGGCGTGGCCGATGTGCGGGCGACCGTTGGGGTAGCTGATCGCGGTGGTGATGTAGAAGGGCTTGCCCATGCACCGCTCCTAGCCGGACGCCCGGCGTAAGTCAGCCCCGTGTTGCGCGCGGTGCGTCGCCCGCCAGCCTGGACACGAGGCCGGCGAGTTCGAGCACGGTGCCGCCCGCGTCTAGCGACAGGCCACGCGCCGCCCCCGCCACGTCGCGCGCGCGCGCGTAGGCGTCGAGCGCCACCTGGAGCGCGGGACCGCGCCGGTCCTGCGCCGCCTCCGCGATGATACCGGGCACACGATCGAGGAACGCCTCGTAGCGCGGCTGCGCGGCCTTGGCGCTCAGTGCCTTGGCGAGCCTGAAACGGCGGCTGGTATCCGGGTCACCGTCGCGCGCGATCGCGTGGAGCGCGTCGTCGATTTCGGACAGGTCGAGTTCGGCGTAGCGCAGCGCGCGGCCCGGCGAGCCGCCGCCGACGCGGACCAGCGCCGCAATCTCGTCCGCGCTCGCCTCCGGTAGCGCCTGCGACAGCGCGTCGCGCATCGCCGCGTCGTCGAGCGGCTCCAGCCGGAGCACGCGACAGCGCGAGCGGATCGTCGGCAGCAAGCGACCGGGCGCGTGGCTGACGAGCAGGAAGATCGTGCCCGCGGGTGGTTCCTCCAGGCTCTTGAGCAACGCATTCGACGCGCCGGGCCGCTCCAGTTCGTCGGCGCTGTCGATGACGATGACGCGCCGTTCGGACAACGAGGCCATGGTGCCGAGAAAGGGCGCGAGGCCGCGCACCTGATCGATCGTGATCGAGCGTGCGCGCTCGCCGTCCTTGCCGTCCTTCTTGGGCAGGCGACGTAGCTCGCGAAAATCGGGGTGGGACCCGGCTGTGAGCAGTGCCGAGGTACGGTGACCCGCGGGCAAGGACAGTCGCGGCGGCAGGGCGCCGGGCTCCGCCGCCTCGGCGAGCAGCCGCGCTGCAGCGGCGCGCGCGAACGTCGCCTTTCCGATCCCCGGCGGCCCGGTAATCAGCCAGGCGTGGTGCAGTGCCCCGCCGCGCATCGCCGCGAGCAGTGCGTCGCTGGCCGCGTCGTGGCCATACAGCGCCGGCACGAGCTGCCCCTCCGTCACCGCAGCCACGGTGCCAGATCGGCGAGGATCGCAGTCGTGACCGCTCGCGAGTCCTGCGCCGCGTCGATGCGGCGCACGCGCGCGGGCTCCTGCTCGGCGATCCGCTCAAACGCGGCGGCGACCGCGTCGTGGTAGCTGGGATCACGCGCGGCGAAGCGATCGGCAGCCGCGCCGTCGCGCGCGGCGGCGCGCCCGGCACCGACGTGTACCGGTAAAGTCAGCAGGTAGGTGCGATCCGGCAGGAGCTCGGCCGAGCCGAAGGCGTGGAGCGCGAGCACGTCGGCGTCGGCGATCCCGCCGGCCGTGCCTTGATAAGCACGCGACGAATCGAGGTAGCGGTCGCAGATCACCCAGGTGCCCGCGTCCAGCGCCGGGCGGATCACCTTCTCGACGTGGTCGGCGCGCGCGGCGGCGAACAGCAGCGCCTCGCTGCGCGCGCTCCAGCGACCCGCGTCACCCTGCATCAGCAAAGCGCGGATCGCCTCCGCGCCCTCGCTGCCGCCGGGCTCACGCGTGATGAGCGTTGCGCGACCCAGCGCCTGCAACGCGTCGGCGAGCGCGCGTACCTGGGTCGACTTGCCCGCCCCCTCGCCCCCTTCCAGGCTCAGGAAGCGTCCGAGCATTACCCGAACATGCCGGTCAGGCCGTGCCACGCGCGGCGGAAGAACCCAGCCTCGCCTACGTCGGTCGCGGCGTTGAGCGGCGTGACCTGCTGCGGCAGGCCCGGCGCGCTGACCACCAAGTCGGCGACGTGCGTGCCCGCCTTGATCGGCGCCTTGAGCGGACCCTGGTAGACGATCTTGCCCGACACCGCCGGGCTGGTCCCCGCGGGCACCGACACGGCGACCACGCGCGGCGCGACGAGGTCGACCGCGGTCACGTCACCCATCTGCACGTCGGCCTGCCCGACCACGCGGCCGCTCTTCACCACCGGCTTCGACTGCCAGGCGCGGAAGCCCCATTCCATGAAACGCACCGATTCGGACGCGCGCTGGTTGAAGCTGGTGAGCCCCGCCAGCACCATGACGAGGCGGCGGCCGTTCTGCTCAGCCGAGCCGGTGAAGCCGTAGCCGGCCTCTTCGGTGTGGCCGGTCTTCAACCCGTCCGCGCCGGCGACGCGCCCGAGCAGCGGATCGCGGTTCGCCTGCGTGATCTGGTTGCCGCCCATCGTCTTGCCCCAGGTGAAATCCCGGCGCGAGTAGAATTGCTTGTAGAGCTTCGGGTGCTGCTCGATCGTCGCGGAGGCCAGCTTGGCGAGATCGCGCGCGGTGACGTAGGTGACGCCATTGTCGGGCCAGCCGTTCGAGGTGCCGAAGTGGCTGTTGGTGAGCCCCAGCTTCTTCGCATTCTCGTTCATGCGATCGACGAACGCCGGCTCGGTGCCAGACAGACCTTCCGCCAGCACGACGCACGCGTCGTTGCCGCTCAGCGTGACGATGCCGTAGAGCAAATTGGCGACCGACACGCGCTCGCCCGCGGACAGGAACATGGTCGAGCCCGCCGAGGGCCCGTGCCACTTCTGCCACGTCTCGGGCCGCACCTCGAGCTCCTGGTCGAGCCGGATGTCGCCTTTTCGCAGCATCTCGAATGCGGTGTACACCGTCATCATCTTCGCCATGGAGGCGGGCGGCATACGGCGGTCGGCGTCCTTCGCGAACAGCACCGCGCCCGACGACATGTCCTCCATGAAGGCGACGGGTGCGGGCGTGTCGAACTGCGGCGCGGCGGGCGCCTGCGCGACGGCCGGATAGGCGCCGGCGAGAACCACGGCAGGAGCCGCGATGGCGGTCAGGAACTTGGGCATGGACGCACTTTCCACATTCTGGCCACGAGGGGCATCGTTCACGAAATCAGGGGGCGGAGATGATCGAGGCGCCACCATAGCCACGCGCAATCGCCGCGTCACGCGCCCGCTGCGCCCGCGCGCGATCGGCGAACGGGCCCAGACGGATACGCCACAGCGAACCCGCGCGCTCGACCTGGCCGTTCAGGTCGCGTGCCACAGCGCGCGCGCGCTGCTCGTCAGCCAAAGCGGCAACTTGGACGCGAAAGCGGCCCTGCGGTGCAGCGGCCGCTTGGCGGACGGCGGCCGCTGATCGGACCGGCCGCGGCGGGGCGGCGCGCGGCTTCGGCGCGGGCGCTCGCGCGGTCTGTGAGGCGGTCAGGCCGCGCCGTAGTGCCTGCAACAGGACCTCGGGCGCGGGAAGACGCGGCGACGCGCTGTTGCCGGCACGCAGCGCGGCGAGGTCAGCGGCGCTCGCCTGGATGCTGCGGACGCGTACCGGGCCGCCCTGGTCCGGCAATCCCAGCGCTCGCGCGGCCGCGGCGGACAGCTCGATCTCGGCGCCGGTCGTGTCGGGTCGCGCGGTGATCTGCACCAGGATGATGCGTCCGCTGTCCAGCGCGGTCACCTCCGCGACCGAACCGAGCGGCAGCGCGGCGTGCGCGGCCGTTATCGCCTCGCCCCGACCCACGCGCGCCGATCCGACGCGGTCGTAGGCCGACGCCTGCCCGTTCCCTGCCGTGGCGCGTGCCAGCCCGCTCTGTTCGCTCGTCGGCGCCTGCGCGGCGAGCAGCGGCAGAGCTAGCAGCAGCCTAGCGTGCGATCTCATCGGCCAGCAGCCCCACCGACAGCGCGTAGAAGTTGGAACAATTATAATCGAGGATGACGCGGTAATTGCCCGTCAGCAGGTAGGCGGTGCGCCCCGCGCCATCGGGCTCGATCAAAACGGCCTGCGTCGTGTCGCGCGGCCAGGCGCCGTTCTGCGGCGCGATGCCCATCGCGCGCCACTCGGCCATCGTCCGCCACCCGCTGTGCCGCGCGAAGACGCGCGGGCAGCGCGGCGAGACGAGGCGGTTGGTCGCCGCGCTGCGATCCAGGCTCTCGGGCACGTTGACTGCGACGCCCCACGGCTCGCCCGGGCGCCACCCGGCCTGCGTGAAATAATTGCCGATCGAGGCGAGCGTGTCGGTCGCGCTGCTCCAGATGTTGGCGAAGCCGTCGCCGTCCGCGTCGCGCGCGAGCCGCAGATAGGCGGACGGCAGGAACTGCGGGTTGCCGGTCGCGCCCGCCCAACTGCCGACCAGACGCGCGCGCGGTACGCCGCGGTCGATCATCTTCAGCGCGGCGATGAACTCGCCCGCGAATAAAGTGCGGCGACGGCCTTCGTAGGCCAGCGTCGCCAGGCTGCGCAGCAGGTCGAAATCGCCGGTGTAGCTGCCGTAATTGGTCTCGTGCCCCCAGATCGCGATCATGATCGGCGCGGGGACACCCGTCTCGGCCTCGACGCGGACCAGCCGTGCACGCTGCTCCTGATAGGTCCGCCGGCCGCGGCCGATCCGCGCCGCGTCGACGTGGCGGGCGCGATAAGGCGCGAACATCGGGATCGCCGCGCTGTTGTTCTGCTCCGGCTGCTGCCGATCCAGCGCGACGACGCGCGGATTGAACGTCAGCGTCGGCAGCACGGAGTCGACGGTCGCGGTCTTGACCCCCGCGGCGATCGCCTGCGCGCGCAGGGTCGTCAGATAGGCCTGAAAGCCGCTCTCGTCCTGCGCGACCGCGGGCTGACCGCTCACCAGCAAACAGGCCGCAGCCATCAATCCCGCCCGCCACCTGGCGGCTATTACTCGCACGATACGCATCCGCGCGTTCTGGCATAGCCCGCGACGTGCGAGAACAGTCAATCGTCGTCGCACTTGCACGCGGCACCGCAACCGTCCTAAGCGCGAGCCCGCACTGCGGAGAGATGGCCGAGTGGTTTAAGGCAGCGGTCTTGAAAACCGCCGTGGGTTCACGCTCACCGTGGGTTCGAATCCCACTCTCTCCGCCACCAGCGGTATCAGGCGTAGCGCTCGGTCAGCGCGGCGACGGCCTCTTCGCTCAACGGTGTACGGAATTGGCATCCGGCGACGTAATCGTCCGCCCACATGACGTTGGCGGCAACAGGCCCGATCATGGGCAGGTTGAGCCAGATCGTCTGGCCGCGCGTCATGGCGCTGTACGTCTGCAGACGGCAGCCGTGGAGCGAGATGTCGACGACCTTGCACAAGGTACGCCCCATCCCGCCCTGGCCGTCCAGGCGCGCATCAAAGGAAACCGGCGCCCGCGGGGAGCGGCGCCGGCCATCCATTTGAGCTGGTTCAAATTCGGCCGCGAACATCGACATGTGAGGGACGCTAAGCCGCTATCCCTAACAGGTCGTTAGCGCAGCCAAAGCTGCTTACTTGCGCAGCGTCAGACCACCGCCGAAACGCTTGTTGAAGCGTGCGACCTGGCCACCCTGGTCGAGCATCTGGCCGCGACCGCCGGTCCATGCCGGGTGCGCCAGAGGATCGATCTCAAGCGTCATCGTGTCGCCTTCCTTGCCCCAGGTGGAGCGAGTCTCGTACACGGTGCCGTCGGTCATCTGCACCTTGATCATGTGATAGTCGGGGTGCGTTCCGGTCTTCATGGGTGTTCTCCACTGATGGCTGGTTCCGACCAGCCCGTCCAACCGCGAGTCGGTAGCGCCCGCGCGCGCAGAAGTCAAAGAATGTCGCGTCGGGCAGGCCGCTCAGGCGGCCTTAGGCGGATCGGCGATCATCGCGGTGAAGTTCGCCTGCGCGGCGACCTTGCCGTCGATCAGCGCTTTGCCGGAGAACTTGCACACGCTGCTGCGCTTCTGGACGAACTCGACTTCGAGACGGAGCAGCACGCCCGGCTCCACCGGCGCGCGGAACTTCGCCTCGTCGATCGCCATGAAATAGACCAGCTTGCCAGAACCTGCGAGCCCCAGGCTCTCGACCGCGAGCACGCCCGCCGCCTGCGCGAGCGCTTCGACGATCAGCACGCCCGGCATGATCGGCCGCCCGGGGAAGTGCCCCTGGAAGAAGCTCTCGTTGATCGTCACCGCCTTGATCGCGGCGATCGACCGGTCGGGGATCAGCTCCTCGACACGGTCGACCAGCAGCATCGGGTAGCGGTGCGGCAGCGCCGCCATAACGCGCGCGATGTCGAGCGGGCCGATCGACCCGCTCGCCACCGCATCATTGGTCGCCTGCTCGCTCACCGGCCGGTCGGCGCCTTCCGGGTGCTGGTGGCGGCCGGCGCTGCGGCGGGCGCAGCCGCGGCGGGCGCGCCGGCGCCCTGGCCGGGCTGCCAGTTGGCGGGAACCGCGGTGCTGACGCTCGGCACCAGGCGGTCGAGCTCGGCGGTGATCGCCGGCGTGATGTCGGCGGCCGGCTGCGTGAACAGCGTCGCTTGCGGCGAGACCAGCAGGCTGACGTTCTTTGCCTTGACGACGTTCTGCACCGCGGTGGCGAGCTGGCGCTGCACCTGCTCGGCGGCGTAGGCGCGCGCGCGCTGCGCGGGGGCGGTCAGCCGCTGGAGCTCGGCGTTGCCGGCCTGCTCCTTGGCCTGAATCGCGCTCAGCTGCGGACGCAGCGACGCCTCGGTCGCGCCCGGCGCGCGGGCCGCGGTCTGCGCCGCGGTGACGAGCGGCTGGAGCTCGGCCTGGATCGCGGTGCGACGCGTGTTCGCCTGATCCAATTGCGCCTTGTAGGTCGTCTGGATCTGCGACACCGCGGTGGTAAAGGCGCGCGAGTTGGCGATCGCCGCCTCGGGATCGGCGACGGCGACGCCGTTCACCTGCGCGCTGGCGGTACCGGCGGCGATGACGCCCGGCGTCGCGAGCGCGGCGGCGAGCAGGATGGTCTTGAAGGTCTTCATCAGAACTGCGTCCCTACGTTGAAGGTGATGAGCTTGGGGTCGTCGCCAGGCTGCGTCAGCAATGCCTTGGCAAGGTCGATGCGCAGCGGCCCGAACGGCGAGTTCCAGTTGACGCCGACGCCGACCGTCACGCGCGGCTTGGGCGAGTCGCCCAAGAACCGCTCGTCGAACGGATTGGCGCGGATCACCGGATTGTTGCCGACCACGCCGTTGCAGGTGCCACCCGCGCCGGGGATGCCCGCGGCGCAGATCGTCGGCACGGTGCTGCCGTCCGCCAGCGTGTAGGTGTAGATCGGCTGCCCTGCCGCGTTGGTTACCGGCAATGGCAGAAATACCTCCTGACCGTTGACGATTCCCTTGGGGAAGTTGGCGGTGGCCGGCGGACGCTTCAGCCCGAACAGGCTGCCGACCTGCGCGTAGATCGACGGGCGCAGCCCCAGCTCGCGCGCGCCGGAGCCGAGCGGCAGTTCGAGCTCCACCTTGGCGAGGTAATAGGCCCGGCCGCCCAGCGCGTCGTCGACGATCTGGCTACGGTCGGTTTGCAGGATCTGGCGACCGTCCGCGTCGAGCGTGTACGGCGTGCGCAGCACGCGCGGGCCGACGCCGCGGATGTCGAAACCGCGGAACTGCGGCATGCCCAGGTAGAAGCGATCGTTGATGCGGATGCGGTCGTTGCCGTCCGCGCGCGCGCCCTCCAGCGAGTGGATGTACCCGCCCTCGGCCGTCACCGAGGCGATAAACCCGCTGCCCAGGCCCCTGAACTTCGCACCCTCCAGGCGCGTGCGGATGTACTTCACGTCGCCGCCCAGCCCGGCGAAATCCTGGCTGAACGAGACGCGCTGCCCCGCCGTCGGACGCAGCCGGCTGTTCAGGCTGTCGTAGATCAGCGAGTAGCCGATCGACGAGGTGAACCGGTTACCGAGCGCGGAGCAGAGATAGCTGCCCGCCTTCAGCACGTCGCACTGCCCGTTGGTGAAGAACGTACCCTCGTCCAGCGTCACTTCGTCGTAGGACAGGCCGTAGCGACCGGCGAGCTGGAGGTACTCGGTCAGCGGCACGCCCGCGCGCACCTGAAACCCGGTCGACACCTGCCCGTAGGTCGTGCGGCGATCGTTGCCGTTGAAGCCAAACGAATTGTAGTCGCGGCGAAATACGTCGACGCCGACCGCGACGTTGCGGTCGAACAGATACGGTTCGGTGAAGCCGAGCTCGATCGACTTCGAGTAGCTGGAATAATTGACGCCCGCGCGCAGCTCCTGTCCGCGCCCGCGGAAGTTGCGCTGCGTGATATTGGCCTGGATGATAAAACGTTCGAGGCTGGAATAACCCGCCGACAATTGCAGCTCGCCGGTCGACTTCTCCTCGACGTTCGCGTTCAGCACGACGCGGTCGGGCGAGGAGCCCTGCTCCTGCTTGATCTCGAACTTGTCCTGGAAATAACCGAGCGAGTTGATGCGGTCCTGGCTGCGCTTGACCTGGAAGCTGTTGAACGCGTCGCCCTCGGCCAGGCGCACCTCGCGCCGGATCACCTTGTCCTGGGTCTGCGTGTTGCCGGTGATCTCGACGCGCTCGACGTAGGTGCGCTGCGCCTGTCCGATGTGGAAGTTGATCGACATCGTGAGCGCTTCACGATCGCGATTGAACTCCGGCGCCACGTCGGTGAAAGCGTAGCCGAACAGCCCGGTGGTCTGGCTTAGGTTATCAACCGTGTCCTCGACCGCCTTGGCGTTGTACCAGTCGCCCTTCTTGATCGGCAGCGTCTTGGCGAGCTGCTTGCCGTCGAAGTCGCGGATGTCGCTGTCGACGGTCACGTCGCCGAATTTATACCGCGGCCCCTCCTCCACCACGTACGTGATGATGAAGTCCTTGCGGTCGGGCGTCAGCTCGGCGACCGCCGAGGTCACGCGGAAATCGGCATAGCCTTGCGTCAGGTAGAATTGCCGCAGCTTCTGCTGGTCGTAGGCGAGCCGATCCTGATCGTAGGAGGTGTTGGACGACAGCAGGCGGAAGAAGCGCGACTCCTTGGTCGCCATCTGCGCGCGCAGCTCGCCGTCGTCGAACTTCTCGTTGCCCAGGATGTTGATCTGGCGGACCTTGGACTTCGGCCCCTCGCTGATCTCGAACACCACGTCTACGCGGTTCTGGTCGAGGTTGACCATCTTCGGGTCGACCGACGCGGCGAAGCGACCCTGACGGCGATACAGTTCGACGATGCGCGCCACGTCCGCGCGGACCGCGGAGCGCGTGAAGATCTGGCGCGGCTTGAGCCGGATCTCCTTGGTGATCTTGTCGTCCTTCAGGCGCTTGTTGCCCTCCAGGATCACGCGGTTGATGATCGGGTTCTCGCGCACGCGGATCACGATGTCGCCCGTCGACGCGCCCGAGATCGACACGTCGGCGAACAGGTCGCTCGCATACAGGTCCTTGATTGCCTGATCGAGCAGTTCGTTGGTGTACGCCTGGCCCTGACGCAGCTTGGTGTAGCTGAGCGCGGTCTCCGGCTCGATGCGCTGCGTGCCCTCGACGCGCAACGTCTTGATCGTGCCGCCCTGCGTCGCGGAGGTAGCGGCGGCGGGCGCGGTCTGGGTAGCCGGCGCGGTCTGAGCCGATGCCGCGACCGGCAGCCCCGCCAGGATGGTGCAGCACAGCAGCGCCGGCAAGGCGCGCGCCCGCGAAGTCGAAACGTTCAGAACCGTCACCATGTTACCTTCGAGAAAACCCGTTGCGCTCGCCAGGCTCGCGCCCGCCCTGCAACACCTGCGTCAACCGATCAAGCCGGCCAGGTGCTGCCATAGTCCGAAGTTGCCGAGATCGTTGAACGTCACCAGCATCATCAACGCCAGCACCGCTGCCAATCCGCCGCGATACGCCCACTCCTGCGCTTCGGGGCCGACCGGTTTCCGCCTGACCGCCTCGATCAGGTAGAATATCAGGTGCCCGCCATCGAGCATCGGCACTGGCAGCAGGTTGATGAACCCCAGATTGATGGACACGAGCGCCAGCAGGAACACGAACGCGTCCCAGCCGAGCGTGATCTGCTCGCCCGACACCTTGGCGATCGCGAGCGGCCCGCCCAGTTCCTTGACCGAACGGCGGCCGGTGACGATCTGCCCAATCGTCTCCACCATCATCGCCAATATGTCCCCCGTGCGCCGCACCGCGACGACCGGCGCCTCGAGCAGCCCGACCGAACGCACCACCGGCGCGGTCGGCGCGATGCCGAGCAGGCCCACCTTGTAATCGTTGCCGAAACGGTCGCGCTGCTCCTGCGTGCCGATCACCGCGGCGACGCTCGCCGGCTGGCCGTCTCGGACGTAGTCGATGCGCACGCGCTCGCCCGCGCGGATCTTCACGTAGCGGACCATGTCCTCGAACGTGTCGACCTCACGGCCGCCGAGTGCCGCGATCCGGTCGCCCGCGCGCAACCCGGCGGCAGCAGCGGCGGTGCCCGACATCGCCTGCCCCACCACCGCCGGCGTCCGCGCGTCGCCGTACGCCATCGCGAAACCTGCCAGGATCAGGATCGCGAACACGAAATTGATGACCGGGCCGGCGGCGACGATGATCGCGCGCTGCCACACCGGCTTGGACTGGAACGTCCGCGCGCGCTCCTCGGCCGAAAGCATCAGCCAGTCGGGATCACTCCGGCCCGCCGCGGTCATGTCGCCCGCGAACTTCACGTACCCGCCCAGCGGCAGCAGCGCGAGTTTCCACCGCGTGCCGCGCTTGTCGGTCCAGCCGGCAATCTCGCGCCCGAACCCGATCGAGAACGCCTCGGCCTTCACGCCAAACCAGCGACCGGCGAGGTAATGACCCATCTCGTGGATGAAAACGAGCGGACCGATCACCAGCGCGAACGCCAGGATGGTCAGCAGCAGTCCGGGTGTCTGGATCAAGCCACGCAATCCTCTACGCGCTCGCCCGCGATACGTCGCGCCTCCTCGTCGATCGCGATCACCGCGTCGAGCGTCTCCGGCGCCTCGGGAGCGTAGCGCGTTAGGGTATCTTCCACGATTGCGGCGATTTCAAGAAACCCGATCCGGTCGGCCAGGAAGGCCGCGACCGCTACCTCGTTGGCGGCGTTGAGGATCGCCGGCCGCGCCCCGCCCTCCTCCAGCGCTGCGCGCGCGAGCGCCAGCGCGCGGAAGCGCCGGGTATCGGGCGCCTCGAAGTCGAGCCGGCCGAGCTTCACCAGGTCTAGCGGCTCCATCGGCGTCGCCATTCGGTCGGGCCAGGCGAGGCAGTGCGCGATCGGCACGCGCATGTCGCTCGGCCCCAGTTGCGCGAGCATCGAGCCGTCGACGTAATCGACCATCGAGTGGATCACCGACTGCCGGTGCACGACGATCTCGATCCGGTCGGACGACACCGGGAACAGCCGCGCCGCCTCGATCAGTTCGAGGCCCTTGTTCATCATCGTCGCACTGTCGACCGAGATCTTGGCGCCCATCGACCAATTCGGATGCGCCACCGCCTGCTCGCGCGTCACCGCCGCCATCTGCTCCAGCGACGCGTCCCGGAACGGTCCGCCGCTCGCGGTCAGGATGATGCGACGCACCCGCTCGGGCCGCGCGAAATCGAAGCATTGATAGATCGCGTTGTGCTCGCTGTCCGCGGGCAACAGCGTCGCGCCGTGCTCCGCCGCGGCGGCGACGATCAGGTCGCCGGCCGACACCAGCGGCTCCTTGTTGGCGAGGACCACCGTGCCGCCCGCGCGGATCGCCGCCATCGTCGGCTTCAATCCCGCACAACCGACGATCGCGCCCATCGTCCAGTCGGCGCCCGAGGCGGCGGCGTCGCAGATCGCATCCATGCCTCCGGCCGCTTCGGTCCCACTCCCCGCGAGCGCGTCGCGCAGTGCGGGCAGGCACGTCTCATCGGCGACGACGGCGAGCTCGGCGCGTGTCCGGATCGCCGCGGCGGCGAGCCGGGCGACGTCGCAGTTCGCGGTCAGCGCGCGGACGCGGAAGCGATCGGGCGCGCGCTCGACAAGGTCGAGCGTCGAGGTGCCGACCGATCCGGTCGCGCCCAGGATCGTGACGCTGCGCATCACAGCACCGCCGGTGCGACGATCAGCAGCGCGGCGAGCGGCGCGACCGGTACTAATCCGTCGAGCCGATCGAGCAGTCCGCCATGGCCGGGCAGGATGTTGCCCGAATCCTTCACCCCGGCGCGGCGCTTCAGCCAGCTCTCGAACAGGTCACCGCCCTGCGCCGCCGCGCCCAGCACCGGGGTCGCGATCAGCAGCCTGAGCGGCAAGGCGTAAGCCAGGTGCAGCACGAACGCGAACAGGGTCGCCGCGACGATCCCGCCGATCAGGCCCGCCCAGGTCTTGTTCGGGCTGACCCGCGGCGCGAGCTTGGGACCGCCGATTGTGCGCCCGGCGAAGAACGCGCCGATGTCGGTCATCCACACGAGCACCAGCGCCCAGAGCGACAGCAGCAGCCCGGCCTCCTGCTCGCGGATCAGCACGAGCGACAGCACCGGCAGCGCGCAGTAGACGGCGCCGCTCGCCAGCCACGCGCGCCGGGTGACGATAGCGACGAAGAAGAACGCGGCGGCGATCAGCCCGAGTGCCAGGAAGCTCGCCCCCGCCGCGATCGGCGCCATGATCGCGAGCGGCACCGAGACGGCATATTGCGCCAGCCGCTTCTCACGCGGCGGCGTCGCGGTCAGATCGGACCATTCGGCCATCATGAACAGCGCGATCACGACCATCAGCAGCCAGTAGGCGAACCCGCCGATTGCGAGTGCGACCAGCGCCACGGCCGCCATCACCGCGGCCGCCATCGAGCGGAGGGCGAGCTCGGATACGCGCGGCCCCGCTTCCGGTGCGGTCACAATCCACCGTAGCGGCGCTGCCGCTGGCCGAACGCCTCGACCGCGGCGGCGAGATCGCGCGCGCCGAAATCGGGCCACAAGGTATCGACGAACAAGAGCTCCGCGTAGGCCGCCTGCCACAGCAGGAAATTGGACAAGCGATGCTCACCCGAGGTGCGGATCATCAGGTCGAGTGGCGGCAGCTCGCGCGTTTCCAGCTCGCGCTCGATCGAGCCGACGTCGATCGCCGATGGGTCCAGCGTGCCCGCCCGCGCCTGCGCCGCGAGCGCCTGTGCCGCGCGCACCAGCTCGGCCTGCGCACCGTAGTTGAGCGCGATCGCCAGGATCGGTCCGGTGTTGCCCGCGGTGCGCGCCAGGGCGTCGTCGATCAGGTCGACCACGTCGGCGGAGAAGCGTGCGTAATCGCCGAGCACGCGCAAGCGCACGTTCTCGCGTACCAGTTCGGCCAGATCGTTGCGGATGAAGAACTTGAGTAGCCCCATCAGGTCGCTCACTTCCTCCGCCGGGCGCCGCCAATTCTCCGACGAGAAGGCATAGAGCGTCAGCGCCTCAATCCCCATCGATCGCGCCGCGCGGGTGACGGAGCGCACCGCCTCGACGCCCGCCTTGTGGCCGGCGGCGCGCGGCAGCAGACGCTTCTTCGCCCACCGCCCGTTGCCGTCCATGATGATCGCGACGTGGCGCGGGATCGTCCCGCCCGCCATGTCCGCCCTGACCGCGGTCGCCATCAGCATTCCCCCCTATGCCGACGCGGGCTCACTTGCCGAGGATTTCCTTTTCCTTGACGGCCGAGACGCTGTCGATGTCGGCGGTGGTCGCGTCGGTCAGCTTCTGCACTTCGCCCTCCAACCGCTTGCGCTCGTCCTCGGAGAAGACGCCCTTCTTCTCGTCGGTCTTGAGCGCGTCCATGCCGTCGCGGCGGACGTTGCGCACCGCGATCTTCGCCTTCTCCGAATATTGCCCGGCGAGCTTGGCCAGCTCCTTGCGGCGCTCCTCGGTCAGGTCCGGAATGGGTAGGCGCAAATTCTGGCCGTCATTGATCGGGTTGAGCCCGAGCCCGGCGGACCGGATCGCCTTCTCGACCGGGCCGACGTTCGACTTGTCCCACACCTGGACCGAGATCATCCGCGGTTCGGGCACGGACACGGTCGCGACCTGGTTGAGCGGCATCTTGGCGCCGTAAACCTCCACGGTCACCGGATCGAGCAGCGAGGTCGACGCGCGACCGGTGCGCAGGCCCCCGAGATCGCCCTTGAGCGATTCCACCGCGCCGTTCATGCGACGCTCGATGTCGGCCTTGTCATACGCGGGCATGGCTTACTTCTCCGTGTTGGACTGAACGATCGTCGACACACCCTCACCGTGCAGCACGGCGGCAAAATTGCCGTGCTCGCGGATGTTGAACACGACGATCGGAATGTTGGAATCGCGGCACAAGGCGACCGCGCTCGCGTCCATGACGCGCAGGTTCTTGGACAACACCTCGTCGTAGCCGATCGTGTCGTAGCGCCTGGCGGTCGCCACCTGCTTGGGATCGGCATCGTAGACGCCGTCGACGCTGGTACCCTTGAACAGCGCGTCGCAGTTCATCTCGGCCGCACGGAGCGCCGCACCGCTGTCGGTGGTGAAGAACGGCGAGCCGACCCCTGCGGCGAAGATCACGACACGACCCTTCTCCAGGTGCCGCATTGCGCGACGCCGCACGAACGGCTCGCAGACCGACTGCATCGGGATCGCGGACTGGACGCGCGTATCGACGCCGATCTGCTCCAGCGCGTTCTGTACGGCGAGCGCGTTCATCACGGTCGCGAGCATGCCCATGTAATCGCCGGTCGCGCGCTCCATGCCCCGCGCGGCCCCCGAAATACCGCGGAAGATGTTGCCGCCACCCACCACGACGCACAGCTCGAATCCCTGCGCCTTCACGTCGGCGATCTCTTCGGCGACGCGCGCGGTGACGGTCGGATCGATCGCCAGACCGCCCTCCCCCATCAACACTTCGCCCGACAATTTCAGCAGGATACGGTGGTAGCGCGGTTTGGTCATCGATTCCGAATGGTTTGGGGAGAGGCTGGCGGACCTTAGAGGCCCACTCGGACGTCGGCAACCCGCCCGACACGCAAACCGCCGCCCCGGCGGGTGCCAGGGCGGCGGCTTCTTACAACGCGTTAGCGTCTCGGCAGGTCAGGCGTTCTGCGGCACGCCCGAAGCGGCCGCGACCTCGGCGGCGAAGTCGGACTGCTCCTTCTCGATGCCCTCGCCAAGCTGGAAGCGGACGTAGTCGACCAGCTTGATCTCGGCACCCGCATCCTTGCCCGCCTTGGCGACGACATCGCTGATCTTGGTCTTGCCGTCCATGACGAACAGCTGGCTGACCAGCGCGTGCTCCTTGCGGTACTTGGCGATCGAGCCTTCGACCATCTTGGCGATGATGTCGGCGGGCTTGCCGCTCTCCCCTGCCTTCTCGGTCGCGATCGCGCGCTCGCGCTCGATCTCGGCCTCGTCCAGGTCACCCTCGTTCAGCGCCTTGGGGAAGGCCGCGGCGATGTGCATCGCAAGGCTCTTGCCGAGCGACTGGAGCGCCTCGTCACTTGCCGCGCTCTCGAGTGCGACGAGCACGCCGATCTTGCCCAGGCCCGGCGACTGCTGGTTGTGGACGTAGGCGACGACCGCGCCCTGCGACACTTCGAGGCGACGCGCGCGGCGGATCGACTGGTTCTCGCCAATCGTCGCGACGTTGTTGGTCAGCGCGTCGGCGACGGTCGTGCCCGACGGCATCGACGCGCCCTTGATTGCCTCGACGTCTTCACCGGTGGCCAGCGCGATCTGGGTCACTTCGCGCACGAAGTTCTGAAACTGGTCGTTCTTGGCGACGAAGTCGGTCTCGGAATTGACCTCGACCGCCGCACCCTTGGTGCCCGACACGGCGACGCCGACCAGCCCTTCGGCCGCGGTACGGCTCGACTTCTTCTGCGCGGCGGCAAGCCCCTTGGTGCGCAGCCAGTCGAGCGCCGCGTCCATGTCGCCGGCGGTCTCGTTCAGCGCCTTCTTGCAGTCCATCATGCCCGCGCCGCTCTTCTCGCGCAGGTCCTTCACCATCGAAGCGGTGATGTCGGCCATCGTTCTGGTCCTCGGATGTAGTTGGTTGCCCTCACGCCTGCACGCCAAGGCGGCAGGCGGACGGGCGATGAAATAAATGGAGGCCGCCATGTAGGCAGCCTCCATGACAATTGCACGTCACCGCGGATGCGGTGCCGCGTCGAGGCTCACGCCTGCGCGTTCGCCGCCATGACGTTGCCCTCGGCATTGACGTCGGTGTCGATCGGGGCGTCGACGCCCTGGATCGCTTCCTCCGCCGGCGGCTCGACCATCGCGCCCAGGTCGGCACCGCTGCGCGCCTGCTGCTGCTGGTTGCCGCGGGTCGCGGCGATCGCGATCGCCTCACAGTACAACCGGATCGCGCGCGCCGCGTCGTCGTTCGCCGGAACCGGGAATGCGATGCCGTCAGGCGAGACGTTCGAGTCGAGGATGCCGACGACGGGGATGCCCAGCGTATTGGCTTCCTTGATCGCGAGCTCTTCCTTGTTGGCGTCGATCACGAACATGACGTCGGGGATGCCGCCCATGTCGCGGATGCCGCCCAGCGACATCTCGAGCTTGTCGCGCTCGCGCGTCAGCTGCAGAACTTCCTTCTTGGTCAGGCCCGCGGTGTTGCCCGACAGCTGCTCCTCGAGCGCCTTCAACCGCTTGATCGAGTTGCTGATCGTCTTCCAGTTGGTAAGCATGCCGCCCAACCAGCGGTGGTTGACGAAGTGCTGGCCCGCGCGGCGCGCAGCCTCGGCGACCGGCTCCTGCGCCTGACGCTTGGTGCCCACGAACAGCACCTTGCCGCCCGAGGCGACCGTCGACGACACGAACTCGAGCGCGCGGGCGAACAGCGGCACGGTCTGCGACAGGTCGATGATGTGGACGCCGTTGCGATCGCCGAAGATGTACGGCTTCATCTTGGGATTCCAGCGGTGGGTCTGGTGACCGAAGTGCGCGCCGGTTTCGATAAGCTGCTGCATGCTGACGACAGGTGCCGCCATAACGATGTTCCTTCCGGTTAAGCCGCTGGGAAGCGAGTGACGCGTGCGGGCTCCAAGCCCGGCGCACCGGTTTTTTGATGCTTCCCATGTGGGATTTAGGGGGCCGCGCTTATCCGCGATCGCGCGATCTTACAACCCGCAATTGCCGCTTGACGGAGGAACGTAAGCGGAACATAGAAGAGAACAGAACACGAACTTGCCTGTTTCTCGCGTAAGTGGCTCTATTTTCGTCCGAAATGGTCGCGTTGCCGGGAACCGAAGCTCGTGGATGGATGTTGGCGGACGTTGGGTTCGCATAAGCTGAGGAAGCGAACATGCTGATCGTGCTTGATGTTCTGGTCTTCGGGGGCGCCACGCTGGGCGCGTTCTATGCGCTCGGTGCGACGCTCGTGCCCAATGCCGATCGCATTATGGATGTGCTGGCCGGTCGGCCGCAGCAGCGCTTCGAGCCGCTGGCGACGCTGGTACGCGCCGAGAACCGGATCGCCGTCAGGCGCTGGTCGTCGGCGTCGCCGCGTCCGCAGCAGCGGTGGCGCGAAGCTGCCTGACCCGCGCGTAGCTCGCGATGCTGAACGGCAGCGCGAGCAGGTAGGCCACGCACAGCAGCGACAATGTCTCCCACGGCGCGGAGATCGCCGCGGCGCCGACCACCACCACTACCGCGATCGCCTCGAAGCGGACGTTGCGGCGCAGGCGCAGCGACGACCACGAGAAGGTCGCGACGCTCGACACCATCAGCACCGCGATCAGTACGGTCCACGGCGCAACCAGGTACGGGGAGCGGAACACTGGCTCGCCGGTCGCCAGCCACAGGAACATTGGCAGCAGCGAGAGGCCGGCGCCCGCGGGCGCCGGCGCACCGGTCAGGAAGCCGGCGGACTTGTGCGGCTGGTCGCCGGCGTCGATCGCCGCGTTAAACCGCGCGAGCCGCAGCGCGCAGAACACCGCCAGCATCAGCGCCGCCGTCCAGCCGAAGCGCGGCAGCGTCGACAACGACCAGAGATACAGGATCAGCGCGGGCGAGACGCCAAACGAGATTGCGTCGCTCAGCGAATCGAGCTCGGCCCCGAACCGGCTCTCCCCGCGCAGCATGCGCGCGACGCGTCCGTCGAGCCCGTCGAGCACGCCCGCCAGCAGCACCATGACGACCGCCAGCGCCCATTGTTGCTGGATCGCAAAGCGAATGCCCGACAACCCCGAGCAGAGCGCGAGCGCGGTGACCGCGTTGGGCGCGACCGCGCGAAGCGGCAGGCCGCGCGGGCGGCGTAGCGGGCGAACGGTGCGCACGATTACTGCGCCACCCCGGTTACCGCCGCGCCGCCGAAGCGGCCGAGCACCGTCTCGCCCGCGATCGCGCGCTGACCGAGCGCCACCTGCGGCACGCACCCCTCGGGCAGGAACACGTCGACGCGGCTGCCGAAGCGGATCAGCCCGACGCGCTGCCCGACCGCGACAATGTCGCCGACCTTAACGAAGCCGACGATCCGGCGCGCAACCAGCCCGGCGATCTGCGTGAAGCCGATGCGGCGCCCGTCGTGGCCCTCGACCACGAAATGCTGCCGCTCATTCTCCTCCGACGCCTTATCGAGGTCGGCGTTGAGGAACTTGCCCGAGATATAAACCACCCGGCGCACCACGCCGGCGATCGGCGTGCGGTTGATGTGCACGTCGAACACCGACATGAACACCGACACGCGCACCATCGGCTCCGCGCCCAGGTCGCCGACCAGCTCGCGGGGCACGGGCACCCGCTCGATCATGGTGATCAACCCGTCGGCGGGCGAGACGACCAGATCGTCGCCGATCGGCGTGGTGCGAACGGGATCGCGAAAGAAGGCTGCGACCCACAAGGTCACGCCCAGCAATGGCCAGAACAGCACCTTGGTGACGATCGTCGCGAGCAGCGTGATGCCGAACGCGATGGCGGTGAACTTCTGCCCTTCCGGGTGGACGGCGGGGAAACGCCACTTGACCGTGGAGGTGACCACCGGGGGCTTCTGCAATGATGACATGACCGCGGGTCTATCGTCGGTGAACCGCCCTGACAACGCGCCGCGTCGTGTCGGCCGCTTTTCGTGTCGCGGTGCGGCCGAGGTCCGCCCACGCTTGATCCGCGCGCCCGCCCTTTCTATGCGCGGAGCCAACCCCTCCCACAGGAAGAGAGAACATGGCCAAGATCAAGGTGAAGACGCCCGTCGTGGAGATCGACGGCGACGAGATGACGCGGATCATCTGGGAGTGGATCCGCGAGCGCCTGATCAAGCCGTATCTCGACATCGAGCTCGACTATTACGACCTCGGCATCGAGCACCGCGACGCTACCGACGATCAGGTAACCGTCGACAGCGCCAAGGCGACGCAGAAGTACGGCGTCGCGGTGAAGTGCGCGACGATCACGCCGGACGAGGCGCGCGTCGAGGAATTCGGCCTCAAGAAGATGTGGCGCTCGCCCAACGGCACGATCCGCAACATCCTGGGCGGCGTGATCTTCCGCGAGCCGATCGTGATCAAGAACGTGCCCCGCCTGATCCCGGGCTGGACGCACCCGATCGTGGTCGGCCGCCACGCCTTCGGCGACCAGTACAAGGCGACTGACTTCGTCGTGCCGGGCGCGGGCAAGCTGACGATGAAGTGGGAAGGCACCGACGGCCAGGTGATCGAGCGCGAGGTGTTCGACTTCCCCGAGGGCGGCGTCGCGATGGGGATGTACAACCTCGACCAGTCGATCCGCGACTTCGCGCGCGCCAGCATGAACTACTCGCTGGGCCGCGGCTGGCCGCTGTACCTTTCGACCAAGAACACCATCCTCAAGGCTTATGACGGCCGCTTCAAGGACCTGTTCGCCGAAATCTTCGAGGCCGAGTTCAAGGACGAGTTCGCCGCCAAGGGGATCGTCTACGAGCACCGCCTGATCGACGACATGGTGGCGTCGGCGCTCAAGTGGAACGGCGAGTTCGTGTGGGCGTGCAAGAACTACGACGGCGACGTCCAGTCGGACCAGGTCGCGCAAGGCTTCGGCTCGCTCGGCCTGATGACCTCGGTGCTGATGACCCCGGACGGCAAGACGATCGAGGCAGAGGCCGCGCACGGCACCGTCACCCGCCACTATCGCCAGCACCAGCAGGGCAAGGCGACCTCGACCAACCCGATTGCGTCGATCTTCGCCTGGACCGGCGGCCTCAAGTACCGTGGCCAGTTCGACAACACGCCCGACGTGACCCGCTTCGCCGAGACGCTGGAGCAGGTCTGCATCGAGACGGTCGAGAACGGCGACATGACCAAGGACCTCGCGATCCTGATCGGTCCCGACCAGAAGTGGATGACCACCGAGCAGTTCTTCGAGGCGGTGCGCCAGAACCTCGAGAACAAGATGGCCAACTGGGCCTGATCGCCCGGTGCGCGAGGAAGCCTTTCGCCGCTTCCTCGCGCCACGCCTCGGCGCGCGCAGCATCGACAGCTACCTGTCGAACCTGCGCCGCGTCGAACGGGTGCTGCGCGTCGACGTGGATGCGCTCGCGCTCGACGACCAGCTGATCGAGAATGTTCGCGAGCAACTGCGTGCCGCGAGCGTGAGCGACGCGAAGGTGTCGGACTGCCTCAGCGCCCTGCGCGCCTATGCCGCCCTCCGACGCGAAACGGCCGGAACTTACCCCCTCCTGCCAGCGCCGTCGACCGCAGCCGATCGTTCGCCGAATGGCCTGGCGTCGATGACGACCGCGGCCTTGCTCGCGAGCTACGCGGCAATCCTGCGCGAGTTTCGTGCCTGCGGGATTACCCGCACCGGCAACGGACCGGCCGGTAACTATGCCGAGCATCTGTTCTCGCGCGCGCTTGGTTGAATGCTGGAGCCGAACAGCAACGCCGGGTTCGATGCGCGCGATTCGGCCACGCGGCAACGCTACGAGGTCAAGGCGCGCCGCCTCACGTCGCCGAACCAATCCGCGCAGTTGAGCGCGTTGCGCGGCTTGCCCGAGCAACGCTTCGATCTGATCGCCGTGCTGTTGTTCGCGGCCGACTTCTCGGTCGCTACCGCCGCCCTGATCCCGCACGTGCTGGTCCTGCAGCGAGGGAGCTACGTCGCGCATACGAACAGCTGGCGGCTCGTCGTCACGCCGGCCCAACTCGCACATACTAGCATCGAGGACGTGACGACGGCCGTTCGCGCGATCTCCGGCGGTGACGACTTTACCACCTGACACGATTGCGCACTTCGGCCAAAGGTGCCCGCATGGCGATCGGATTGGAAAATTCGGGCTTCTCGGACGCGCTGGTGGTGCTGGGCGCGGCGGGACTGGTCATCCCTGCGTTCGCGCGGTTCCGGATCAGTCCGGTGATCGGCTTCATCCTGGTCGGTGCGCTGGTCGGGCCGGCCGGGCTCGGATCGCTCAGCGCCGCCTTCCCGTGGCTCTACTACGTGACGATCTCTAACCCGGACGCGATCGAGCCATTCGCCGAGTTCGGGATCGTGCTGCTGCTGTTCTCGATCGGGCTGGAGCTGTCCTTCCGTCGCCTGTGGACGATGCGGCAGCTGGTGTTCGGCACCGGCGCGGCCGAACTGCTGGGCTCGGCGGCGCTGATCGCGACCGCGCTGCACCTACTGGGGCAGCCGTGGCAGGGCGCGGCGGGGCTCGGGCTCGCGCTGTCGCTCTCCTCGACGGCGCTGGTGCTGCCGCTGGTGGGTACGACCAGCCCGGTCGGGCGCGGCGCCTTCGCGATGCTGTTGTTCGAGGACCTCGCGCTCGTGCCGATCATCTTCGCGCTCGGCGCGATGGCACCGACCGCGAGCGACGAGGGCTGGAGCGGCATCGCGGGCGTCGCGCTGCGCGGCGGGCTGACCGTCGTCGCGATGTACGTCGGCGGCCGCTTCGTGCTGCCGCGCCTGTTCGCGCAGGCGGCGCGCACCAAGAGCCCCGAACTGTTCCTCGCCGCCTCGCTGCTCGTCGTCATCGTCGCCAGCGTCGCGACCACCGCGGCGGGTCTGTCGCCAATCGTCGGCGCGCTGCTCGCCGGACTGCTGATCGCCGAAACCGAGTATCACAGCGAGGTCGAGGTCATCACCAAGCCGTTCCAGGGGCTCGCGCTCGGCGTGTTCCTAATCACGGTCGGCATGAGCCTCGACCTGCGCCTGATCCTCGCCAACTGGGCGTCGCTGCTGCTGGCGGTCGTGGGCGTCGTGCTGGTCAAGGCGGTCGTCACCGCGCTGCTGCTGCGCGTCGGCAACACCCGGCGCGGGGTCGCGGCGGAGACGGGACTGCTGATGGGCAGCCCGTCGGAGACGACGCTGATCGTGCTCGCGACCGCGGCGCAGGCGCGGCTGATCCTGCCGTCGACCGCGTCCTTTTGGCAGACCGTCACCGCGATCGGGCTGACCATCACGCCGCTGCTCGCCGCGCTCGGCCGGCGCGTCTCGCGGCGGCTGGAACGGCAGAACGCGCCCGAGCAGCTGCCCAACGGCGAGGATCGGACGATCATAATCGGGTTCGGCCGGGTCGGCGAGTTGATCGCCGACATGCTGTCGCGCCACGACCGCCCGTACCTCGCCGTGGAGGCCGACATCGACGCGGTCACCCGTGCGCGCGCGGCGGGCCACAGCGTCGTGTTCGGCGACATCGTTCGGCGCGAGCTGGTCGACCGGCTCGACCTTGGCACCGCGCCGATGCTGATCCTGACGATGGACGATCCGGTGCTGACCGTCCGCCTGACGCGGCAGGTCCGCGCGCAATTTCCCGACCTGCCGATCATCGCGCGCGCGCGCGATCCGGGCCACGCCGCCGAGCTCTACCGGGCCGGCGTCACCGATGCGGTGCCTGAGACGCTGGAGAGCTCGCTGCAACTCTCCGAGGCCGTGCTGGTGGAACTGGGCACCGCGATGGGCCCGGTGATCGCCTCCATCCACGAAAAGCGCGAGGAGCTGCGCAACGATATCCGCGCCGAGGCGAAGATGTCGCGTGATCCGCGCATCCGCCGCATCCGCAGCCGCAGCGAGGTCGAGGCCGCGGCCTCGTCCTGAGCCCCGACGCGCACGACGATGCATCTTACCGGGACACCGTCATGTTTCTGCCGGAAACCTTCCATAGGTGCGCATCGAATGAAGCCCTCCGACCTGCGCGTCGCGTTGTTCAGCGGCAACTACAATTACGTGCGCGACGGCGCCAATCAGGCGCAGAACCTGCTGGTCGGTTACCTGTTGTCGAAGGACGTGGAGGTCCGCGTCTATTCGCCCACCTCCAGTGACCCCGCCTTCGCGCCGCGCGGCGACCTGGTCGACGTGCCCGCCATCCCGATCCCGGGCCGGGGAGAGTATAAGCTCGCGCGAGCGCTACCCGCCGCGCCGCGCCGCGACCTGGAAGCCTTCGCTCCCAACATCGTCCATGTCTCCGCGCCTGAGTTCCTTGGCCACGCCGCGGTCACCTGGGCGCGCGCGCACGATGTGCCGGTGGTCGCCTCGGTCCACACGCGGTTCGAGACCTATTTCGAATATTACCGACTCGGCTTCATCCAGCCCGCGATCAAGTGGATCCTCAAACGCTTCTACAACCGTGCCGACCGCGTGCTGGTGCCAACCGCGTCGATGGGCGACATCATTCGCGCGCTCGGCGTCGACACGCCGGTGTCGCTGTGGCCGCGCGGGGTCAACCATCAGCGTTTCTCGCCCGAGCGCCGCTGCCTGGAGTGGCGGCGCTCGCTCGGTATCGCCGACGACGAGGTGGCGGTCGGCTTCCTCGGCCGGCTGGTGCTGGAGAAAGGCCTGGGCGTCTTCGCCGACGTGATCGCCGCGCTGCGCGAGCGGGGCGTGCGGCACCGCGTGATCGTGATCGGCGAGGGGCCGGCACGCGACTGGTTCGCCGACCGCGCGCCGGAGGCCGCGTTCGCGGGTTTCCAGAGCGGCGACGATCTCGGCCGCGCGGTCGCCTCGATGGACATCCTGTTCAACCCCAGCGTGACCGAGACCTGGGGACAGGTCACCTCGGAGGCGATGGCCGCGGGCGTGCCCGTCGTCGCCGCGCACGCGACCGGCGCGGTCGACCTAGTCGAGGACGGGGTCACCGGCTTCCTAGTCGAGCCGCAGCAGATCGCGGACTATGCCGAGGCGATCGCCCGCTTGATCGAGGATCCGGCACTGCGCGCGCGCGCCGGCGCGGCGAGCCACGCGCGCGCGGCGACCTTCCGCTGGGACACCGCCAACGCTCAGGTGCTCGCCGCCTATCTCGACGTCATGCGCGAACGGTCCGCGGCCTAGCTGGTCGGCGCACCATCGCGCCAGTCGAACGTCAGCGGGGTTTCGCGGAAGGCGAAGCGATCGAGGTGGCTCGACACCACCTCCTGCATCCGCGCCGCATCCTCACCGTCGGGCACGGTCAGCATCACGTCGAGCGTGTCGCTGTCCGCCCGCATCTTCAGCACCGAGCCGTTCGGAAACGCGATCCGGCCTTCCTGCTCGGAGTAGCTGACTTCCATCTTGTGGCTCCAGTGCTTGGCGAGCTGCTGGAGGTAGCGGCTCGCCGACGCGGTCGGCACGCGTGCGACCCGGACGCTCACTTCAGCCGCTCCACGCGCTGCGCCAGCTCGTCGATCATCGCCGCCACCTCGTACATCCGCTCCTGCGACACCTCCTCGCGCCCGAACGTCTCGCCCAGCGCGATCTTCAGGTTCCCCATCGCGCGTCGGATCGGTCCGGCATCGACCCGCTCGCGCTGCGCGCCGAGCGCGTGGAGCCGTGCCATGATCGCGGCGACCTGCTCGGCCTGCTCGTCCAGGTGCGTGCGGCCCGCGTCGGTCGCGGCGAAGCGCTTCTTGGCCCCGTCCGACTGCTGCTCCTCGATCAGCCCCATCTCGTCAAGCAGCGTCAGCGTCGGGTAGACCACGCCGGGACTGGGGGCGTAGGCGCCCGCGGTCAGTGCCTCGATCGCGCGGATTAGGTCGTAGCCGTGGCGCGGCGTGTCCGCGATCAGCTTGAGCAGCACCAGCCGCAACTCGCTGCCGTCGAACATCCGCGCGCGTCGCCCGCCCATCGGCCGCTCGCCCGCTGCGAACCAGTCGCCGCCGAACGGACCGCGGTGACCGCCACGCTGCCCCTGCCTGTCGAATTGTGCGCCGCCGCCGCCCCAGTGGGCGCGATGCGCGTGACCGTGATGCATCATGCTACGTCTCCTCAAGATTGCACCAAGATACATCTTCAGGCGGAGTGTGCAAGATGCTCTTAGATATGTTTTGCTAGTGTTCTACGATGGTCACTCCCGTTTCGCAGCTATTCGCCTATGATGCAGGAAATGGCCGACCTGCTGACCGGACTGGAACCACCCGCCCCGCCCGAGCCGCCGCGCACGGACGCGCCGCTCGCCGACCGGTTGCGGCCGCGCGCGCTCGACGAGGTGGTCGGGCAGGAGCATCTGACCGCGCCCGAGGGCACGATCGGCCGGATGGTCGCTGCCGGCAAGCTCTCCTCGATCATCCTGTGGGGACCGCCGGGCACGGGCAAGACGACGATCGCGCGGTTGCTCGCCGACGCGGTCGGCCTGCGGTTCGCGCCCATCTCAGCGGTCTTCTCGGGCGTCGCCGACCTGAAGAAGGTGTTCGCCGAGGCACGCGAGCACGCGCGGCTGGGCAAGCGCACCCTGCTGTTCGTGGACGAGGTCCACCGCTTCAACCGCGCGCAGCAGGACGGTTTCCTCCCCTACGTCGAGGACGGCACCGTCACATTGGTCGGCGCCACGACCGAGAACCCGTCGTTCGAGCTCAACGCCGCACTGCTCAGCCGCGCGCAGGTCCTGATCCTCCACCGTCTCGGCTCCGCCGCGCTCGAGCAGTTGATCGCGCGCGCCGAGGCCGAGGTCGGTCGCCCGCTCCCGCTCGACCCGGCCGCGCGCGAGGCGCTGATCGCCAGCGCCGACGGTGACGGCCGCTTTCTGCTCAACCAGGTCGAGACCCTGTTCTCGGTCGATCTCGCCGCACCGCTCGATGCGGCCGGGCTGTCGGCCTTCCTGCAGCGCCGCGTCGCGGTCTACGACAAGGATCGCGAGGGCCATTACAACCTCATCAGCGCGCTGCATAAGTCGATCCGCGGCTCGGACCCGAACGCCGCGCTCTACTATCTCGCGCGGATGCTCACCGCGGGCGAGGAGCCGCTCTACCTGCTGCGCCGGCTGACCCGCGCCGCGGTCGAGGACGTCGGGCTCGCCGACCCGCAGGCGCTGCAACAATGCCTCGCCGCCAAGGACGCGTACGACTTCCTCGGCAGCCCGGAGGGCGAGCTCGCGATCGCGCAGGCGTGCGTCTACCTCGCCACTGCGCCCAAATCGAACGCGGTCTACGTCGCGCAGAAGGCCGCATGGCGCAGCGCGCGCGAGAGCGGATCGCTGATGCCGCCCGCGCACATCCTCGGCGCGCCGACCAAGCTCATGCGCGATCTCGGCTACGGCAAAGGCTACGCCTACGATCACGATGCCGAGGACGCCTTCTCCGGCGCGAACTACTGGCCCGACGACCTCGTGCCGCAGCGCTTCTACGTGCCGACCGAGCGCGGGTACGAGAAGCGGATTGCCGAGCGGCTGGCTTGGTGGGATGAACGTCGCCATGCCCGCACGCCCCACGCCTAGAATTTTCGCCGCCCTCGCCGCCGTCACGCTGCTGGGCGGGACCGCGTCTGCCCAGACCAACGCGCAGCCCTACGCCCGCGCGATCGCCGCCGGGTACAAGGCGGCGACGATCTGCGGTGGCGTGTTCAACGCCGGGCGATCGCAGGCGGCGATCGAGGCGCTGGAGCTGAACGGCATCTATCCCGAATATGCCGCATTGGTGCCGACGCTCACCGCTACGGTCGACCGCGCGACGACCAGCGTCAGCGTCCCCTTCGCCGCCGATCTTCCGCCGCGCCGCGCGACGTGGCGGCGCGGGATCGGCTGCGTGCTCGCCCCGATCGGTGCGGCGGCCAAGCCGGCGGCGGCGACGCCCGCGCCCGCTTCCACGATCGGCGGCGCGGACCCGCGCCCCTGGCCGCTCGGCGACGCGAACATCGGACCCATCCCCTCCCCCGCGCTCGCCGGCGTCGTCGCGCGCGCCTTCTCCGACTACGGCCGCGGCAGCCAGACAGTTGGCGTCGTCGTGCTGCTGGACGGCAAGGTCGTGGCGGAGCGTTACCGCGACGGCTTCGGCCCGTTCGTCGCCAACCGCACCTGGTCGGTCGCCAAGAGCATCGCGGGCACGCTGGTCGGGCTGTCGGGCATCGACCCGCGCCGCCGCAGCGACATTCCCGAATGGTACAGCAGCGACCCCCGCCGCGCGATTACGCTCGACAATTTGCTGCGTATGTCGTCGGGGCTGCACAGCGACACGGCGGGCAACCGCACCGACGCGATCTATTTCGGCGGCACCACGGTGACCGAGCAGGCGACCTCCTGGCCGCTAGAGGCGAAACCCGGCACGCGGTTCCGCTACGCCAACAACGACATCCTGCTCGCGATGCGCAGCCTGCGCGCCACGCTCGGCGACGCGAAGGCAAGCGTCCTGCCGCAGCGGCTGTTCGCGACGCTGGGCATGACCCACACCGTCGCGCAGCGCGACTGGCAGGGCAATTACATCCTCTCGTCGGACGTCTGGTCCACCGCCCGCGATCTGGCGCGGCTCGGCCAGTTCTGGCTTCAGGACGGCGTGTGGCAGGGCAAGCGCCTGCTGCCCGGCGGCTGGATGCGCTACATGACCGCGCCCAGCGGTCCGCAGCCCGACCGCGCCGAGGGCTACGGCGCGACGATGTGGCTGTTCGGCGAGAAGCAGGGCCTGCCCGCCGGCAGCTACGCCGCGCAGGGCAATCGCGGCCAGTACGTCGTGGTGGTCCCGTCGGCGAAGCTGGTGGTGGTGCGCCGCGGCGAGGACCCGACCGGCAGCAGCTTCGACATTGCGCGCTTCGCCGCCGACGTGCTCGCCGCGCAGCGCTGATCGCGCGCCGAGCACGGGTGAGTACGCAGCCGCGCTTCCGCCACTTCGCCGGGATCGACTGGTCGGGCGCGGTCGGCGAGCGGCAGCGCGGCATCCGCGTCGCGCTATGCGAGGCGGGCAGCACCGCGCCGACCCTCGTCCGCCCCGACCACCTCTGGTCGCGCGCCGACGTGCTCGCCTGGCTCCTCGACGATCTGCCCGCGGACACACTGGTCGGCCTCGACCTCGGCGCCTCGCTGCCCTTCCTCGACCGCGGCGGCTTCTTTCCTGAATGGCCCGAGAGCCCGCCCGACGCGCGCTCGCTCTGGGCGTTGGTCGACCGCATCTGCGCCGACGATCCGCATCTCGCCGCCTCCAGCTTCGTCGATCACCACCAGGCGTCGCGCCACTTCCGCCGTCACGGCGGTCGCACCGGTGACCTGTTCCCGCCCGGTCGCGGGCGCTGGCGCGTCGCCGAGCACGCGCAGGCGACGCTCGGGCTCAACCCGGTCAGCAACCTCAATCTCGTCGGCGCGGCGCAGGTCGGCAAGTCGAGCCTGACGGGCATGCGCATGCTCCATCGCCTCGCCGGGCGCCTGCCCGTCTGGCCGTTCGACCCCGATCCCGGGCGCGGCAGCCTCGTGCTCGAAATCTACACCAGCCTCGCCGCGCGCGAGGCGGGCGTGCCCGCCGGTCGCAGCAAGCTGCGCGACACCGCCGCGCTCAACGCAGCGCTCGCCAGGCTCGGCAGCTTTCCCCTGCCCGACACCGGCGCGATCGACGACCACGCAAGCGACGCGCTGCTCGCCGCCGCCTGGCTCCGCGTCGCGTCTGCGCGGCCCCAAATTTGGCACCCCGCCGCGCTGACGCCCGAGGTCGCGCGCATCGAGGGCTGGACCTTCGGCGTCCCCTGAAAGGGGCTGGACGCGCGCGCGTGCCTGTCGCATGGCATCGCCGCACGGCGCCGGTTTAGCTCAGCTGGTAGAGCAGCGGTTTTGTAAACCGAAGGTCGCGGGTTCGATTCCTGCAACCGGCACCACCCTGCCCCACCGATCGTGCAACCGCCACCCCGGCGGATCGTTTCGGCGATACAATGAAGATCAAGGTCGCGAGCTACAACATGCGCAAGGGGATCGGCACCGATCGCCGGCGCGACCCGCAACGCATCCTCGACGTCCTGTCCGAGATCGACGCCGACATCGTCGCGCTGCAGGAGGCCGATCGCCGCTTCGGCACCCGCGCCGCGGTCATCACCCCGCACCTGCTGGAGGAGCATGGCGGGTGGAAGGCGGTCGGCTTCGGCGTCCGCGCGCTCAGCTCGGGGTGGCACGGCAACGCGCTGCTGGTGCGCCGTTCCGCGACGATCGACGATTGCGAGGTGCTCCACCTCCCCGCGCTCGAACCGCGCGGTGCGGTGATGGCCGACGTCACCGTGCGCGACGCCACCGTGCGCGTCGTCGGCATGCACCTTGACCTCTCAGGATTGTGGCGGCGGCGGCAGGCGCACACCATCCTGACGCACGTGGCGGCCAGCGCACGACAGCACCCGACGGTGATGATGGGCGACCTGAACGAGTGGAGCCGCGGGTCGGGCTGCCTGCGCGATTTCGCGCACAGCTTCGCCTTCGCCGAGACCGGCCCCAGCTTCCACGCGCGCCGCCCGATCGCGCGGCTCGACCGCATCATGGCCTCGCGCGAGTTGCGCATCACCGCGTGCGGCGTCCATGCCAGCGCCGCCGCGCGCCGCGCGTCCGACCACCTGCCGATCTGGGCCGAGATCACGGCCGCGTGAGCGACGACGCGCCACCGCCGCCGCGCCCACGCGACAAGGAACTGCGGCTCGCGCTCGTCTGCTACGGCGGGATCAGCCTCGCGGTCTACATGCACGGCATCACCAAGGAGGTCTGGCACCTCGCCCGCGCCAGCCGCGCGCACCACGACACGGGAGAGGCGCTGTCCGGCTCCGCGCGCGTCTACGCCGACCTGCTGGCCGAGATGGGCGACACGGCCGGCATCTCGCTCCGCATCCTGCCCGACATCGTCGCCGGCGCCAGCGCGGGCGGGATCAACGGCATCTTCCTGGCGCAGGCGATCGCCGCCGGCCAGTCGCTCGACCCCTTGACCGACCTGTGGCTCGACGGCGCCGATGTCGAGCGGCTGATCGACGCCGACGCCGCACCCGCCTCGCGCTTCTCCAAGGTTTGGGCGCTGCCGATCGCCTGGATGGCGGCGGGGCGCAGCGCCGATCAGCTCGACGCGCTGGACGAGCCCACGCGCGAGGAAGTGCGCGCCAAGATGTCGCACTTCATCCGCTCGCGCTGGTTCGAGCCGCCCTTCTCCGGCGCGGGCTTCACCGCCATGCTGCTGGACGCGTTCGACGCGATGGCGACCGCGCCGCGCGGGCCCCGCCTGCTCCCGCCGGGGCAGCCGCTCGATCTGTTCGTCACCGTCACCGATTTCACCGGCCACCCCGAACGGCTGGAGCTGCACTCGCCGCCCGAGGTTACCGAGACCGAGCACCGCCTCGTCTTCCCCTTCACCGACCACGGCGCGAGCTGCGACACGCTCGCCGACGCGGCCGAGCTGACCTTCGCCGCGCGCGCGACCTCCAGCTTCCCCGGCGCCTTTCCCCCGCTCACCGTCGCCGAACTCGACCGGGTGATCGAGACGCGCGGCGCGGACTGGCCCAGCCGCGATGCCTTCCTGCGCCGCGTGCTGCCGCGCCAATCGGCCGCCAACACGATCGACAAGACCGCGCTGATAGACGGCTCCGTGCTCGCCAACGCGCCGTTCCGCCCCGCGATCGACGCGCTGCGCAACCGTCCCGCGCGGCGCGAGATCGACCGGCGGTTCGTCTACATCGACCCCTCGCCCGGTACCAAGTTCCGCCTATCCGGCGCGAGCGACGGCGTGCCCGGCTTCTTTCAGACGATCCTGGGCGCGATCAGCGAGCTGCCACGACAGCAACCGATCCGCGACAACCTGGAGGCGCTCGCCGAGCGGTCGCGCCGCATCGAGCGGATGCGGACGATCCTCGAGGCGATCCGTCCCAACGTCGAGCGCGAGATCGAGCAATTGTTCGGCCGCACCTTCTTCCTCGATCGCCCGACTGCCGCGCGGCTGGTCGCGTGGCGACGGCGCGCGCAGACCGCCGCTGCCGAGCGCGCCGGCTTCTCCTACGCCGGCTACGGCCACCTGAAGACCGCCAATGTCGTCGAGTTCGTCGCCACGCTGCTCCACGCGATCGGCGGCGCGCCGGGTGCGCAGCGCTGGAGCAACACGCGCGCGCGGATCGACCAGGCGCTCGCCGCGCGCGGTGTCACCGCCAATGCCGTCTTCATCGGCGAGGGCAGCGAGGCGACGATCGCGTTCCTGCGCACCTTCGATCTCGACTTCCGCGTCCGCCGCCTCCGCCTGCTCGCGCGCCGCATCGGAGAGGCGGAGAGCGAGGCGGGCGCGGAGACGCTCGAACCGCTGCGCCGCGCCGTCTACGACTCGCTCGCCAGCTACCTCGACGCGCGCCGGCCCGAATCGCACCGCGCGCTGCGCCACGCCGTGCGCGCGCTGCGCGACGATGCCGAGCCGCTGCTTGGCGCCCTAGGCACCGCGCTGGACCTGACCGATCTCGACGCGCAGACCGACGCGCGCATCGCCGCCGCACTCGCCGAATTGCCGCGCGAGTGGCGTCGCGCGATGCTGCTCAACTACCTCGGCTTCCCCTACGTCGACGTCGCCACGCTGCCGCTGCTCCAGGGCGAGGGCACCGACGAGTATGATCGGATCCGCGTTGACCGCATCTCCCCCGACGATGCGCGGTCGATCCGCAGCGGCGGCGCGGAAGCGACGTTGAAAGGCATCCAGTACAACAGCTTCGGCGCCTTCTTCAGCCGCGCCTACCGCGAGAACGACTATCTATGGGGTCGCCTGCACGGGGCCGAGCGGATGATCGACATCGCGGTCTCCACGCTGCCCGCGACCGCGCGGCTGCGCGCCGGCCGCGTCGCCGCGATCAAGCGCGCCGCATTCCTCGCCATCCTCGACGAGGAGGAGCCGCGGCTCTCCGCCGTGCCCGCCCTCGTCGCCTCGCTGCGGCGCGAACTCGGCTGAAGGCTGGCCAAAGTCGCCCGCCCGCGATAGCGTCGCGGGCGATGCAGTTCCTGAAGATCCTGTTCTGGTGCCTGCTGGCGTTCATCGCCGCGGTGTTCACCTTCGGCAATTGGACCACGGTGTCGATCCAGCTGTTCGGCGGTCTGGTGATGGAGATCAATCTTCCGCTTCTGCTGCTGCTCACCTTCCTGCTCGGGTTCGTGCCGACGCTGATCTACCAGCACGTCGTGCGCTGGCGGCTGCGCCAGCGGCTCTCCGCCGCCGAGCGCGCGCTGGCGAGCACCCGCTCGATCATCGACGCCGCGTCGCCCGAGCCTGCGCCGCCGCCGCCCTCCGCCGCTCTTGCCCCCTCGACCGCCGCGCCTGAGACGATCTGATGTCCAACCGCATCTTCGTCGCGCTGGACACGCCCGACCTCGACCGCGCGCGTGGGCTGGCGCAGAAGGTGCGCCATCACGTCGGCGGCGTGAAGCTGGGGCTCGAGTTCTTCTGCGCCAACGGTCCCGCCGGCGTCCGCGCGATCGAGGACATCGGCCTGCCCGTCTTCCTTGACCTGAAGCTCCACGACATCCCCAACACTGTGGCGAAAGCGGTGCAGTCGCTCGCCCCGCTCCGGCCCGCCGTGCTGACCGTCCACGCCAGCGGCGGCCGCGCGATGCTGGAGGATGCCAAGGCTGCGGCGCATCCCGCCACGCGCGTGGTGGCGGTGACGATGCTCACCAGCCTCGACGACGGCGACCTGTCCGCGATCGGCGTCGGTGGCAGCGCGCACGATCACGTCCTGCGCCTCGCCGATCTCGCGCGCGAGGCGGGGCTCGATGGCATCGTCTGCTCGGGCGCAGAGGTACAGGCGGCGCACCGCGCCTGGCCGAAGGGCTATTTCGTCGTCCCCGGCGTCCGTCCCGTTGATGGCGCGACCGGCGACCAGAAACGCGTTGTGACGCCGCGCCGCGCGCTCGACGACGGCGCCTCCATGCTCGTGATCGGTCGCCCCATTTCCCAGGCGAGCGATCCCGACAAGGCCGCGCGCGCAATCGCCGCGACGCTGTGAACGAGGCGATCGGCATGGAGGACGGTCACGCGCTGGTGGACGATGTGCGCGCCGCCGCGCGGCGCCACAATCTCACCTGGAGCACGCTCGTCCCCGACCGCTTCACGATCAATCACGCCGCCGAGGCGGCCGAGGAGGCCGCCTACGCCGAGATGGCGGTCGCCAAGCGCGCGCTCCGCGACCACATCTGCCGGACGTACGGCATCACGGTGGAGGAACTCGCCAGCCTCGCGATGCCGTGATCGCTCGTCGCGTTGGTGCTGGCGGCTTCCCGCTGCTAAGGCGCCGTCCATGCCGTTATCCGCCAAGATCTGTGGGCTCTCGACGCCCGCCACCATCGACGCTGCGGTGGCAGGCGGCGCGACTCACGTCGGGTTTGTCTTCTTCCCGCCCTCGCCGCGCGACCTGTCGTTCGAGCAGGCCGCCGCGCTCGCCGCGCGAATACCCGACCACGTCACCCGCGTCGGCGTTTTCGTCGACCCCGATGACGAAACGATCGCGCGCGCCGCACGAGCCGGACGCTTGTCCGCGATCCAGCTTCACGGGACCGTAGCCGCGCGCGTCGCCCACCTGCGGCAACTGACCAGGCTGAAGACCTGGGCCGCGATCCCGGTCAAGACCCGCGCCGACCTCGACGCCGCCCGCTCTCAGGTTGGCGCGGCCGACCGCCTGCTGTTCGATGCCAAGACGCCCGCGGATGCGGCGCTGCCCGGCGGCATGGGTGTGCGGTTCGACTGGTCGCTGCTCGACGGCTTCCGTTCGCCGCTGCCTTGGGCCCTGTCGGGCGGGCTCGATGCGGCGAACGTCGCCGAGGCCGTGGCGCGTACCGGCGCCACGTTGGTCGACACCTCGTCGGGCGTCGAGGACGCGCCCGGCGTCAAGAGCGTGGACAAGATCACCACCTTCCTGCAATCGGTCGCCCGACTATGACGCTTTTATCCGAACTCGCGGCGCCCAACAGCTTCCGCCAGCAGCCAGACTCGCGCGGCCATTTCGGCGACTACGGCGGCCGCTACGTCGCGGAAACGCTGATGCCGCTGATCCTCGAACTCGAGCGCGCCTATCGCGCGGCGAAGGACGATCCGGCGTTCCAGGCGCAGTTCGACGATTTGCTCGAACATTACGTCGGCCGCCCCAGCCCGCTCTACTATGCCGAACGGCTCACGGAGGCGCTGCGCGACAGCGCGCCGGGCGGCATGGGGCCGGAAATCTGGTTCAAGCGCGACGAGCTCAATCACACCGGCGCGCACAAGATTAACAATTGTGTGGGCCAGATCCTGCTCGCCATCCGCATGGGCAAGACCCGCATCATCGCCGAAACCGGCGCGGGGCAGCACGGCGTCGCGACCGCAACCGTCTGCGCGCGCTTCGGCCTGCCATGCGTCATCTACATGGGCGCGAAGGACATCGAGCGGCAGGCGCCCAACGTGTTCCGCATGAAGCTGCTCGGCGCCGAGGTCCGCGCAGTGGAGAGTGGCGCGCGCACGCTGAAGGACGCGATGAACGAGGCGCTGCGCGACTGGGTCGCGAACGTCCACGACACCTTCTACATCATCGGAACCGCGGCGGGGCCGCACCCCTATCCCGAACTCGTCCGCGACTTTCAGAGCGTAATCGGGCGCGAAGCGCGCGCGCAGATGCTGTCGCGCACCGGTCGCCTGCCCGACCTGCTCGTCGCCGCGATCGGCGGCGGATCGAACGCGATCGGCCTATTCCACCCCTTTCTCGACGACGCCGACGTGCAGATGCTCGGCGTCGAGGCAGCGGGCGAAGGGCTCGACGCCAAGCATGCCGCCAGCCTCGCCGGCGGCTTCCCCGGCGTGCTCCACGGCAACAAGACCTACCTGCTTCAGGACGACGACGGACAGATCGCGGAAGCGCACTCGATTTCCGCCGGGCTCGACTATCCCGGCATCGGCCCCGAGCACGCCTGGCTCAAGGACATCGGCCGCGTCACCTATACCAGCGTCACCGACCGCGAGGCACTCGAAGCTTTCCAGTTGCTCTGCCGTGTCGAAGGGATCATCCCCGCGCTCGAACCCTCGCACGCGATCGCAGCCGTCGCCGCCAAGTCGAAGGAAATGCGACGCGATCAGGTGATCCTCGCCAATCTGTGCGGTCGCGGCGACAAGGACATCTTTACCGTGGCCGAGGCGCTCGGGGTGGCGATCTGATGTCGCGCCTCTCCGACGCCTTTCGCGCCGACCGTCCCGCGCTCGTCACCTTCGTGACCGCCGGCGACCCAGACGTCGCGACCACGCCCGCGATCCTCGACGCGCTGGTCGCGGGCGGGGCGGACGTGATCGAACTCGGCATGCCCTTCACCGACCCGATGGCGGACGGCCCCGCGATCCAGGCCGCGAACATCCGCAGCCTCGAAGGCGGCACGACGACCGCCGACATCCTCGGCATCGCCGCGGGCTTTCGCGCGCGTCACCCGGACGTGCCGCTGGTGCTGATGGGTTACGCCAATCCGATGCTGCGGCGCGGCGCCGCGTGGTTCGCGGACGCTGCACGCGAGGCCGGCGTCGACGGCGTGATCTGCGTCGACGTACCGCCCGAGGAGGACGACGCGCTCGGCCCCGCGCTGCGCGACGCCGGGCTGGACCTGATCCGCCTCGCCACGCCGACCACCGACGTTGCGCGCCTGCCCGAAGTGGTGAACGGCGCGTCCGGCTTCCTCTACTACGTCTCGGTCGCCGGCATCACCGGCCTGCAGCAGGCGCAGCAGGCGTCGATCGAGCAGGCGGTCGCGCGGTTGAAGCAGGCGACCGACGTGCCCGTCGCCGTCGGCTTCGGCGTCCGCACACCCGATCAGGCGCGCGCAATCGGCGCGGTCGCCGACGGAGTCGTCGTCGGCTCGGCGATCGTCGAGATCGTCGCGGCGCACGGCACGCAAGCGCCCGCCCACGTCACCACCTATGTTCGCGGCCTGTCCGACGCGCTCGCCTCGGCCCGCAAGGAAGCAGCACGATGAGCTGGTTAAGCAATGTTCGCAACGCCTTGTCCGCCATTGTTCCGGCGGGCAAGCAACAGACACCCGAGAATTTGTGGCACAAGTGCAAGGGCTGCGGGACGATGGTCTTCACCAAGGAGCTGGAGGAGAACCTCCACGTCTGCCCGACGTGCGACCATCACGATCGCATCGGCCCGGCCGAGCGCTTCGCCTACCTGTTCGACGACGGCACCGCGCAACCGCTCGCCCCGCCCAAGGCGCCCGAGGATCCTCTCAAGTTCCGCGACTCGAAGCGCTACGTCGATCGGCTCAAGGCGGCGCGCGCAGACACGGGCGAGCAGGACGCGTTCGTCAACGCGCGCGGGCTGATCCACGGGCGCAAGGTCGTGATCGGCGTCCAGGACTTCGCCTTCATGGGCGGCTCGATGGGCCAGGCCGTGGGCGAAGCGTTCATCCAAGGTGTCGAGGCCGCGATCGCCGATCACGCGCCCTACGTCGTCTTCACCGCCTCGGGCGGAGCGCGGATGCAGGAAGGCATCCTCAGCCTGATGCAGATGCCGCGCAGCACCGTCGCGATCCAGATGCTCCACGACGTCGGTCTGCCCTATATCGTCGTGCTGACCGACCCGACCTCGGGCGGGGTCATGGCGGCCTACGCGATGCTCGGCGACATCCATGTCGCCGAGCCCAAGGCGACGCTCGCCTTTACCGGCCGCCGCGTGATCGAGAACACGATCCGCGAGAAGCTGCCCGACGATTTCCAGACCAGCGAATATTATCTCGAGCACGGCATGATCGACATGGTCGTCCACCGCAAGGACCTGCGCGACCGCCTCTCCAGCGTGATCGGCTATCTCTGCGCGGAACGCAGCGCCGCTTGAGGATCGCCGGCTCGCCGCGTCGGCTCGGTCCGGCGCGGTGAGCCGCACGCTGATCCGTAGCCGCAATCCGGGAACGTCCTCTTGCCCGACCATGCCCGCTCCGCCGACCCCGCCGTCCAGGCGCAACTCGACCGGCTGTGGGCGCTCTCGCCCGGTGCGGACGTGCTCGGGCTGGGGCGCATCACGCAGCTGCTCGCGCGGCTCGGCGATCCGCAGCGCGACCTGCCACCGGTGTTCCACGTTGCGGGCACCAACGGCAAGGGCTCGACCTGCGCCTTCCTGCGCGCCGCGCTAGAGGCTGCCGGCTACCGCGTCCACGCCTATACCAGCCCGCACCTCGTCCGCTTCAACGAGCGTATCCGTCTCGCCGGCAGGCTGATCGACGACGCCGCGCTCGCTTCGCTGCTCGCCGAAGTGCTCGACGTCGCGGGAGACATCGGCGCGAGCTTCTTCGAGGTGACCACGGCCGCCGCCCTGCTCGCCTTCGCGCGCACGCCCGCCGACGCCTGCGTGATCGAGGTCGGGCTCGGCGGACGGCTCGACGCGACCAACGTGCTGCCGACCGCGGCGGCATGCGGCATCGCCGCGCTCGGCATGGATCACGAGGCGTTCCTCGGCGACACATTGCCGCTGATCGCCGCGGAGAAGGCCGGGATCGCCAAGCCGGGCGTTCCGCTCGTCACCATGTCCTACCCGCGCGAGATCGCGGCGGTCATCGCCGATATGGCCGACCGACGCGGCGCTCTCCTGCTTGCGCGCGGTGTCGCGTGGCACGGCGAGCTGGACGACGCGACGCTCCAGTACCGCGACGCACGCGGCGCGCTCGAGCTCCCGCTGCCGCGCCTCCACGGCGCGCATCAGGCCGACAATCTCGCACTCGCCACCGCGATGCTGCGCCACCAGCGCGCCTTGATGGTACCGATTGAGGCTATCGCCGCCGCCTCGGCCGGCGCATTCTGGCCCGCGCGACTCCAGCGCCTCTCGCCCGGCCCGCTCGTCGACCTGCTGCCGTCCGGGACGCCGCTCTGGCTCGACGGCGGCCACAACAGCTCTGCCGGCGCGGCGCTCGCTCAGGCGTTGCCGCAACTCGGCATCCGTGGTGACACGACCCTGATCCTCGGCATGCTCGCGAACAAGGACGCGGCAGGCTTTCTGCAACCGATCGCGCCGCTACTGTCGCGTGTGGTCGCCATTACCGTTCCCGACCACGCGAGCCACGCACCGGCCGCGCTCGTCGACATCGCCAGACAGTTCGCCATCCCATCGACACACGAGGCAAGCAACGTGTCCGAGGCACTCAAGATCGTCGCGCAAGACACTGATGGGCCGGAGAAAACACCCATCCTCATCGCCGGCTCGCTCTACCTCGCCGGAGACGTCCTCGCCCGCAACGACGAACTACCGAGCTGACAGTCCTGATTGCGATTGACTTGCAATAGCGAAGCGGGGAGGATGTGCGGACGAGAAGGAGTCGCTCGCGATGACCACCACCGCCACGCTGTCTGCCCTGCCCAACACGCTGCCATCCTGTGCCAACGCGCGCGTCGCGCTGTTCGCGATTCGGCGGATGGGGGCGAACGGCCTCGGAGACGCGCGCGCCGCCCACGTCTTCGTCACCACCTTCGGTGAAGGCTTCCGGCGTCCGCTGACGCTCGCGCGCGCGCTGATGGCGGACATGGCCGCGACCTCGTCGATGCCGATCGCGATCGCGCCGTGCTGCTGCGCGCGCATGACCGCCTCGGAAGGCGCGCTGCTGTCTGTCCTCGCGCGGGTCGAGTTCGCGCCGGACGCCGCGCTGCTGCTGATGCAGGACCTGCTCGGCCATCGCCGCGTCGACGGCGTGCTGGCCAGCGCCGCCGCGCTCGCCGCCGCCTTCACCGACGAGGGGCACCCGATCAGCGCCTGATCGGCGTCACCGCGGCGCCCCGTCGCGCGCGTCGCCCCCGCCCTCGATGCCGGCGCTGCCGACCGAACGGTCGATCAACCCCGCCCTGCTCATCCACCAGAACAGCGCGACGCCGGGCAGCGCCAGCACCGTGGTGAGCACGTAGAACTCGACGTAGCCCAGCCGTTCCACCAGCAACCCGGCGGTCGTTCCCGTCAGGACGCGCCCGACCACGCTCGTCGCCGCCGAGATGAGCGCATACTGCGCCGCGGTAAAGCGCAGGTCGGTCAGCGCGGAGAAATACGCCACCAGCGTCACGCCTCCGATGCCGCTGGCGATGTTCTCGAACCCGATCGCGCCCGCCATCCCGACGTTGCTGTGCCCGCTCGCGGCCAGCAGCCCGAACGACAGGTTGCTCACTGCCATCAGCACCAGGCTGAGCAGCACTGAGCGCTTCAGCCCCATTCGCGCGTACAGCACGCCGCCGATGAAGATGCCGACCAGATACGCCCAGAACCCGACGCCGACGTCGAAGAAGGCGATCTCGTCGTTGCTGAACCGCAGATCGTCGAACAACAGCCGGAACGTCAGATTGGCCAGCGTGTCGCCGACCTTGTGGATCAGGATGAAAAGCAGCACCAGCCACGCGCCGCTGCGCGCGAAGAACTCCGCGAACGGCTGCCAGATCGCGCGGATCGCGCTCGCCAGGCCCCGCCGCTCGCCGCGCACCTGGCGTCGCACCGGCTCGCCGAGCAGCAGTCCCGCGACCATTGCGGGCAGCGCCAGTGCGGCGCAGGCGAGGTACGCCGCCGCCCAGCCGTGCCGCGCCGCGATCACCAGGGCGAGCGCGCCCGCGCCGGCCGATCCGATCCGCCAGCCGTACTGGCTCATGCCCGAACCCACGCCCAATCGCCGTGGCTCCAGTATCTCGATGCGATAGGCGTCGATCACGATGTCGAATGTCGCCCCCGCCACGCCGACCAGGATCGCGGCGGTCGCCGTTGCCGAGATCGACGCGCTCGGGTCGACCAGCGCCAGATTGGCGACCGCCGCGATGACCAGCACGCCCGCGAGCAGCAGCCACGACACGCGCTGCCCCATGCGCCCGAGCACCGGTATCCGCACGCCATCGACCAGCCACGCCCACAGGAACTTCAGGTTGTAGACGAGGAAGGCAAGGCTGAACGCGGTGACCGTCTTCTTGTCGATGCCCGCCTGCGACAGACGCGTCGTCAGCGTGGCCGCGATCATCGAATAAGGGAAGCCGGACGAGATACCGAGCGCGAGCGACGCCAGCGGCGCGCGCTCGAAGTAGGGCGCGACGCCGTCACGCCATGTCTGCCGCTTTCCGTTCACCGATCCCGGCGCTGACGCCATCACTTGCTCCTACGCGATTTGCGCCGGACCCTAGCGGGAAAAGATGGGCAGGTAAGCCACCAACGCATTTGCGACGCGCGCGGCCCGACGCCGGCGGCGACGTGTCAGTCGGGCGTGACGTACAGCTCAAACCCTTGCGGCAGCCGCTTCGTCGCGCGTCCCGCCATCGCCGCGTCGACCGCGTCGATCGCGCCCAGCAGGTCGCGCTCCTGGAACGGCTTGGCGAGGAAGCCGACTGCCAGCGCGCGCGCCTCGGGCGGGCACGTCCCGGTGACGAACATCACCGGGATCGACCGCTCGCCCGCCGCGCGCGCCACGTCGATGCCGCTGCCGTCCGCCAGCCGCACGTCCGCCAGGATCAGGTCGACCTTCTCGGTCGCGCCCGCGATTTCGCGCCGCGCGTCCGCCACCCGGTCGACGGTGGCGATCACCTCGTAACCGTGCTCGCGCAGCATCCGCTCGGTGTCGAACGCGATCAACGGCTCGTCCTCGACGACGAGCAGCCGGGTGATCAATCGCTGCTTTCGTCCGAACAACATGCGTGACGCTTCCATCGTTACGCTCCCACAACGCAAAAGCGTGATTTCGGTCGCAAATATTTGACAGCGTTCGAACACGCGGCGCTAAGGCGGGCGAATGGCCGAGGAAACGTCGCTGCACCGTATCGCCAAACTGCTCGCGCGCGCGGGCGTCGCGTCGCGTCGCGACGTCGAACGCATGATCGAGGACGGCCGCGTGGCGCTGAACGGCGAGCGGCTCGACACGCCCGCGACGCTGCTGGCGACGCTCGCCGGCGTCACGGTCGATGGCGAACCCGTCGCCGAGGCGGAGCCGACGCGCCTGTTCCTGTTCCACAAGCCCGCGGGCTACCTGACCGCCGCGCGCGACCCGATGGGCCGCCCGACGATCTACGATCGCCTGCCCGCCGACCTGCCCCGGCTGGTGCCGGTCGGGCGCCTCGACCTCAACACCGAGGGGCTGCTGCTCCTCACCACCGACGGCGAGTTCAAGCGCCAGCTCGAACTACCCTCGACCGGGGTCGAGCGCGCCTATCGCGCGCGCGCCTACGGCGACATCACGCAGGCGCAGCTCGAGGCGCTGATCGACGGCGTCGAAATCGACGGCATCCGCTACGGCAGCATCGATGCCAACCTCGAACGCCGCACCGGCGCCAACGTCTGGGTCGAGATGATCCTGACCGAGGGCAAGAACCGCGAGGTGCGCCGCGTACTCGAATACCTCGGGCTCCAGGTCAGCCGCCTGATCCGTACGCGCTACGGCCCGTTCGTCATGGGCGACCTGCCCGTCGGCGGCATCGGCGAGGTGCGCGGCGCCGACCTCGTCGCCTTTCGCAACAGCCTTAAGGGCAACACACGGCTCGCGCCCGAGCAGGCCGGCACGATCACGGCCAGCGCGATCCGCCCCGGCTCCGCTGCGCGACCGGCCACGTCTTCTCGCCCGCGTGCCGAGCGCCTGCCGGAGCCGACGAGCGACCGTGCGCCCGCATCCGCGCGGGGTGCCGGCTACGACCCGACTCACGCACCGCGGGCCGGCAGCGATCGCGTCCAGACCCGCGGCGCCTTCGGCACAGGTGCCGCCCGCAGCGCGTCCGGCGAGAAGGATCGCACCACCCCGCGCGCACCGGCGTTCGGCGAGAGAGGCCGTACCCGCGCGCCGCAGAACACCAACGAACCCGACGCCGCGCGCACCCGCCGTCAGATCCAACCTCCTCGCCCCGCACCCTCCGCCGAACAGCCGCGCGCCCGTCCGGACCTCGCCATGCGGGGCGAGCGCAGCAGCGATCGCGCCACTTTGCGCAACCGCTCGGGCGCGATCGACCCGACGCACGCCGCACGCCCGTTCCGCGACACCGCCGCGCGCGGCGCGCGACAGCGACCGACGCCCGACGATCGCGATCCACGCAACGCTCGGGACACCGCGCGTCCCGAAGGCGGCCGATCGCAGCGCCAGGGCCGCCATGCGCCCACCGATGCTCAGGCCAAGCCCGTCAGGCCGCGCCACGACGAGCCGAGCGACGCGCCGCGCCCGCCGCGGCCCGAGCGCAAGCCCGGCTGGGCACGCGCCAAGCCCAAGGGGGGCGCCAAGCCCGGCACGCGCCCCGGAAAGCCGCGCAAGTGAGGATCGTCGCCGGCGACTGGCGCGGCCGCGCGCTCACCGCGCCCAAGGGCGACACCACGCGTCCCACCGCCGACCGCACGCGCGAGGCGTTGTTCTCGATGCTCGCCAGCCGCGTCGGCAGCTTCGACGGGCTCGCGGTCGCGGACCTGTTCGCGGGCTCGGGCGCGCTGGGGCTGGAGGCATTGTCGCGCGGCGCCGCCTCGTGCCTGTTCGTCGAGCAGGACCGCGCCGCACTCGACGCGCTGCGCGCCAACGTCGCGACGCTCGCCGCGGGCACGCGCGCGACGGTTCGCGCGGGCTCGGTGCTGGCGCTCGGCCCCGCGCCCGCCCCGCTCGACGTCGTGATGATGGACCCGCCCTACGCTTCGGGCGCGGGCGCGGTCGCGGCGGATAAGCTCGCGCGGCTCGGCTGGATCGGCCACGCGACCTGGCTCACGATCGAGACCGGCCGCGCCGAGCCGATCGCGCTCGCCGGCTACGTGGTCGACGCGGAGCGGCAGTACGGCCGCGCGCGCCTGACGGTCCTGCGCCGCGACGCCTGAGCCACACTACACGCCGGGCAGCACCGCCGGGCGCGCGCGCCCCTCGCGCATCAGCAGCAATGCCGCCAGGCTGGTCAGCGACAGCACCGCCAGATACCCGCCGACCCACGCCAGCCCGCCGCGCTGCACCAGCCACTGCGCCGCGACCGGGGTCAGCCCGCCACCGATGATCCCCGCCATGTTGAACGCCAGACTGACGCCGGTGTAGCGCACCCGCGCCGGGAACAGCCCCGGCAACCACGCGCCGAGCGGCCCGTAGACGAACCCCATTACGAACAGCGCGAAGGCGAGGCTCGCGAACATCGCCGGCATCGACCCCGACCCCAGCCCCGGCACCAGCACGAACCCTGCCACCACCGCGCCGACGCAGCCCCAGGCGAGCACATGCCCCGGCGTCGTCCGGTCCGCCCACACTCCCGACAGCGCGATCCCGACGGCCATGAACAGGATCGCCGCCAGCTGCAGCCCAAGGAACCCCTGCGTATTCACCCCCAGCGTCTTGGTCGCGTAGCCGAGCGCGAAGGCGGTCGCGATGTAATAGACCGCGAAGCACGCCACCGCGCCGAACGTCCCGCCCAGTGCCCGCCGCCAGTGATGCCGCAGCAGCTCGCCCATCGGCACCGTCGGCGGCGGGCCTTCCTCCACCATCGCGGCGAAGGCGGGCGTTTCGCTGATCTTGAGCCTGACCCACAGCCCCAGCCCGACCAGCACCACCGACAGCAGGAACGGCACGCGCCATCCCCAGGCCAGGAACTGCGCCGGCGTCATCACCAGCCCGATCACCAGGAACAACCCGTTAGCCGCGATGAACCCGACCGGCGCGCCGAGCTGCGGCACCATACCGTAGCCCCCGCGCTTCCCCGCCGGCGCATTCTCCACCGCCAGCAGCGCCGCCCCGCCCCATTCGCCGCCCAGCCCGAACCCCTGCCCGAACCGCAGCACGCATAGCAGGACCGGCGCCAGCAGCCCCGCGGTCGCGTAGGTCGGCAGGAACGCGATCGCGAGCGTCGACCCGCCCATCAGCATCAAACTCGCGACCAGCGTCGACTTGCGCCCGATCCGGTCGCCGTAGTGGCCGAACGCCCAGGCACCCACCGGGCGTGCGAAGAACGCCACCGCCAGGCTGGCGTAGGAGGCGAGCAGCTGCACCGACGCGTCCTCGCTCGGGAAGAACAGCGGCCCGAACACCAGCGACGCCGCAGTCGCGTAGATGTAGAAATCGTAGAACTCGACCGAGGTGCCGACCAGGCTGGCGAGCAGGATGCGTTGATGCGAGGCGGGGCTGGACATGGCAGCGTCATCGGAACCGACCGGCCCCGCGTCAACGCGCAACCGCCACCCACCCGACATTTCGCCGCGGTCACGAAATCGCGCCCGGCTGCAACACGCGCGCAACACGTCGCGCCTATCTCAAGGTCGTCGGCGCTTTTCCCCCTGTTGGGCGCCGGCACGCGGATCGGGCAACTCCCCCCTCGGCCGGTCCCTTCCCTGAACTACGGGGCGGCTCGACGCAGGGCCGCCCCGGATTTTACCGCAGACCGCTGGCTCAGAACGCGCCGCGCTCGACCAGCTGCAGCAGCAACCAGTAGAGCGTGCCCGACAGCAGCATCGCGACCGGCAACGTCATCAGCCACGCCGCCGCGAGCTGGATCAGCGTGCGCCGCTGCAACCCCATCCCGCTCGCCACCGACGCGCCCGCGACGCCCGACGACAGGATGTGCGTCGTCGACACCGGCAGTCCGAAGCGATCCGCCGCCAAGATCGTCCCCGCCGCGACCAGCTCGGCGGAGGCACCCATGCCGTAGGTCATGTGCTGCTTGCCGATCTTCTCGCCCACCGTCACGACGATCCGCTTCCACCCGATCATCGTGCCGAGCCCGAGCGCGAGCGCGACCGCCACCTTGACCCACAGCGGGATGTAGCGCGTGCCCGCCTCCAGCCGCGCGCGGTAATCGTCGAGCCGCTCGACCTCCGCCTCGCCGAAGCGGGCGGCCGGGTCCTTGGCGATCATCCGCGTCGCGTCGAGCACGAGGTACATGTCGTTGCGCAGATTGGGCGTGGCGGAGGCTGGCACCCGGTCGAGCGAGCCGTAGCTCGCGACCCGTCGCGCCAGGTCGCGCGACAGCGTCGTGGTGGCGCCGTAGACCTGCGCGTTCGTCACCGCGCGCCGCGCCACCGCGTCGGTCAACACCGGCCGCGCGCGCTCCAGCGGCACGTCGCCCGCGCCGCGCCGCTCCAGCACCTGCGCCGCCGCAGTCGCGCTGGCGTAGAAGGCGGGGGTCGCGCTCGCGGGCAAGGTGCGGTTGAGCGCGTAGGCGGTCGGCGCGCACCCGATCAGGATCAGCATGATCAGCCCCATGCCCTTCTGCCCGTCGTTCGACCCGTGGCTGAACGAGACGGCGGTGCAAGTGAACACCAGCAGCGCACGGATGCCGCGCGGCGGCGGAGCGTCGCCCTCTGGCGCCTGCATCAGCGTCGGATTGCGCGCTACCGCGCGCAGCACGACCAGCATCAGCATCGCCGCGCCGAACCCGATCAGCGGTGCCATCCACAATCCGGTCAGCACCTTGGTCGCCTGGCTCCAGTCGACCCCCGCCGTGCCGCCCGCACCCCGGTTCAGCAGCTGGTTGGCGAGCCCGACGCCCAGCACCGATCCGATCAGCGTGTGGCTCGACGAATTGGGCAGGCCGACGTACCAGGTGGCGAGGTTCCACATTACCGCCGCCAGCAGCAGCGCGAAGATCATCGCGAACCCCGCGCCCGACCCGACGTTCAGCACGAGGTCGACCGGCAACAACGTCACGATCGAGTAGGCGACCGCGCCCGACGACAGCATCACGCCCAGGAAGTTGAAGAATCCCGACCACATCACCGCCAGGTTGGCGGGCATCGAATTGGTGTAGATGACGGTCGCGACCGCGTTGGCGGTGTCGTGGAACCCGTTCACGAACTCGAACCCGAGCGCGATCAGTAGCGCGAGCCCCAGGAACAGGAACACGCCGGTCGCGAGCTGCTCGCCGACCTGCTGCGTGTCGAGGAACACGCTGACCCCGGCATAAGCGAAGCCGGCCACCACCAGCGCGGCGAAGACCCAGCGCGCGATCGGGTGCGCCGGCCGGTTCAGCTCGACCGCGCGCGACGGCTGCGACGACTCGGGCGGCGCGAAGACGGTGCTTGCCATGCGATCTTCCCTGTTCCCGCCGCGTGACGCTTTGATGACAGCGCTAGCGAGCGTGCTCGTCACGAGCGCTCCGTCCTGACACGCCGACGCGCTGGTCGACCGGCACGTCCGCACCGCTCGCCGACCTGCCGCGTGACCGTCTGGCACTCGGCCGTCGTTTCGCGTTTGTTCCCGACGATTGCGCCGCACGGCATCCCTGCCTACGTGCAATCACGTGACCGACACCCAGCTTGCCTCGCCGCCCTATCTCGCCACGCTGAACGACCCGCAACGTGAGGCGGTGCTCACCACCGACGGCCCGGTGCTCGTGCTGGCGGGCGCCGGCACCGGCAAGACCGCCGCGCTGACCGCGCGGCTCGCGCACCTGCTCTACACGCGCCGCGCCTGGCCGTCCGAGATCCTCTCGGTCACCTTCACCAACAAGGCCGCGCGCGAGATGCGCGAGCGCGTCGGGCGCTTGGTCGGCGAGGCGGTCGAGGGCATGCCGTGGCTCGGCACCTTTCACGCGATCGGTGCCAAGATGCTGCGACGCCACGCCGAGCTCGTCGGGCTGCAATCCAATTTCACCATCCTCGACACCGACGACCAGCTCCGCCTGCTCAAGCAGCTGATCGTCGCCGCCGACATCGATGAGAAGCGCTTCCCCGCGCGCAGCCTCGCCGGGCTGATCGACGAGTGGAAGAACAAGGGGCTGACCCCGCGCGAGATCGACGCGGGCGAGAGCGAGCGCTACGCGAACGGCCGCGGCGGCGAGCTGTACGACCAGTATCAGGCGCGGCTGAAGGCGGTGAACGCCTGCGACTTCGGCGACCTGCTGCTCCACGTCCTCACCATCCTGAAGAACAACCGCGAGGTGCTGGAGCAGTATCAGCAGCGCTTCCGCTACATCATGGTGGACGAGTATCAGGACACCAACTCGGTCCAGTACCTCTGGCTGCGGCTGCTCGCGCAGGAACGTCGCAACATCTGCTGCGTCGGCGACGACGACCAGTCAATCTACTCGTGGCGCGGCGCGCAGGTGGAGAACATCCTGAAGTTCGAGAAGGATTTCCCCGGCGCCAAGGTGATCCGGCTCGAACAGAATTACCGCTCCACCCCGCACATCCTCGGCGCCGCGTCGGGCGTCATCGCCAACAACGGCGGACGGCTCGGCAAGCAGTTGTGGACCGAGCTCGACGCCGGCGAGAAGGTGCGCGTCATCGGCGTGTGGGACGGACCCGAAGAAGCGCGTCGCGTGTCCGACGAGGTCGAAGCGTGCCAGCGTGCCGGCAGGAGCCTCGACGACATCGCCATCCTGGTGCGCGCGCAGCACCAGACGCGCGAGTTCGAGGACCGCTTCATCTCGGTCGGCCTGCCCTATCGCATCGTCGGCGGCTTCCGCTTCTACGAGCGCGCGGAGATCCGCGACGCGCTCGCCTATCTCCGCATCGTCAACCAGCCCGCCGACGACCTCGCGTTCGAGCGGATCGTCAACGTGCCAAAGCGCGGGCTGGGCGACAAGGCGGTGGCGAAGCTCCACCAGCTCGCGCGCGCCGAGGGGCTGCCGCTCAGCCTCGCCGCCGCGCGCATCCTCGACAGCGACGAGCTGACGCCGCAGGCACGCAAGTCGCTCGGCCGCTTCGTCGGCGACGTCGCGCGCTGGCGCGACATGGCGCGCGACCTGCCCCATCCCGAACTCGCGCGGCAGCTGCTCGACGAGAGCGGCTACACCGCGATGCTCCAGGCGGAGAAGACGACCGAGGCCGCCGGGCGGCTGGAGAATCTGTCCGAACTCGTCCGCGCGATGGAGGAATACGAGAACCTCGGCGCGTTCCTCGAACACGTCAGCCTCGTCATGGACAATGAGGCCACGCGCGAGGACCCCAAGATCACGATCATGACGATCCACGCCGCCAAGGGGCTGGAGTATGACACCGTGTTCCTCGTCGGCTGGGAGGAAGGGCTGTTCCCGTCGCAGCGCGCGCTCGACGAGGGCGGCAGCCGCAGCCTGGAGGAGGAGCGCCGCCTCGCCTACGTCGCGATCACGCGCGCGCGCCGCCGCGCGGTCATCATCCACGCCGCCAACCGCCGCATCTATGGCCAGTGGACCAGCTCGATCCCGTCGCGTTTCGTCGGCGAGCTGCCGGCCGATCACGTCGACAGCGAGACCACCATGTCGGGGGGCGAGAGCCTGTGGCGCGCCAACTGGACCGAGCGCGCCGACCCGTTCGCCGACGTGTCGCGCGGTGCCGGCCGCGGTCCCGGATGGCAGCGCGCCGCGGGCACGCTGGGCGCCAAGCCCGGCGGCGAGTGGACCAGCCGCACCTTCACGCGCGAGCCCGCCCGCGTGGTGGAGGGCCGCGCCAGCGCGGTCAGCATCGGCAACAAGGGCCGCGGCGACCTGTCGCTCGGCCAGCGCGTGTTCCACCAGAAGTTCGGCTACGGCGCGATCGCGGAGATAGAGGGCAACAAGCTCGAGATCGACTTCGAGCAGGCCGGGCGCAAGCGCGTGATGGACAGCTTCGTTACGCCGAGCTGACGACGACCGTTGTCACAGGCTCATCCTGAGAGCCCGCTTCTGGCTGTCCTACAACTCTCCTACCCACTAGGCTGCTCCTGTACCCGCGTCGGCGTTGAAATCGCACCGAAAAGAATCCTCGCCGACGACGCTCATTGGACTGACCTTTGCCTCACCTTCCGCGTTGTCGCACGCGGAGGTGCCCATGTCCGAGACTGCCGAGAAGTCCGATCCCGAGCTGTGGGAGAAGGTGAAGGACGAGATCACCGCCGGTGCCAAGGGCGGCAAGAAGGGCCAATGGTCAGCGCGCAAGGCGCAGATGGCGGTGCAGGAGTACAAGAAGCGCGGCGGCGGCTACGTCGGCGAGCAGGACGAGCATAACTCGCTCCACGAGTGGACCGAGGAGGATTGGGGCACCAAGTCCGGCAAGAAGAGCGGCGAGACCGGCGAGCGCTACCTGCCCAAGGAAGCACGCGAGAAGCTGACCGACGAGGAGTACAAGCGCACCACCGCCAAGAAGCGCGCCGACACGAAGAAGGGCAAGCAATTCTCCGCCCAGCCCAAGGATGTGGCGGATAAGACACGCTCGGCACGCGACCATCGCACCAAGGCGGAGCTGTACGAGGAGGCCAAGAAGCGCGACATTCCGGGCCGGTCGAAGATGTCGAAGGACGAACTGCTCAGCGCGCTGAGTTGAGCCGCACCGCACCGCTCGCCCATAACGCCCACCAGATGATCAGCGGCTGCAGCGCGAGCCGCGGCGCGTGGTACCAGATCGGCAGCCCCGTCCCGCTCCACAGGTCCTGGATCGCGTGCTGCACGTTCGCCGGCCACACGCACAAAGCGTAGGCAGCCAGCGCCCACCCGGCTGCGCGGCGCCACCTCACGCTCAACAACGCCGCCGCGCCTGCCAACTCGCACACCCCTGTCGCGATCACCACGAACCGCGGCGCGGGCACCCATCGGGGCACGATGCGGGTCACCGCGTCAATGAAATACAGGTGCCCGACGCCGGCGAGCGCGTAGAACACGACCAGCACCCACCGCGAGACGCGCCTAGCCCTCGTCTCTCTCACTGCTCGATCGCGAGCAGCGTCACTCCCTCGTACTTGGCGTCCTTCGGCTGGAACAGCTCACTCGCCGTGAACCGCCGCGGGGTGACGCGCAGGCCCGTCAGGCCGGTCAGCTTGAACGCGCCGATCTTCGCCTCGCGCGGCGGCTGCCCGTCGCGCTCCAGCGTCAGCGCATCGAGGTAGATCTCGCCGTGCTTGGTGTACACGATATGCGGCGCCAGCGTCACCGTCCCGCGGTTGTAGTTGGCCGCGATCGCCTGCTGCTTCACGATCGCCTCGAAGACGAGCGGAACGGTGTCGGGAACAGCCGCCGCGGGTCGGTCCTCAGTCATGGTCAACGTCATTCACCTGTCATAACCGCATCTGCTGCAATGCAGCAACAACGGCCTGCGAAACGGCAGGTTTCCGAAGACCGGCGCGAAGGCGCCTCACTTCACCGGGTCCGGACCGAACAGCTTCTGCGCGAAATAGGTCATCTGCAACGCGTTCAACCGCGCGCCCTGCTCGATGTCGGCATCGCCCGAATGCCCGCCCGCCGTATCCTCGTAGAACAGGTAAGGCAGGCCATATTCTTTCATGCGCGCCGCGAACTTGCGCGCGTGCTGCGGTCCGACGCGATCGTCCTTGGTCGTCGTCCAGATGTACGGCTCGGGATAGTTCACCCCGCGCCGCAGGTTCTGATAGGGCGAGATCTTCTGGAGGAACGCCCGTTCCTCCGGCACGCTGACGCTGCCATACTCGTCGACCCACGACGCCCCCGCCGCAATGCCCTCGTAGCGGATCATGTCGAGCAGCGGCACCTGGATCGCCACCGCCTTCCACAGGTCGGGATGCTGGTTGAACTCGACTCCCATCAGCAGCCCGCCGTTCGATCCGCCGTAGATGCCGAGCTTCGCCGGGCTGGTCAGCTTGCGCGCGAACAGGTCTCGCGCCACCGCGGCGAAGTCGTCGTAGATGATCTGCCGCTTTGTCTTACGCCCCGCGTCGTGCCACGCCGGGCCGAACTCGCCGCCGCCGCGAATGTTCGCGAGCACGTAGGCCCCACCGCGCTCCAGCCAGAGCTTGCCCGTGATCGCGGCGTAACTGGGCGTCATCGACGCCTGGAATCCGCCATAAGCCGTCATCAGCGTCGGCGTGCTGCCATCGAGCCGTTCGCCTTTCCGGTGCACGACGAAATAAGGGATTTTGGTGCCGTCGCTAGACGTCGCCTCGAACTGCTTCGACACCAGTCCCGCTGCGTCGAAGCGCGCCGGTAGCGCCTTCACCTGATTGGGCGGCGCGTCGCTGCCCGCCGTCACCGACCACAAGGTCGTCGGCGCGAGAAAGCTGGTGACGCTCAGATAGGCATCGTCGCTCTGCTCGGTCGCGCTCGCGAGACCGATCGAGGCATTGTCGGGCAGCGCCAGCCGCTGCTGCGCCCACCCATCCGGGCCGTGCGTAAAGACCAGCGCGCGACCCCGCACATTGTCGTAGATGCTGGCGACGATGTGATGGCGCGTCGTGGTCACGCGATCGACCGACTGCCGCGCATCGGGCGCAAACACCAGCGTCGGCGTGAACCGGCCTTTCCTCACCTCGGTGAGCGGCGCCGACGCGATCGCGCCAGCGGGGATGCGTCCCCACGGATCGCTTGTCTCGAAGACGACCTGCCCGTCGATCAGGCCGGTAGCGAAGGTACGCGCCGGAACGTCGAGCCGCACCAGCTTGCCACCGTCCTCGATCAGCGTCTCGCCGGTGAAGAAAGTCGGCCGGCGTTGCACCAGCACCGCGCTGTTCCCCGCGCCGTCCTGCATTACCATGCCGTAGGTGCCGAGCTGGTCTTCGCGCTTGCCGCGGTAGACCTCCTCCGCTCGCGTCAGCGACTGTCCGCGCCGCAGCTTCTTCACGACAAACGGATAACCCGAGTCGGTCATCGTTCCGGCGCCCCAGTCGCGCGACACCAGCAGCGTGTCGGCGTCGATCCAGTCCGCGCCCTGCTTCGACGTCGGCAGCACGAAGCCGCCGCTCACGAAGGCGCCATCCTCCAGGTCGAACTCGCAATAGGTGACGGCGTCTTCGCCGCCCTCGGACAGCGCCACCAGGCACCGCCGTTCATCGGGCGCCAGACAGGTCAGCCCCTTCCAAACCCACTTCTTGTTCTCGGCCTTGCTCAGCGCGTCGAGATCAAGCGCGACGGTCCACGTCGGCGCAGCGTCGGCATAGCCGTCCCTGCTCGTCCAACGCAGCACGCCCTGCGGATGATCGGCATCGCGCCAGAAATTGTAGATGCGACCGCGCAACTGCATCGGCATCGCGATCCGATCCTTCGCCGCGGCGATCGCCAGCGCCTCGGCGTAGAAGCGGGCGTATCGCGGATCGTTCTGCAGCCGCGGCAAGGTGCGCGCATTCTCCGCCGCCACCCAGGCGAGCGGCTTGGCCCCATCCTTGTCCTCCAACCAGATGTAGGGATCGGTCGGCTGAGCCGCGGCGGTCGGTGCTGTGTCGGTCATGGAGCCGTTGTGGGTGGCCGCCTGTGCTCCCGCAACCAGCGCCAGCGCGATAAGGATCATCGGTCACTCCCCACGTCGATCCACCTCATGTGGCAAGGTCGCGGCTCGAGCACAATGCACGGCATGTGTCACACGGCGTGCGTAAGGGCTGGGTGTGATCGCGGCTACGACGACCGCAAGGCTTCTCCTCCGCAAACTTCGGGCGCGTGATCAGCCGGCGCGTGCGCCGATCCACGCCAACCACAGCCACCCGGCGATCAGCAGCGAGCCGCCGATGGGCGTGATCGCGCCGAACCAGCGCGGTGCGCCGATCGCCATCAGGTACAGGGTTCCGGCGAAGATCGCCGCGCCGACGATGAACAACCACGCCGGTCCGCGCGCATCGAGGCGCGATGCGATCAGCGCCGCGACCACGTGCAGCAGCTGGTACTGACCACCCGTGCGCAACCATTCCGCGGCTTCGCCACTCGCACCATGCGCGCCGAACGCGCCCGCCGCCACCGCCAGCGCGCCCGACAGACCCGCCGCCACCATCAGCCAGTTCATGTCGCTGCTCCCGTACCCGTATTGATCGGCTCGTCGCGCTCGAACTGCGTGATGATGCTTTCGCGCGCTGCGCGAATGTCGCCCGCTTCGATCTGGAGCCTCAGGCGTTCGCGATCCCGCGCGCGGTACATGTCCTCCGCGCGGTCGATCTCCTCGTTCGAAATGCGCAGGCCCTGCATCGCCGCGCGCGCCATCTTGACCGCCGACTCGAGCACCTCGCGCACCACGTACTGCGCCGGACCGTTCTTCAGCTTGATCAGCGCACGACGATCATACGCACGCACGTAGACCCTCGCCCTCGGAAAGGCCTCGTGCACGCTCTCCAGCCAGTCCGCGTCCACCTGGTCGCCGTCGAGACAGAAGAGGATCAGCTCGGCCTCCGCCGCCCCCGCCTGCCACAGCAGGTCGAGTCGCGTGCCGTCTCCGAAATAGACCTTGGCGCCGAACTCCGCGGCGATATCGATCATCTCGATGTCGCGATCGATCAGGGTGACGGGCACGCCGCTGGCGATCAGCATCTGCGCGACCGTCTGACCAAACCTGCCGTAACCGACGATCAGTGCGTTGGCGCCGTCGCTTCTCGGACCGTCCCGCTCGGCCTGGCTGTCGATCGGCGCCTCGCGGAACCGCCTGGTCGCCATCATCAGGAATGGCGTACTCGCCATCGACAGGGTGATGATGGCGCCGAACAGACTGGCCGCCTCCGGCGCGATCAGCAAGCCGTTCTGCGCCTGCGTCAGCAGGACGAAGCCGAACTCGCCGCCCTGGCTGAGCAACAGACCGAGCGCCAGCGCGGGCCGCCACGGCATCCTGAACGCGCGGCCGATCGCGAAGATGACTAGGGCCTTGGTCGCGATCAGCGCGGTCGCCATTCCAACCACGAACAGCGGCCGCTCGGCGATGGTGGCGAGATCGAGCATCATGCCGACCGCGAGGAAGAACAAGCCGAGCAGGATGGAGCGGAACGGCTCGATGTCCGCTTCCAACTCATGCCGGTATGGGCTGTCCGCCAGCATCACGCCCGCCACGAACGCGCCGAGCGCGGTCGATAGCCCGAGGAACTCCATCAAGGCCGCGGACGCGATCACCGTGAACAGCGCCGCGAACACGAACAGCTCGCGCTCGCCGTGATTGCCGATCCACCGGAACAGCGGCGTCAGCACGAACCGACCGGCCGCGATCAGCCCACCGATCGCGAGCACCGTGTACAATCCCAGCAGCCATCCCGACGGCCCGGCTGCCTCCGCCGGGTTACGGCTCAGCGCGGCGATAATGGTGATCATTGGGATGATCGACAGGTCCTGGAACAGCAGGATGGAGAAGGCGCGCTCCCCGAACGGCGTGCGCAGCCGCCCGGCCGATTGCAGCATCGGCAGCACCTGTGCCGTGGACGAGAGCGCGAGCGGCATGCCGAGCGCGAGCGCGGCCGGGATCGAGAAATGCGCGATCAACGCGAGGATGGCCGTGATCGCCGCGCCGCAGGCGAGGACCTGCAACGCGCCGAGCGCGAAGATATCTTCCTTCAACCGCCACAATTTGGCCGGGCTCAGCTCGAGCCCGACGATGAACAGCAGCATGGTGATGCCGAGCTCGGCGAAGCCCAGCTTCGTCTCCGCGTCGCCGACGAGTCCCAGGACGTGCGGCCCAACCACCGCACCCGCGATCAGGTAGCCGAGCGTGGCACCCAGACCCAGGCGTCGGAACAGCAGCACGAACGCCAGCGCGAACCCCAGCAGGACGACGCCGTCGCGCAGCAGCGATCCCTCCGCGGCATGTTCCATCAGCCGCGGTTCCGCGCCGCCGCCGCCACGTCCGCGGCCTCGGCCGCCGCCTCGAACGCGAGCCGGATCGAGGGGTGGCGCGCGGTCAGCTTCAGTCCGGGCGTGAAGATATCGATCCCCGGCCAGGCGGGCAGCGGCCCGCTACCCGCCAGCCACGCGGTCAGCTCATCGCGCGCCGCGGCGAGTTCCGCCGGCGTGCGTCCGATCGCATGCTGCGCCAGAATCGTCGACGATGCCTGACCGAGCAGGCAGGCGCGCACCAGCGTGCCCAGCTTCGCGACGCGGCCCTCCTCGTCGAGTTCGACATCAACGGTGACGCGGCTGCCGCAGATGGCGGAACGCTTCTCCACGGACGCGGCACCGTCGGGCAGGCGATCGGGGTAAGGATTGCCGAGCGCCAGCGCGGAAATCTCGGGGGTATAAAGGTCGAGGCTCACGACGCGTCTTGTCCATTGTCTTGCGGGATCGGGTACCAGCGCGGCGAGAACAGCGGCTTGCCGCGGCGGCGTCGGTCGACCACGTCCGCGATCGAGGCGCTGGTCGCGCTCAGCAGCGGATAGGTCCGCGCCTCCACAATCCATGCCGGCCGCCGCGCGGGGCCGCCGCCCAGCAGGTCGAGCACCAGCACGATCAGCAGGAAGGCGAGACTGGCGAAGATCAATCCCTTGAGCGCGCCGAAGCCGAAGCCGAGCGCGCGGTCGATCGGCCCCAGCACCGACGTCCGCGTCCGCGCGCTCACCGCGTTCACGACGACGCGGCTCAGCAGGTAGGTGCCGCCGGTCAGGACCGCGAAGGCCAGCACCGTCGCGCCCGACGGCGTGCCGATCGTGGGGGCAAGCGCGCGCGACAGCGGCAGGTGAAAGATTTTGAGCGCGAACACCATCGCCACCCAGGCGAACAGCGCCAGCACCTCCGCCACGAACCCGCGCCTGGCACCCAGCAGCGCGGTCGAGGCGACGAGCAGCAGGACGACGATGTCGAGGGCGTGCAGGTTCATCCCGCGCTAGATACGGGCTGCCGCCGCGGGCGACTAGCCCCGGCCCAGCATGTGATCGACGAAGCGACCGAGATTGCCGAAGCTGGAGAGCCGCACCGCCGCCGCGTCCGCGACGCCCGACGGCACCATCGCGCGCGTGAAGCCGAGCTTGCCCGCTTCCTTCAGCCGCAGCGGCGCGTGCGCGACAGGGCGAATTTCGCCGGACAGCGCGATTTCGCCGAACGCGATCCCGTCGGACGCGACCGGCCGTTCGCTGAGCGCGGAAATCAGCGCCGCCGCCACCGCCAGGTCGGCGGCAGGGTCCTGCACGCGGTAGCCGCCCGCGACGTTCAGGTACACTTCGCAGGTCGAGAAGCTCAATCCGCAGCGCGCTTCCAGCACCGCCAGGATCATCGCGAGCCGTCCGGAGTCCCAGCCCACGACCGCGCGCCTGGGGGTCGCCCCGCTCGCCAGCCGCACGACCAGTGCCTGTATCTCGACCAGCACGGGTCGCGTGCCCTCTAATGCCGGAAAGACGATCGACCCGGTCACACTCTCGTCGCGCTGCGTCAGGAACAGGCTGGATGGATTGGCGACCTCCACCAGCCCCTCGCCTGCCATCGCGAACACGCCGATCTCGTCCGTCCCGCCGAAGCGATTCTTGATCGCGCGTAGAATGCGATATTGATGGCTGCGCTCGCCCTCGAAGCTGAGCACGGTGTCGACCATGTGCTCCAGCACGCGCGGCCCCGCGATCGACCCGTCCTTGGTCACGTGCCCGACCAGCACCACCGCGGTGCCGCGTTCCTTGGCGAAGCGGATCAGCTCCTGCGCGGTCGCGCGCACCTGGCTGACCGTACCGGGCGCACCCTCGATTAGATCGGAATGCATCGTCTGGATCGAGTCGATCACCAGCAGCGCGGGCGGCGCGCCCTGCAGCGTCGTCAGGATGTCGCGCGTCGAGGTCGCCGCGGCGAGTTGCACCGGCGCGTCGCCGAGCCCGAGCCGTTGCGCGCGCAATCGCACCTGATCCGCCGCTTCCTCGCCCGAGACATAGGCGACGCTGCGCCCGCTGCGCGCCAGCCGCGCCGCCGCCTGGAGCAGCAATGTCGATTTGCCGACGCCCGGATCGCCACCGATCAACGTCGCCGATCCCGCGACCAGTCCGCCGCCCAGCGCCCGGTCCAGCTCGGCGATGCCGAAGGTCATCCGCTCGGGCAGCGCGATCTCGGCGTCGAGCTTGACCAACGTCAGCGCGCGACCGCCCGACTGCAGATTATGCTTGGCCTGGAACGGCGTGACGACAGCCGCCGCCTCCTCCACCAGCGTGTTCCACTCGCTGCAATCGGCACACTGCCCCTGCCAGCGGTGCGACACCGATCCGCAGGACTGACATACGTAGCGACGCTGAGCTTTGGCCATGCCCGTTCCTAGCACATGGAGAACGGGAGGGGAACAAAGACGCGGTCAGTCCTTCGACGGGATCTCCAGTCCGCGCTGAACCGCCGGGCGGGCCAACCCACGCTCCAACCAGCCCGCGACGTTGCGGAACTCGGCGAAGCCGACCAGGTCACCCGCCTTGTAGAAGTCGCGCAACGCGCGCACCCAGCCGAGCATTGAGATGTCGGCGATCGAGTAATCGCCGACGAACCACTCCTTGCCGGCGAGCGCGCGATCCATCACGCCGAGCAGCCGCTTGCTCTCATCGATGTAGCGGTCGCGCGGGCGCTTGTCCTCCCACTCCTTGCCCGCGAACTTGTGGAAGAAGCCGAGCTGCCCGAACATCGGTCCCACGCCGCCCATCTGGAACATGACCCAGGAGATCGCCTGCCAGCGCGCGGTCGATTGCTGCGGCAGGAACTGTCCTGTCTTCTCCGCCAGGTAGAGCAGGATCGCGCCGCTCTCGAACACGCCAATCGCCTCGCCGCCCGGTCCGGCGGGATCGATGATCGCCGGAATCTTGCCGTTAGGGTTGAGCGACACGAACGCGTCCGACTTCTGCTCATTGGCGGCGAAGTCGATCAGGTGCGCCTCGTACGGCAGGCCGGTTTCCTCCAGCATGATCGACGCCTTCACGCCGTTCGGCGTGTTGAGCGAGTAGAGCTGGATGCGGTCCGGATGCTGGGCGGGCCAGCGCCGCGTGATGGGGAAATCTGCCAGGGTCATGGCGCGCAAACGGCGGGGAAAGGCTGGCGTTCCGTTCACCCGCGGTTCGGAACCCGATCGTTACGCCCTCGTTCTCCCAAGCAACATCAACCGCGAAAGAGCACATATGAAGCGCTACGAGTTCCTCGCCGCTGTCGCGGCGGCAGCTTTGACCCCCGCCCTGGCCTCGGCACAGACCGCACCGGCCACCGCGCCCGCGACCGGCGCGCGGACGTCGACCGCCGGCGCCGTCACGACCGGTGCGACCGTGTACGACACCAGCGGCGGCGTCGTCGGCACGGTGGCGAGCACGGACGGCACCAACGCCGTGATCGACACCGGCACCAACAAGGCGGCGATCCCGCTGACCTCGCTCGGCAAGGGCGCGAAGGGTCCGATCCTCGCCATGACCAAGGCGCAGCTCGACGCCGCGGCCGGCGCGCAGAAGCAGCAGGCGAGCGCGGCATTTCGCGCCCAGCTCGTTACCGGGGCCAGCGTCTACGGTGCGGGCGGCGCGAAGCTCGGCACGATCAAGGCGATCGATGACACCAACGTCACGCTGACCACCGATCAGGGCGACGCCAAGCTGCCGATCACCGGGTTCGGCCCCGGACCGCAGGGCGTCACGATCGGCCTGACCGAGGCGCAACTCACCGCCGCGATGAACGGCCAAGCACCTGCTGCCGACGCGGCCCCAACCGATGCGGCCACCACCGGTGCGGCCGTGAGCGACACGTCCGTTGCCACGCCGGGCACCACCGACACGGCGTCGACCACGCCGCCTGGCGCGACGACGACCACGACCAACACGACCTTGACCACCACCAAGACGATGAAGAGCAAGCCACGTCGGTAAACTCGCTGACCCGCCCGCAGTGATGCGGGCGGGTTATCGTCAGTGAAGGCTCAGCCCCGCTGCAACCCCGACCGGACCGCGGCCACCGCGGCGTCGGCCTGGTCGGCCCTTGGACCCCCACCCTGTGCCATGTCGGGCCGTCCGCCACCGCCTTGTCCACCCAGCGCCGCGACGCCCGCCTTGACGAGGTCGACCGCGCTATAGTGCTCAATCAGGTCGGGCGTGACGCCGACTGCGATTGTCGCCTTGCCGTCGTTCACCGCGACGATCGCGACCACGCCCGAGCCGAGCTGCTGCCGCGCATCGTCGACCGCGCCGCGCAGCCCCTTCGCCTCGAAGCCGTCGAGCACCTGCGCGACGAACGCGACGTCGCCCACCATCTCTGGCCCGGCCGCGTCCTTCGCCCCGCCACCGAGCGCCAGCGCCTTCTTCGCCTCGGCGAGTTCGCGCTCCAGCCGCCGCCGATCGTCGAGCAACGCCGCGACTCGCGCGGGCACCTCGTCCGGAGTCGCGCGGAGCGCGGCCGCTGCCTCGCGCAACTTCTCGTCGCGCGCGCTCAGGTACTGACGCGCCGCCTCGCCGGTCAGCGCCTCGACGCGGCGCACGCCCGATGACACCGCACTCTCGCCCACAACCTTGAACAGCCCGATGTCGCCGAGCGCGCGCGCGTGGGTGCCGCCGCACAATTCGATCGAGTAGGCTTCGCCCGCATCATCCGTGCCCATCGACACGACGTGCACCTCGTCGCCGTACTTTTCCCCGAACAGCGCCATCGCGCCCATCGCGATCGCCTCGTCGGGGGTCATCAACCGCGTCTCGACCGTGCCATTGCCGCGAATCTGCGCGTTCACCGCCGCCTCGACGTCGGCGAGCTCGCCCGGTGCCATCGCGCTCGAGTGCGACACGTCGAAGCGCAGCCGATCGGGCGCGACGAGGCTACCCTTCTGCGCGACATGCGTGCCCAGCCGCGTCCGCAGCGCCTCGTGCAGCAGGTGCGTGGCGGAGTGATTGGCACGGATCGCGTCGCGGCGCGCCACGTTGATTGCGAGCCGCACCGTGTCGCCGACCTTGATCCCGCCAGCTTCGACCTTGGCGTGGTGAACGAACAGCTTGCCGAGCTGCTTGGAGGTGTCCGTCACGGTAGCGGCGAGACCCGCCTCGCTCGACAGCGTGCCTGCGTCGCCGACCTGCCCGCCGCTCTCGCCGTAGAAGGGCGTCTGATTGACGATCACGTCGACCTGCTCGCCCGCGCCCGCCTCCTCGACGCGCTGCCCGTCCTTGACGAGCGCGAGCACGACGCCCTCACCGCTGTCGCTGCCGTAGCCAGTGAACTCGGTCGCGCCGACTTCCTCGACCAGGTCGAACCACAGTTCGTCCGACGCCTTCGCACCCGATCCCTTCCAGGCCGCGCGCGCGGCGCGCTTCTGCTCCGCCATCGCGCTGTCGAACCCGGCGCGGTCGACCTGCAGGCCTTGCGCGCGCAGCGCGTCCTCGGTCAGGTCGTACGGGAAGCCGAAGGTGTCGTAGAGCTTGAACGCTGTTTTCCCCGCCAGCATGTCACCCTCGCCCATGCCGGCGGTCGCCTCGTCGAGCAGCCGCAGTCCCTTGTCGAGCGTCTGGCGGAAGCGCGTTTCCTCCTGCCTCAGCGTCGCCTCGATCAGCGGCTGCGCGCGCACGAGCTCGGGGTAAGCGGCGCCCATCTCGGCGACCAGGGCGGGAACGAGCCGGTGCATCAGCGGCTCCCCCCCATCTCCTTTGGCGCCACCGAGCAGGTGCGCGTGACGCATCGCGCGCCGCATGATCCGGCGCAGCACGTAACCGCGCCCTTCGTTCGCGGGCAGCACGCCGTCGGCGACGAGAAAGCCCGAGCAGCGCAGGTGATCGGCGATGACGCGGTGGCTCGCCTGATTGTCGCCGGTCGTGGCCGTGTGCGTCAGCGCGCCGGAGGCGGCGATCAGCGCCTTGAACGTGTCCGTGTCGTAATTGTCGTGGACGCCCTGCATCACCGCGGCGATCCGCTCCAGCCCCATGCCGGTGTCGATCGACGGCCGCGGCAGGTCGCCGGTGATCTGGTCGGCCTCCTGCACGAATTGCATGAAGACGAGGTTCCAGATCTCGACGAAACGATCGCCGTCCTCGTCCGGGCTTCCCGGCGGGCCGCCCGCGATATGCTCGCCGTGATCGTAGAAGATCTCGGAGCACGGCCCGCACGGCCCGTCCGATCCCATCGCCCAGAAATTGTCCTTGGTCGCGATGCGGATGATGCGATGGTCGGGCAGCCCCGCTATCTTCTTCCACAGATCGAACGCCTGATTGTCGGTATGGTAGACCGTCGCGGTCAGTCTGTCCGCCGGCAGCCCCCATTCCTTCGTCAGCAGCGTCCAGGCGTGGGTGATCGCCTCTTCCTTGAAGTAATCGCCGAACGAGAAATTACCGAGCATTTCGAAGAAGGTATGATGCCGCGCGGTATAGCCGACGTTGTCGAGATCGTTGTGCTTGCCCCCCGCGCGCACGCACTTCTGCGAACTGCTCGCAGTCGTGTAGGGTCGTATTTCCAGCCCGGTGAACACGTTCTTGAACGGGACCATGCCGGCGTTGACGAACATCAGCGTCGGATCGTTCTGCGGCACCAGCGGTGCCGACGGCACGACCTGATGGCCGGCGGCGCCGAAATAGTCGAGGAAGCTGCGGCGAAGGTCGTTGGTCGATATCATGGCCAGCGACTTAATGGGCAGATCGCGCGCTGCCTAGCGCTTCGTCGCGCAGCGTCCCGGCAGGGGGGCGCCGCCGATCAATCGCGCGCGTTGGTGACCGGTGCTCGCCCCAGCGCCGCCGCCAGCGTCGCGTGCCGCTTCGCCACCGTCTCGCCGTACAAGGCGCGGTCCGCGCGATTCATGTCGAGCCGGACCGTGGAGGCCTGAAGCGTCAGTCGCGACCGGCGCAACGGTTCCGCGACCCCCGCACTCAGACGCTGACCCAGACGGATCGCGTGCCCCCAGCTCACCGCGCGACGCAACGCCGCCTCCGACGCGAGCTGCGCCAGCACGGCGGGCGATGTCGCCGCGCCGCCGAGCGCAGTCCATAGCGCCTGCGCCATCATCGCGCGCCCGCGCCCGTCAACCCCGACCCAGTTGCCGTGGAGCGCGATCTCCAGGCCCCGCTCGGCGCGGAACTCCGGGTTCGCGCGCCACCCGACGTCGGCCAGCTGACAAGCGGCATTGCGCAGGCGCGCCTCTGCCGGCTTGTCCTCGCCGAACAAAGGCGCGATCCAGCGATCGAGCAGGTCACCGTGTTCGGGAAATCGGCCGGATAGGCGCCCCTCGTCCTTCGCCGCGACGAGCAACGGGTCCTGCGCACGCTCGTCCGCGCTCAGTTCCCCGAATAATAGACCTTCGCGCAGGCCGAAGGCAGACACGATTGTGCCGCTGCTTCTCAGATGCTTGAGCAACGCGGACAGCAACGCGGCCGCGTCGCCGAGCGTTGAGATACGGCCGCTCGACAGACCGGGCACCTCCTTCAGCTGCGGTTTGCCGACGTGCGACAAGGTGCGCCGCAGGCTTGCGACCGTCCCCGGTGACATCGCGTATTGATGAATGATGGGCAGCGGATACCGCGCGCGGTGCATCGCCAGGCGCGCGAGCCCACGCCAGGACCCGCCGACCAGGTACAAGGGCAGGTTCTTGCCCGCACCGATCCAGCCCGCCTCGCCCAGCAGGTGCTCCACTCGTCGGTCGAGGCGTCCCCGCTCCCGCAGCGGGGCCAGCCGCAGCACGCCGAGCGGAAACGATACGCGCTTCGTCACCTCGCCTTTGCGCACACGGACGAGCTCGAGACTGCCGCCCCCCAGGTCGCCGACGATGCCGTCCGCACCAGGTATACCCGACAGCACGCCGTGGCCGGCCGCCGCGGCTTCCTCTTCTCCCGACAAGATTTCTACCGTGAGACCCGCAATCTCGGCGATCCCGATCAACTGCGCGCCGTTGCTCGCGTCGCGTACCGCGGCGGTCGCGACGGTTCGGACGCGGCTCACGTCCATCGCCTGCGCCAGCGCGGCGAAACGGTGCAGCGCCGCGTCCGCGGACGCCATCGCCTCGGCGTCGATCGTGCCGGTCGCGGCGAGGCTGCGGCCGAGGCCTGCAAGCACCTTCTCGTTGAACAACGTCGTGGGTAGCCGTGCAGGTCCCTGGTAGACGACGAGACGGATCGAGTTGGAGCCAATGTCGATGATCGCCGTGCGCGGCGACTCGGCGCCTCGCCCTTGCAGCGCGGGGGTCACGAACGCTGTCGCAACTTGAGCGTCGGAACCTCGCCGCCCTTCTCGTCCAGCGCCGCGCCGCGGCCGGAGAGCGAAGGATTGGTCATGAAATAGCGGTGGAGGTTGAACGGCCGATCGCTCGTGGAGACCCGATCGTAGCTGCCATCGGGCTGCAATTCCCAGCTCTGGTCGTTGTCGATCAGGTTGGCAACCATCACCTGATCGAGCACCTGATCGTGGACCGTCTCATTCTCGATCGGCAACAGATACTCGACCCGGCGATCGAAATTGCGTGGCATCCAGTCGGCCGACGAGATGTAGATGCGCGCGTCATCGTTGGGCAGCGCCGCGCCGTTGCCGAAGACCGCGATCCGGCTGTGCTCCAGGAACCGCCCGACGATCGACTTGACGCGGATGTTCTCGGACAGGCCCGCTACGCCGGGGCGCAGGCAGCAGATGCCGCGGATGATCAGCTCGATCTCGACGCCCGCCGAACTGGCCTCATACAATTTCTCGATGATCGCCGGATCGACGAGACTGTTCATCTTGGCCCAGATCGATGCGCTTCGTCCGTCACGCGCGTGCGCGATCTCCGCGTCGATGTCGGCGATCAGCCGGGCGCGCAGATCGCGCGGGCTCAGCACCACCGCTTCCATTCCCTGCGGCTCGACGTAGCCGGTAATGTAGTTAAACATCCGCGCAGCGTCGCGCCCGAGTCTCGGATCGGCGGTGAAGAAGCTCAGGTCGGTGTAGATCCTCGCGGTCACCGGGTGGTAATTGCCGGTGCCGAAATGGCAGTAGGTGCGGAACTGCGTGCCCTCGCGCCTGACCACCATCGCCACCTTGGCGTGCGTCTTCCAATCAATGAAGCCATAGACGACCTGCACCCCCGCGCGCTCCAGCGCGCTCGCCCATTGCAGGTTCTGTTCCTCGTCGAACCTGGCCTTCAGCTCGACCACCGCCGTCACCGACTTCCCGGCCTCCGCCGCGGCGATCAGCGCGTTGATGACGGCGGACTGCTTGCCCGCGCGGTACAGCGTCTGCTTGATCGCGACCACGTCGGGATCGTTCGCCGCCTGCTTGAGAAAGGCGAGCACGACGTCGAACGTCTCGTACGGGTGATGAACGATGATGTCCTTGGCACGGATTGCGGCAAAGCAATCGCCGCCGAACTCGCGAATACGCTCGGGAAAGCGCGGGGTGAAGGGCGTGAACTTCAGGTCGGGCCGGTCCTCGTCGGCCAGCAGCGCGAGATCGCCGATGCCGAGGAATGCACCGCTCTCGGTCACGATCGTGTCCGATCCGCCCAGTTCCTCGCGCAGCACCGCGGCGAGCGCCTCGCTCATCCCGGTTTCGAGTTCCAGCCGGATGACGCGCCCGCGCCGCCGCCGCTTGATCGCGTTGGCGAAGTAGCGGACGAGATCCTCCGCCTCTTCCTCGATCTCGATATCGCTGTCGCGCAGCACGCGGAACTCCGCCGCGCCCAAGACGTCGTAGCCGGGGAACATCAGGTTGGAAAATCGCTTCAACAGCGACTCGACCGCGACGTAGCGCGCGCCCTCGCCCGGCAAACGCACGAAGCGCGGCATCGCATTCGGCAGCATAACCAATTCACGGATCGGCTCCTTGTCCGATCTCCGCACGAGATCGAACATCACCGCCATGCCCTTGTTGCGCATGAACGGGAACGGATGCGCCGGATCGAGCGCCTGCGGCGTGATGACCGGAAATAGCTGCTCGCGGAAATGCGTCTCCAGCCACGCCTGCTCATCCATGCTGAGCGCCGTGTCGATCGCGTGGCTGCCGATCACGCGGATGCCCGCTTCCGCGAGCGCGTAGCGGATGTCGCGCCACACCGATTGCTGGCTCACCATCAGCGCGTCCGCCTCGACCGTGATCGCGGCGAGCTGCTGTCCCGGCGTCAGCCCGTCGGCGGAGCGCAGTTCCACGTCCTGCAACTGCTGACCCTTCAACCCGGCGACGCGCACCATGAAAAACTCGTCAAGATTGTCGCCCGAGATGGCGAGGAAGCGCAACCGCTCGAGCAGCGGGTGCGCCGTGTTGCACGCTTCCTCCAGCACGCGGCGGTTGAATGCCAGCCATGACAGCTCGCGGTTGAAGTAACGCTCGCCCGCGACCTTCTCGAACGGATCGTCGTCGCGTTCGCGCTGTAGGTGGGCGGGCCGTGTCATGGGGTGATCGAATCCTCTGCAACGCCGAACAGCACGGCCAGCAGGTCACGCGCGAGCGGAATTGTAACGCGCCGACGTTCGGACAACGCGGCTTGTTCCAGCCCATCGAGCATCTGCGCGACAGCTTGATGACGCCGCGGCAGCCGCGGCACCAGCCATTCGAGCAGATTGTCGCGCACGTCCAACCGGCGGCGGGCAAACCCGCGCTCCAGCAACGCGCGCACCAGCTGCTCGTCGGGTGCGTCGATCAGCGCGACCGGGCTGGCAGCAAGACGGGTGCGCAGATCGGGCAACTCCACCGTCCACACCGGCGCGGCAGCGCCCGCGACGAGCAGCAGGGGCACGCGCGTCGCCTGCGCATCGTTCCACGCGTGGAACAGCATCTCCTCGCCGACACGTTCCGCGTCGTCGATCACGCGCCCACCGGATTGTGCGGCGAAGACCTGCGCCAGCAGGCTGCGTCCCGAACTCGCCGGCCCGATCAACAGCGCCGCCATGACCGGCCAATTCTGCCATTGCTGCAGGACCTGCACCGCGCGACGATTCGACTCGGTTATAAGGAACTCGACGTCGCGCGCCTGGTCAGGCCACGCGAGCGGCAAGGGGAATTGCATGGCGGGTGGCACCCCGCAAATCTCGCTACAGCGCGACCGCGTCATCCCGCCAGTGCATTGTCGGGCTGGAGATCGGGCGGCAGCAGCTGCGGCGCCCGGCGAATGCGCATAGTCGTGCCGCCGCCGAACACCTGCCAGCCGCGCGCCTCCAGACCGGCACGAAAATTGGCGGGTTCGCCCGCGAATGACAACACCATCAACGACACCCCGCCGAGCGCCAGGCTGCTGGTCGATGCGCTACGCACGCCTGGCACGCCGCGCAGCGCGCTCTCGGTGCTCGCGACCGCGCCGGCGTCAGGCGTCTCGACCTGCACGATGATGCTGACGACGGGTGCGCTCGCGTCGTCCGTCGGTGCCAGCGTCTCCGTGACGGCCGGGATGTCGCTGACTGCCTCGGTCGGAGGCGGGCTCAGTCCGGGGTCGCCGCGAAGATAGCCGCCGCGTGCGGCCGCCTGATAGATGTCGTCCATCCGCTTGACGCCCGCGTCGAGCAGCTGGGGCAGCGCGGATGCGTTCGCAGCGCGCAAGGCGAAGCGCGACAACAGGCGATTGTCGGGGCCGTGGCGCGCCTCGAACTCGCCGATCACCGGACCACCGGGCCACTGCCGTCGCAACCGCACCACCGGGATCAGCACGTCGGTTCCGCCGTACAGGTCGAGCACCTTGCGCCACCAACCGCGCGCGGGCCGCTGCGTCTGCCCGACGTTCAGCAGCAGCGGGTCGGCACCGTTGCCGGGCGGCCGAATATAATCGATCTCGCTGGTGCTGGTGCGGAACCGCGCCCACGCCTCCTGCCAGGCGGTGCGCTGCTCGAACACGCCTCCGACCCCGCCCGACCAGACGACCGGGACGACGACGAGCGGCGGCGTGCGCGAGACGTAGCTGCTGATGCCCAGCAGTCCGGCGGTGCGCGCACGGTCGAACAGCACGCCGAGTTGCGCGATATAGCGCGTCGGCCCGATCTGCTCGTTTCCGACCACGATCGCGGACACGAGCGAATCGAGCGTGCCGTCGGGTACCATCGCGCCGCCGCCGCCCAGCCGACGCGACAACTGCACCCACGCTTTGCGCTGCGCCTCGCGCCAGCCGGCGACCCGCGCCGCCTGCGCGTTCGGACCCGAGGTGTCGACACTGACGCTGCCCACCTCGTAATCGTTGGAGCTGTCGACCGCCGCGACGCCGCGGTCGCCGCCTTCGATCTGCGCCACCACCGCGCCGGCACCGAGCACGGCGACACCGATGGCCGCGGCGGTGGCGAGGAACGGACGGCTGCGCATCGGCGCCTTTTGGCGAAGCGGGCGTGGAAATCCAAGCGCGTTGTGGCTAGGCGCTTGCCGCATGACCGACGAACCCAACGCCCACGACCCAGCCGCACCCTCTGGCGGATACACCTACGCCGATGCGGGCGTCTCGATTTCCGCGGGCAACGCGCTGGTTCGCGCGATCGCCCCGCTCGCTCGCTCGACCCGGCGCAAGGGTGCCGACGCCGACTTGGGCGGGTTCGGTGGCCTGTTCGACCTTAAGGCCGCCGGCTTCACCGATCCGCTGCTAGTGGCCGCCAACGACGGCGTCGGTACCAAGCTGAAGCTCGCAATCGAGCACGACCGCCACGAGGGCGTCGGGATCGACCTCGTCGCGATGTGCGTCAACGACCTGATCGTACAGGGCGCGGAACCGCTGTTCTTCCTCGACTATTATGCCAGCGGCCGCCTCGATCAGGTGGTGGCCGAGCGCGTGATCGCTTCCATCGCCGAAGGGTGCCGCCAGGCGGGATGCGCGCTGATCGGCGGTGAAACGGCGGAGATGCCCGGGATGTACGCCGACGGCGATTATGATCTCGCCGGGTTCTGCGTCGGTGCGGTCGAGCGCGACCGGCTGCTCGACGGGCGCGACATCACGGCGGGCGACGTAGTCCTCGGCCTCGCCTCGTCGGGCGTCCACTCGAACGGCTACTCGCTGGTGCGGCGCCTCGCCGCCGATCGCGGGTGGAAGCTCGATCGACCCGCGATGTTCGATCAGGATCGCCTGCTCATCGACGCACTGATGGCGCCGACGCGCATCTACGTCGCCAGCCTTCTTCCGCTGCTGCGTGAGCGGCGCATCAAGGGCCTGGCCCACATCACCGGTGGCGGATTGCTCGAGAACATCCCGCGCGTGCTGCCGGCCGGCACGCACGCCGTCGTCGACGCCGACGCCTGGCCGCAACCGCGCCTGATGGCGTTCCTGCAGGCGCAGGGCGCAATCGAGCCCGAGGAATTGGCGCGCACGTTCAACTGTGGGATCGGCATGGCGGTTGTCGTCAGCGACAACGAGGCGGACGGCGTGACTCAGGCATTGGAGGCGGCGGATGAAACCGTATTCCGCATTGGTAATATCGAGGCGGGCGAGCGCGGCTGCACCGTGATCGGCAATACCGAGACGTGGAGCGCGCGCGGTGACTGGCGCGCGACGCACCACGCATGAGCGCGCCCGCGAAGGTCGCCGTCCTCATCTCCGGCCGCGGCTCCAACATGCAGGCCTTGGCCGAGCATGCCGGCGGCGATTACGAGATCGTGGTCGTCGCATCGGACAGGCCGAGTGCGCCGGGGCTCGCCTGGGCGATCCAGCACGGCCTGCCGACCTTCGCGCTCTCGCCGAAGGGGATTGGTAATCCGGTGTTCGAGGCAGCACTAGACGGCGCTTTGCGGGCGGCCGGCGCCGAGTGGATCGCGCTGGCGGGTTACATGCGCCTGCTCTCGGACGAATTCGTCGCCAAGTGGCGCGGGCGGATCGTCAACGTACATCCCTCGCTGCTACCGAAGTACAAGGGCCTTAATACCCACGCGCGCGCGATCGCGGCGGGCGACACTGTCGCGGGCTGCTCGGTCCACGTCGTGACCGAAGAGCTTGATGCGGGCGAGGTGCTGGGGCAGCGCGAGGTAGCGATAGTTTCCGGCGACACGTCCGACACGCTAGCCGCCCGCGTGCTGGCGGCGGAACATCAACTCTACCCGGCCGTGTTGAAGGAGTTCGTGCAACGATGAGCGAGACGCAGATACCCGACCCGCTGGCGCGCGTGCGCGAGATCGCCTTGCTGCTGCCGGGCGCACACGAAGGTACCGCCGACGGCGCGACGATGTTTCTGGTCGAGGGCCAGCCGTTCGCGACCATCGACGCGAGCAATCGCAAACTCACGCTTCACTTGAGCGACGAAGTCGGTCAGTGGAGCGACATCGCACTGGACGACGCGACCGACTGGACGCTGATCGAGGATCGCGTTGCGCGAAGCTGGGAGCTGACCGCGCCCGCTAGCCTGCTGGAGGCGGGCGGACGCTGATCGGTCAGAGGTCGCGCGCGAACACCAGGTCATCGTGCCACGTCGCCCCGACGAGGAAGCGGCGTTCACCGATGACCGACAAGCCCTGTCTGGCGTAGAAGCGGTGCGCCCGCACGTTGCCGCCGTAGACGCCCAGGAGCAGCCTGCGGTGCCCGGCTGCGCGCGCGTCCTCGACCGCACGCGCCATCAGCGCTGGTCCCAATCCCGATCCGTGCGTCGGTGTCAGCGCGTAGATGCGCTTGAGTTCGACGTCCCCGTCGCGCGGTTCGACCGGCAGGTCGGGCTCGGTCAGTAGCGTGTAGCCGAGCGGCGCCGCGCCCTGCTCCGCTTCGGCGAGCGTCGCGATCGCGCCTCGGCTCAGATAAAGCGCGAAGGCGTCCGCGCTGCTGTTGCGGGACACGTGCGCGACGATGTCCGCGCCGTCGAGGACACCCGCGAACGCTTCCAGAAAGGTGGCGCCCGCGACGAGCGAGAGAATAGCGGCATCAGCCGCGCTCGCGCGTCGCAGGCGCCAGTTCATGTCAGCCCCGAACTTCAGCCAACAATCTCTTCCGGCTTGAAGAAATAGGCGATCTCCGTCTCGGCATTCTCGTCCGAATCGGAGCCATGCACGGTGTTCGCCTCGATCGACTCGGCCAGTTCCTTGCGGATCGTGCCGGGCTCCGCATTCGCCGGGTTGGTCGCGCCCATGATGTCGCGGTTGCGCTGCATCGCGTTCTCGCCCTCGAGCACCTGCACGACGACAGGGCTTGAGATCATGAACTCGACGAGATCGTTGAAGAACGGGCGCTCCTTGTGCACCGCGTAGAAGCCCTCGGCCTGGTCGCGGGTCATGTGGATGCGCTTGGACGCGACGATGCGCAGGCCCGCGTCCTCCAGCATCTTGGTGACCGCGCCGGTCAGGTTGCGACGCGTGGCGTCGGGCTTGATGATCGAGAAGGTACGGTTCGCGGCCATAAACGGTCACGGGCTCCTGAAACAAAGGTGATGGGAAGTGCGCGCCTCCTATCGGGCGCGCTCCGAACACGCAAGAAGGCGGGCAAGGCTAGGCCGCTTGCTCCCAGCGCCCCGAGGCGTCCTGCTTCCAGTAGCGCCGTTCGACCCCATCGCGCGCCGCCAGCGCCTTCCACGCGGCGCGCGCGTCGGCGATGCGATCGTCATCGAAGAAGTGAAACGCGCGGTCGAAGTCGAGCGCCCCGTCTCGCCACGCGCCGTCCGCCAGCGCGACGTTGCGCGCCTGGTTGGTGGCGGCGACCT
>NZ_JBELMJ010000006.1:0-16530 GCF_042095875.1 Sphingomonas sp.
TCCCGTAGGGGTCACCATCTTTGGGAAGATGGCGGCATTCACGTCAGTGTTATCCGGGCCAAGCGTGAGAGCTACGCTTTCGAGGCCACATGCGATAATTGGCGCCGGTCAGCGGGCGGCGCGATCGCGTGAACCCGGCCGTGCCCGCGGGCACGACCGGGTCGGCATCAGCGCTTTAGCCGGGCCTTGCGCGCCGCGTAGCGCGCGTCGCGCGCGGCCTTCATCTCGGCCTCGGTCGGCACCTTGCGCATCTTCTGCTTGGCTTCCTCGGCCAGCCGCGCTTCCTCGGCGGCGGCCTCGCGCGCGGCCTTCTTCTCGGCCTGCGCCTGCTCGCGCGCCGCCTTCTTTTCCGCGCTGAGCCGCGCCTGCTCGGCCCCGCGCGCCTCGGCGACCTTGCGCTGTTCCGCCAGCACCGCCTCGTCGACCGGCGCCTTCGCGCGCAGTTTCGCGATCGCGGCCTCCTTGGCCTTGGCGGCGAGCGCGGCGCGCTCCTGAAAACCCTGTTCCTTGAACGCAGCCATGAAGCTCGATGAATTCCCGATTGTTAGTGGACGTGCCGGCACGCCGAAGGCGCGCATCGACCAGCCTCATATAGCGCGCCGCGACCATTTTACCAAAAGATTGCGGGCAACGCAGTCGCCAACCCGTCGGCCAGCGCGTAACGCGCGTCCTTTGCGCCACACATTCGAGCAGGCATCATGGTTCCCAGAGAGTTGATCGGCACCGCGCGCGTACCGGGCGGCGAGGACCTGCGGCTGTTTCGCCGCGGCGCCGACTTCATGATCGTGCTCGAGCGCAACGAGCTGATGAACAGCCGGATGAGCGGGTCGGAGGAGGCGCTCGCCACCATGACGCTCGAGCGGTTGGGCGGGCGGCCCGCGCCGCGGCTGCTGATCGGCGGCTACGGCATGGGCTTCACGCTGCGCGCCGCGCTGGCGGTGCTGCCCGGCGACGCGCGCGTGACGGTGGCCGAGCTGGTGCCCGAGATCATCGCCTGGGCCCAGGGGCCGATGGCGGCACTCACCGGCGGCTGTCTCGACGACCAACGCGTCGGCGTCGTGCAGGTCGACGTGGCGGACATGATTTCGGAAGGGCCGGGCGAGTATGATGCGATCCTGCTCGACGTCGACAACGGCCCCGACGGGCTGGTGCGCGCGGCGAACAACCGGCTCTACGCGATGCGCGGGCTCCACCTGGCGCGCGAGGCGCTCAGGCCCGGCGGCGTGTTGGCGGTGTGGTCGGCGGCGCCCGACTCGGCGTTCGCGCGGCGGCTGTCCTCGGCAGGGTTCGCGGTCGAGGAGCGCACGGTGCGCGCGCGCAGCAACGGCAAGGGCGCGACGCACACGATCTGGTTCGCGACGCCCCGCGCCGACCTGGGCGCGTGACGATCAGGCGAGCGTCGCGCACGCGTCCATGCCGGTGCAGCCCTCGGCGTCGGTGGTCCACAGCTCGACCGGCGCGCTGCCCGCGAGGTTGAGCCGCAGCGCGCGATCGGCGAACACCGGGCGCACGCCGCGATAGCTGAAGTGGGCGAGGGCGCTGCCCGGTCGCGCGCGCAGCAGATGGTCGACCAGCAGCATCGCCTGCAGCGGGCCGTGCACCACCAGGTCGGGATAGCCCTCCACCGCGCGCGCGTACGGCCGATCGTAGTGGATGCGGTGCGCGTTGAAGGTCAGCGCGGAGAAGCGGAACAGCGCCGTCACGTCGGGCATCAGGTCGCGCGTCGCCGCCGGTGCGCGAGCGTCCGGCTGCACCACCGCGGGTGGGCCGGCGGCGGAGCGGAAGACGAGGTCCTGCTCCTCGGTCACCGCCAGCGTGCCCGCGACATCGACCTGGTGGCGCACCGTGACGAAGGTCAGCTTGCCCGATCGGCCGTGCTTTTCGCGCACGTCGGTGACGATGCTGCGCCGCCTCGCCTCTGCCCCGATCGGCAGCGGCGCGTGGAAGGTCACGCGTCCGCCCGCCCACATTCGCCGCGGCGCGTCGACGGGCGGCAGGAACGCGCCGCGGCGCGGGTGCCCGTCGTCGGCCAGCATCGCCTGAGCCTCGTCCGGCAGGAAGTAGAGCCAGTGCGCCAGCGGGGGCAGGGCATCCCGCGGCCAGTGCGCACCGTCGTGATCGAACAGCGCGGCGAGCCGCCGGAGCGGGGCTGCGACCAGCGTATCGGTCCGCTGCTCCTCGACCGGGGTCCAGTCGCTCGTCATCCATGTCTCCTCACGCCGGATCGGTCTCGATCACCGCGACGCCCGCCTCGCGGCACGCGGCGGCGAGCGCGGGTACGATCCAGTCGGTCACCAGATAGTCGATCGCGTCGACGCCCGCGATCCGCACCGGCGCCGCGCGCCCGATCTTGCTCGCGTCCGCGACGAGGATCACCTTGCGCGCGTGCGCGATGATCGTCTGCGACACGCGGACCTCCTCGACGTCGAAGTCGAGCAGGGTGCCGTCGGCGTCGATCGCGGACGCGCCGATCACGGCATAGTCGACGCGGAACCCGCGGATGAAGTCCATCGCCAGCGCGCCGACCACCGCGCGGTCGCTCGCGCGCACCCGCCCGCCCGCGGCGATCACCTCCACTCCGTCGCGCGGCGCCAGGATGTCGACCACGTTCAAATTGTTGGTGATGACCAGCAGCTCGCGCCGCCCGGTCAGTGCGCGCGCGACCGCCTCCGTCGTGGTGCCGATGTTGACGAACAGGCTGGCGCCGTCGGGCACCAGCCCGGCCGCGGCGGCGCCGATCGCCGCCTTGGCCTCTGCCGCGACCGCGGCGCGGGTCGCGTGGTCGAGATTGCCGACTCCCGACGTCACCACCGCCCCGCCGTGGACGCGCGACAGCATCGCGCGCGCGGCCAGGTCGTTCAGATCCTTGCGGATCGTCTGCGGCGTGACGCCGAGTTGCGCCGCCAGCGCCTCGACCGAGACGCTGCCGGTCTGCCGCGCGAGTTCCAGGATGCGGCGGTGGCGATCGGCGACGAGATCGAAGGCGGGCTGGTTCACCGGGCGGCGAGATAGGCCGACAGCCGCGCCTCGGTCCCCTCCGGCACGTGGAGGCCGAGCTTGCTGCGACGGTAGAGCACGTCCTCCGCCGTCCGCGCCCATTCCTGCGTGACCAGGTAATCGACCTCGGCGGTGAACAGCCCGCCGCCCAGGTCCTCGCCCAACCCGCCGTCCAGAATGCGCGCCACGCGCGTTCCGTAGGCGCGCGCCAACCGGCGCAGCAGGTCGGGCGCGACCGCCGGATGGTCTCGCGTCAGGTGCGCCAGGAACCGCTCGAAATCGTCCATGTCGCCGCCGGGCAAATCGGCGCCCGCGGTCCACGCCGCGCCTGCCCGCGGGAAGAACGGTGCCAGCTCCGCCATCGCGTGCTCGGCCAGCTTGCGATAAGTGGTGATCTTGCCGCCGAAGATGCTCAGCATCGGTGCGCGGTCCTCGCCCGCGTCGAGGTCGAGCACGTAGTCGCGCGTCACCGCCGACGCGCTACCCGCCTGATCGTCGAAGAGCGGGCGGATACCGGCGTAGCTCCACGCGATGTCGTCGCGCGTCAGCTGCCGCGTGAAATAGCGGTTGGCGGTCTCCAGCAGATAGTCGGTCTCGCCCGCGCTGATCTGCGCCTTGGCGGGCGCGCCCTCCCACGGCTCGTCGGTGGTGCCCACCAGCGTGTACTTGCCCTCGTACGGGATCGCGAAGACGATGCGGCGGTCGGGGTTCTGCAGCATGAAGGCGTGGTCGCCCTCATACAGCCTGGGCACGACGAGGTGGCTGCCCTTGACCAGTCGCACGCCGCGCTCGCTGCGGTTCGCGCCCGTCCGTCCGATCACGTCGGCGACCCACGGCCCCGCCGCGTTGACCAGCGCGCGCGCGCGAACCGTCTCGCTGACGCCGTCGCGCTCGATCGTCGCGATCCACGCGGCCCCGTCGCGTCGCGCGTCGATCAGCCGCGTGCGCGTGCGGATGTCGGCGCCGTGCTCGGCCGCGTCGCGCGCGTTCAGCACCACCATGCGGCTGTCCTCGACCCAGCAGTCGGAGTAGACGAACGCCTTGCCCGCGGCGTCCTTCAACCCGTCGCCGTACACCGTCTCATCCAGCGCGACCGTGTCGGTGCCGGGCAGTTCCTCGCGCCCGCCCAGATGATCGTAGAGGAACAGACCCAGCCGCACCATCCACGCCGGTCGCGGCGACTGCGTCTGCGGCAGCACGAAGCGCAGCGGCCAGATGATGTGCGGCGCCATCCGCCACAGCCGCTCGCGTTCGATCAGCGCCTCGCGCACCAGCCGGAACTCGCCGTACTCGAGGTAGCGCAGCCCGCCGTGGATCAGCTTGGTCGACGCCGAGGAGGTGTGGCTGGCGAGATCGTCCTGCTCGACCAGCAGAACCGACAGCCCGCGCCCCGCCGCGTCGCGCGCGATCCCCGCGCCATTGATGCCGCCGCCGACGATCAGCAGGTCGTGAATGGGTGAGGGTTCGTTCATCGCGCGTCGCTTTCGTTTCCGCTTTCACTTGTACGCGAAAGCGCGCGATAACGAAAGTGTTGACGCGGGAGCGTCGAGCGGGCGACTGCTGCACGCGAGCGAGGAGAGGACGGGCAATGGCGAAAACGCACATTCTGGCGATCGATCAGGGCACGACCTCGTCGCGCAGCATCGTGTTCGACGCGCGCGCGAAGCGTATCGCCAGCGCGCAGGTCGAGTTCCCGCAGCATTATCCCGCGCCCGGCTGGGTCGAGCACGATCCGGAGGACATCTGGCGCGACGTGCTGGCGACCGCGCGCGAGGCGATCGCGAAGAGCGGCGTGGGGGCGGACGGCATCGCCGGCATCGGCATCACCAACCAGCGCGAGACGACGCTCGTCTGGGACCGCGCGACGGGCAAGCCGATCCACAACGCGATCGTGTGGCAGGATCGCCGCACCGCCGACGCCTGCGCGCGATTGAAGGAGGAGGGCGCCGAGGACGATGTCCGCGCGCGCACCGGGCTGCTGCTCGACCCGTATTTCTCGGGCACCAAGCTCGCCTGGATTCTCGACCACGTCGACGGTGCGCGGGCGCGCGCGGAAGCGGGCGAGCTCGCCTTCGGCACGATCGACTCGTTTCTGCTGTGGCGGCTGACCGGCGGCGCGGTCCACGCGACCGACGTGACGAACGCGTCGCGCACCTTGTTGTGGAACATTCGCGAGGGCTGCTGGGACGAGGCGATGTGCCGGCTGTTGAACGTACCCATGGCGGTGCTGCCCGAGGTGCACGACAATTCGCACGTCTACGGCCACACCGCCGACGGCCTGTTCGACGCGGCCATCCCGATCGCGGGCATCGCGGGCGACCAGCAGGCGGCGCTGTTCGGGCAGGCGTGTTTCGCGCGCGGCATGGCGAAGTCTACCTACGGCACCGGCTGCTTCATGCTGCTCAACACCGGCGAGGAGGCGATCGCATCGTGCAACCGCCTGCTGACCACGCCCGCCTACCGGCTGGACGGGCGCATGACCTACGCGCTTGAGGGGTCGATCTTCGTCGCGGGCGCGGCGATCAAGTGGCTGCGCGACGGCATTGGCGTCATCACCCACGCCAGCCAGACCGACGATCTAGCGACCCAGGTGCCCGACAGCCACGGCGTCTACATGGTTCCCGCCTTCGTCGGGCTGGGCGCGCCGCACTGGGACCCGGACGCGCGCGCCGCAATCTTCGGCCTGACGCTCGGCGCGACGCAGGCGCATCTCGCGCGCGCCGCGCTGGAGGCGGTCGGCTATCAGACGATGGACTTGGTCAAGGCGATGGTGGCGGATGGCAGCGCGCGCCCGGCGACGATGCGCGTCGACGGCGGCATGGCCGCGAACGACTGGCTGTGCGGCTTCCTCGCCGACCTGCTCGAGGTACCGGTCGAACGCCCCGACGACCTGGAGACCACCGCGCGCGGCGCCGCCTTCCACGCCGGGTTGGCGACGGGCGTGTGGTCGGGGCTCGACGAACTCGAACAGCTCTGGTCGCGCGAGCATTGCTTCGAGCCGAAGATGACGGCGCAGGTCCGCGATCCCTTGATCGCGGGCTGGCGCGACGCGCTCAGGCGGACGTTGGCGTAGGAAGAAAGTGGTCGGTGTACGTCCGCTCTCGCCCGAACCGAGACGTCCAGGCGGTCGATCTGTCTTCCCCATGGGTCACTGGTTAAATGCGACTACCCCTTTTCCCATTCTCGACGACTAAGTCCGGGAAAGAGCAATCGGGATCAGATGGTTGGAAAGCCGATGCTCCGGACGCCCCTTGGCGGGATGATCAGAGCCAACTTCCCGCTACAGGTTCCCAATCGGGGAAGACGAAACGCGACATCCACTTGCAGTTCTGCCGACGCCGCGACATAATGAGGGTGCCGAAAATAGAGTAGCAGGTCGGTAGCTCCTGCGCCCGTCTAACGGGTTCTTCCCAGCCACGGCGTTGACCCAATACGTTGGGAAGACGCTGGCTGTGTGGTTCGCGTCTTCCCGGCTGATGCCGAGGAATGCTCATGAATATTATTGCCATCGCCGCTCTGACCTGTGCGGCTCTGTTTACGGGCGCGGCCGGCTACATCACGCTGGTCGAGCAACCGGCACGGCTCCAACTGGCGGATGGCCCCCTGCTCGCGCAATGGAAGCTTAGCTACGACAGGGCGCTGCCGATCCAGTCCGGCCTAGCCATTGCCGGAAGCCTCAGCGGAATGGGCGCTTGGTATCTGTCGGGCACTCTGCTTTTACTATTGGGGAGCCTTATCCTGCTCGCCAATTGGCCGTTCACTCTGCTTGCCATCATGCCGACCAACAAGCGGCTAAAGATGATCGGGCCCGAGGAAGCCGGGCCGGCGACCCGAGCACTGTTGGTTTCCTGGGGAAGGCTGCACGCGATCAGAAGCGTGCTGGGCGTCGTGTCGACCGTCTTGTTCGCAGCAGCGCTTGCCGTGACGGGGTAACGCGGCTGTCCCGATCAACCATCGTTACCGCGAAAATGCGGTGCCGCGCTATGCCGGCGATCGCCACCGACCTTCCCGTAAGCGGCCGCTCCGCTGCCCAGCACGATTGGGCCTTCTGGCGGCGTGAGGCCGCCCATCAACCAGCAGCAGAACAAAAAGGGCGGCCCGTTGCCGGACCGCCCCCTCGTACAACCGGGAAGGTTGAGTTCTTAGCGCTTCGAGAACTGGAAGCTGCGGCGTGCCTTGGCGCGGCCGTACTTCTTACGCTCGACCACGCGCGGGTCGCGCGTCAGGAACCCGGCCGACTTGACCGGGGCGCGCAGGATCGGCTCGAACTTGGTCAGCGCCTGGCTGATGCCGTGCTTGACCGCGCCGGCCTGACCCGACAGCCCGCCGCCCTTGACGGTGCAGATCACGTCATACTGGCCCTCGCGCTCGGTGATGCCGAACACCTGGTTGATGACGAGGCGCAGCGTCGGGCGCGCGAAATAGGTTTCCTGGTCGCGGCCGTTGATCGTGATCTTGCCCGAACCCGGCTTCAACCACACGCGCGCGACCGCGTCCTTGCGGCGGCCGGTGGCGTAGGCGCGACCGTACTTGTCGAGCTCCTGCGCTCGCAGTGGGGCGCGCTGCGTCGGCTCGTCGATCTGGCCGGCCATGTAGGCGTCGGCCTTCTCGTCCGACGCGGCCTGCGCGGCGGTGCCCTGCTGCTGTAGCGCGGCGCCGAGATCGGAGAGGGACTGGCGATTGTCGGACATTATGCGCCCACCTTGTTCTTGCGGCTCATGCCGGCGATGTCGAGAACCTCGGGGTTCTGGGCTTCGTGCGGGTGCTCGGTGCCCTTGAAGATGCGCAGGTGGCGCATCTGCTCGCGGCCCAGCGGCCCGCGCGGGATCATGCGCTCGACGGCCTTCTCCAGCACGCGCTCGGGGAAGCGACCTTCCAGCACCTTGGCCGCGGTCACGCCCTTGATGCCGCCGGCGTAACCGGTGTGCTTGTAATAGACCTTCTTCTCCGCCTTGTTCGACGTGAAGCGGATCTTGTCCGCGTTGATGACGATGACGTTGTCACCGCAATCGACGTGGGGGGTGAAGCTGGTCTTGTGCTTGCCGCGCAGCACGTTGGCGATCACCACCGCCGCGCGACCGACCACCAGGCCCTCCGCGTCGACGATGTGCCACTTCTTCTCCACCTCGTGCGGCTTGGCCGACTTGGTGGTCTTCATCAGCGCCTTCATGGGCCTAGTGACCTTTATTGAACAAAGAAAGGCGACGCGGGCGCGGGTGCCCACACGTCGATGACGGCCAATTGCCGCCGCGGCGCGCGCAAGTCAAGGTTTTCGCGGGTTTGCTGACGGGTATTATAGTACCATGCGCCTTAGCGGCGGGTGCGATGCGTGCTGATCCCGTGTGCCGCGACCACGCTGGCGATCAGCAGCAGCGCCGCGTTCGCCTGGTGCGCGACCGCGACGACGATCTCGACCCCGCTCAGCAGCGTGGCGATCCCCAGCGCGATCTGCAGCGTGACCAGCCCAGCGACCGCCGCCGCGACGCGCCCGTGTCCCGCGGCCCGTGCCCGCCACGCGAGCCACAGCAGTCCCGCCGCCGCCGCGAACGCCAGCCAGCGGTGAATGAACTGCACCACGATCGGATTGTCGACGAGGTTCGACGCGGCAGGCGTCAGCATCGGCACGCCCGAGGGGAACAGCGCGTCGCCCATCAGCGGCCAGCTGGAGAAGGCGTAACCGGCATCCAGCCCGGCGGTGAACGCGCCCCAGGTGATCTGCACGAACAGCAGCAGCAGTGCGGCTGCGACGCCCGCCGTCAGCCGGGCAGGGCGCGCGAGCGGCGAGGCGGCGAGTGCGCGCAGGTCGCGCGCAGTCCATACGATCCCCGCCAGGATCGTCAGCGCGGTGACCAGGTGGACGGCGAGCCGCAGGTGGCTGACGTCCGTCCGCTCCGACAGACCGGAGGCGACCATCCACCAACCGATCGCGCCCTGCAATCCGCCGAGCGCGAGCAGTGCGGTGAGGCGCCAGCCGTAGCCGCTCGGTATACGCCGACGCAGCGCGAACCAGATCAGCGGCAGCGCGAACGCCATGCCGATCACGCGCCCGAGCACGCGGTGGAGGTATTCCCAGAAGAAGATCGCCTTGAACCCGTCGAGCGTCATGCCGCGGTTGAGTTGCTGATACTCGGGGATGCGCTGGTAGTTGGCGAACTCGGCCTGCCACTGCGCGTCGGTCAGCGGGGGTATGATGCCGCTGACCGGCTTCCACTCGGTGATCGACAGCCCCGATTCGGTCAGCCGCGTGATGCCGCCGACGATCACCATCGCGACGATCAGCGCGGCGACCGCGTAGAGCCAGCGCGCGATCGCCAGCGGGCGCGCGGTCGTGGAATAACCGGGGGTTACCTGGAGCATGGCCCGCTATACCGCGGATCGGCCTGAGCGTCGATGACGAGGCGCTTGGGCAAAATGTCTCATGTGATATTGTATCTACCGGCCGAACGGCCTAGATGGCGCGTGATGGCTGAACCCACCACCTCGACTGACGGCGTGCGGCGGCTCGACCGCTGGGCGATGTGGCTGTCGGCGGCGTGCGTCGCGCACTGCGTCGCGACGACCGTGATGGTCGCGCTGCTGTCGACCGCGGGCGGGCTGCTCGGCAATCCGCTGATCCACGAGGTCGGGCTGGTGCTCGCGATCCTGCTCGGCGCGGTGGCGTTCGGGAAAGGCGTCGCCGATCACGGCCGACCGCTGCCGCTGCTGCTCGGCGGCACGGGGCTGGCGATGATGGCGGCGGCAGTGCTGGTGCCGCACGGCGCGCACCATCTGGCGGAGAGTGCGCTGACGATCCCGGGCGTGCTGGTGCTCGCCGCCGGCCACGCGCTCAACCGGCATCGTCGCGCCTGACCGGGCACGCCGACGCGTCGCTTGCCGAGCGCGCGCGTCGTGATTACCTCGCATCCATGGCGGGGCACGATCATCACGAGAGCGGCGGCGAGGAACTGACCCGCGCGGCGCAGGCACAGCTCGAGCAATCGGGCGAGCAGTGGACGCGGATGCGCGAGAGCGTGTTCACCGCGCTCGCCGGGTTCAAGCGCCCCGCCTCGGCCTATGACATCGCCGAGGCCGTGTCGCTGGCGCAGGACCGCCGCGTCGCCGCCAACAGCGTGTACCGCATCCTCGACCTGTTCGTCGGCAACAATCTCGCGCGCCGCGTCGAGAGCGAGAATGCCTACGTTGCCAACACCCACCCCAACTGTCGTCACGACTGCATCTTCCTCGTCTGCGACGCGTGCGGCACCACCACCCACCTCGACAACGACCGCATCACCGCCGCGGTGCGCTCGGCCGCGAGCGACGCGGGCTTCACGCCCGAGCGCCCGGTGATCGAGGTGCGCGGCCGCTGCGCCAACTGCGCGAGCGCCGCCAGCAACTGAGGCGGTGCGCGCCGACCCGTTGATCATCGGCGTGGTAGATCGTTGCAATCGACACGAGGATTAGCCTGGTATATTCGGCCGCGATGGCCAATGTTCCCGCTACGCCGCTGCTCGACACCGTTCGCACTCCCGCCGACCTCCGCAAGCTCAGCCCCGAGCAATTGCCGCAGCTGGCGGACGAATTGAGGCAGGAGACGATCTCGGCGGTCGGCACCACCGGCGGGCATCTGGGTTCGGGGCTGGGCGTGGTCGAGCTGACCACCGCGATCCACTACGTCTTCGATACCCCGCGCGACCGGCTGATCTGGGACGTCGGCCACCAATGCTACCCGCACAAGATTCTGACCGGCCGCCGCGACCGCATCCGCACGCTGCGCCAGGGTGGCGGGCTGTCCGGCTTCACCAAGCGCAGCGAGAGCGAGTACGACCCGTTCGGCGCCGCGCACTCGTCAACCTCGATCTCCGCCGCGCTCGGCTTCGCGATCGCCAACAAGCTCGCCGGCACGCCGGGCAAGGGCATCGCGGTGATCGGCGACGGCGCGATGAGCGCGGGCATGGCGTACGAGGCGATGAACAACGCCGAGGCCGCGGGCAACCGGCTGGTCGTGATTCTCAACGACAACGACATGTCGATCGCGCCGCCGGTCGGCGGCCTCTCGGCCTATCTCTCGCGCATGGTGTCGAGCCGCGAGTTCCTGAGCTTGCGCGACCAGATGAAGAAGGTCGCGCGCAAGCTCCCGCGCCCGTTCCACTCCGCCGCGCGCAAGACCGACGAGTTCGCCCGCGGCATGACGATGGGCGGCACGTTGTTCGAGGAGCTCGGCTTTTACTACGTCGGCCCGATCGACGGCCACAATCTCGAGCACCTGATCCCGGTGCTGGAGAACGTCCGCGACGCGGAAGAAGGCCCGATCCTCGTCCACGTCGTAACCAAGAAGGGCAAGGGCTACGCCCCCGCCGAGGCCGCGGCGGACAAGTATCACGGCGTGCAGAAGTTCGACGTCATCACCGGCACCCAGGCCAAGGCGCCGCCGGGCCCGCCGCAGTATCAAAACGTCTTCGGTGAGGCGCTGACGAAGGAGGCTGCCGCCGACCCGCGCATCTGTGCGATCACTGCGGCGATGCCGTCGGGCACCGGGCTCGATAAGTTCGCGCACGCCTATCCCGACCGCTTCTTCGACGTCGGCATCGCCGAGCAGCACGCGGTGACCTTCGCCGCCGGGCTCGCCGCGCAGGGCATGCGCCCGTTCGCCGCAATCTACTCGACCTTCCTGCAGCGCGCCTACGACCAGGTCGTCCACGACGTCGCGATCCAGAACCTGCCGGTCCGCTTCGCGATCGACCGCGCGGGCCTCGTCGGCGCCGACGGCGCGACCCACGCCGGCAGCTTCGACGTCACGTACCTCGCGACCCTGCCCAATTTCGTCGTCATGGCGGCGGCGGACGAGGCCGAGCTGGTCCACATGGTGCACACCTGCGTCGAGCACGATTCGGGGCCGATCGCGGTCCGCTACCCGCGCGGCAACGGCACCGGCGTCGCGCTGCCCGACGCGCCGCAACTGCTGGAGATCGGCAAGGGTCGCATCGTGCGCGAGGGCAAGAAGGTCGCGATCCTGTCGCTCGGCACCCGCCTGGCCGAGGCGCAGCGCGCCGCCGACACGCTGGAAGCGCGCGGCCTGTCGACCACGGTCGCCGACCTGCGCTTCGCCAAGCCGCTCGACGAGGCGCTGATCCGCCGCCTGCTCACCACGCACGAGGTCGCGGTGACGATCGAGGAGAATGCGGTCGGTGGCCTGGGCGCGCACGTGCTGACGATGGCCTCGGACGAGGGGCTGACCGACGCCGGGCTCAAGATCCGCACCATGCGCCTGCCCGACCTGTTCCAGGATCAGGACAAGCCCGAGGTGCAGTACGCGCAGGCCGGGCTCGACGCCGACGCGATCGTCGACACGGTGCTGAAGGCGCTGCGCTACAACGAGGCGGGCCAGGGCGCCGGGCAGGCGGCGAGCGCCTGACCGCTTCGTCGGATCGCGCATGACCGGGTGGCAGAAGGTAGCGGCGCTGACCGCGCTCTACGTCGTCGCGCTGTTGTGGGCGAACTGGGCCATGGTGCGCCGGGTCCGCGGCGCGCAGGCGGCGCGCGCGGCGTGGACCGCACCCGAATTCGACGCGGTGTTCGCCGGCTGCGATCCGCGCGTCGCGCCTGCCGTCCGCGAGGCGCTCGCGCCGCTCTACGGTGAGGGGGTTGTTCCCCGCCCAGAAGACACGCTGAAGCGCTTCCTGCACCTCGACAACGGCGAGATCGAGGATTTGGCCGCGGGCATCGTCGCGCGCCTGTGCCCCGTCGCCGCCCCCGACACGCGCGTCGTCCCCGCGCTGCCCGACGTCGCGGCGCTGACCCGCTACGTCGACGCGCAACTCCGGCGTTAGCCGAGCGGCAGGCGATCGTCGCCGCGCCGTGGCGCCGACAGGATCGCGCGCGCGTCGCCGGGTGAGCGTACCTCGCCGTACGGCCCGCCCGCCGCCGCGAGCACGCGGTCGAGCAATTCCAGCCCCTCCGGCCAGCGTCCCAACCCGCTCGCCGCATTGAGTTGACCGTGCGCCCCCGCGTCGACGAAATGGCTGCTCCAATCGACCGCCAGGCTGTGCGCGCGGTCAAGCTCGATCCACGGATCGTCGCTCGACGCGACGACGATCGAGGGAAAGGACAATGGTTGCTTGGGCGCCGGCGCGAACGGCTTCAGCTCTACGGCGACGTGCACGCGGTCGACGTCGGCCGGCGCCACCAGCAGGGCGCCGGCGACCGGCCAGCCATACGGTTGCGGGCTCATCGCCGCCCACCACGCGACCGCGACGCAGCCGAGCGAGTGTGCCACCAGGATCACCGGCGCGCGCGCAGAGGCGATCGCCTGATCGAGCTTGCTGACCCAGGCGTTGCGATGCGGGCGATCCCACATGCCGAGCTCGACCCGCGAGGTGTCGGGCCGGCTCTTCTCCCACAGGCTCTGCCAGTGCGCGGGGCCGGAGCCGCCGAGCCCCGGCACCGTCAGGATCGTCGGAGAGACCGCCAGGTCGAACATCGCGCGTGCCATGCGTCACCTCGTCGTGGCCGTACGCGCGGGATGCGCGCCCGGCTCGGCGAGGCCGCGGCGCAGTCTAGGGGTCGGCACCACCGCGGCCTCAGGGCGAGAGCTATTGTCTACTAAGCCGATGGACAATCGTGCAGCGCAGCAAAATGCACCGGCCGTGGCGCAATCGCGGCGAGCCGTTCGGTGCCGCCGCCATGAAAACGCTGTCACGTCCTGGCGGAGCGGGTAAGGCGCGGCGATGGCGAAGCAACGTGCCGATCAGATGCTGGTGGACCGCGGATTGGCCGAGTCGCGCGCGCGCGCGCAGGCGCTCATCATGGCGGGCCTGGTGTTCGTCGGCGACCGCAAGGTCGACAAGCCGGGGCAGGCGCTGGCCGAGGACGCATCGCTCGACGTGCGCGGGCGCGATCACCCCTGGGTGTCGCGCGGCGGGGTGAAGCTCGCGCACGGACTCGACCATTTCGGGTGGGACGTGACCGACGCGGTGGCGATCGACGTCGGCTCTTCGACCGGCGGCTTCACCGACGTGCTGCTGACCCGCGGCGCCGCCCGCGTCTACGCGGTCGACAGCGGCAGCAACCAGCTCGCCTGGAAACTCAGGCAGGACTCGCGTGTGATCGTTCACGAACAGACCAGCGCGCGCATCCTGACCGCGGCGCACATCCCCGAACCGCTCGACCTTTTGGTGTGCGACGCCAGCTTCATCGGCCTGGCCAAGGTGCTCGACGTGCCGCTCGGCTTCGTGCGGACCGGCGGGCGCGCACTCGCGCTGATCAAGCCGCAGTTCGAGGCCGGGCGCGACGAGGTGGGGAAGGGCGGCGTGGTGCGCGACTCCGCGGTGCACGCGCGCGTCTGCGCCGAGGTGTCGGACTGGTTCGTCACCAAGGGCTGGCACGTCCACGGCGTGGTCGAGAGCCCGATCACCGGCCCGAACGGCAACGTCGAGTTCCTGATCGCCGCCACGCGCGACTGATCCGATCGGGTCATCTGCTCCACCGCGGAACGCGGCCGTGCGATAGGCGGTTTACGCGACCGCAACGATCGTGCACCGGCGGCACGACCTTCACGGGGGACGGAATTGGGTTCGATCGCATCCAAGGGCCAGTTGCGGATGTCCTTTGTCCGCTGGGCGGCATTCGTCGTGCCGCTGGTGCTGCTGCTCGGCTTTCTGTCGGGGCGCAGCGTGCCCTCGGGCAGCGAGAACGCCTGGTACGTCGCGCTCGCCAAGCCCGCCTTCACGCCGCCCGGCTGGGTGTTCCCGGTCGCCTGGACGATCCTCTACCTGCTGATCGGCTTCGCACTCGCGATCGTCCTGGCCGCGCGCGGCGCACCGTCGCGCACGCTCGGCGCGGTGCTGTTCGCGGCGCAGTTCGCACTCAATCTCGCCTGGACGCCCTTGTTCTTCGGCGCGCACCGCATCGGCGTGGCGCTGCTCGTGATCGCCGCGATCCTCGCGCTGGCGGCCGCGACGACCTGGGTGTTCGCGCGCGTCCGCGCGTCGGCGGCGCTGCTGATGCTGCCCTATCTCGCCTGGCTCGCCTTCGCCGGCGTGCTCAACTGGCAGATCGTCCAGCTCAACCCCGACGCCGAAACCATTGTGCCGGCGGGCGGAACATCCCAAATGATCGGTTGATCGGGCAACAAGGGCGGACGCGATGCAGACGGAAAACAAAATCTTCGGCGATATGGCCAAGCTGCTGAACGGCGCCGCCGGCACGCTAGCCGGGGTGGGGCGCGAGGCGGAGGCCGGTGCGCGCGACCGCGTGCGCGAGTGGGTCGGCGGGCTCGACTTCGTCAGCCGCGACGAGTTCGAGGCGGTGAAGGCGATGGCGGCGGCCGCGCGCGACGAGAATGACGCGCTGCGCGCCCGGCTCGACGCGCTGGAGGCGGCGGGCAAGTCCCAGACGCCGTCCGCGACCGCTGCACCCGCCACGGGCGGCGAAGCGGGCGCGGCGCACCAGCCGCAGGGCCTCTGACGCTGCACAAGGGTCTTTCCCGTAGCGAGGGCGATATGCGATGACGATCGCCATGCTCGACGAAGCCGACATGGAACCCGAACGCGAGGCGCCGCTCGAGATGCTCGAGTCGTACTTCCTCGCGCACGGCTGGACGTGCGATCGCCACGACGAGGAGATCACCGCCACGATCAAGGGCAGCTGGACCGAGTACGAGCTGCGCGCGCTGTTCCGCGAGGAAGACGGCGTGCTGCAGTTCCTCGCCTTCCCCGACGTCAAGGTGACCGAGGATCGCCGCCCCGCGATCTGGGAAACGCTGGCGCTGGTCAACGAGCAGCTCTGGCTCGGCCATTTCGAGCTCTGGTCGTCGAGCGGCATCCTGCTCTACCGCAACGCGACGATGGTCGACTCGGTCGACGACGAGCCCAGCCTGTCGCTCACCGCCGCCGAGCTGATGATCGAGACCGCGATCGACGAGTGCGAGCGCTTCTACCCCGTGTTCCAGTTCGTGCTGTGGGGCGGCAAGACCCCGGCCGAGGCGATCGCCGCCGCGATGGTCGAGACGCACGGCGAGGCGTGAGGGGCGGCTAATGCGTCTGTGGATGATCGGCTGCGGCAACATGGGCGGCGCGATGCTGCGCCGCTGGATCGCGAGCGGCACGGTGGCGCCCGCAAACGTCCACGTCGTCAATCGCGGCGACCGTGACCTGCCCGCGGGGGTGCAGCAATCGCGTGACCTGCCCGACGCCCCTGCGCCCGACGTCGTGGTCCTGGGCGTCAAGCCGCAGCAGTTGCGCGACGTCGCCGCGCGCTACGCCGCCGGCGTCGCGGGCGCCCCCGTGCTCGTCTCGATGCTGGCGGGGGTCGACGCCGACATGCTGCGCGCCGCCTTTCCCGGACCCGAGCCGATCGTGGTCATGCCCAACCTGCCGGTCGAGATCGGGCAGGGCGTCGTCGCGGTGCACGCGCCCTCGGCTACACCGCCGGCGCGCGCGTCGGTCGACCGGCTGATGCAGCCGCTCGGGCTGGTGCGCTGGTTCGACGAGGCATCCGCCTTCGAGGTCGCGGGCGCGCTGTCGGGCACCGGCCCCGCCTTCCTGTTCCGCTTCA
>NZ_JBELMJ010000006.1:16630-53894 GCF_042095875.1 Sphingomonas sp.
TTCGAGGTCGCGGGCGCGCTGTCGGGCACCGGCCCCGCCTTCCTGTTCCGCTTCATCGACGCGCTCGCCGCGGCGGGACGCGCCGGTGGCATGGACGTGGACGATGCCGCCGCGGTGGCGATGGTCACCGTCGCGGGCGCGGCCGCGATGGCATCGGCGAGCGACCGCTCGCCCGCCGCGCTCGCCGACGCGGTTGCCAGCCCCGGCGGCATGACGCGCGAGGGGCTGAACGTGCTCGACCGCGGCTCCGCGTTGAACGACCTGCTTACCCGCACGCTCGACGCGGCGATCGCGCGCGGTCGCGAGATGGCGGCGGAGCGGCGCGCGAGCTGAACCCGCAGCCTCCGCGCGGCTCTTACCGGCGCAGCGCCTCGACCCGCGGCATTTCCTCGGGCGGGATCAATCCCTCGAGCACCGCCCAGAACCCCGTCACCGCGTTCATTCCCGCGCGCGAGTAGGCGGCGGACAGCCGCTCGCGCAGCGCCTCGAACAATTGCGCCTCCAGCGCGGTGCCTTCCTCGGTCAGCCGCAGCAGCCGCTGCCGCCGATCGCGCTCGCCGGGACGCGTGTCGACCAGGTTGCGCTCGATCAGCTCGTTCAGCACGCGGCCGAGCGACTGCTTGGTGATGTTGAGCAGCGCCAGCAGCTCGCTGACCGGCATGTCGGGCCGGCGGGCGATGAAATACAGCGCGCGGTGGTGCGCGCGGCCCAGCCCCTGCTTCGCCAGCCCGCGGTCGATCGCGCGTGTAATGTGGCTGTTTCCGAAGTAGAGCAGCTCCATGCCCCGACGCAGCTCGGGCTCCCGAAGAAACTGCGGCGACGCGATCTGGGAAGGGGCGGGCTGGGGTGGGGCAGTCATGTTGACCGGCTTTGCCATCGCCCATAACCGACCGCAACCCGCTTTGCGGCGCATCAGATCTGGAGGAACCCCCGTGTTCGCGCTTGACCCTCATCCCACGCCCGTCTCCGTCGAGGACCGCACCGCGCGGCTGGTGGATCCGGTGTTCGGGCGCGTGTTCACCGACCACATGGCGGTGATGCTCTACAACGAGGAGCAGGGCTGGCACGACGGCCGCGTCACCGCGCGCGCGCCGCTGACGATGGACCCGGCCTCCGCCGTCCTCCACTACGCGCAGGAGATATTCGAGGGCATGAAGGCGTACCGGCAGGAGGACGACAGCGTCGCCCTGTTCCGCCCGCGCGCCAATGCCGAGCGCTTCCGCTCGTCCGCGCGCCGCATGGCGATGCCCGAACTGCCCGACGAGCTGTTCCTGGCCTCTATCCACGCGCTGGTGAGGACCGATCGCGACTGGATCCCGACCAGCGCGGAAGGCTCGCTCTACCTGCGCCCGTTCATGATCGCGTCGGAGGTGTTCCTGGGCGTGAAGCCCGCCGCGCAGTACATCTACATGGTGCTCGCCTCCTCGGTCGGCGCCTATTGGAAGGGCGGGGCGCGCGCCGTCTCATTGTGGGTCAGCCACGATTACACCCGCGCGGCCCCCGGCGGCACGGGTGCTGCCAAGTGCGGCGGCAATTACGCCACCAGCCTCGTCGCGCAGCAGGAGGCGATCCGCCGCGGCTACGACCAGGTCGTGTTCCTCGACGCCGCCGAGCGCCGCTGGATCGAGGAGCTGGGCGGCATGAACATCTTCTTCGTGTTCGACGACGGCTCGATCCAGACGCCGGCGCTGACCGGCACCATCCTGCCCGGCATCACCCGCGACTCGATCCTGACGCTCGCGCGCGATCAGGGGCTGGTCGTGCGCGAGGAGGCCTATTCGCTCGACCAGTGGCGCTCCGACGCCGCCAGCGGGCGACTGGTGGAGAGCTTCGCCTGCGGCACCGCCGCGGTGGTCACGCCGATCGGCCGCGTCGCGGGGCCGGGCTATGAGTTCACGATCGGCGACGGCGCGACGGGCGCGACGACGCAGCGCATCCTCGATACGCTCAACGCGATCCAGCGCGGCCGCGCGCCCGACCCGCACGGCTGGCGCGAGCCCGTGCTCGGCTGATCCGCACCGGCAGAGCGGAACGCACGCGCGCGCGGTTCATTCCCCTTCCTGCACTGCACAGAGGACCCGCTTGATGATCCGTCCGCTCGCCTCGCTCGCGCTCGGCACCGCCTTCGCCGCCGCTGCCGTCTCGGCCGCCCCGCGCGCCGCCGCGCCGGCCGCGACCCCTTTCCGCGTCGGTCAGGTCGAGGTCGTCGCCTTGCGCGACGCGGTCAACGTCGTGCCCAACGACGGCGAGACGTTCGGGATCAACCAGTCGCCCGCCGCCGTCGCCAACGTGCTGCGCGCGCGCGGCGCACCCGCCGACCCGATCACGCTCGGCGTCGACCAGTTGCTCGTCCGCCTGCCCGGGCGCCTCGTGCTGATCGACACCGGGCTCGGCCCGAAGGCGAGCGGCACCCTGATCCAGAGCCTAGCGGCGGCCGGCGTCCAGCCCGGTCAGGTCACCGACGTGCTCATCACCCACGGCCATCCCGACCACGTCGGCGGGCTGGTCGACGCCGCGGGCAAGTCCGCCTTTCCGCGCGCGGCGATTCGCATGTCCGCGCCCGAGTGGCAGGCGACGCAGCAGGGGCGCGGCGCCGCGGTGGTGCCCGTGATCGAGCGGCAGGTGAAGACCTTCGTGCCGGGACAGCAGGTGCTGCCCGGCATCACCGCGGTCGCGCTTCCCGGCCACACGCCGGGACACAGCGGCTACCGTATCACCTCGGGCAAGCAGAGCCTGCTCGTCATCGGCGACCTCGCGCACAGCGCGGTCGTCTCGCTCGCGAAGCCCGAATGGGCGATCCAGTATGACGGCAACAAGCCGCTGGCCGAGCAGACCCGCGTGCGCGAACTCGCGCGGCTGGCGGCGACGCATCAGCGCATCTTCGCAGGTCACTTCCCGTACCCCGGCATCGGCTACGTCGTCCGCTCGGGCGGGGGCTACGCCTTTCGCCCCGAGCGGCGCTGATCACCGGCCCCTCCCGCAATGGAGAGGAGCCGGCGACACTCAGTTCATCAATTCAACCGCCATCGCCACGGCCTCGCCGCCGCCGATGCACAGCGACGCGAGCCCACGCTGCTCGCCGCGGTTCTCCAGCGCGCCGAGCAGCGTCGCCAGCACGCGCGCGCCCGACGCGCCGATCGGGTGACCCAGCGCGCACGCACCGCCGTTGACGTTCAGCTTCTCGTGGTCGAGCCCCAGGTCGCGCATCGCGATCATCGCGACGCAGGCGAACGCCTCGTTGACCTCGAAGAGGTCGACCTCATCCTTCGACCAGCCCGCGCGCTCCAGCGCCTTGCGCATCGCGGCGACCGGCGCGGTGGTGAAACGGGCAGGGGCGTGCGCGTGCGCGGCGTGGGAGACGACGCGCGCGACCGGCTTGATCCCCAGCCGCTCCGCGACCGACAGCCGCGTCATCACCAGCGCCGCCGCGCCATCGGAGATCGACGATGCGTTCGCCGCCGTGATCGTGCCGTCCTTCGCGAACGCCGCCTTCAGCGTCGGGATCTTGGCGACGTCGCCCTTGGCGGGCTGCTCGTCCAGGCTGACGGTCGTGCTGCCCTTGCGCCCGGGTACCTCCACCGACACGATCTCGCGGTCGAACGCGCCCGACTTCTGCGCCGCCTGCGCGCGCTCGAGCGACTTGATCGCGAAATCGTCCTGCGCGGCGCGCGTGAACTGATATTCCTGCGCGGTCTCCTCCGCGAACACGCCCATCGCCTTGCCCGGCTCGTACGCGTCCTCCAGCCCGTCGAGGAACATGTGGTCGAACAGGCGGTCGTGCCCGATCCGCGCGCCGCCGCGGTGCGCCTTCGACAGGTACGGCGCGTTGGTCATGCTCTCCATCCCGCCCGCGACCAGCAGGTCGATCGACCCTGCGCCGAGCGCCTCCGCGCCCATGATCGCGGCCTGCAGCCCCGAACCGCACATCTTGTTGAGCGTCGTCGCCTCGACGTGCTCGCCGAGCCCCGCGTAGATCGCCGCCTGCCGCGCCGGCGCCTGGCCCAGCCCGGCCGACAGCACGTTGCCCATGTAGACGCGCTCGACCGCGTCCGCGCTCACGCCCGCGCGCTCCACCGCCGCCTTGACCGCGGCCGCGCCCAGTTGCGGCGCGCTCGCGCCGGCGAGGCTGCCCTGCATCGACCCCATCGGGGTCCGCGCGTAGGAAAGGATGACGACGGGATCGCTGGCCATGACAAGCTCCTTCAGGACGGTCGGCCTGTGTCGTGCCGACGCTGGTTGCTGCACTGCACCTAAGATATGCGGTCGCCGATTGCCAGAGGTTGGAGGTTCTCATGACGGTCGCGTGCTGGGTCGGGTTGCTGGGCGTCGCGGGCGCGATCGCGGGCAGTTTCCTGTCCACGATCGTCGTGCGCTGGCCGGCGGACCGCTCGGTGCTGCGCGGCCGATCGGCGTGCGACGGCTGCGGGCGCACGCTCGGGTCGTGGGAACTGGTCCCGATCATCAGCGCGCTCGCCGCCCGCGGGCGCTGCCGCACCTGCGGCGCGCGGATCGACCCGCGGCACCTCGCCTTCGAGCTCGGCTGCGCCGCGATCGGCGCCGTGTCCGCGCTCGCCGCCCCGGGGCCGGCGGGGGTGGCGGGCGCGCTGTTCGGCTGGCTGCTGCTGACGCTCGCCGCGCTCGACGCCGCCGAGCTGTGGCTCCCCGATCCGCTCGTCGCCGTGCTCGCGCTCGCGGGCGTGGCGAGCGCGATCTGCGCGCCGCCGCCGCTCGCCGACCGGCTGATCGGCGGCGCGGCCGGGTTCGCGACCTTGTGGGCGGTCGCGCGCGGGTACCGTCGCCTTCGCGGGCGCGAGGGGCTGGGCGGGGGCGATCCCAAGCTGTTCGGCGCGATCGGCCTGTGGCTCGGCTGGCGCATGCTGCCAGCGGTGCTGCTGCTCGCCGGCCTCGTCGGGCTCGGGCTGGTGCTGTTCCAGTCGCTGCGCGGCCGCGCGGTCACCGCCGACGACGCGCTGCCGTTCGGCACCTTCCTCGCCGTCGCGGCTTACCCGGCGTGGCTCGTCATGGTAATCCTCGCGCCATGATTGCCGCACTCCTGCTCGCGATGCTGCTCGCCCCCACGACCGTCGCCGCCGAACCGCGCCCGCCGGCGTCGATCGACGGCTATCCGATCGGCGGGATCGGGCGGCAGTCGCTGCCCGCGAAGGGGTGCGCGGCCTATCTGTTCAGTACGGGCGAGACGCGGACGCTGGTCGCGATGGCGGCGGCGGACGCGGGCACGCTGCGGATCGCGCTCGACGGGCAGGTGCGCGACTACGCGCGCGACGTCCCTAACACCGCGGTCGATCTCGGCTTCGCGACCCAGACGCGCTACGTCGCCGGCGACACCGCCGCGACGCTCAGCATGACGATCACGCGTCGCCCCGACCTTGCGCAGGGGGCGATTGTCTCGGACGCGACGCTGCTGGTCGAGCGCGCGGGCAGGGACGGCGTCATCATGCCGCTCGCCGGGATGATCGGCTGCGCGACCTAAGAACAGAAATGGGGCAAACAGAAACGGGAAGGGGAGAGTGCGATGCGTGACCTGTTGGACGCTCAGCGTGCCGCGTTCATGGCGGCGCTGCCCGAACCGTTGGCGGTCCGCCGCGACCGGCTGACCCGCGCCGCGGCGATGATCGCCGACCACGCCGACCGCCTATGCGACGCGCTGTCGGACGATTTCGGCCACCGCAGCCGCGACCAGTCGATGATGACCGACATCGCCAGCTCGGTCGCGCCGCTCCGCCACGCGCTCAAGCATCTCGACGCCTGGGCGGCGCCGGAGAAGCGCAAGGTTCAGTTCCCGCTCGCGCTGCTCGGCGCGAAAGCGGCGGTCGAGTACCAGCCCAAGGGCGTGGTCGGCGTGATCGCACCGTGGAACTTCCCCGTGAACCTCGTCATGTCGCCGCTCGCCGGCGTGTTCGCGGCGGGCAATCGCGCAATGGTGAAGCTGAGCGAGTTCACCCCCGCGACGGCCGCGCTGATGACCGAGATCGCCGCGCAGTATTTCGACTCGACCGAGCTCGCCTTCGTCGAGGGCGGACCGGAGGTCGGGCAGGCGTTCGCCGGGCTGCCGTTCGACCATCTGATCTTCACCGGCGCGACCGGCATTGCACGCCACATCCTCCACGCCGCCGCGGACAATCTCGTGCCGGTCACGCTCGAACTCGGCGGCAAGTCGCCGGTGATCGTCGGGCAGGACGCCGATATCGCGCGCACCACCGCGCGCGTCGCGCTCGGCAAGATGCTCAATGCCGGGCAGATCTGCCTCGCGCCCGATTACATGCTGGTCAGGCCCGAGCAGGAGGAGGCGGTGGTCGCCGGCCTCCGCTCGGCGGCGTCGGCGATGTATCCGACGCTGCTCGCCAATCCCGATTACACCGCGATCATCAACGATCGCCATCACCGGCGGCTGACCGACTGGGTCGAGGACGCGCGGGCGAAGGGCGCGCGGGTCGAGGTGGTCAACCCGGCGGACGAGGACTTCGCCGCCACCAACAACCGCAAGATGCCGCTGACGATCGTGCGCGACGTGACCGACGACATGACGCTGATGCAGCAGGAGATCTTCGGCCCCGTGCTGCCGATCCGTCGCTACGATACGCTGGGCGGCGCCATCGACGAGGTCAACCGGCGCGACCGCCCGCTCGCGGTCTACTACTTCGGCGACGACGAGCGAGAGCAGCGCCAGGTGCTCGATCGCACGATCTCGGGCGGCGCGACGATCAACGACGTCGTCTTCCACGTCTCGATGGAGGATCTGCCGTTCGGCGGCGTCGGTCCCTCGGGTATGGGCAGCTACCACGGGGACGACGGCTTCCGCACCTTCAGCCACGCCAAGGCGGTCTACCGCCAGCCCAGGATCGACATCGCGAAGCTCGCCGGGCTCAGGCCACCCTACGGCAAGGCGACCAGGCGCGGCATCGCGCAGCAGATGCGCTGATCGAGTCTCGGCGGCTCCACGACCGCCTACAATGAAAAGCCCGGCGGATCGTCACCGCCGGGCCGCGTCGTTCCCTACGAGAAAACGTTCCTAGTGCGAGGAACTGATCTCTTCCTTCAGCCGCAATTTCTGCTTCTTCAGGTCCGCCAGCAGCGCCGAGTCGGGCCTTGGCCGCAGCGACTCCGCGTGTATCCGCTCGTCTAGCGTGGCATGCTTGGCTTCCAGCGCCTGCACATGGGCAGTCTGCATCGCACTTTCCTCCTTCGTGGTTGAACGAGACTGGTGAGTGAACCACCAACTCGTGTGAAAGTCTCGTGACAATCGACGGCGATCGGATGGACGGCACCCATCGCGCGACGACGTGAGATTTGCGGCGCGCGCAGGCGTCGGCTGCCGTATAGAGGCTGCGCGATGGTCGCTGGGGACGTGAGCGGGTGGACGAACAACATATCCTGGCGCGGCTGAACCTGCTGCGGATCGAACACCGCGATCTCGACAGCGCGGTCGCCGCCTTGTCGGACGGCGGCGTGCCCGACCAGCTGCAACTCGCGCGGTTGAAGAAGCGCAAGCTCAAGCTGCGCGACGAGATCAGCCAGCTCGAGGATTATTTGATGCCCGACAGCATCGCCTGATCCTCAGATGATACCCATCCCGAAATGATACTGCGCGCCCGCCCGATCCGACCACGCGAGCGTGGCGCGCGCGACCCTGCTGTGTCACGGTTCTGACCCATGCTGCACCGCTTCCCTGACCACCGTATCCATCGCCGGCTGATCGATTCGGTGTACGTCGAGGCGATGCTGCTCGCCGACGAGGCGCGCAGCTACTTCGACGAGGTCGGACGCTCGGAGCGCGAGCTGCTGTCGCCGATGGCGCGCGTCGCCTTCTCGTGCGAATCGCTCAAGGTCACCACGCGGCTGATGCACGTCATCGCCTGGCTGCTGACGCAGCGCGCGGTGATCGCGGGTGAACTGTCGGCGGCGCAGGCGACCGAGCCGTCGCGTCGGCTGGGCGAGGCGCCCGATACCGAGCCGCTCGTCGCCGCCGATTTGCCGCCGCACGCGCGTCGCATGATCGACGCGAGCATCGACCTGCACCGCCGCGTCGCCCGCCTCGACGCCGCGCAACTGCGCGACGTGCCCGACCCCAGCCCCGCGCGCGCCATGCTCGACCGCCTCGCCACCGCCTTCTGAACGGGCGCCGCGAGCCAGCACGCCCAACACATACTTAACGTCACCCCGGACTTGATCCGGGGTCCCGCTTACTTCTCACAGGCGCGACGAGGGCACTCGGCACCGCTCGCATCGCGCGGGCGTCATCCGATCCACCCCGATCAGGCCGCCGCCGCGACCCCGATCCGCGCGCGCGCCGCCAAATACTCGCGCTCCAGCCGGTCGACCCGCGCCGCCACCGTCTCGACCTTGTCGATCGATCCGATCCCCTGGCCCGATCCCCAGATGTCGCGCCACGCCTTGGCCTTGCCGGCATTGTCGCCGCCGCCGAAGTTCATCGTCTTGTAGTCGCCCGCGGGCAGATTGTCGGGGTCGAGCCCCGCCGCCTGGATCGATCCGCGCAGGTAATTGCCGTGCACGCCGGTGAACAGGTCCGAGTAGACGATGTCCGCCGCGCGCCCCTCGACGATCCCCTGCTTGTAGCGGTCGTCCGCGTTCGCCTCGTCGGTCGCGATGAAGATCGAGCCCGCGTAGGCGAAATCCGCGCCCATCGCCTCGGCGGCCAGCACCGCGTCGCCGGTGCCGATCGACCCTGACAGCGCCAGCGGCCCGTCGAACCATTGCCTGATCTCGCTCACCAGCGCGAAGGGCGAGGTGCGCCCGGCGTGCCCGCCCGCGCCCGCCGCGACCGCGATCAGCCCGTCCGCGCCCTTCTCGATCGCCTTGCGCGCGAAGCGGTCGTCGATCACGTCGTGCATGGTGATGCCGCCCCAGCCGTGGACCGCGTCGTTCACCTCCGCGCGCGCGCCGAGCGAGGTGATCGTGATCGGCACCTGCCACTTGGCGCAGACCGCCAGATCCTGCTCCAGCCGGTCGTTCGACTTGTGCACGATCTGGTTGACCGCGAACGGCGCGGCGGGGCGATCGGGATTGGCGCGGTTGTGCGCGGCCAGTTCCTCGGTGATCCGGTGCAGCCACTCGTCGAGCAGCGTCGCCGGCCGCGCGTTCAGCGCCGGGAACGAGCCGACGATCCCCGCCTTGCACTGCGCGATGACCAGCTCCGGGCCGGAGATGATGAACAGCGGCGAACCGATAATCGGCAGGCGCAGGCGGGAGAGGATCGCAGGCTTGGACATAAGTCGGGTTATGCAGACGCGGCCCCGGCTGTCCAGCGTGCTATTCGACCTCCCGCAGCTCCGCCGCCGCGGCGCGTCCGTTCTCGACGTAATGCGCCGCCGATACCTTCAGCATCGCGATCGCGCGCTCGTCCAGCTGCCTGACCGCCTTCGCCGGGCTGCCGACGATCAGGCTGCCGGGCGGGAACGTCTTGCCCTCCGTCACCAGCGCGCCCGCGCCGACCAGGCAATCGTCCGCGATCACCGCGTTGTTGAGCACGGTCGCGCCCATGCCGATCAGCACGCGGTTGCCGATCGTGCAGCCGTGCAGGATCGCGTGGTGCCCGACCGTCACGTCCTCGCCGACCGTAAGCGGCGCACCTGGATCAGAGTGGAGCATCGCGCCTTCCTGCACGTTGCTACGCGCGCCGATCGGGATCGGCGTGTTGTCGGCCCGGATCACCGCGCGGAACCACACGCTCACGTCCTCGCCCAGGATCACGTCGCCGATCACGTCGGCGCTCGGCGCGACCCAGGCGCTCGGGTGGCGGGTCGGGCGTTTGTTCTTGAACGCGTAGAGCGGCATGCGTCGGGTTCCCTCTCCTGATTTCGACCGGGCCGGGTGTTCCAATCCAGCACGTCCCGTTCCGGCACGCGCGTTAACCAATGGCGTTGATCGACCGAAACGTAAACGTCGCGTTTACCAGCACCATGAAACGCAGACTTGTTCTCACCAACGAAGCCGCCGGCCACCCATTCCGCCGCACGCTGCCGCCGCCCGCGGTTCCGGCCAAGGTGCGCCGCGACGACGACGACGTACGCCTGTTCGTGCTGAGCTTTTTCGCTTTCTTTATCTGCTTCTACACGCTCATCCTCTGACGATTGCTCAACCCGCGCAATCGTCCGCCGGGCACCCGTCGAAGCAGGCGCGGTGCAGCTTCAGCGCCAGCCACGCGCTGACCAGGCACATGCCGGCGACCACGAACAGCAGGTCCTCGGCGGTCACCCCCGCCATGCTGATCGCGGTCACCACGCCCGCACCGATCACCATCGCGCCCGAGTTGACGACGTTGTTCGCCGCCACCGTGCGCGCGGTCTGGTCCTCCGCCACCGTGGTCGTCAGGAAGGCGTAGAGCGGCACCACGAACATGCCGCCCGTCACCGCGATCGCGAGCAGCACCAGCAGCACCAGCGCGGCGCGCGGCTGCGCGATGAACGCGGTCCAATCGTACAATTGCCCGGCGGGTGCCGGATCCCAGGTGCGGACCAGCAGCGAGAAGATCACCACGAACACGCCCATCGCGATGACCGAGGCGGGGGCGTAGCGCGCCGAGATGCGGCCTTTCAGCAGCGTGTTGATGACGACCGATCCGATGGCGATGCCGATCGACAGCGTGCCGGTGAAGATGCTGGCGACCTGCTGGCTGGTGGTCAGCACGTTCTTCACCAGCGGTGGGAAGATGATGATCAGCACCGCGCCGATCGTCCAGAAGAAGCTGATCGAGCAGATCGCCAGGAACAGTCGCGGGATGTGCAGCGTCGCCGACACCAGCCGCCACGACGATCGGAACGGGTTCAGGTCGAGCGCGATCGGCGGCCCCAGCCGCGGCGCGGGCGGCACGTACCGGCCGGAAAACCAGCCGATCGCGGCGATCACCAGCACGCCGACCGCGGCGCTGTGCGGCGTGATCCACCCCGCCACGACGGTGCCGGTCAGGATCGCCAGATACGTGCCCGCCTCCACCAGCCCGGTACCGCCCAGCACGTCGCCGCGCGCGAGATGCTGCGGCAGGATCGCGTATTTGATCGGCCCGAAGAAGGTCGAGTGCATGCCCAGCAGGAACACCGCGCCCAGCATCAGCGCGATGCCCGTCGTCTGGTATGCGGTATGCGCGACCAGCAATCCGGCCGCGCCGACCAGCATGATGCCGATCTCCGCCGTCTTCACGATCCGGATAATCCGCGCCTTGTCGTGGCTGTCGGCCAATTGCCCGGCCAGGGCCGAGAACAGCAGGAACGGCAGCGTCGAGAGCGCGGTCGCCAGCGCGTTGAAGCTCTGCTCCACCTTGGCATCGTTGAAGATCGCGTAGGTCGCGAACAGGACCATCGCCTGCTTGAACATATTGTCGTTGAAGGCGCCCAGGAACTGGGTGGTGAACAGCGGCAGGAAATTGCGGCGTTTCAGGAGCCCGAGGGCATTGATCATGACGCGAGAAAAGGCCCGTCCTGTGGCGAAACAGCGGCCGGCATAGCGACTTAGCGGGCAGGGACCAATGCCGATTGTGCGGGCAGGGGGCGACCGACCCGGAACGCTGCCGGTGAAGTGACCCGCTTGGCCGCGTGGTGTGAGCGCCAACGCGCCCCATGCGCCGCGCCACAATCCGGCCGCTCGGGACAGGAATCACCCTCCCAACGCCCGTCATCCCGGGCTCGACCCGGGATCCCGCTTCTTGCCCCCGCCAGAGCCAAGCGGAACTCCGGATCGAGTCCGGCGTGACGAGCAAGAGCAGGACGGTTCGACCCGCACCCACACCGAACGACCCTTATCAACACCCCTAATGACCCGGCCGCGCATCCGCCGCCACCCGCCACGCCCCTTGCACCGCGCGCCGTCGCGGTCCAAGCGTGGACGGATCATGTTGTCGCTTCCCAATATCCTCACGCTGTCGCGCATCGTGATGGTGCCGCTGCTCGTCTGGTTCCTGTGGTGGCCGACCTGGGCGGCGGGGTTCGGCATCGCCTTCGCGCTCTACTGCCTGATGGGTGTGACCGATTACTTCGACGGATACCTGGCGCGCGCGCAGGGAACGGTGTCGAAACTCGGCGTGTTCCTCGACCCCATCGCGGACAAGATCATGGTCGCCGCGGTCATCCTGATGCTGGTGGGAACGCGGCACGACGATGTCGCGGTCATCACCGGCGTCCACATCATCGCCGCGCTCGTCATCCTGCTGCGCGAGATCGCGGTGTCGGGGCTGCGCGAGTTCCTCGCCGGGCTGCAGGTGTCATTGCCGGTGTCGAAGCTTGCCAAGTGGAAGACGACGCTGCAACTCGTCGCCTTCGGCGCGCTGATCCTGGCCGGCGCGCTGCCGGCGGAGACGTGGATCAAGGCGGTCGGGCTCGCCAGCCTGTGGGGCGCCGCCGCGCTGACGCTGCTCACCGGGTGGGATTACCTGCGCGTCGGTATCAGGCACATGGACTAAGCCGGTGCAATTGTTATATTTTGCCTGGGTTCGGGAGCGTGTGGGCGTGGGCGAGGAGCAGGTCGCACCACCCGCCGAGGTCGCTACCGTCGCCGACCTGGTCGCCTGGCTAGCGACCCGCAGCGACGGCCACGCCGCCGCCTTCGCCGAGCCGGCGCGGCTGCGCGCCGCGGTCGATCAGGCGTTCGTGCCGCTCGACACGCCGATCGCCGGCGCGCGCGAGGTCGCGATCTTCCCGCCGGTAACCGGCGGATGAGCGACGGGAACAGCGACGCGGCGATCCGCGTGCTCGTCACCACCGACGCGATCGACGTCGCGGCCGAGCTGGCCGCGCTCGAGCAGGGCGGGGCGGTCGCGACCTTCACCGGGCTGGTCCGCGCCGACGACGGCGTCGCGACGCTGGAGCTCGAACATTATCCCGGCGCGACCGAGGCGGCGCTGCGTCGGCTGGCGCAAGAAGCCGCGCGCCGCTGGTCGCTCGCCGCCGCCACGATCGTCCACCGTGTCGGCCCGATGCACCCGGGCGAGCGCATCGTCTTCACCGGCGCGGCCTCCGCGCACCGCGCCGCCGCGCTGGAGGCGTGCGCCTTCCTGATCGATCGGCTCAAGACCGACGCGCCGTTCTGGAAGCGGGAAGTCGTCGGCGGGCAGTCGCGCTGGGTCGAGGCACGCGCCGCCGACGATCACGCCGCCGACCGCTGGCGCTGACGCGCTGTCCTACACGCCCGGAACGCTCTAGGCGCTCGCCCCAGCTCCTTGAACCGCGCCCGTCCGATGACGGTCGCGCCGTCGATACCTGCCGCCGCGCCCCGAGCATTCCGACGCGCGCCGATGCGAACCCGGCCAGGCGCACCGATGCGCGTTGGCCTCACCTTAGCCTCACCTTCCGGCGCGCCGCCCGGTCGCAACGATGCGCGTTGGCCTCACCTTAGCCTCACCTTCCACTACGCCGCTCGACCGCGACGGTTCGCCTTGGCTTCACCTTAGCCTCACCTTCCAGCGCGACGCTCGGCGACGATGGTGCGCATTGGCTTCACCTTCGCTTCACCTTTCGCGTCAGCGCGCCGTCTTCAGCACGTCGGCCAGCAGCTGGAAATCGCGCTCGCGCGGCGATGCGCGTCGCCACACCAGCGCCAGCGTCCGGTCGGGATGCTCGGCGTCCAGCGGCCGTGCGGACACGCGCGTGTGGTCCAATATGCCCGCGTCGAGCGCGATCTTGGGCAGCATGGTGACGCCCAGGCCGTTGTCGACCATCTGCACCACCGTGTGCAGCGACGTGCCGAGCATCGTCGCTTCCGCGCGCAACTCGGGCCGGTTGCACGCCGCCAGCGCGTGGTCCTTCAGGCAGTGCCCGTCTTCCAGCAGCAGCAGTCGCGTCTCGTCGATATCGGCCGGCTGGATCGCGGCGGGGGAGGCGAGCATCTCGCCCTCGGGGAAGGCAAGGTAGAGCCGATCGTCGAACAACGGCGCCACCGCCACGTCCCCGCACGAGAAGGGCAGCGCGAGCAGCACGCAGTCGGCGCGGCCATTGGCCAGCGCCTCGCACGCCGGGCCGCTCGGCTCCTCGCGCAGGAACAGCTTCAGGTCGGGATAGTCGGCGCGCAACCGCGGCAGGATACGCGGCAGCATGAACGGCGCGATCGTCGGGATGACGCTCATCCGCATCTCGCCCGACAACGGCCGCCCGGCGGCGCGCGCCATGTCGCCCAACTCCTCCGCCTCGCGCAGCACGCGGCGCGCCTTGGCCGCGATCTGCTCGCCCAGCGGCGTGAAGCGCACCACCCGCCGCGTGCGCTCGACCAGCGTCACGCCGATCAGCGTTTCCAGCTCACGCAGACCCGCCGACAGCGTCGACTGCGTGACGAAACACGCGTCCGCCGCACGCCCGAAATGGCCGTGGTCCTTGAGTGCGATCAGATATTGCAACTGCTTCAGCGTCGGCAGGTAGGTGGCTGACATCATCGCTCCATTCGATCGCGACGCCTGGGATAGACGATACGCTCGATCAGGCAAGCGCCCGCGCCGCGCTACATCAGCACGGCGACGATCAGCCAGGGTTACCGGCAGGCGCACGATCAGTCGTCGGTCGATGTTGCCGTGGTTCACGTGGCTGCTCTTCGACACCGCGGTGGTGAAGGTCCCGACGATATGGACGGCGGCGGACGCCCGCGCCGGCGCGACGCCCACCACCGCCACCAGCAACACGTTGCAGATCACCTCGAATGCCATGACCAGCGCCCCGTCGATCAGCTGCGCCGCGAAGCCGATTGCGATAAACGGCAGGATCGCGGACAAGTCGTTCAGGCTCAGGTCGGGCATGTCGCCGTTCTGGCAAGGTCGCGCGGCGTGGTAGACATATAAACCCTGCGCGAGCGCTCGGCTTTGTTCGATGCTGGAAAAGACTCAGGTTCGCACCTAAGTGGCGTGCTCACGCGTATAGGGGCGCGGTACCATGTCACTGTTCTCTTACCTCGAATCGATCCGTGCTCGTGACCCGGCACCGCGCAGCCGCGCCGAGATCCTGACCTACCCCGGCGTGTGGGCACTCGGCTGGCACAAGCTCGCGCACCGGTTGTTCCGGCACAGGATGTTCTTTCTCGCTCGCTGCGTGAACCATTTCTCGCGCGCGACCACCGCGATCGACATACACCCGGGTGCGACGATCGGGCGCAACTTTTTCATCGACCACGGCTTCGTCGTGATCGGCGAGACGGCGGTGATCGGCGACAACGTGACGATCTACCAGTGCGTGACATTGGGCGGGACCAGCCCCGACAACGGCATCGGCGGCAAGCGCCACCCGACGATCGCCGACGGCGCGATCATCGGCTCGGGCGCGCAGGTGCTCGGCCCGATTACGGTCGGCCCGCGCGCCCGCGTCGGCGCCAATGCGGTGGTGACCCGCGACGTGCCGGCGGGCGCGGTGATGGTCGGCATCCCGGCGCGGCCCACGATGGTCGAGGGCGGGCAGGCGCCCGAGCGACGCTTCGTGCCCTACGGCACGCCCTGTTCGGAGATGTTCGATCCCGCGACGCAGCAGGTCGAGATCCTGCGCTGCGAGCTGGAGGCGATGCGCAAGCGGCTTGACGCGCTGCTCGACGAGCAGGATCGGCGTCGCGCCTGATGGGCAGCGTAACACCCTTTCCACGGCCGTCATCGGCGCCGTCGCAGGTGCCGTTCGAGCGGGCCGAGCTGACTCGCATCCTAGACCTGTACGGGCGCATGGTCGCGGCGGGGCATTGGCGCGATTACGCGATCGATCTTGGCCGCGAGGCGGCGATCTTCTCGGCCTTCCGCCGCGCCACCGAGCGGCCGGAGTTTCGCATCGAGAAGCGCCCCAGCCTGCGTCAGCGGCAGGGCATGTGGGCGCTGGTCGGCGAGGCGGGGCAGGTGATCAAGCGCGGGCACGAGCTCGGCCCGGTGCTGGCGCCGGTCGAGCGGCGCCTGCTCAAGCTGGTCGAGGAATGAGGCGGGAGCGTCCGACGTGGGCGCCCCCGCTCGACGATCAGCCTTCCTGAAGCTTCGTGCCGATCAGTATCGCCTGCGCCGCGCCCGAGTCAGGCACGATCTCACCGGTGCGATCGATGATCTCGGCCCAGTGCGCCGCGATCCCCTCGGGCGAGAGGTCGTCGCCCTTGAGCGCGACACCCTGCGTCAGCGTGACGTAGCTCGCCTGGAACACGCCCGCGCCCGCGCCGAGTATCTGATTGGTGGGCGCATCCTCGCTGACCAGGAACAGCGCGGCGGGCACGACCTTGTCGGGTGAGAAGGCGTCGAATAGCTGTTCGGGGAAGATATCCTGCGTCATCCGCGTGCCCGCGGTCGGGGCGAGCGTGTTGACCTTGATGTTGTTCTTCGCGCCCTCGAGATAGAGCGTCTTGGTCAACCCCGCGAGCCCGAGCTTGGCCGCGCCGTAGTTCGCCTGACCGAAATTGCCGAACAGTCCCGTCGACGAGGCTGTCATCAGCACGCGCCCGTAATTCTGCTCGCGGAATGTTTCCCAGCACGCCTTGGTCGCGTTGGCGGAGCCGATCAGGTGCACCTTGACGACGAAGTCGAAGTCGGCGGGCTCCATTTTCACGAACGACTTGTCGCGCAACACGCCCGCGTTGTTGATCAGGACGTGGACGCCGCCCCACTTCTCCTTGGCCTGCGCGACCATCTCGACCATCTGGTCGTACTCGGTGACGCTGGCGCCGTTGGCGATCGCCTGTCCGCCCGCTGCCTCGATCTCCGCCACCACCTTCTGCGCGGCGTCGGACGCTCCCTGGCCACTGCGGTCGCCACCCAGATCGTTGACCACGACCTTCGCGCCGCGGCGCGCGAGCTCGAGCGCATACTCGCGGCCGAGACCGCCGCCCGCACCGGTGACGATAGCGACCTTGTCGTCGAAACGAATGGACATGGAAAAGGCGCTCCTGCGTGAAAACTGGAGCGCCTTTCCATACTCATCATTCAAACGGGCGCAACCGCCCGCTTGATGTGCTTAGCGGCGGCGACCGGTCGCCCGGCGCGACCCGCGTGCGTCGCTCGCCTGCGTGCAGCCGTCGTACTGACCGGCCTTGCAGATCGGGTAGCTAGCCTTGGGTGCGGGTGCGGGGTAGGCCGTGGCGGGATCCTGCGCCGCCTGATAGCGGACGGTCGCACCCGGCATCATCTGACCGCTCATCGCGGGCTGGGTAGGCTGGTAGCCACCCGCCGGGGTCGCCATCGTGCCATCACCGCCGGTGGTCGGCGCGGGCATGGTCTGCGACTGGCTCATCGGCGCGTTCTGCAGCGAACCCTGCATCGGCATGTTGGGGTCGGAAGCGGTCGGCGGCGTCGACATCGACGGGTCGGACGACGGCATCGTCGTCGAGTCGGTCGGCGGCGCGGTCTGGTCCTGCGGCATCATCGCGCCGCCGTCGGTGGGTGTGGTGGTCTGCGCGATGGCGGGAACCGCGATGAATGCGGCGGCTGCGAATAGGATCGACTTCATGAGAACTCTCCTGCCGAAAAAGGTCGTGTGAAAGACACGCGGTTCGAGCAACGTGCGATCGGCAGGAAGGGTCCATCGTTGCGGTAGCGATCCGACGCCGAACGCCGAAACGGTGCCGCTCCGGGATCAATCAACGTCGGAGCGTCGTCCTCAGTGCCCGGCGTCGAGCGCGTAACCGGCCGAGCGGACGGTGCGAATGATGTCGGGACGCCCGCCCTCGTTGATCGCCTTGCGCAGGCGTCGGATATGCACGTCCACGGTGCGGCTCTCGATGTCGCTGTCGTGTCCCCAGACGCTGTCGAGCAGCCGCTCGCGCGAGAAGACGTGGCCGGGATGTTCGAGAAAATGCTTCAGCAGGCGGAACTCGGTAGGACCGAGCGGGATCACCTCGCCGCTGCGGCGTACCTTGTGGCCGACCGTGTCCATTTCGAGGTCGGAATAGCTCAAGGCCTCGCCCGCGAGCGCGGGACGGACGCGGCGCAGCACCGCGCCAACGCGCGCGACCAATTCGCGCGGCGAGAATGGCTTGGTGACGTAATCGTCGGCGCCCGTTTCCAGCCCGCGGACGCGGTCCTCCTCTTCGCCGCGGGCGGTCAGCATGATGATCGGGACGTTCTGCGTCTCGGCGGCTCGGCGCAGGCGGCGGCAGACCTCGATTCCGGAGATCCCCTCGACCATCCAGTCGAGCAGCACGATGTCGGGCGGCGTCTCGCGCGCGAGAAGCAGCGCCTCCTCCCCGTCAATCGTGTGCTGCACGTCAAAATTCTCGCGGCTGAAATGCCAGACGAGCAGTTCGGCGAGGCTCGCGTCGTCCTCGACCAGCAACATGCGTGCGCGTGCCATCCTGGGTCAGCTCCTCTTGGAAAAGGTGGGTTCGGGCCGTTCGCGGTCGGCGATCGGCGTGCCGTGCGCGGCGAAGTGGATCATCTCGGCGACGTTGGTCGCGTGGTCGCCGATCCGCTCCAGATGCTTGGCGACGAACAGCAGGTGCGCGCACTGGCTGATCGTTTTTGGATTCTCGACCATGTAGGTGACTAGCGTGCGAAAGATGCTGTCGTAAAAATCGTCCAACGCGTCGTCGCGCTCGCAGATCGCGATCGCGGCGTCTGGGTCGCGCGCGGCGAAGGCGTCGAGCACGTCGCGCACCATGTCCGACGCCATGCGCGCCATCGCAGGAAGCGTCGAGATCGGGTCGATGCGGTGCTCGCTCTCGATCTGCGGCACGCGCTTGGCAATGTTCTTGGCATAGTCGCCGATCCGCTCGACCACTGTCGCAATCTTGAGCGCCGCTACCACCTCGCGAAGGTCGTTCGCCATCGGTGCGCGCAGTGCGATGATGCGGACCACGGCGCGCTCGACTTCGTGCTGGATCGCGTCGATCTTCTTGTCATCGATGCGCACCTGCGCGGCGAGTTCATGGTCACCGCGCTGGAGGGCCAGCATCGCACTGCCGATCGCCGCCTCGGCGAGCCCGCCCATCTGCGAGATTAAACCTCGCAGTTGGCCGATATCCTGATCGAACGCCTTGACCGTATGTTCCTGGCTGCTTGCCATGCGTCTGCCCTTCAGCCGTACCGGCCGGTGATGTAATCCTTGGTCCGCTCCTGGCGGGGATTGGTGAAGATGTCGGACGTGTCGCCGTACTCGATCAATTGTCCGAGGTGGAAGAAGGCGGTGCGCTGGCTGACGCGCGCGGCCTGTTGCATGTTATGCGTCACGATTACGATCGCGTAGCGGCCGCGCAGGTCATGGATCAGCTCCTCGATCCTAGCGGTGGCGACGGGATCGAGCGCCGAGCAGGGCTCGTCCATCAGGATGACTTCCGGGTCGACCGCGATCGCGCGCGCGATGCACAATCGCTGCTGCTGACCACCCGATAGCGCGGTGCCCAAGTCGGACAGGCGATCCTTCACCTCGTTCCACAATCCCGCTCGGCTGAGCGAGCGCTCGACGATGCGATCAAGTTCGGCCTTCGACTGTGCCAGCCCATGTATCTTCGGGCCGTAGGCGACATTCTCGTAGATCGACTTGGGGAACGGATTGGGTTTCTGGAACACCATGCCGACGCGCGCGCGTAGTTGCACCACATCCATCTCACGTGCGTATATATCCTCGCCGTCTAATCGGATGTTGCCCGACACGCGCGCGGTCGGAATGGTGTCGTTCATGCGGTTCAGGCTGCGAAGGAAGGTTGACTTGCCGCAGCCCGAGGGTCCGATGAAGGCGGTGACGTCCTGACTGTAGACGTCGATCGACACGTCGCGGATTGCGTGATTTGATCCGTAGGACACGTCGACGTGGCTGGCGGTCATCTTCGGCGGGTTGTTGCTCATCACCAGCGCGTCTCGAAACGGTTGCGGAGGAAGATCGCGACGCCGTTCATCGCGAGCAGGAAGACGAGCAGCACCAGGATCGCGGCCGACGTCTTCTCGACGAAGCCGCGGCTGACCTGATCCGACCAGAGGAAGATCTGCACCGGCAATGCGGTGGCGGGGTCGGTCAGGCGATCGGGCGGGGCAGCGATAAAGGCGCGCATGCCGATCATCAGCAGCGGGGCGGTCTCGCCCAGCGCGCGCGCCATGCCGATGATCGTACCGGTCAGGATGCCGGGGGCGGCGAGGGGAATGACGTGGTGCGACACGACCTGGATCGGCGACGCACCGACCGCGAGTGCGGCGTCGCGGATCGAGGGCGGCACCGCGCGGATCGCGTTTCGCGACGCGATCACGATGACCGGCATCGTCATCAACGCCAGCGTCAGCCCGCCGACGATCGGTGCCGAACGCGGCAGGTGAAAGGTACCTAGGAAGACCGCCAGGCCGAGCAGCCCGAAGACGATCGAGGGAACGGCGGCGAGATTGTTGATCGAAACTTCGAGGAAATCGGTCGCGCGGTTCCGCGGCGCATATTCCTCCAGGTAGATGGCCGAGAATACGCCGATCGGAAAGGCCAGCGCTAGCGTGACGAGCATCAGCAGCAGCGATCCCTTGAGCGCGCCCCAGATGCCCGCACGCGTCGCGTCGGTCGAGTCGGCGCCGGTGAAGAAGTCCCAAGCGAGCCCGCGCGACAGATGTTGCCTCAGGGCTGCAACCGATCGCTCCGCGACAGGTGTCCCGCTTCCCTTCGCCGCGATGTCGATCGCGCTCGCGACCGGAAGGTCGATGGTGAACGGGTGTTCGAGCAACTGCGGGTCACGCTTGACCCGGTCGCGCACGCGCAGCCACGCGCCATCCGACAGCAGCGCGGCACCACCCTGCGACGGATAGGCGCGGTTCGCCGCGGCATCCACCGCGCGCTCCAGCCCCGCGCCGGCGAGCGCCAAATCGGCGCCCGCGCCGCTGAGCCTGTCCGGCGTGAGACCCAGCCGCGCTTGGCGCAGGTCGAGCGGGACGGCGAAGCGCGTCTCGACGAAACCTTGATGGCCTTGCGCGATCATCACGACGAGCAGGAAGGCGAGGAAGCTTGCCGACACGACCACCGCGCCGAGCCCGAGCAGGCGGAATCGACGTTCCGCGGCGTAGCGACGGCGAATACGCCGCTCCATCGCGCCGCTGCGCCAGTCGGTCGGGCGATGCGGCTCGACCTCGGCGGCGCTCACCGGCACCTCTGGGACGAGCGACTTACTCATATGCCTCGCGGTAGCGGCGTACGACGATCAGCGCGACGACGTTCAGGAGCAGTGTGACGACGAACAGCGTGAGCCCGAGTGCGAAGGCGGCGAGCGTCTTGGCCGAGGTGAACGCCGCCTCGCCGGTGAGCAGGTCGACGATCTGCTTGGTGACGGTGGTGGTGCTGGCGAACGGATTGAGCGTCAGCGTGGCGATGCCGGATGCGGCCATGACGACGATCATCGTCTCGCCGACCGCGCGGCTGACCGCGAGCAGCACGCCGCCGATCACGCCGGGCAGTGCGGCCGGGACGAGCACGCGCTTGATCGTCTCCGCGCTGGTCGCGCCCATCGCGAAGCTGCCGTCGCGCATCGCGGCGGGTACGGCGGCGAGCGAGTCGTCCGCCATCGAGGATACGAATGGGATGATCATGATGCCCATCACCAGCCCGGCGGCCAGCGCACTCTCCGACGAGGCTGAGGCGATACCGAGTGCAGCGCCGGCTGACCGCACAGCGGGTGCGACGGTCAGCGCGGCGAAATAGCCATAGACAACGGTCGGGACGCCCGCGAGCACCTCCAGGAGCGGTTTGATCCAGCGGCGCGCGCGCGGCGTGGCATATTGGGTCAGGTAGATCGCGCTCATCAGCCCGAGCGGCACCGCGACCGCCATCGCGATCACCGCACCGATGAAGAACGTACCCCAGAACAGCGGGACCGCGCCCAGCGTCGCGCCGGGATCACGCGGATCGATCACGCTCGGGCTCCAGCGCGTGCCGAGCAGAAAGTCGCCGATCGGCACCACGCGGAAGAAGCGTGCGCTCTCGACCAGCAGGCTGAGGACGATGCCGACCGTGGTTGCGATCGCCACCAGCGAGGCAGCGAGCAGCAGCGCCATCACCAAGCGTTCGTTGCGGGTACGCGCGGAGAAGCCCGGCCGCACGCGAAGGAACGACCACGCGCCGCCTGCGAAGGCGAGCAGCAACGCGATGGCGGTGCCGATCGTATCGAAGCGCGCCTGTGCCGCGGCATAGGCGGGGGCGAGCGCACTCGCGAGTGGGGTAAACGCGCCGTACGGGCGCCCGGCGGCGATCTCGCGCGCTTCGGATAGGATCGACGCGCGGTCGTATCCGGCCGGCGGCAGCGTAGCGGCGCGCGGAGTGGCGAGCACGGCGTCGGTCACCAGCGCGGGTGAAATCAGATACCAGATCAAGAGAAAGGCCAGCGCGGGCACCACGGTGCACAAGGCGACGTACCAGCCGTGATGCTGCGGCAGGGAGCTGAACCGCTGCCGTGCGACGCGGCGGAAGCGCCGCGCGCGCGTCCGCGCCACGACCCAGGCAACGAGTCCTAGCGCGGCGATCAGGAACAGGAGCGTCAACGACGACATCAGTCGAGGCTGTGCGGGTCGAGCGGGCGATTGTGCAGGATCGTGTCGGCGGCACGTGCGCGCACGATTGCCGGGCTGGGGATCAGCCCGCGCCGCGTCAGCGCGCCGCCCGGCGCCCAGTTCGCGGCGTAGAGCGCGAGAAAGCGGCGCAGCCCTGGCACTGCGCGCAGGTGCGCGCGCTTGACGTAGACGAACAGCGGGCGCGCGCCGGGATAGCTGCCGTCGGCGATCGTCTGGTATGTCGGCGCCACGCCGCTGATCGCGACACCGCGCACCGCGTCGCTGTTCTCCTCCAGGTAGCTGTAGCCGAAGATTCCAAGCGTCTCGGGATTGGCGCCAAGTTTCTGCACGATTAGATTGTCGTTCTCGCCCGCGTCGATATAGGCGCCGTCCTCGCGCACGGTCAGGCAGCGCGCGTCGAATGCGGCGGGATCCCGTTCGCGCAACGGCACTGCGCTGGGATCAAGGGCCTCGCACCCGCGCGCGAGGATCAGTTCGGCGAAGGCCTCGCGCGTGCCGCTGGTCGCGGGTGGACCGTAGACGCGAATCGGCGTCGCGGGCAGTGCAGGATCGAGGTCGCGCCAGGTGCGGCTGCTGTTCGGCCGCCCGCCAGGCGCGGCGGCGAGCGCGCGAAAGATCAGCGCGGGGGTCAGTTGCATCGGCGGGCCCTGCCGCGCCTCGGCGATGGCGATGCCGTCGATTCCGATCTGCACCTCCATCAGGTCGCCCGCACCGTGGCGCGCGCACTCGTCATATTCGCTGCGCTTCATCCGGCGCGACGCGTCGACCAGATCGGCGTGGGCGGCACCGACCCCGGCGCAGAACAGGCGGATACCCGCGCCCGTGCCGGTCGATTCGATCACCGGTGGGCGTGCGTCCGGGTTGGCGGCCAGGTACTGCTCCGCCACCAGCGTGGTGAAAGGGTAGACGGTGGATGAGCCGACAACGCGGATCTGGTCGCGCGTGCCCGCTCCGCCGCCCGCCGCCTGATCGACACAGGCGCCGAGCGCGACCGACAGCCATGCCGCGAGCGCCAGAACGAGACGACGCATCGATTCCCCGAACAGACGGTCGCGCCCCCGCGGCGCCGACCCGCGCGATCCCCCGTGTGACACTCGCGTTACCGCTTGATGACAGCACTCCCCGGGAGTGGCACGGATCAGCGTTCCGCGGCGCGCAGCGTTACCGTGACGCGCGTACCTTGACCAAGGGTGCTGGCGATGTCGAGCCTGCCGCGGTGGCGCTCGACGATGTGCTTGACGATCGCGAGCCCGAGTCCGGTGCCGCCGAGCGAGCGGCTGCGCCCGGCATCGACGCGGTAGAAGCGCTCGGTCAAGCGCGGGATGTGCTCGGGCGCGATACCCTCGCTCTCGTCCTCGATCCGCACCATCACCGCGTCGCGCGCGCCTGCCTGCACGGTGACCGTCACCGGCGTTCCGTCGCGCCCGTACTTCATCGCGTTGCCGATCAGATTGTGCAGCACCTGCGACAATTGCACACGGTCACCCGCGACCGGCAATACACCCTCGTCCATCCGCAGCACGACGTCATCGCCGCGCGTGCCGTGGCTGTGGCGCAGCGCCTCGTGCACCTCGATCGCCAGCACGCCCAGGTCTACCGTCGCGGAGGGAAGGCGGAACTTCTCCGCCTCGATCCGCGACAGGCTCATCAGGTCTTCGACCAGCCGCTCCATGCGGGTCGCCTCGTCGAACACGATATTTAGGAAACGGCGGCGGATCGCCGGGTCCTCGCCCGCCTCTTCGCTCAGCGTCTCGACGTATCCGAGGATCGAGGACAAGGGCGTCCGCAGCTCGTGGCTGGCGTTCGCGACGAAGTCGACGCGCATCCGCTCGGCGGCGTGCTGGCCGGTCTGATCGAGCAGGTGGACGATCAGCGTGCCCGGCGCAGTCTCGGTTGCGCGCATCTGCCAGCGGCGATCCTGCGCGCCGAGGCCGACAAGCTCGATCGGCGCGCTGCCGCGCTCGTTCGTCGGCATCGACAGGTAATCGCTCGCGGCCGGGTGACGGATCGCGGTGCGCACGTCCTCGCCGATGATGTGTTGTCCCAAGACCAACCGCGCGGGCGCATTTGCCGCGATCACGCGGCCATCCCGCACCATGACAACCGGGTCTAGGATCGCTTCCAGCACCGGCGCGAGCTCCAACGGCTGGTCGCCGTCGCCCGGCGCATCAGGCTCGGCGAGGTCGTTGTCACCAATACTGCGCGCGATCACGGTCGCGGCCGCCCCGCCCACAAGCGCGATCAGCGCGAGCTGCACGTCGCGCGAGTAAGCGAACATGATGGTCGCGGTCACCACCGCTACCATGCCGGCGAGCCAGGTGCGGAGCGCGAATCCTTCGATCACGACTGACTGCGTAGTCGGTTCGCCAAGGACGGCAAGCGCGAACGTCACGGCGCAACGCAAGCATGGTAAACGTACGGGAATGGCACGGGCGCTTCCGCGGCCCTCTGGTTCGGCTTGTGGCGGCATTAGTATTGTGGAAGGGCTTGGCTGGATAGAAGAGGCCGATGACCGACACGCCGAGCACCACAGCCGAAGACGAAGCGGGCGCACCCACGCGTCGCCGCGCGCTGATGCTGGGAGCGGTGAGCGCTGCTTCGGTGGTGTCGATCCGTCCCGCGCTGGCGCAGGCCGCAGGCTCGGTTCTGATGTGCGACATTCCGGTGCCCGACGCTGGCCGCGCACGCGGCTACATCAGCAAGGACGGACAGGTCGTGGCCGCCGGAACCGCGGGCGCCTTCGCGCCGCCCGGTCGTCCGCTGAAAGGCGAAGAGGTGCGGCGTGCGCTGGCGAGCGGGTCAAATCTGCCAGGCTACGATTACGAGCGGAGCCGCGCGTACCTGAAGTACGTCCAGCGGTTGCAGCGGGGCACGGCGGGGTTCACCTGCTTCGCCTCGGTTCAGATGCTGCGGAAGTAGGCGATTGTCCGCGACGCGCTACCGCGCGCCGCCCGCCGACGCGCTGTTGATTCGCGAGCTGGACGGATTGGTCGCGCTCTACCACCGTGCATCGGGCATGACGCACATGCTCGCGTCGCCCGCACCCGAGATACTCGCGATACTTGCAGAGGATGTGGCGATGCGCGACGAGCTGTTGGCGCGACTGATCCAGCGTTACGACGTCGCCGACGCAGCGGACGATCTGCTGAGCGCGCGGCTCGACGAGCTGGTGGCGGTCGGCTTGGTGAGCCGGGCATGAGGTATGAGACGGCGTTCAGGGTTGGGCCGATCGGCTTTCGTGTCGGCAGCGACTTCGCGGCGCCGATTGCGACATTGCGATTACTCTACGCCGCTTACCCGCGAGCCGACATCGCGCATTTTACCGTGCGGCTGCCCGCGGCGGCGGCGTGGCGGCGGTTCGCCCGCCGGTCGGTGAGCATCGCGGGTGACTACATGCTGCCCGACACAGCACCGTTGCCACTCGCGCAGGGGCTGCTCGCGGCGGAGATGGCGATGAACCTGCAGGTGGCGCTTGGGCATCGCCGGCACCTGCTGCTCCACGCTTCCTGCGTCGAGCGCGACGGACGCGCGTTTATCATGACCGGTGAGTCCGGGGCGGGAAAGTCGACGCTCGCCACCTTGCTGGGTGCGCGCGGGTGGCGGTTCATGGGCGACGAGTTCGTGCTGCTCGATCCGTTAAGCGGGGACGTCTACGCCTTTCCCCGGCTGGTCAGCCTGAAGAACGAAGCGATCGGCGTGGTCGAACGCGCGTTGCCCGGCGAGCGCTTCGGACCTCTGTTGCGGGCGACGCCAAAGGGCGACATCCGCCATCTCGTCCCCCCGACCGCGGCGATCGCGCGCATGGACGAGCCCGCCCGGCCCGCAATGGTGCTGTTTCCCGTTTTCGGCTTGGAACGCGACGTGCGGACGGTAGGCGCGGCGGAGGCGTTCGTGCGGCTGACGCAGGCGTCGACCAATTACGCCGCGCTCGGCGAACGAAGCTTTCGCGCGCTGACCGACCTGGTCCAACGGGTGCCCGCCCGCGCGATCGACTATCCCAATGGGGAGAGTGGGTTGGCGATAGTCGAGGCGTTGTGGGGCGAGACGTGAGCGCGGCACGGTTGCTCGCGAACGTGCTCGCCCATCCGGATCGGGCCGGCTCGCTTGCGGCGAGCGATTGGAACGCGCTGATCGCGGCGGCGCGGGCCGAACAGTTGATCGGCACGCTCGCGCTACGGATCGATGCGGATGCGGTGCCGCGTGTCGTCGCCGAGATCCTTGCCGACGCGCGCGATGCCGCGACCGAGCAGCGCCGCGCGGCATTGTGGGAAGCGGAGATGATGCGGCGGGTGCTCGGGTCCCTCGACGTACCGCTCGTGTTGCTGAAGGGCACGGCCTTCGTCGCGGCTGGACTGGCGGCGGGGCAGGGTCGCCATATCGGAGACCTGGACGTGCTGTTGCCCCGTGCCGCGATGCCGCGGGTCGAGCAGGCGTTGCTCGCGGCGGGGTGGGAGTGGGCCAAGCCCGACGCGTACGACGAGGCGTACTACCGGCGATGGATGCACGAGCTGCCGCCGCTGATCCATCGCGAGCGCGACCGGATGATCGACGTGCATCACACCATTCTGCCGCCGACCGCGCGGCCGACCCCAGACGCGGACGCGCTGATCGCCGGGGCGGTTCCGCTCGGCAACGGATTGAGCGTGCTGGCGCCCGCCGACATGGTGATCCACGCCGCGCTGCACCTGTTCGCCGACGGCGATCTGGCAGGCGGTCTGCGCAATCTGTGGGACGTGGATCGGCTGCTGCGCGAGTGTTCGGAGGACGACGCGGACTTCTGGCTCAAGCTCCACGCGCGGGCGGCGGAGCACCAGGCGAGCGCGTATGTGGCGCGCGCGGCGAGGCTCGCCGCACGATTGTTCGACACGCCGATCCCGCCGGCGTGGCGACGCGGAGCCGGGCTAGACGGCCTATATGCGTGGCGATTGCTCGCGCGTGACGGCTGGGGTCGTGAGACGTACCCGGCGACGCGGTTCGCCTTCTACGTCCGCTCGCACTGGATTCGCATGCCGCCATTGATGCTGGCGCGGCACCTGCTGATCAAGGCGCGGCGACGCGTCGGCTCGGCCGGAGGCGACGCCCCAGCGCGATGACGACCAGCACCGCGACGATGATGAACGTGTCGGCGACCCAGTCCATCACGTCGCAGTCGCGGTGCAGCGCTGGGATCGACTGGAACACCTCGATCAGCGCGCCGAGGAACGACAGGCGCTCGCCGATGCGCAGAAGCGGCGTGGTCGGGAAGGCGAGCGCGTAGAGGATCGTCAGCGTGCCGAACGCCAGCATATGCTGGTACTTGTCGCCGACCTCGACGACGCCGGGCGGGTGCGGCAGCAGTGCCATCGTCACGGCGAAGCAGATCGCGGCGAGGAGCAGAAAAAGCCAGACTAAGCGCATATGAGGTCCGGTCATAACTGCTCCAGCGTGGGGATGAGCCGATCGAAATGGTCGATGACGGCATCGGCGCCGAGCGCGTCGACGCCGGTGCGCGTGAAGCCGTGGCGATGGATGATCGCGGGCACGCCGGCCGCGTGTGCCGCGGTGACGTCGTAGATCGAGTCGCCGACGAAGGCTGCGCGCCCGCCACCCGCGGCGGTGATCATCGCCTGGATCGGTGCTGGTGACGGCTTCTGCTTGCCGACACCGAGCGTGTCGCCGCCGATCACGGCCGAGAAGCGCTCCGTCAGATCGAGCTTGTCGAGCAGCGCGCGGGTGAAGCGCTCGATCTTGTTGGTCGCCACGGCGAGCCTGACGCCGCTCGCGGCGAGCGCATCCAAGGTGGCGATGATGCCGGGGTAGGGCGCCGAGTCGACGCAGATGTTCGCTTCGTAGTGCTCGATCAGCCGGTCGTGCAGTTGGTCGAGTTCCGCCTCGTCATAGCCGCCGGTCGCGTCGAGCGCCTGCGCCAGCATGTGGCGCGCGCCGCCACCGATCATGGTGACGATCCGCGACACCGGCAACGCCGAACGGCCGCCCGCGCCGAGCGCCTGATTGACCGCGGCGGCCAGGTCGCGCGACGTATCGACCAGCGTGCCGTCCAGGTCGAAGCCGACGATGTCGAACGCGAAATCTGTCATCGCCGCGCCCGTGCCGGGCCCTGTCCGGCATGGCAAGTGCGCATCCATGCAAGGGCGCACCTGCGCTGGAAATCGGCGGCCAGTGGTGGCAGGGCGCCAGGCATGAGCCAGCCGCCTCTCGCCATCGTCATCCTTGCCGCGGGCAAGGGCACACGGATGAAGTCCGACCTGCACAAGGTGCTGCATTCCTTGGCGGGCAAGCCGATGCTGCTGCACCTGATCGACACCGCGCGGACGCTGTCGCCCGAGCGGACGGTGGTGGTGGTCGGCGCCGGGCGCGAGCAGGTCGAGGCGGCGGTCGCCGGGCACGACACGGTGATCGCGCACCAGACCGAGCAGCTCGGTACCGGGCACGCGGTGCAGCAGGCAGAGGCGGTGCTCGCGGGTTTCGAGGGTGACGTGCTGATCCTGTACGGCGACGTCCCGCTGGTCACGGCCGAGACGATGCAGCGGATGCTCGATCGCCTTCACGGGCCAGATAAGCCGGCGGCAGTCGTGCTGGGGTTCCGTCCCGCCGATGCCGCAGCCTATGGGCGCGTCATTACCGCACCGGGCAGCGACCTGGTCGCCAAGATGGTCGAGTACAAGGACGCGAGCCCGGCCGAGCGCGCCGAGACATTGTGCAATTCCGGGTTGATGGCGGCATCGTCGCGCGACCTGTTCGCGCTGCTCGCGCGCGTCGGCAACGACAATGCGGCGGGCGAATATTACCTGCCGGACATCGTCATGCTGGCGCAGCGCGACGGCCGCGGCACTGCGGTGATCGAGACAGAGGAGAGCGAGGTGGCGGGGGTCAACAGCCGCGCCGAACTCGCCGGCGTAGAGGCGGCGTGGCAGGCGGCGCGGCGCGCGCGCGCGATGGCGGACGGCGCGACGCTGATCGCGCCCGACACGGTGTGGTTCGCGCATGACACGCACGTGGGCCGCGACGTGGTGATCGAACCCAACGTCTTCTTCGGCCCTGGCGTGCAGGTGGCGGACGGCGCGACGATCCGCGGGTTCAGCCATCTGGAGGGCGCGATTGTCGGTGCAGGCGTGGAGGTCGGCCCCTACGCGCGGTTGCGGCCGGGCGCTGTGCTGGAGGAAGGCGCGAAGGTCGGCAATTTCGTCGAGGTGAAGAACGCGCGGCTGGGGCGCGGGGCGAAGGCCAATCACCTGACCTATCTGGGTGACGCCGACGTCGGCGCGGGCGTGAACGTCGGCGCGGGCACGATCACGTGCAATTACGACGGCTTCTTCAAGTACCAGACCGTGATCGGCGAGGGCGCGTTCATCGGCTCGAACACCGCGCTGGTTGCGCCCGTCACGGTCGGCGCGGGCGCGATCGTCGCGGCCGGGTCGGTGGTGACGCGCGACGTCGAGGCGGGCGCGCTGGCGCTGGTCCGGCCCGAGCAGGTCGCGAAAGCCGGCTGGGCGACGCGCTTTCGCGACACGATGCGCGCGCGCAAGGCGGCGAAAGCGTCGAAGTGACGGCCTATTCACGCGGCGGCAACCGCTTGGTTGCACGTTTGCGCTATTGGCGGCGGGGTCGTCTTCACGGATGACGGGTGAGTGACGCGTCCGCGCGTCTTCGAGAAGTGGATTGATCGCATGTGTGGCATCGTTGGCATCGTTGGGCGGGACGAGGTGGCGGACCGGCTGCTCGACGGGCTCAAGCGGCTGGAATATCGCGGCTACGACTCGGCCGGCATCGCGACCGACCATGACGGCGCGATCGAGCGGCGGCGGGCGTCGGGCAAGCTGATCAACCTGACGCGCGAGCTCGCCGAGCATCCGCTGCCGGGCACCACGGGGATCGCGCACACGCGTTGGGCGACGCACGGGGGGCCGACCACCAACAACGCCCACCCGCACGCGACCGAGGAGGTCGCGGTGGTGCACAACGGCATCATCGAGAACTTCAAGACGCTGCGCGACGAACTGATCGCGCGCGGTCGCGTGTTCACCAGCGAGACCGACACCGAGGTCGTGGCGCATCTGGTCAGCGAGCAGGTCGAGGCCGGGCTCGATCCGCAGAGCGCGGTGCGCAGCGTGCTGCCGCGGCTGCACGGAGCCTTCGCGCTGGCGATCCTGTTCCGCCGCCACCCCGACCTGCTGATCGGCGCGCGGCTCGGCTCGCCGCTGGTGGTCGGGCACGGTGACGGCGAGACCTATCTCGGCTCCGACGCGCTCGCGCTCGCGCCGCTGACGCAGCGGATCGCGTACCTGGAGGAGGGCGACTGGGTCGTCTGCACGCACGACGGCGCGCAGGTGTTCGACCGCGACAATAACGCGGTCGAGCGTGCGGTGACGATCTCGGGGGTGACGGGCGAGCTGATCTCCAAGGGTAATCACCGGCACTACATGCTCAAGGAGATCTACGAACAGCCGATCGTCGTCGCGCAGACGCTGCGCTCGTACCTGCAGCGGATGGACGAGACGATCACGCTGCCGATCCCAGAGTTCGAGCTGTCGGGCGTCAAGCGCGTGACGATCGTCGCGTGCGGCACCAGCTTCTACGCCGGGATGGTCGCCAAGTACTGGTTCGAGCAGTTCGCGCGCGTGCCGGTCGACCTGGATGTCGCGAGCGAGTTCCGGTATCGCGCGCCGGTGATGGAGGCGGGTGGCCTCGCGCTGTTCATCAGCCAGTCGGGCGAGACCGCCGACACGCTCGCCGCGTTGCGCCACGCGCGTGCCGAGGGGCAGACGATCGCGGTCGTGTGCAACGTGCCGACCAGTTCGATGGCGCGCGAGGCGGACCTGCTGCTGCCGACGCACGCGGGGCCGGAGATCGGCGTCGCCTCCACCAAGGCGTTCACCTGCCAGCTGGCCGTGCTGGCCGCGCTCGCCGCTAATCTGGCGCGGGCGAAAGGGCAGTTGAAGCCGGGCGAGGAGCGGCAGATCGTGCGGCACCTGGGCGAGGCGCCGGCGTCGATCAACGCGGCGCTCGCCTACGACGAGGCGATTCAGGCGATGGCGGGCGTGGTCGCGGCGGCGCGCGACGTGCTGTACCTGGGGCGGGGCACCGACTATCCGTTGGCGCTGGAAGGTGCGCTGAAGCTGAAGGAGATCAGCTACATCCACGCCGAGGGCTACGCGGCGGGCGAGATGAAGCACGGGCCGATCGCGCTGATCGACGACGCGGTGCCGGTGATCGTGATCGCGCCGTCGGGGCCGCTGTTCGACAAGACCGTCAGCAACATGCAGGAAGTGCAGGCGCGCGGCGGCAAGGTCGTGCTGATCAGCGACTATGACGGCATCCAGGCGGCGGGCGAGGGCTGCGTCGCGACCATCACCATGCCCAAGGTCCACCCGCTGATCGCGCCGCTGGTCTACGCGGTGCCGGTGCAGTTGCTGGCGTATCACGTCGCGGTGGCGAAGGGGACCGACGTCGACCAGCCGCGCAACCTGGCCAAGAGCGTCACGGTGGAGTGAGCGGAAGGTGAGGCGAAGGTGAGGCCAAGACGCCGCGCGTCGGCGGTCGCCGGTCGGAAGGTGAGGCTAAGGTGAGGCCAACGCGATGCCGTGCGGCATGTCACCTTGGCTGAAGCAGAGTGAGGTCGGGGTCTGGGCGTACATGGTTCCGACGCTAGCGCGGGCGGAAGCTTGTAGGACAGCGTCAGTTCGATTCGGCAGGTTGCGCAGTGTGGCTCGGCCTCGTGCGCCAGGCTGCGAGGCGCATAAGGCAGCGGGATCCCGGCTCAAGGCCGGGATGACAAGGGTAGAAGAGATAAGTGGCTGCTTCTGTCGCTGAGCTCGTCAGGAGCAGGGCGGGGTCAGGCGGCGTGGGCCATGTCGTGGTCGAGCGTGGCGCGGCTGGCGTGCGTGTTGATCGCGTCGACGATCTGCGGCAGCACCTGCGGCGGGAGGGTGTGGCCCATGCCGTCGATCTCGAGCAGCCGCGCGCCGGGGATCGCGCGCGCGGTCTCGCGACCGCCGGAGACGGGCACCAGGGGATCGTCGCTGCCGTGGATCACCAACGTGGGAGCGGTGATGCGCGCGAGCCGCGTGCTGCGGTCGCCGTCGGCGATGATCGCCGCCATCTGACGCACGAACCCGGCGGGATGGCGGTTGCGCAGCGTTTCGCTGCGGATGCGTTCGGCGAGGAAGGCGTCCTCCATCGGGAAGCGGCCGCCGACGACGTTGGCGGCGAGCGTGCCGTGCGCGACGATCGCCTCAAGGTCGTCGCTGCGCGGGTGGCGCAGCAGCACCGCGGTTGCGCGCATCGTCGGGCGCGAGCAGTCCGAACGACCGGTGGTCGACATGATAGAGGTGAGCGACAATGTGCGGTCCGGCCAGGACGCCGCGACGAGCTGCGCGATCATGCCGCCCATCGACGCGCCGACGATGTGCGCGGCCTCGATGTCCAGCGCGTCGAGCAGGCCGACCGCGTCGGCGGCCATGTCCTGCAGCGTGTAGGGTACCGGCGGCGTGCGGCCGAACTGCTGGATCATCGCGGTCCAGACGATGTTGGGCGTGCCCGCACCGTCGAACTTGGTCGAGAGGCCGACGTCGCGATTGTCGAAGCGGACCACGCGGTAGCCGCGCGCGACCAGGTCGTCGACCAGCTCGATCGGCCAGCGGACGAGCTGCGCACCCAGCCCCATGATGAGCAGGACAACGGGCGCGTCGACGTCGCCGTGATCCTCATACTCGATCGTGATGCCGTTCGCCTGTACCTGAGCCACTCATGTCCTCCGCCGCGAACATGCGGCCCGTGTCATGAAAATGCAATGAACGGCGGCATGTTCCGGTGGCTTACGACCGCGCCAGTCCTTTGCGGCAAGGCGAGCGCGTGTTAGCGCGAGCATCCTATGGCCGATCGCCTGATCCTCGACGATTTCGTCCCGTTCCTGCTGTCGGTCACGTCCAACCGCGTGAGCAGCCGGATCGCGACCGCGTACGAGGCGCTGTTCGGGCTGAGCATTCCCGAGTGGCGGCTGATCACCGTGATCGCGGAAGGCACCGCGACGACGCAGGCCGAGATCGGCGAGCGCATGCGGATGGACAAGGTGACGGTCAGCCGCGCGGCGATTGCGCTGACGCAGCGCGGGTTGCTGGAGCGCAGCCCCAACAGCCAGGACAGGCGATCGCACCACCTGACGCTGAGCCAGGCCGGGCGCACCCTGTACGACGAGGTGGTGCCGAAGGCGAAGGAGCTGGAAGCGCGCATCTTCTCGCGGTTCGAGGACGGCGAGCTTCACCAATTCACCCACATGCTGCGGCGGATCGATGCCGCCGCCAAGGAGAGCGAATGACCGACGCGCCGCTGATCGCCGGGCTGGAAATGGGCGGCACCAAGTGCGTCGCGATCCTGGCGAGCGGGCCGGACGCGATCCACGAGGAGGTGCGTGTCCCGACCACGCGGCCGGAGGAGACGCTGTCGGCGCTGGAGGCGGTGCTGGACGGATGGCGCGGGTTCGCCGCGATCGGAATCGGCAGTTTTGGTCCGGTGTCGATCGACCAGCAGGCCGGCGATTACGGCAACATCACCTCCACCCCGAAGCCCGGCTGGGCGAACACCAGCGTCGCGCGGCGGTTCGCCGCGCGCTACGACAAGCCGGTCGGGTTCCACACCGACGTGGTGGGCGCGGCGCTGGGCGAGGCGCGCTGGGGCGCGGGGCAAGAGTTGGACGCGCTCGCCTACGTCACGGTCGGCACCGGGATCGGCGCGGGGATGATCGCGCACGGCCAGCCGGTCGACGGGCTGACCCACGCCGAGTTGGGGCATATCCGCGTACCGCGGCTCGCCGGCGACGATTGGGGCGGGGTGTGCCCGTTCCACGGCGCGTGCGTAGAGGGGCTGGCATCGGGGCCGGCGATCGCGGCGCGGACGGGCATCAAGGGCGAGGAACTGCCCGAGGACCATCCGGTGTGGGACAGCGTGGTCGACGCGCTCGCGCAGCTGATGTCGGTGATGGTGCTGACGGGCGTGCCGCGCCGCATCGTGCTGGGCGGCGGGGTGCTGGTCGGCAACGCGCACCTGCTGCCACGGCTGCGCGCGGCGACGCGGTCGACGCTGAACGGCTACGTCGTCCGCCCGGAGGTGGAGAACATGGACACGTACCTGGTGCCCGCCGCGCTGGGCGCGGGCGCGGGGCCGCTGGGCGCGGTGGTGCTGGGCGCGCAGGCGCTGGCCGATCGCGCGGACCGAGCCTTTACGCGCGTTTAACCACCCTTGCTTACCGTGTCGTGGCGCGACCCGGCACCGGGCGCGGCAACGAGGCGATGCGCATGCGGATATTGATCGTAGACGACGAACCGATGATGCACGACAGCTATCGGCGTAGCTTCGCGCCGGTAGAGCACGCGCAGGCGGGGTCGCTGTCGGCGATGGCGGCGGAATTGTTCGGTGACGACGACGGCGCCGGCGACGACGCCGAGGCGACCGGGAACGGCGCGGCGAGCGATCCGTCCCCGGCGATGTTCGACTGCGTTCACTGCACGCAAGGCATCGACGCGGTCGCCGAGGTGGAGCGCGCGCGGGGCGAGGACAAACCGTTCGCGGTCGCGTTCATCGACGTGCGCATGCCGCCGGGGATCGACGGCAAGGAAACCGCGCGCCGCATTCGCGCGCTCGACCCCGACGTCAACATCGTGATCGTGACGGGTTACTCCGATTTCTCGCCCGTCGAGATCAGCAAGGTCGCGGGGCCGGCCGACAAAATATTCTACATCGCCAAGCCGTTCGAGGTCGCCGAGATCGTGCAGACCGCGACCGCGCTCGGCCAGCGATGGGCGGCGGATCGTGCGCTCAAGGAAGCGCGCGAGCAGCTGTCGCGGCAGGTCGTGCTGCTGGAGCAGCAGGCGGCCGAGCTCGCCGCGAACGAGGTCAAGGCGATCCATATCGCGACGCACGATGCGCTGACCGAGGCGCCCAACCGGCTAGCCTTCCTGCGCGCATTGAGCGAGCGCGCGCGGCAGCCGGGGCGGTTCGCGGTCGCGATGATCGACCTCGACCGGTTCAAGCTGGTCAACGACACGCTGGGCCACCTGGCGGGCGACGAGCTGATCCGCGAGATCTGCGCGATCCTGCACCACGCGATGCCGACGGGCGGGCTGGTCGCGCGGCTGGGCGGCGACGAGTTCGGGTTGTTGTTCGAGACCGCGGGCGAGCAGGCGGCCGAGATGGCCTGCACGCGGGTGGTGCACGCCTGCGCGGTCGAGCTGAAGGTGCTGGGCCACGCGGTGCAGACCGCGGCGTCGGCGGGCGTGGTGACCGCGGGCGAGGGCGACAACCGCGATCCGATCGACCTGATCCGCCGCGCCGACCTGGCGCTGAACGCCGCCAAGCGGAACGGGCGCGGCGTCGCGCGGCTGTTCGACGAGAGCATGGACGAGGGCGTGCGCGTGCGCCGCCGGATCGAGACCGGGCTGTCGCAGGCGATCGCGCGCGACGAGCTGGCGCTGGTCTACCAGCCGATCGTCGCGCACGGCACGTTCGAAATCGTCGGGTTCGAGGCGCTGCTGCGCTGGCAGACGCCCGAGTACGGCCCGATCAGCCCGGCGACGTTCATCCCGATCGCGGAAGAATCGAACCTGATCCACGAGCTGGGCGACTGGGTGCTGGAGCACAGCCTGGACGTGCTCGAATCGTGGCCGGGTCAGTACGTGTCGGTCAATTTCAGCCCGCGGCAGTTCCGGCGCCACAATTTCGTCGGCTACATCATGGAGCGCTGCCAGCGCGCGGGCGTCGCGCCCAGCCGATTGCAGATCGAGATCACCGAGACCGCGATCTTCGACGACGCCGACCGCGCGGCGGAGACGCTGTACCGGCTGCGCCAGATGGGGTTCCGGATCGCGCTTGACGATTTCGGCACCGGTTATTCGTCGCTCTACAACATCCGCAAGTTCGCGCTCGACGCGCTCAAGATCGATCGCAGCTTCATCGACGGCATGGCGCGCGAGCGCGAGTCGGCGGCGATCGTGCGCTCGATCGTCCACCTCGCGCAGTCGCTGGGGCTGAGCGTGATCGCCGAGGGAGTCGAGAATGCGGCGCAGGTCGACCTGCTGCGCGTGGCGGGGGCGAGCCACCTGCAGGGCTATCATTTCGCGCGACCGCTGGTGGAGGCTGCCGCGCGCGAGATGGCGCACGCGCGCTACGTTCAGGTGGAGCCCGCGACGGGCACCGACGGCTGATGGCCGCGCAGGTACGGCGCCACGTCGGCGCCCAGGTAGGCGCGCTGCGCAATCCGCGCTCGCTCGGCGCGCGGCTGGTGCTGATCCTGACCGCGGTGGGGATCGCGGGCGCGATCGCGATCACGCTGCTGCTCGCCGCGATCATCCTGCCGAGCTTCAACAAGCTGGAGCGGCGCTCGGTCGACGCGCACGTCGAGCGGACGCACGCGGCGCTCGCCGAATACGCCAACAAGGTCGAGAGCGCGGTCAAGGACTACGGCGACTGGAACGACAGCTACGCCTATATGGCGCGGCCGAGCCCGGCGTTCGAGCGCGAGAGCTTCTCGCCGCTGGCGATGGCGAACCTGGACGTCAACGCGATGGCCTATGTCGGGAACGACCGCCGGGTGGTGATCGCGCGCTGGATCGACGAGGCGCACCGCGACCAGCCGGCGATGCGCGCGCGGCTGGTGCGGATGATCGGCGAGCGCGACCTGTCGCAGCTGCTGCGGACGCGAAGCTCGGCGAATTTCTACGCGCGGCTGGGCGGCGTTGTGGCGGCGGTGGGCGTGGCCAAGGTGCGGCGCAGCGACGGCACGGGCAGGCCGCGCGGGTTCGTGCTGATGGCGCGCGAGATCAGCTCGGCGCAGCTCGCCGAACTGCT
>NZ_JBELMJ010000006.1:53994-110139 GCF_042095875.1 Sphingomonas sp.
TGAAGGACCTGCGCGAGCAGATCGAGGCGCAGAGCTTCGCGCTCGGCCGGTCGGAGAGCGCGGTGGCGGTGATGCACAATGTGCGCAACGCGCTGTCCCCGATCTCGACCGTGATCAGCCACGGGATCGGCAGAACACCGCCGGTCGACCAGGCGTTGCTGACGCGCGCGGCGGAGGAACTGGGGAGGGCGGACCTGCCCGAGGCGCGGCGCGCCAAGCTGGGCGCGTTCGTCGCGGCGGGCGTGTCGGCGATGGCGGCGGCGCGCGCCGAGCAGGTCGAGCAGCTGGGAATCGGGCGCGACGCGCTGGTCCACGTGCTCGACATCATCGGGCAGCAGCAGGCGGCGGCGCACGAGCGGCCGCAGCTGTCGGAATGCGACATGACCGACGTGATCGCGCAGAACGCCACCATCGCGCGCTATTCGGGCAAGACGCAGATCGCGTTCAGCTATCCCGCGGAGCCGTGCCCGGTGCTGGCCAACCGCGTGATCCTGAGCCAGGTGGTCGGCAATTTGTTCGCCAACGCGGCGGAGGCGATCGCGGCGGCGGGGCGCGCGAGCGGGCGGATCACCGTGTCGTTCGCGCAGGTGAACGAGGCGATCGAGGTCAGGATCAGCGACGACGGCGAGGGGTTCGAGTCGCACGTCGGTGCGACGCTGTTCCAGCGCGGTTACTCGACCCGCGCGCACAAGTCGGGCGGGCTGGGGCTGCACTGGTGCGCCAATTCGATGACCGCGATGGAGGGCGCGCTGCGGCTGGAGAGCGAGGGACGGGGTGCGGGCGCGAGCGCGATCCTGACGCTCAAACGTGCGCAGGTGGCGGCGCTCGACCAGGCCGCCTGAGCGCCGTCCCGCTCCACACTCAGAGTGGGGATGCGGGATCGGTCAGGATGCCGCACCCGGCCGCGGCCTTGCCGACTTCCAGCGCGACTTTGGGATCCTTCACCTGGCCGGCGACGCGGATGAAGTCGCCCACGGTGAGGCGACCGGGCGTGGTGTCGCCCTCGCGCGTGGCGCGGGCGGCGCGACCGAGCTGCTGCAACTGCCCGATCGAGAGGTTCGCCTCCAACCGGTCGCCGACGCACCGCGACTGCGCGGGCTGGAACCCGTACCCCTCGAGCGAGCCGGCGATCTTCGCCGACGGGTCGACGCAGCCGGAGAGGCCGAGCGATGCGACGGCGATCGCGGCCAACGTGCCGGGTACGAGACGATCGGACATCAGGTCATCCTCCCACTGGACATCACGCCGGGCGATCGGTTCGACCGCGATCGTGACGTCTAGCGGAGAACCGCCGGCCAGGTCCGCGGTATCCGCGGTATTGTTGCACCCGATCGGGGTAGATTCTGCTCAGCGGAGTCGATCGGGGCAGTTGTCAGTAAATGGACGTCGACCCGTGCTGCCGCTCACGCGGCGACGTCGTCTCGGTCGCGTCGCAGGTACGGCGCGACGAGGCCGCGGTCGAGGTACCAGCGCTGCCGCTCGGGCGGGAGCGTGTCGAAGGCGGCGATCGTGCCGCGGCACTCGGGCGCGCCGCACGCGCAGGCCATGCGCCAGTCGGGATCGGCGAGCGTGGTGGAATAATCCCAGCTGATCTCCTCTCCCACCGCGATGTCGCGGATCGCGACCAGCACGGGCGCGTCGCCGTCGAAGCGCAGGCCGGCGTTGGGGGCGCAGCTGTGATTGATCAGGTCGTCGATCGCGCCCGACGGACCGAGGTACGCGTCGCGCGCGATCTGCACGAAGCGATCGGTGCGACCCGACAACCGTCGCGGCAGGCGGTCGGCGGCGAGGCGGCGGCCGGTAAAGGCGACGATCGGCTCGCCCGCGCGGAAACCCTGCGCGGCGAACACCGACTTGCCGAGATGCGTGTCGCGGATCGCGAACGGGTTCGCGGGTGCGTAGGCGTCGAGCACGCGCAAGCGCCCTTCGCGCCAGCCGAACGAGCGGAGCGGATTGACCGTCGCGAGCCCGATCATGAACCAGACGCTGGCGTGGCAGGCGAGCTCGACCAGGATGTAGGCGTATTCGCCCACGCCCTGTCCGCCGATGCGGGTGGCGAGGATCAGCGTGGCAAGGTCGCCGATCGACCACAGGCCCCAGGCGGGCGACCGTTCGCGCGCGCGGTCGGCCCAGACGCTGCGCCACGTCGGCCAGAAGCTGACCGGCACCACCGCGACGACCAGCATGTGCGCCCAGAACGCCTCGCGAAAGACGAGCCACAGCAGGATCGCGCCGAGCGAGGCGGCCATGCACACCCCCTCCAGCGCGTCGGGCGCCGACCAGCGCGCGCGCCGCCACAAGGCGACCGCGATCGTCAGGCACGCCGCGGCGGAGAACAGGAACACGAGCGACTGCGGCGTGCCGGGGTTGACTGCGGTATAGGTAACCGCCTCGATCAGCGTCGCGCTGCCCCAGATCAGCCAGGATGCGCGATTGGGCTCCACCAGGCGCCGCTGGAGCCCGGCCAGATAGATCGCGTAGCCGGTGAAGCTGGCGAAGACGGCGAGGAGGAACCAAAGGTCGGGGTACATGCTCGCTGCCGAGGAGGGTTAACGCGAGCGTAACGACCGCGCGCTGCCGCGTCCAGCGGGTGCGCGTGAACCGATTGGTGAGACTTGGCCGCTATGCCGGAGCGGGAAACCCGAGCGAGGATCATGGCCGAGCGCGCCGAACTATTGGACTGGCAGCAGGTGCCCGAGGATGCGTGGCATGACCTGGCGCGCGCGGCGGGCACGGCCAATCCGTTCTACGCGCCCGCGGCGGTGGCGGCGTGCGTCGACCTCCCCGAGGCGGTGCGGCCGCGCGTGCTGCTGGTGTGGCGGAACCAGACGCTGATCGGCGCGCTGCCGATCGCGACGCGGCGCGCGCGCGGGGTGGCGCTGTGCGTGGAGAATTGGGACCAGCGCGTCCGCGCATTGGGCGAGCCGTTGCTGCGCGCGGGCGAGGAGGCGGCGTTCTGGCGCGCGGGGCTGCCGATGCTGGCGCGGATGCCGGGGCAGTATCTGCGGCTGTCGGCGCTCGACGCGGACAGCGCGGGGACGCGGGCGCTGCTGGCGGTGCTGGGTGAGCAGGGTCGACCCCATTATCGCACGCGCGATTACGGCCGCGCGGTGCTGCACGGCGGGGCGTCGAGCGCGGCACACGCGGCCGAGCACGTGCGCGGCAAGGTGTTGAAGGAGCATCGCCGGCTGCGCGCGCGGTTGAACGATCGCGGTGCGCTGGTGTTCGAGCGGTTGGCGGCGGGTGAGCCGGTCGACGCGTGGATCGACGCGCTGTTCGCGCTGGAGCAGACCGGGTGGAAGGGGCGCGAGGGCGTCGCGGCGGCGGCGGACCCGGCGACCGAGCGGTGTTTCCGCGACCTGCTGCGCGCCGCGCACGAGGAGGGCACGCTCGATTTCCACCGCATGAGCGTCGGCGGTCAGGTGATCGCGACCCTCGCCAACCTGGAGCGCGGCGACGAGGCGTTCCAGCTCAAGATCGCGTACGACGAAGAATGGGCGAGCTTCTCGCCCGGCGTGCTGATCGAGATGGAATATCTCGCCCACGCGCTCGACCGGCGCGGGCTCGCCCGGGTCGACAGCTGCGCGCGCGCGGGGCATCCGATGATCGACCGGATCTGGCCCGAGCGGCGGCGGATCGTGTCGCTGGCGGTGCCGTTCGACAATCCTTTCTCGCGATTGCTGTGCCTCGGCAGCGATCGCTGGCGTACGCGGCGCGCGCGCGCGTCGACCTCTTCGATCCCGAAAGGAACCCCTGCATGACGCACACGCTGTTCGCCGACGACGGGCTGACCGACTTCTCCGTCGCGTATCCGGCCAAGGCCGCGCCGGTCCGGCACCAGTTGCACGACCACCCGCTGTTCGCGCTGCCCGCGCTCGCCGCATTGGCTGAGCGGTTGCCCGCGAGCCACGTCGAGCAGAGCCTGGGGAACCTCAAGGTCGATCAGGACCCGTCCGGCGTTCGCCAGGCCGACCTGTCGCCGGGCGAGATCGTCCGCACGATCGCGACCAACGGTTGCTGGATGGTGCTGAAGAAGGTCGACGTCGATCCCGATTACGCCGGGCTGATCGACGCGTGCCTGGCGGAGATCGCGCCGGTCACCAGCCTGATGACGGGTCCGTACCGCCGGCGCGAGGCGTTCATCTTCCTGTCGGCGCCGGGATCGGTCACGCCGTTCCACATGGACCCGGAGCACAACATCCTGCTCCAGATCGCCGGCAGCAAGACGATGCGCGTCTATCCGGCCGGCGACGACGAGATCGTGCCGCAGCAGGTGCACGAGGCGTTCCACCGTGGCGGCAGCCACCGCAACATGCGTCACGACCCGAGCTTCGACGCGAAGGCGCGCGATTTCGCGATGGGACCGGGCGACGCGGTCTACGTGCCGGTCAAGGCGCCGCACTGGGTGCAGAACGGCCCCGTGCCGTCGATCTCGTTCAGCATTACCTGGCGATCGGGCTTGAGCGACGGCGAGGCGCGGCTGCACCGCGTCAACCAGCGGATGCGTGCGCTAGGCGTCGAGCCGGGCGTGCCTGGCGCCAATCCGGGCATGGACGCGGCCAAAATCGCGGGGCACCGGATGGTCAAGAGCGCGGCGGCGAACGTCAAGCGCGCGCTGGGCAAGGGCAGCGACCGCGCCGCATATTGAGGCGGCCGTGCGCCTATTCGGGGAAGAACAGCGCGAGTTGGCGTCGCGCGTTCTTCTCCAAGTCGAACTCCGTCTCGACGTGAGCGCGGCCGCGTTTCGCCATCGCGAGCGCGGCTAGCGGATCGTCGTGGACGCGGGCGAGCGCGGCGGCGAGCGCGGACGAGTCGCCGGGTGGGACCAGCAGGCCGGTTTCGCCGTCGCGGATCAGCTCGGGGATGCCCGAGATCGCGGTGGTGATCGCGGGGCGCTGATAGGCGAGCGCCTCGATCATCACGTTGGGGATGCCCTCCTGCCGGCCGTCGGGGCCGATGACGCTGGGCGCGACGCAGACGCTGGCGGTGCGATACGCCTCCGCCACGACCTCGAACGGTTGCGCGCCGTGGAAGCGGACGCGGTCGGCGAGGCCGAGCTGCGCGGCGCGCGCGCGCAAGGTGTCCGCGTCGGGGCCGTGGCCGATCAGGTCGCAGCGCCACTCGCCGAGCGCGGAGCCGGCGAGCACCAGCGCATCGAGCAGGTGCTGGACGCCCTTCTTGGGCTCCAGCGCGCCGACGTAGAGGATGCGGAACGGGTCGGTCGCGGGTAGGTCGGCGACGGGCGTAATGCGGGTCACGTCGACGCTGGAGTGGATGACGTGGATGTCGCGCGCGGCCATGCCGGCGACGTTGGCGCGCAGGAAGTCGCGGCCGAACTCGCTGACGGTGCGCACGGCGGCGGCCGCGCCGATCTTCTCCGCCAGCAGCGCCTGGGTGCGGAACACGTCGTGCGCGCGGCAGCTGACCGAATAGGGCAGGCCGCCCGCCAGATGCCCGAGCCACGCGGCGGTGGCGGGGTGGCCGGCGAACTCGGCGTGGACGTGGGTCGCGCCCCAGGCGCGCGCATCCTCGGCGATCGCCAGCGCCTTGGGCACGAGTGCCAGCGACTTGGCGGCGATGCGCGGGTGGCGGCGATAGGCGTGGAGCATGCGCGCAATGCTGGCCGCGAGCGCGGCCGGGCGCCGCGCCAGCGCGCGCGCGAGCGCGGCGGGTTGAACGAAGCCGATGTCGACCGCGCGGCCTTCCAGCGGCGCGGCGAAGCCGTGGAGCGGCTGCGCGTGGCGGAACGGCGCGACGTGGTAGAGGCGCACGTCGACCCCCGCCTCGATGAACTTCATGAGGTCGCGGTAGATGAACGTCTCGGTCGATTTCGGGAATTCGGTGACGATGACGGCGAGCTTCATGGAGACACCTTCTCGGCCGCGCGCAGGCGCCCGCATTGCACCGCGATCGCGACCACCAGCCACAGGTAGCGCAGGTTCTTGTGCGGCATGAAGAAGCACGCCGCCATCAAGGCGACGAGCGCGACCGCGACCGCGAAGGCGCAGCGCGCGAGCAATGCGTCGCGAGCGCCCATCGCGCGCCACGCGGCGAGGAGCGCGTAGCCGAGCGCGGCGGCGAAGGCGAGGAAGCCGACCAGCCCGTACTCGACCGCGGCGTCGAGGTAAGTGTTGTGGAGCTCGCGCGGGAAGAGCTCGCGCCCCGGCATCCAGCGATAGTCGGGCAGGATGTAGTGGAGCGGGAAATTGCCCGGGCCGATGCCCCAGATCGGCGATTGCTGGAGCAGGTCGAAGCCGATTCGCAGGTAGCTGATGCGGCGGTACAGAGTCTGGTCGCGGCCGAAGTCGGTCACCGCGGTGAAGCGGTCGAGCAGCGTCGGCGGCAGGAACGGGATCGCGGCGACGCAGGCGACGATCCCGGCGACGATCAGCAGCGGGAAGTACGGCTTTGCCCGGAACGACAGCGCGATTAGCGCGAAGGCGACGCCCAAGCCGATGATCGCGCTGCGCGCCGAGCCGAGCACGAGCGCGAGCGCGCCGAGCGCGACCACCCCGGCGTAGACGAGGCGGAAGCGACGCTCGCCCGAGAAGATCAGCGCCGCGGCGAGCGCGACCGAGACGAGCAGCATCTGCGCCGCGGTCGTGGGGTTCTGGTCCGACCCGCCGGCCGAGCGCGCGACGCCCTCGAACCCCGCGGTGGTCGCCGCGATCGAGGTCGATACCAGACGCGTGCCGGTGCGCGACTCGATCACGATGATCGCGGCCGACACGGTGCCCGCGGCGATGATCGCCCACAGCAGCAGGCGTATGCGCGACGGCCGGTCGGCGATGACGAGCGTGCACAAGGCGGGCAGGATCGCGACGAACAGCTTCGACAGGTAGCTGAGCCCTTCCGGCTTGTGCGCCGACAGCGTCCAGCTGACCACCGCCCAGCAGAACATCAGCGCGATCAGACGCGCGCCGGTGTTGCCGCGCGCGCGCGGGGGGGCGGCAGGGTCGGCGGGGGCGATGAAGATCAGCGCGGTCATGCCGAGCAGCGCGGCGAGCGTCAGCTCGGTGGTGCCGATCGGCGACCCGCCAGACAGCCGGTTGGCGACCGCGTCGAGTTGCGTCAGGACGGCGTAGACGACGAGCGGCACCATCGCGAGCGCGCGCATAGTCTCCGCCGAGGCGGGGGCACGGGAGATCGCCGCGCGCCGGCGCGCGATCGCGGGCTCAGCGCTCGAATTCGATGACATGCGCGCTCGGCAGTGCCGCGGTGTCGACCTGCTCGCGCCAGTAGATACGCTCGTCCCCGCTCGCCGCCAGCAGCAGCAAGGCATCGGACGGCAGGCGCGCCAGCGTGTCGTCGCGCGCGCCCTGCGACAGGCCGCCGAGATAGACGAACGGCTTGGCGGCGGCGTCCCAGCGCGCGTCCGGCTGCGTGCCGTCGACGATGTGCAGGCGCCGGCCCGTACGGCGCAACAGGCCGTGGACGACCTGCGACAAGTGCTGCGCGTCGCGGTCGCTGCCGATCGCGCCGACGAACACGGGCCGGTCGTCGTCGAAGCGGAGCGCGGCGTCGTCGGTCAGGACGCGCCCGACCTCGGCGATCTCGGCGGCGGAATAGCCCTGCGGATCGGCCGGGCGCGGCAGCGCGTGCGGCAGATGGTGGTCGTGATGGACCTGCGGCGGCTGGGGTGCGGGGTCGGGTTCGGCCGCGACCGCAGCGCTCGCCAGTGCCACGGCGCGCTTCGCCGCGCGGGCAGGCTCGGGGCGGATCGGGTGGACGTCCGCGATCGCGCGGCGCGGTTCGGCGGCGACGTGGTCGAGCGCGGGTGCGTCGCGTTCGTCGTCGCATTCCTCGTCCGGGTCGTCGCGCCTGGCGGGTGCCGCGCCGAGCAGCAGCAGCGCGCAGGCCGACAGCGCGCAGCCGGCGATGAAGCCGAGCACGGTGTTGAAGAAGATCTTGGGCGAGGAGCGCACCAGCGGCGGCACCGCGCGCTCGATCAGCTGGATGCGCGGACCGTTGGCGAGGTTCTCGGTCTGGCTGAAGCTGACGCGCTCGGTCAGCGCGGTGACCTCGGCCTGGAGCGCGGTCGCCTGATCGTCGAGCGCCTTTACGCGATCCTCGTAGCCGCCCAATCCGGCGATCTGGCGGTCGAGCTGCGCGATGCGCCCCTCTCGGATCGCGACGCTGCGCTCCAGCCCCGAGGCGCGCGGCGCCTCGACCGCGAGCGTCTGGTCGAGGACGCCCTGCGCGCTCGACAGCTTGCCGCCGGCCTGGCGGCGGAGCGCGGCGACCTGGCTCGCCGCCGCGTCGCTGGCGGCGCGATCGGTGGTGAGCGCGGCCTGCTCGGTCAGGCGCGCCTCCAGCAGCGATTGTTTCTGCCGGTCGATGTCGACCACGCCGATCGAGGATTTGAGGTCGCGCGAGCGCTTCAGCACCGCGGCGAGTTCGGCGCGCTTCTGGTCCAGCCGGTCCTCGATCGTGCCGGCGAGTTCGCGCCCCGAGTTGCGCGACGCGGTGTCGGCGCTCGCGATGATCGCGTCGGCGAGCGCGTTGGCGAACCAGGCGGCGGACTGGGGATCGTCCCACTCGACCGCGATGCGGATCAGGTAGGTGCCCTCCACCGTCTCGATCGTCGTGCCTTCGAGCAGCGACTCGATCATGTCCTCGCGCAAGGGCAGCGGCGGCGCCTCGCCGTAGTTGAGGATCGACAGGATGCGGCCGGGCGAGAAGGACGGCGCGCCGGTGTTGGCCCTGATCCACGCGGCGCTGCTCTGCCCGGCGGCGGCGGCGTGCTCGGCGATGTAGCGGTCGACGATCGGCGCGACGACGGGACGCGTGCGCGCGAACTCGGCGTAGGTGCCGAGCAGCACGCTGCCGCCGTCGAAGGTCGAGCCGCGCACGAAGCGGCTGGCGTAGCCGAGCTCCTCCGCGGTCGGCACGATGTTGAGCCGGGCGGCGGCCTCGAACTTCGGTTTCTGCGCGAGATAGAATTGGCTGACCGCCCAGGCGAGCAGCGTGCAGGTGAGCACGAGCGCGAGGATCAGTTTCCAGCGCGACAGCACGATGCGCAGGTAGGTGGCGCCGATGCCGTTCATGCCGCGGCTCTGCAGGTGACGACGCCGCTCGTCACGGCTGGATCAACGTGACGGCGGAGCCGATATTGATGCCGTTGTAGCCGATAATTGCGCGGATCTGGCGCGAGCGGTCGACGTCGCGCGCGATCGCGGTCGGGGGCACGATCAGGATCGTGTAGGGCGGCAGGAAGTCGATCGGACGCCGGCTGCCGTTCAGGGTCGCGGACAGGTCGAGCATGCGCGCGACCAGCTGGTTGCCGATCGGGGTCAGCGCGACGACGCGCGACAGATCGGCGTCGCGGTTGCCGCCACCGGCGCGCGCGATCCCCTCGAACGGGGTGGTGCCGTCGCGGTACGGGAAGTTGCCGGGTCTGGCGACCTCGCCGAGCACGAAGATCTCCTGCGGCGGCGGCGGGCGATTGTACTCGAGCACGGCGACCGACACCTCGGGCCGCGCGAGCTTGGGGCGGTACAGCGCCTGGAGGCGTGCCTGGAGCTGGGTGGCGGTCAGCCCGCGGGTCTGGGTCGGCGAGAGCAGCGGCGGGCTGATCGCGCCAGACAGCTGGACGCGCTGGTCGGTGTTGAGCTGCGGCGTGTAGGGAAAGGTCAGGCGGATGAGGTCGCCGGCGTGGAAGTCGCCGTCCTGGTCGAGCCGCGCCTCCACCATGCGCGACGCGTCGCGCGCGAGATCGAGCGAGCCCGCGGTCAGCGGCACCGCCGGCGCGGGCGCGTAGCGCACCGGCCCCGCGCAGGCGGCGAGCGTCGCGGCGGCAGTGGAGAGAAGCAGGAAGGTGGAGCGCATGCGCGGACATCTCGCGAGATCGAAGTGGGACGAACGGTACCGAAGCGGCGTAACTTTAGCGTTAAGTGGCCCTTGACCCTGAAGTTGGTCGTGAACGGGCGAGCACCGCGTCGAGCAGCGCGGTGAACTCATCCGTCGAGGCCGCCACGGTGTAGCGCGCGGCGGTGTCGCGGGCGGCGGCGCGCACTCGCGCGCGCCGCGCTGCGTCGTGCAGCAGTGAGGCGATGGTGGCGGCGAGCGCGGCCGCGTCGCCCGGTTCGACGAGGAAGCCATTGCGATCGTGCTCGATAAAGGTTTCCGGTCCGCCCGCGCGGGTCGCGAGGACGGGCGTGCCGACCGCCATCGCCTCGATCAGCACGTTGCCGAACCCTTCGCGGCGCGACGAGGAGACGAGCAGCGCGGCGTGCGCGAGGACGGGCGCGAGATCGGGCGTGTGGCCCGCGAGTGTCACGGTGCCGCTCAGCCCCGCGCGCGCGATCTGCCGCTCTAGCGCCGCGCGCTCGGGGCCGTCGCCATGGATCGCCAGCATGAAGCGCTCGCCCGCGGCGGCGAGGCGGGCGGCGGCGTCGATCAGCGTGTCGAACCCCTTGGCGGGGACGAGGCGACCGGCGGCGACCAGGTGGCGCGTGGCGGGATCGAAGGCGGGCAGCGGGGCCGGCACGGCGGCGAGCACGGGGTTGCGGACGACGCGGACCCGCGCGCCCGCGATCTCTGCGGCGATCGCCCGCGTCGGGACGGCAACCGCGCTGGCGCGGCGGCGGAGCAGGCGCGTCGCGGTGCCGCGGAGCAGCGGCCATTTCGCCTCGGCGAGAAACGCGGCGGGGGGCGTGTGCTCCGACACGATCCGCGGCGTGCGCGTCGGCGCGGCGAGCAGCGCGAGGTTCATCGCGCTGGTGGCGGAGTAAGCGACGTCGATCCCGTGTTCGCGCAACCGCCGCGCGATGCGCCACGGGCGGGACAGCGCGCGATCGCCGCCGATCGCGACGACTTGCGTCTCGCGCGGCAGCAGGTCGAGGAAGGCGCCGTCGACGCGCCCGAGCATCAGGACCGGCTCGAACCTGTCCCGATCGAGCGCGGCGATCCAGTTGAGCACGACGCGCTCCGCGCCGCCCGGCCGGAAGTGCGGCAGCAGGAAGGCGACGCGGCGCGGCGTCACGCGCGGCGCCGGCGCTTGGCGAGGAGCTTGCCGACGATCTCGCGCACCTGCGCGACCTCGGGCACGTGGAGCGCGATCGCGGCGGCGGCGTAGGCGAGCAGCACCACCACGCCGAGCAGCGCGAGCAGCAGCAGCTGGCCCCACAAGGCGTGCGGCGCAGGCACGAGCCACAGCAGCGCCGTGCCGGCCAGCGCGGCAACAGCTGCGCTCAGCGCGCTTCGCGCGAGGTCGACGATCTGCGGCCCGGTCGCGAAATGGTGGAAGCGCCTGACCGCGACGGCCTGCGCCACCACGAAGGTTCCCGCGGTGGCGATCGCGGCGGCCCAGGCGATCCCGCCCGCGCCCCACAACGGCGCGGCGAGCGCGAGCGCGGCGACGCGCATGATCAGGCCGGCGAGCGCGATACGGATCAGGTCGGCGAGCGGGGAGGCGTGCGGGTCGGCGTAGATCGCGCTGGTGATCGCACTCGATGGTGCGAGAAAGATCTGCGCGGCGGCGTAGCCGGTGGTGCAGGCAGCCGCAGTGGCGATCGCCTGCGCGCCGAACGCGCCGTGTCCGAACAACGCGCCGACCATCAGCGGTGCGCCCAGCATCATGCCGACCGAGACGGGCAATTGCGCGAACACGGAGATGCGCTGAAAACGCTGGATACCTGCGGCGGCGGCGCGGCGATCGGATTGCTGCACAGCGTGGATCAGCTCGGGCGCGAGCACGGTGGCGAGGCTCGACATGACGAGGCCGGGGACGAGCGAGACGAGCCTAGAGCCGTACTCGAGCGAGGCGACCGCGCCGTCGGCGGCGGTCGAGGCGAAGGCGAAGTCGAGCAGCGTCGTTGCCTGGAAATAGGCGTTGATGACGAGGGCGGCGACGATGCCGCCGCCCGCGGTCGGCATCGGCTTGGCCGGGGGCGTGGCGACGCTCGGCACCGCGGCGGGTGGGCGCACGATCGACCAGGCGCCGGCGAGCAGGATCAGGAAGCCGACGACGCCGCTCGCCAGCATCGTCCACGCGCCCGCGACGATGCCGAGCGGCGGCACGAGCAGCGCGAGCACGAGGAGCAGCATCGCGCGCTGGACGAGGTTGGTGCCCTCGCTGAGCAGGTAGCGCCGCCGCGCCTGCAGGATCGCGGCTAGGAACGAGGCGACCACAGCGATCGGCAGCAGAGGCAGCATGATCGTCATCATGCGCGCGGTCAGCGTCGCCTGCGCGCCGCGGAAGCCGGGCGCGAACAGCCCGACGAGCCGATCGGGCGCGAGCATGGCGGCGGCGAGGACCAGCGCGAAGACGAGCAGGAACCAGCCGATGCGGCGCGGCAGGAGGTAGATCGACAGCGGCTGCCCGCGATCGACCGCGGCCATCACGGGCGGCAGCACGACCTGGCCGATCAGCTTGCGGATCGTGTCGGCGAACCCGACGGTGGTGCGGCGCGCGAGGAAAAAGGCGTCGAGCTGTCCCGACGCGCCGAAGCGGTTGGCGAGCAGCACCGAGACGAGGAACGACAGCCCGAAATCGAGCCCGCGGATCGCCGACACGACCCCGGCGGAGCGCACCAGCGTGCGCATCGAACTGCGCGGGCGATAGGCGGCGGGTGCGGTCATCGCGCGCGCGCGCCCGCCGTGTCGTTGAGGCCCAGCGTACCGGTGTAGGACGACACGCGGGTCCAGCGCTGGTGGAACAGGTGGAAGTGGCGGACGCGAATGCCGCACTCGCGGTAGCCGAAGTGACGCTGGACCTGGTAGGATGCGCGATTGTCGCGGTCGATGACGCCGAACTGCCGCTCGATCCCGAGCTCCTGCATGACGTGGAGCGCGTAGCGCGCGAGCGCGAGCCCGCCGCCGCGGCGCCGCTCAGCCGGCTCGACCAGCCAGCAGTAATGATAGGCCTCGCCCGGTCTCACCGCGTAGAACTCGCGCGAAGCGGGATCGTGGTGGTCGCTGAGCGCGAGCCAGGCGCATCCCACCGCCGCACCGTCGCGCAGGACGAACAGCCCCACCTTGCCCGCGCGGCACATGTCCTGGAAGGCGGGCGCGCGGCCGGACAGCCAATCGCAGAGCGGCGGCAGCGCGCCCGGATCGGTGGCGGTGACGAACGACAGGCCGGTGGTCTTGCCGAGGCCGGCGCGGATCCACTCGCGGCGACATTCCAGCACCACGCTCTCGCTGGAGCGATACACGTGGTCGGCCCACGCCTTCCCGAGCCGCCGGCGCAGGCGCGACCAGGGGTTCGATGGGATGAGCGCGGCCTCAGCCACGACCGCTCACCCGACGCAGGCGGCGATACGCGCCGCGCGCACCGAACAGCAGTGTGTGCTGGATCGGTTGCAGGACGAGCATCTGCATCGGCGGCATGATGCGGCGGTGCGGCGCGAAGGCGGTCTTGAACTGGACGCGTCCAGCCTCGCCCGCGTCGCGCGGTTCGCCGTCGGGCAGCCCGGCGAGGTCGTAGCCGACGCAGCCGACTGCCCTCGCGGCGCCCATGCCGTGCCACAGCAGCGGGTAGCCGGGCGAGGCCCCGTCGCGGTCGAGCGTGACGAGCGAGAGCCAGATCGCCTCGTCGCCTTGGCGGGCGAAGGCGTGCGCGCCGACAGGTACGCCGTCGCGTTCGGCGAGCAGCATCGCGCCGCCGCAGCTCGCCACCAGTTGCGCCTGACCGCCGGCGTCGGGCTGCCCCGCCATGTCGTAGTCGCGGCGCTCGGCGGCGAAGCGGTCGAGTAGCTGTTGGTAGGTGTCCAGATCGGCCTCGCCCGTGACCGCGCGGACGGTGATCCCGGCCTTCTCCGCGGCGCGGATCGCGCGGCGTCCGCGCTGCTTGAACCCGGCGAGGATCTCCGCCTCCGGCTTGTCGAGCCACACGATGCCGGTCGCGTGGTGGAGCGACTGCTGCTGCGCGGGCAGCGGCACGAAGCCGGCCGCGCGCATCGCCTCGGCGATCAGGGGCAGTTGGCGGCCGCGCACGCGCGGGGCGAGCTGTACCGAGCAGCAGCCGGCACGCTTCAACGCGTCGCGCAGCGCGGCGAGAACCGCGGGCAGCTTAGAGGGATCGTGGACCACGGGGCCGCGCTGCACGGTCGCGAGCCAGGCGCCCATGGCGAGGCGCGTCGCGCGCACCACCGCCGCGCCGATGATCTCGTCGCCCGAGCGGCAGATGAAGAAGCGCCAGCCGCGGCGCGCGTGGCGAGGCGCCGCAGCGGCCCAGGCGCGGGTCTGCTGGTAAGCGCCGAATGGGGCCGCGCACATGAAGGCGTCGAAGGCCGCGGCATCGCCGGCATCGAGCATCTCGCTCAACACTGTCCTTGTCGCGTCACGAGATATGGCCGATCCGTCCATTCACCAATTCTTCGGAAGAAACGTGATAAACACCGGGATATCGGGAGGGACTTGCAGAGTGGTTAAATGCTGGCGGTAAGTTCTGAGGTACCGTTCCATTTCGGATCAAACTGGTTCGACTGCTGGACGGAAGCGTTCGGACCCGCCGATGTGGTCGGCGGACTGCACGTGGTCGCGGCGCAACGCCGGATCGGGCCGCTCAGCTTGCGCGTGCTGCGCAGCGCGACCAACCCGCACAGCGTCCACTACGGCGTGAGCGACGCGATGCCGCTCCACGACGACCTGCCGCAGCGATTGCTGGCGCACGCGCGCGCGGCCGCGGTCGAGCTGGACTACCTGCCCGAAGGGTCGCGCCTGCTGGAGGCGGCGACGCGCTGGCGCGGCGTGCGCGTCCGCGTGGCGCCGCACGCGCTCGCGCCGTTGATCGACACGACCGGCAGCTACGACGACTGGCTGGGGCGGCGCAGCAAGCGCATTCGCACGCTGCTGCGACGCGAGAACGACGCCGCGGCGAAGCTGGGGATGCGGTTCGAGAAACTGTCGACCGACCCGACCGCCGGCGACCTGTGGCAGCGGATGCTGGCGCTGGAACAGGCGGGCTGGAAGGGCCGCGAGCGCAGCGCGATCCTCGACGATCCCGCCGCCACGCGCTTCTACACCGCGCTGGCGAAGCGGGCGGCGGCGGCGGGGGCGTTGCAGATTGGGCTGCTGTGGCTGGGCGAGCGGCTGGTGGCGTTCGAGTTCGGCGTGCTGGGGGGTGGGCGGCTGTTCCTGCTCAAGGTCGCCTACGATGAGGAATTCGCGTCGCTTTCGCTCGGTCACGTGCTGGCATCCTGGATGATCCGCCAGTGTTTCGAGCAACCTGGCATCGATTGCTACGACAAGATGGGCAATGGCATGACCCCGGCGCCGTACAAGCTGCGCTTCGCCGACGCGTGCGCGCCACTGTACCGGGTGACGATCTACGCGCGGGGGCCGCGGGGTGCCACACTGTTCGCGTATGACGCGGCGCGCGCGCGCGCGAAGGCGTGGCGCGACGCGCGCCGGGCAGCGGCGTGACCCGCAAGGTTGAGCGGATCGCGCGCACGCGGCGCTGGGCGACGATCGTCGCGGCGTCGGGGACGATCGCGCTCGCGGCATGGGTGTTGCTGCCGGCGCCGTGGGGCTGGGCGGCGTTGGCGATCCTCGCCGGGGGACTCGCGGTCGCGCACCCGCAGATGATCGCGCCGCCCGGGGTCGCGGTGCTGACCTACCACTCGGTCAGCCCCGACCCCGCCTGGTTGCCGTGGTCGCGCGAGATCGCGGTGCATCCCTCGACGTTCGAGCGGCACCTGCGCACGCTCAGGCGAATGGGCGTGACGATCGTCGGCAGCCGCGCGCTGACCGAGCGACGCAGCGCCGGGGCGCCGACCCCGGCCAATACCGTCGCGCTGCACTTCGATGACGGGTATCTCGACAATTGGCGCTGCGCCGCGCCGCTGCTGCGCGCGCATGACGCGCCCGCAACCTTCTTCGCCTCGCTCGACTTCGTCGATCCCGCGCGCGGCGTCCGCGACGACGGTCCGCTCGACGGGTACATGACGTGGGACGAGCTCGCCGCGCTGGAGGCCGATCCGCGCTTCGAGGTCGAGCCGCACGGCGTGGCGCACGCGCGCGTGCCGACCGGCGAGCGCGTCGTCGGGGTGCTCGACGCGGCGAACTGGCGCACGCACGCGTGGATGCAGTGGGACGCGACGCCGGGATCGAAGCACGACTGGTACCGCCGCGCGCTGCCCGAGGCTGTGCCGGTCGGCAGCACAATCCCCGCCTCCGGCCTCGCGCTCGCTGAACCGGCCTTGCGCGACGGCGTGCGCGAGAGCGTCGACACGCTGCACGAGCGGATTGCGCGCGACCTGGGCGCGTGTCGCGCGACGTTCGAGCGCGAGCTGGGCATCACGCCGCGGCTGTTCTGCTGGCCGGAGAATAAATTGTGCGCGCAAGGCCGCACGATCGCCCGCGCGCTCGGCTACCGCGCGACCACGGGGGGCAGGGGACGCAACACCGCGGACGAGCCCGCCGACACGATCTCGCGTATCCACGTCAACGATCGCGCGCTGGGCTTTCGCTGGCTGGCGGCAGAAGGCGTGTACCTGCGCGCGGCGGTGCGATTGATGCAGGGCAATCATTACTGGTACCTGCTGCTCGCGCCGATGCAGCTGACGCGACGCGCGATTTTCGTGTGGCGCCGCCGGTTCGGACGCGATTTTGCCTGAAGCCGGCCATGCTAACCTTGTTCGGTGACGCTCGCTCAACCATTGATCGGCACGACCCGACCGTCACGAGAGCAGATTCGACCCGCATGACCGACCCCGCGCCCGCTATCCCCCAGGCCGAACGCCGCAAGGATCTGGCCCGGCGCGTGCGGTTCGAGTGCGACATGCGCGGCGTTCCGCTCCACTTGGAGTTTAAGCGGCGCGGGTACGCACGGCACCTCAAGCCATTGTTCGATCGCGCGGTGGCGCTGGTCGCGGCGATCGTGCTCATGCCGGTGTTCGTCGCGGTGGCGATCGCGATCAAGCTGGACGATCGGGGACCGGTGCTGTTCATCCAGCAGCGGACCGGCTACCTCGGGCGGCGCTTCCGCTTGTTCAAGTTCCGCACCATGGTGGTCGACGCGGAGGCGCTGAAGGAGAAGCTGCGCGCGCGCAACGTCCACGCGGCCGACTCGCCCGATTTCAAGCTGGTCGACGATCCGCGCGTGACGCGGATCGGGCGCGTGCTGCGCAAGACCAGCCTCGACGAACTGCCCAACCTCTGGAACGTCGTGCTGGGCGACATGGCGCTGGTCGGGCCGCGGCCGACCTCCTTCTCCGCGGGCACCTATCGCATGGCGCACCTGCCGCGCCTCGCGGTGAAGCCGGGACTGACCGGGCTGTGGCAGGTGTCGGGGCGGGCCAACATCGACTTCGACGAGCGGTCGGAGCTCGACATGCGCTATATAAAATCCTTGTCGGCGAAGCAGGACATCGACCTGATCATGCGCACGATCGGCGCGGTCAAGCGCGGCGATGGCGCCTGCTAGCGCACGACGACGCGGACCCGGCTAGCTTACGACGACGCGGACGTTGTCGAACCAGGCGGTGGCGGGCACCGCGTTGCTGTTGGCGGTGATGCCGATCTGAACGCGGTCGATCGCGACGCGCGGCAGGTCCGCGGCGGTGGCGCCGCGCGCGGCGAGTACTTCCTCTCCGTCGAGCAGCACGCGTGTCTCGCCATCATTGCCGGCCGAGACCCGGACCTGCCACACGATATGGTGCCAGCGATCGTTGGCGAGTGTCGGCGCCTCGTCGCGCGTCCAGGCGTGCTCGACGCCGATCTTCGAGCGGTCGACGCGCAGGCGGCCGCGACGCAGGTACAGGCGGATGCCTGGATTGCCGCCCTCGCCGCAGGTGGCGCATTCGAGATCGACGAGCTGGAGCGAGTTGAGCGGGGTGCCGGCGGGCACGCGCAGGTCGAAGGCGACGCTGATCCGGCGACCGGCGCCGACCGGGCGCAGGCGGGCGACGATGTCGGCCTTCGCGACACCGTCGCTCTTGGGCTCGGCGCGGGCGACCAGCGCCAGCCCGGCGCGCGCCGGCGCGGGCGCTGCGCGGACGCTGCCGCGGATCTGCTGCGCGATCGCCCAGGGCGAGGCGGCGCAGCGGCCGACGCACAGGCCGCGGTCGAAATCGTCGGCGAAGCTTGCCAGGTCGGATTGCGCGGTGGACCGCGACGCCACGACGGCCGCGATCAGCGCCCCGGTGGCGAGCAGGAGGGGGATGGCGATGCGGGTCACGCGGCGTCCTTCTGCGGGGTCCACTGCGCGTAGCGGCGACCGGCGACGAACAGCAACGTGCCGAGCGCGAGGCCGGCGAGGTGAAGGGTCGCGCCGTGAACGACGCGCAAAGGGCCGAGCAGCCGGAGCCCGAGCGCCCCCGCGACGCCGATCGCGACCGTCGCGGTGAGCGCGAGCGAGACGAGCGTCCACCACCAGCTGCCGCCTAGCGCCAGCACGCCGGCGAGCAGCCAGAGCGGCAGCAGGGTGAGCGGCACCAGCCGCCGCGCGACCTTGTGGAGGACGAGCGCGGGTGCGTACCAGCCGGTGCGCCACGGGTTCATCAGCGCGCGGCGGCGCCACAATCCGGTCAGACCGCGGACGGTGATGCGGACGCGCCGGCGGAACTGCTGCCGACCGCCGGTGATGCTGTGCTCCCACACCCGCGCGTCGTCGGCGAAGGCGATGCGATAGCCGGCGGCGACCGCGGCGGTGCTGACGTAGAAGTCGTCAGTGGCGTCGGGCACGACGTGCGGCACGAGCGCGCGGCGGATCGCGTAGAGCCCGCCGTCGGCGGAGACGCAGCCGAACAGCCGGTCCTCCGCCTCGCGCAGGCGCGATTCGTACTGGCGGAAAAGGCGGTCGGCGACCGAGAAGCGGCCGGCGCGACGCGTGCGTAGCGTCTCGACGCGACCGGCCACCGCGCCGACGCGCGGGTCGGCGAAGGGGGCGAGCAGCGCGGGGAGGGTGGCGTGGTCGAACAGCGGGTCGGCGTCGGTCATCACCAGCACCCGCCCACGTGCCTGCGGAACCGCGCGGTTGAGCGCCGCCGCCTTGCCGCCGCGCGGGCAGACGATCACCGTCGCGCCCGCGGCGCGCGCGATCGCGACCGTGTCGTCGCTTGAACCGTCATCGGCGACGAGTAGCTCCGCCTCACCCGGCCAGTTCGCCAGCGCGCGGGTGACCGAGGTGAGTTTCGGCCCCAGCGTTCCGGCCTCGTTGTGCGCGCAGATCAGCACCGTGAGCGAGGGGTGGTCGGACGCGCCAGCGGGCAGGCGCCGCGGCGGACGCAGCGCCGCCGCGCCGAGCACGAGTGCCGGATAGCCGAGAAACACCGCGAGCGGCAGGGCGAGCAGGATCCAGGCGGCCGACTGCATCAGCCGCGTCTACCCGGCGGTGGTTGATTTTGGGCTAATGAGGCTCAGTCGTGCGGCGCTGAACGGACCCAGTCACCGAGCGACAGGTCGGCGGTTGCGCGAACCTCCGCGCTCAGCGTGTCGCGCATGATGTCGATCGCCCAGGCGGTCCGCTCCGGGCTGATGCCGGCGACGGCGTCGGCGGGCACCCACAGGTCGTACTCGCGCATGTGCGCGTCGGCGGCGGTGAACAGCACGCAGATGTCGGCGGCGACGCCGGTCAGGATCAGCCGCGAGATACCCAGCCGCGGGAGGATCGCCGGCAGGTTCGTCGCGTAGAAGCCGGAGAACTCGGGCTTTATGACGAAATAGTCGCGCTCGCCCGGCGCGAGCCGGCGCGCGATCGCGCAACCTTCCGGATTGTCGTCGATCAGTTGCTCGATCAGCTGATCGGGGGTCGATTGCCAGTCGCCGTAATTGTCGTTGACGTAGATGACGGGGACGTCGGCGGCGTGCGCCTGTTCGCGCAAGCGCTCGACCGCGCCCGCCGCCCGGTGCGCCGCCTCGACGAGCGGGCGCGAGTCGGCGAAGTCGAAGCGGTTGAGCATGTCGATGATGAGCAGCGCGGCATCCGCCATGCGATTCTCTCCTGATCGTTGGATCACGCGCATAGGCATGGGCGCGGCGCGCGCGTGATGACGCAGGTTACTCGGGCGTCACGGCATGTGCCGTTTGTCGAGCTTTCGCGCCAGCGTGCGGCGGTGCAGCCCGAGCCGGCGCGCGGCCTCCGACACGTTGAAGCCGGTGTCGGCGAGCGTCTGGTGAATGTGCTCCCATTCCAGCGTCTTGATCGAAGTGGGGCGCGTCGACAGATCGGCCTGCGCGTCGCCCTCGGTCCGCGCGAAGGCGGCCTCGATGTCGTCGGTGTTGGCGGGTTTGGTCAGGTAATTGGTGGCGCCGAGCTTGATCGCCTCGACCGCGGTGGCGATGCTGGCGTAACCGGTCAGCACGACGATGCGCGTCGCGGGATCGCGCCGGTGGAGCCGCTCGACACAGGCGAGCCCGGACGCGCCGGCGAGCCGCAGGTCGACGACCGCGTGGTCGGGGCGGAGCGCGTCGGCGACCTCGTCGAGCCGCTCGGGCCCGTTCAGCACCTCGACCCGGTAGTCGCGACGCTCGAACGAGCGCGCGAGCGTGCGCGCGAACACCGCGTCGTCCTCGATGATCAGCAGTCGCAGCTGGCTCACGATGCTGCGTCCTCCAACAGAAGCGCGTCGAACGGCAGCCGCAAGGTCACCTCCGCGCCGCCGCTCAACAGGTTGCGCGCGTCCAGCGTTCCGCCGAGCGTGCGCAGGACGTTGGTCGACAGGAACAGGCCGAGCCCCGCGCCGCGGCGGTCCTTGCTGCTCTGGTACGGCTTGCCGATGTTGCCCAGGATTGACGGCGGGAAGCCGTGGCCGTCGTCGCGAACGACGAAGACGAGCAGGTCGTGCTCCTGCCGCAGCGCGACGTCGATCCGCGTCGCGCCGGCCTCCGCGGCATTGTCGAGCAGGTTGATCAGCGCTTGCGCGAGCGCGCGGTCGGCGACGATGGTGGCGTCGCGCGCGAGCTGGTCGTCGAGCGTCGCACGGGCCGGACCGGTCCAGTCGGCGACGATGCCGCCGACGAAGCGGCGCAGCTCAGTTCGCGCGGGTGCCTCGCCGGTCACCTCGCCGGCGGCGAACAGGATGCCGGCGAGAATATCCTTGCAGCGCGCGACCTCGGTCCGCATGTCCTCGACCTCGGCGGCGAGCGAGGCGTTCGCGGCGATCGCGGGTTCGCGCGTCCAGTCGCCCAGCGCGACCGACAGCGAGGCGAGCGGGGTGCCGAGTTCGTGCGCCGCGCCGCTGGCGAGCAGGCCCATGCGGATGATGTGCTCCTCCTCGACCGCGCGCTGGCGCAGCCGCGCGAGACGCGCGTCGCGGTCGCGCAGATTGTGCGCGATGCGGGTGACGAACGCGACCAGCAGCACCGCGGCGAGCGTGAAGTTGAACCACGACGCGAACAGGAACGGCGGCGACAATCGGCTGGCGTAGGCGATCGGCAGCGCGATCGGGCGGAAGAACAAGGTCAGCGCGGCGAAGGCGGCGCTGGAGACCGCGACGAGCAGCCAGCTAGACCACGCCTCCAGCAGCACCGCGCCGAGCACGACCTGGAGCAGGAACAGCGTGACGAACGGGTTGGTCGCGCCGCCGCTCAGGTAGAGTTGCAGCGTCAGGCACGCGACGTCGACGCTCAGCCCGGCGAGCAGTTGCAGGTTGGTGGGGGTGCGCCGCCGCTCCGCGATCAGCACCAGCAGGTTCAGGACGACGAGCAGCATCGCCGTCATCAGCATGGTGTGAACCGGCAGCGGGATGCCGAGCAGGTAGCGGACCGCGAGGATCGTCGCGACCTGTCCGCCGACCGCGAGCCAGCGCAATTGCACCAGCAGCATGAAGTTGCGCCTGAGCGCGTCGTCCGGACCGGTGTCGACGGGCGTGCCGCGGCGAGCCACGCGCGCGCTCAGTCCGCGTCGTCGCGCAGCGAGCGCGCGAGCAGGAACGCGACCAGCGCGGCGAGCCCGAACCAGGTCAGCGCGTAGACGAGGTGGTTGTTGGGGAAGCGGATCACCGTCAGCCCGCCGCGCGGCCAGCCGGTGCCGCCAGCGTCGGCGTCGACGAAATAGGGTGCGACGCGGGTCAGGGCGCGCCTGGCGGCGATCGCGGACACGTCGCGCGAGTACCAGCGGTCGGCGGCGGGGTCGTTGGTGCGCAGGAAGCCGCCCTCCGGCTCGGTCACGCGCAGCAGGCCGGTGACGCGCTGCACCCCGGCGGGCGCGGGATGCCGGCCGCGCTCGGCGGCGGGCACGAAGCCGCGATTGACCAGCAGCGTCCAGCCGCCGGTGTCGAGCGGGGTCATCACCCAGTAACCCGGCCCGTAATCGGTTGCCGCCTGCGTGTAGGTGTCGTCGTTCGGCAGGAAGCGGCCGGTCGCGGCGACGCGGGTGTAGGCGTCGTCCTTGCCAATCATCGCCCAGCGCGTTGGACCGGGCGCGGCGACCGGCGCGGCGGCGAGGCGGCGTTCGACCTGCGCGATCAGCGCGAGCTTCCACGCGCGCCGCTCGACCTGCCATATTCCCAGCGCGATCAGCACCGCGATCGCGGCGGCGCCGACCAGCAGCGGCAGGACGCGGACGCGCGCGAGGCTCACATCCGGTCCGACATCTCCGCCGCGGACATCGGCTGCATCGGCGGCATCATGTTCTGGTTCATGTGGAACATGACCCACAGCGAACCGGTCAGCGCGATCACCACGATGATGACGGTGAAGATCAGCGACATCAGCGTCCAGCCGGCCTCCGACTTGCGGTTCATGTGGAGGAAGTAGATCATGTGCACGACGATCTGCACGATCGCGAGCACCATGCAGATGCCCGCCACCACCGACTTGTCGGCGATCACGCCCGACATGACGAGACCGAAGGGGATCGCGGTCAGGATTACCGACAGCACGAAGCCGGTCACGTAGCTGCTGCGCGAACCGTGCGCGGCACCGCCGTCGACGTGGTCGTGGTGGTGGCCGTGATCCTGCGCCTGCGCGTGCGGTGCCACGTCGGGGCCGGCGGCTGCCGGCTGTTGCGTGTTCGCGCTCATCGCAGCACTCCCAGAAGGTAGACGAAGGTGAAGACGCCGATCCAGATCACGTCCAGGAAGTGCCAGAACAGCGACAGGCACTGGAGCCGGCGCATGTTGGCGTCAATCAGCCCCTTGCGCGACACCTGCACCATCAGCGTGACCAGCCAGATGATGCCGAAGGTGACGTGCAGGCCGTGCGTGCCGACCAGCGTGAAGAAGGACGACAGGAACGACGAGCGCCACGGCCCGGCGCCTTCGGCGATCAGGTTGGAGAATTCGTACAGCTCGATGCCGAGGAAGCACAGGCCGAACACGCCGGTGATGGCGAGCCAGCCGAGCGTCGCGCCCTGTTTCTTCTCGTCCGCCGCCAGCATCGCGAAGCCGTAGGTGATCGAGGAGAACAGCAGCATCGCGGTGTTGACCGCGACCAGCGGCAGCTCGAACAGCTCGGACGGGCGCGGCCCGCTGGCGTAGCTCGCACCAAACACCCCCCACGCCGCGAACAGCATCGCGAAGATGAGGCAGTCGCTCATCAGGTAGAGCCAGAAGCCGAGCATGGTGCTCTGCCCCGGCGGGTGCTCGTGCGGATCGGTGTCGTAGAACGTCACCGCGTCCTGTGCGCCGGGGGGCACGTTGGTCGTGCTGGTCATGCGTCAGGCCCCCGCGGCTGCGTTGGCGAGGATGCGCGTGCGCTCGTCCTCGGTCCGCTGCACCTCATCGGCGTGGATGTGGAAGTCGCGGTCGTAGTTGAACGTGTGGAAGATCGAGACCGCCAGGATCGCGACGAAGCTCAAGGCCGACAGCCACCACATGTACCAGATCATCGACAGGCCGAACGCGACCGACAGACCGCCCAGGATGACGCCCGTGCCCGTGTTCTTGGGCATGTGGATGTCGAGGAAGCCGGTGACCGGCCGCTCGGCGTTGCGCGTCTTCATGTCGTAGTAGGCGTCGAGGTCGTGGATCACCGGCGTGAAGGCGAAATTGTACGCCGGCGGCGGCGAGGAGGTGGCCCACTCGAGCGAGCGGCCGTCCCACGGATCGCCGGTCCAGTCGCGCAGCCGCTCGCGGTCGCGGAAGCTGACGTAGATCTGCATCAGGAACGACGCGATGCCCACCGCGATCATCGCGGCGCCGACCGCGGCGATGATGAACCAGATCTGCAGCGACGGATCGTCGAAGTGGCGCAGCCGGCGCGTCACGCCCATCAGGCCGAGCACGTAGAGCGGGGTAAACGCGACCCAGAAGCCGACCACCCACGACCAGAAGCTGACCTTGCCCCACCAATCGTCGAGCTTGAAGCCGAACGCCTTGGGGAACCAGTAGTTGATCGCCGCGAACATGCCGAACAGCGTGCCGCCGATGATCACGTTGTGGAAGTGCGCGACCAGGAACAGCGAGTTGTGGAGCTGGAAGTCGGCCGGCGGCACCGCCAGCAGCACGCCCGTCATGCCGCCGATCACGAAGGTCAGCATGAACGCGACCGTCCACATCATCGGCAGCTCGAAGCGGATCCGCCCCTTGTACATCGTGAACAGCCAGTTGAAGATCTTCGCACCCGTCGGGATCGAGATGATCATCGTGGTGATGCCGAAGAAGCTGTTGACGCTGGCACCCGAGCCCATGGTGAAGAAGTGGTGCAGCCACACGAGATAGGCGAGGATGCAGATCACCAGCAGCGCGTAGACCATCGACGTGTAGCCGAAGAGCCGCTTGCCACAGAAGGTCGAGGTGACCTCGCTGAATACGCCGAACGCGGGCAGGATCAGGATGTAGACCTCCGGGTGGCCCCAGATCCAGATCATGTTCACGTACATCATCGGGTTGCCCCCGCCGGTGTTCGTGAAGAAGTGCGTGCCGATGTAGCGGTCGAGGCTGAGCATCGCGAGCACCGCGGTCAGCACCGGGAAGGCGGCGACGACCAGCACGTTGGTGACGAGCGCCGACCAGGTGAAGATCGGCATCTTGAACATCGTCATGCCCGGCGCGCGCATCTTGACGATCGTGGCGATCAGGTTGACGCCCGACAGCAACGTTCCGATGCCCGCGATCTGCAGTGCCCAGACGTAGTAATCGACACCGACATCGGGCGAGTAGTCGAGCCCCGACAGTGGCGCCATCGCGAGCCAGCCGGTGCGCGCGAACTCGCCGACGAACAGGCTGGCCATCACGATCACCGCGCCCGCCGCGGTCATCCAGAAGCTGAAATTGTTGAGGAACGGGAAGCTGACGTCGCGCGCGCCGATCTGCAGCGGCACGACATAGTTCATGATGCCCGTCACGAACGGCATCGCCACGAAGAAGATCATGATGACACCGTGCGCGGTGAACACCTGGTCGTAGTGGTGCGCGTTCAGGTAACCCTCGTTCGCGCCGAAGGCCATCGCCTGCTGCGCGCGCATCATGATGGCGTCGGAGAAGCCGCGCAGCAGCATGACGGTGCCCAGGATCATGTACATGATCCCGACCTTCTTGTGGTCGACCGAGGTGAACCACTCGGTCCACAGCCACTTCCAAAGCTTGAAATAGGTGATCGCGCCGACGAGCGCGACGCCGCCGAGCATCACCGCGATGAACGTGCCGAGGATGATCGGCTCGTGGATCGGGAAGCTCTCCAGCGTCAGCCGGCCGAAGATGGTCTTGAGCAGAGTGTCGGACATAGCGGTTCAGCCCTGTGCCGTGGCCGCGACGCCGGGACGGCGCACGGGTTCGAGGCGGGTCATGTTTCGGTTGCTCTGCGCGCCGCGATCGGTCGAGCCTTCGGCCGGGCCGCGCGGCGCGGACATGTGCGGCGCGGAGCCCTTCTCATTCGGGTCCTTGCGCAGCGCGCCCTTGGGCGCATCGACCGGCGGGCGATCGTTGACGGGGGCGTGGCTGCCCGGTTCCGCCATGTCGTGCGCCATCACGTCGCTCATACACGGCACCCCCGGCTTGACGCACATCTGCGTGATGCGGCGGAACAGATCGTCCTGCACGCCGCCGAAGCGGAGCGGCTGGACGTTCTCGCTCGGCTGCTCGAGCTTCAGGTAGTTGGCGTCGTTGAGCCGCGCCTGCGCCGCGCGGGTCTGCGACGCCCAGCGCGCGAAGCCGGCGTCGTCCACCGCGTAGGTCCAGAACGTCATGCCGGAGAAGCCCGCGCCGCTGTAATTGCCCGAGCGGCCCTCGTAACGGCCGGGCTTATCGAGCACGGCGTGGAGCTTCGTCTCCATGCCCGGCATGGTGTAGATCATGCCGGCCATCGCGGGCACCCAGAAGGTGTTCATCACCGAGGACGAGGTCATGCGGAATCGCACCTGGCGGTTGAGCGGCAGCACGAGTTCGTTGACCGTCGCGACACCCTGCTCGGGGTAGATGAACAGCCACTTCCAATCGAGCGACACGACCTGCACCTCGAGCGGGCGGTCGCTGGCGGCGAGCGGCTTCTCGGGCGCGAGGCGGCCGAGCTGGCGATAGGGGTCGAGCAGGTGGGTCGACACCCAGGTGAGCGCGCCCAGCGCGATGATGATCATCAGCGGCGCGGCCCAGATCACGAGCTCCAGCCCGGTAGAATGGTCCCAGTCGGGCGCGTATTCCGCGTCCTTGTTGCTCGCGCGGTACTTCCACGCGAACAGGACGGTCAGCACCATCACGGGGATGATGATGAGCAGCATCAGCGCGGTCGACCACAGGATCAGCTCGGCCTGCTGGCGCGCGACGTCGCCCGCGGGGTTCATGACCACCAGGTCGCAACCCGACAGCGCCAGCGCCGCAGCGAGGGCCAGCGGGGCGGCGAGCCGGGAACGGCGCCAGGGTACGAGAGGCCGGTTCTTCATCACGGTCGAGCTAGGCTCCGTTGCTCGGCGATTAAATAGGACAATTTGTCCTATCCCCGCGCGCCGACATGGAACCTAAAGCATACGGGTAGCTTCGGAGTTTCATATCTATGGCCCAGTCGATCGCCTCGTCCGCGCCCGCCGAGCGCGATGCCCGCGTCGTGAACGCGCGCGACGCTCATGAGGTTAACCCGGGCGAGATCGCGATCGGCGTAATCATCGGCCGCACCAGCGAGTTCTTCGACTTTTTCGTGTACGCCATCGCCTCCGTGCTGGTGTTCCCGCAGATCGTTCTCCCGCAGCTCGACCGCGTGACGGGTACCTTCTGGTCGTTCGGCTTGTTCGCGCTCGCCTTCATCGCGCGGCCGATCGGGACGCAGCTGTTCATGCGGATCGACCGCGAGCTTGGTCGCGGTACCAAGCTCACGATCGCGCTTTTCCTGCTCGGCACCTCGACGGTGGCGATGGCGTTCCTGCCCGGCTACGCGTCCGTCGGCATCTTCTCGCCGCTGCTGCTGGCGGTGTTCCGCATCGGGCAGGGGCTGGCGCTCGGCGGGGCGTGGGACGGTCTCGCCTCGCTGCTCGCGCTCAACGCGCCGGAGAAGAAGCGCGGTTGGTGGGCGATGGTGCCGCAGATCGGCGCGCCGCTCGGCCTGATCGTCGCGGCGGGGTTGTTCGCTTTCTCGCTTGGCACGCTTTCCAGCGCCGATTTCCTGTCCTGGGGCTGGCGCTACCCGTTCTTCGTCGCGTTCGCGCTGAACGTGGTCGCTTTGTTCGCGCGGCTACGCATCGTGGTCACGCCCGAATATACCGACATGTTCAAGACGCGCGAGCTGACCCCGTCGCGGGTCACTGCGACGTTGAAGGCGCAGTGGCGCAACATCGTGATCGGCGCGTTTGCGCCGCTCGCGAGCTTCGCATTGTTCCACATGGTGACGGTGTTCCCGCTGTCGTGGGTCGCGCTCAACACCAGCGAGAACATCACGCGCTTCCTGCTGATAGAGATGTTCGGCGCGACGGTGTGCGTCGGCGCGATCGTGGTGTCGGGATTGCTGGCCGACCGGATCGGACGCCGCTCGCTGCTCGGCTACACTGCGGCGGCGATCGCGGTGTACAGCGGGTTCGCGCCGCAGTTGCTCGACGCCGGCACGTCGGGCGAGACGGTGTTCATGGTGGTGGGCTTCATCCTGCTGGGGTTGTCGTTCGGGCAATCGTCGGGCGCGGTGACCAGCAACTTCCCCAAGCGCGCGCGCTACACCGGCGCCGCGATCACGTCCGATCTCGCCTGGCTGTTCGGCGCCGGCTTCGCGCCGCTCGCTGCGCTGGTGCTGGCGGAGGAGTTCGGGCTCGTCGCCGCGGGCACTTACCTGCTGTCCGGCGCGGTCGGCACGCTGGTGGCGCTGGGGCTCAACAAGGAGCTCGCCAACCGGCTCGATTGAGCGAGGCTCGGCGACGCGGCGCAGCTGCGCGGCGTCGCCGGGTCTGTCCGCTCCCGCGCTGCATACCGCGCCGCGTCAACGGGTGAGCTGGTAGATGGGTAAGCCCATTCGGCCTTCACGGTACCTCAATTGGCGGGGTGAGGAAGGCGAAGCTGTTTACCGCGCACATTCGCGCGCTTGGCGTCCCCTTCGCCTATGCGGTCACCTCGCACTGTTCGGCGGCACCACGAAGCGGTTGCGCTCACTATCGAGCAGGACGACCTTGAATAGAGTTTCTACTGGTAGCTGGCCGCGACCATCGCGGTGGCGCTGGTCACCTAATCGCAGATGCCGGAACCGCGCGCCACCAGCCGTATCACCGAGAAGTGAGCGCGGGCACCGCGCGCGCGGCCTCGGCCGGGTCGATGCCCGGTTGTGCGCCCGCCGGGATCAGCTCGTCGCCGCGCTGCGCGCGCGCCGCGCGCTGGATCGCCTCGACCAGCCGCGGGTAGATGCCGCACGGGCAGATGTTGGTGATCGCCGCCGCGATCTCCGCCTCGCCGGGCATCGCATTGCGCTTCAGCAGCGCGGCAGCCGCCATGACGATGCCGGGAATGCAGAAGCCGCACTGCACGACGTTCTCCGCTACGAGCGCGAGTTGAACAGGGTGGTCGCGCTCGCGCGACAACCCCTCGATCGTGGTGACGAACGCGCCCTCGCAGCGGGAGAGCGGTAGCTGGCACGATCGCACCGCGCGACCGTCGACGTCGACGGTGCACGCCCCGCAGCTGCCGGCGCCGCAGCCGTACTTGGCCCCGGTCAGGTTGGAGCCGTCGCGCAGCGCCCATAGCAGCGGCGTATCCGCGACCATCAGATACTCGACCGGTTCGTTGTTGACAGTTAGACGCGCCATGATGGGGACCATAGCGCAAGTCGCGGCCATGGCACCCGCTAGTTGAAGCGAGAACAGGCGGCGCGCGGGTGCGCGGTCCGCCGGGGAGTAGAGGGCGCATGCAGGCAATGAACAACGCTCCGTCGGCGAGCGGCGATGCGAGTCACGGATACGACGCGCCCGACCTGCGCGTGTTCGTGTTCGCGCTGTTCTTCATCTTCGGTGGCATCACCAGCCTGAACGACATCATCATCCCCAAGCTGAAGGAGCTGTTCACGCTGACGCACGCGTCGGCGATGCTGGTGCAGACCGCGTTTTTCTTCGCCTATGCCTTGTTCTCGCTGCCCGCCGCCGGGATCGTGCGGCGCTTCGGCTATATGCGCACGGCCTCAATCGGGCTGGTGACGATGACGGCGGGGTGCCTGCTGTTCATCCCGGCGTCGGCGAACGCCGCTTTCGGGCTGTTCCTGGTTGCGCTGTTCGTGCTGGGGGCGGGGATCACCATCGTGCAGGTGGTCGCCAACCCGCTGATCTCGCTGCTGGGCAAGCCGCGAAGCGCGTCGAGCCGGCTGACCTTCGCACAAGGGTTCAACTCGCTCGGCACCACGCTTTTCCCGCTCGCGGGATCGGCGCTGATCCTGGGCGGGCTCGCCGACCAGAGCGCGTCGACGCTGAGCGGTGCCGCGCTCGACGCCTACCGCGCGGAGAGCTCGCGCACGATCGTCCACACCTACCTGGGTCTCGCGGTCGCGCTGCTGGTGATCGCAGGCGTCGTGTGGACGCGGCGCAACCGGTTGAATGAGGAGCAGGAAGAGGCGACCAGCATCTTCCACGCGCTGACGCTGCTCAAGCGCCCGCGCTTCGCCTGGGGCGTCGCGTGCATCTTCCTGTACGTGGGCGCCGAGGTGTCGATCGGGTCGCTGATCGTCAATTACCTGATGCAGCCCGACGTGTGGGGCGTCGCCGACAAGGTCGCGGGCGACCACGTGCCATTCTACTGGGGCGGGGCGTTGATCGGGCGGTTCATCGGCGCGTGGGTGCTGACCAAGGTGTCACCCGGCAAGGTGCTGGCGGCGGTCGCGGCGGGGGCGATCACGCTGATCCTGATCTCCGCCAACGTGCAGGGTGCGATCGCGGGCTGGTCGCTTCTGGCGATCGGGCTGGTCAACTCGATCATGTTCCCGACGATCTTCAGCCTGTCGAGCGAGGGGCTCGGTCGGCGCGCGGCGGAAGGATCGGGCGTGATCGCGACCGCGATCGTCGGCGGCGCGATCGTGCCCTACCTGACCGGACAGCTCGCCGACACGAGTGGCAGCCTGCAGTTCGCGCTGATCCTGCCGGCACTCTGCTACCTCGTGATCGCCGCTTACGGCGTGTTCACGCGCAAGTCGGGGGTGGAGGCGGTGCCGGCCTGAGCCGCCGCGACTGGGTCGGTCAGTGGCCGAGCGCCGCGATCTCGTCGCCGTCGAAGCCGAGGTCGCGTAACACCGCGGCATCGTCGCGCGTTCCGGCCATGCGCGGGGCGACGGTGCTGCTGGCCGAGTAGCGCGGGGCGGGGGCCGGTTGCTGGACGCCATCGGCGGTGACGAAGGCGCCGCGCGCGACATTGTGCGGGTGCGCCGCCGCCTCGTCGAAGCCGAGCACGGGCGCGAAGCAAATGTCGTGCCCGGCGAAAAACGCGACCCACTCGTCGCGCGTACGGGTGAGGAACAGCGCAGTCAGCTCGTCCTTGAGCGCCGGCCATCCGCGCGGGTCCATCTGCCTGTCCCATCTAGCGTCGTCGAGCGCAGCGACACGGCGGAACTCGGCGTAGAATTGCGGTTCGATCGCGCCGAGCGCGACGTATCCGCCGTCGCGCGTCTCGTAGGTGTCGTAGAAGGGCGCGGCGGTGTCGAGCAGGTTGGTGCCGCGCTCGTCGCGCCACCGTCCCATCGCGCGGAAACCCCACATCATCGACATGAGCAGCGACGAACCCTCGGTCATCGCCGCGTCGACCACCTGGCCCTCCCCGGTGCGCTGCGCGTGGAGGAGCGCGGCGAGCATGCCGAAGACGAGGAACATCGCGCCGCCGCCGAAGTCGCCCGCGAGGTTGATCGGCGGCGTCGGCTTCTCGCCCAAGCGGCCGAGCGCGTGAAGCACGCCCGAGAGCGCGATATAGTTGATGTCGTGGCCCGGCTCGGGCGCCATCGGCCCGCTCTGCCCCCATCCGGTCATGCGACCGTAGACGAGACGCGGATTGTCGGCCAGCATCACGTCGGGACCGAGCCCGAGCCGCTCCATCACGCCCGGGCGGAAACCCTCGATGATCGCGTCGGCGTCGCGGACGATGCGGCGGACCGCGGCGACCGCGTCGGCGTCCTTCAGATCGAGCGCGATCGACTTGCGGCTGCGTAGCAGGGGGTCCTTGGCATCGTTGGTGAGCGAAGGCGTGCCCGGCTTGCTGCGGTCGATGCGGATGACCTCGGCGCCGTGATCCGCGAGCATCATGCCCGCGAACGGCCCGGGGCCGATGCCGGCAAATTCGATCACGCGGATGCCATCGAGCGGTGGCGTGGCCATCGGTCTCTCCCATTTTAACCGTGGCAATGTACGGAGCACCGGACGCGGACACAACAAATGTTACGGTGTGAGTTTCCTGACGCGCTCGTGCTGCGGAGCGGGCAGAGAGATGATGCCGCCGAGCCGTGATCGGAAATGGGACCGTAATCTTGCCATAACACTAGCGAATGCCGACCAAAGTAGATTAAGAGCGAACGGTTAGGGAACAGGAGCGACGTTTGGCGGGCGATGGAATGGCGGTGCGGCAGGTCGGAGCACAGGTCGATCTGACGGCTTGTGATCGCGAGCCGATCCACGTTCCCGGTGCGGTGCAGCCCCATGGCCTGTTGCTGATCGCCGATCCGCAGACGTTGCGCATCCTCGCCGGCGCGGGCGATATCGAGGGGCGGCTCGCACTCGACTGGCTCGGGCGCACGCTGACGGACGTGCTCGGGATCGACGTGGCGAGCGTGCTGTCGCACGCGGCGGTGGGACCGGGCGGCACCGTGATCGGCGGCGTCGTGTCGGGGCACGACATCGCGTTCCATCGCTCGGGCGCGTACCTGCTCGCCGAACTGGAGCCGGTCGACCCTGAGGCACGCAGCCCGGCCGAGACGCTCGGCTGGCTCGACGCGATCGCGAGCGGGTTCGAGCGGACGGGCACGCTCAAGGCCTTGTGCGAGCGCGCGGCGGTCGCGTTCCGCGCGTTGACCGGGTTCGACCGCGTGATGGTCTACCGCTTCCTCGACGACAAGGCGGGCTATGTCGTGGCGGAAGATCGCGACGCGGCGCTCGACACGTTCCTCAACCATCATTTCCCCGCGACCGACATCCCGCGCCAGGCGCGCGCGCTGTACGTGCGCAATCGCACGCGCGTGATCCCGACGATCGACTATGATCCGCAGCCGATCCGTCCGGCGGCGTTCGCGGGCGTCGACCTGAGCGACGTAGCGATCCGCAGCGTGTCGCCGATCCACCTGCAATACCTGCGCAACATGGAGGTGGGTGCCTCGGCGTCGATCTCGATCGTCAAGGACGGCATGTTGTGGGGGCTGATCGCGTGCCATCACCACGCCCCGCGCGGCCTGTCGCGCGACGTGCGCACCGTCGCGGCGGCGCTGGCCGGCGGGCTGTCGCGGCAGATCACCGCCAAGGAGGAAGCCGAGAGCTACCGCGAGCGGCTGGCGCTGCGCGCGGAGGAGGACACGCTGGTCCCGGCGCTGTTCGGCGACGAGCGGGCCGAGCGCGTGCTGGCGCGCCGGCGCGAGGACATGCGCCGCATGATGGGCGCGGACGGGTTCGCGATCGTCGGCGACACGGTGGAGACGACCGGCGTCTGCCCGACCGACGACAAGCTGCGAGACCTCGCGCGCTGGCTGAGCAAGCGCGACGACGGCGGCGTGTTCTCGACGCGCGAGCTGGGCGCCGAGTGGGACGAGGCCGGCTTGATCGCGCCGTTCACCGGCGTGCTGTCGATCACCGTGCCGCAGGAGCGCTGGACGCTGATCTGGCTGCGCGCCGAGCATATTGAAGAGGTCGAGTGGGCGGGCAATCCGCACAAGGCGGTGAAGGTCGACCCCGACGCGACGCTGACCCCGCGTACCTCGTTCGAGAGCTGGACGCAGCAGGTGCGCGGGCGCGCGCGGCGCTGGACGCTGGAGCAGGTCGACGCCGCGCAGCGGCTGCGCCGGATGCTGCGGGAGGCGGGGTTGCTGGGCGAGCTGCGCCGGGTCAACGCCGACCTGAACCGCGCGCTGGCGGAGAAGGACGCGGCGCTGGCGCAGAAGGACCTGCTGATGCGCGAGGTCGATCACCGGGTGCAGAACAGCCTGCAGCTCGTCGCCTCGTTCCTGATGCTGCAGGCGCGCGCCGCCGGGCCGGGCGAGGTGGCGGACCAGTTGCAGGAAGCGCGTTCGCGGCTGTCCGCGGTCGCGCTGGTTCATCGCCGGCTCTACCGCGACGACCAGATCGCGACGATCGACCTCAGCCGCTACCTGAGCGAACTGCTGAACGACATGCGCGCGTCGCTAGGGCGCGAATGGGGCAATCGCCTGTCGATGGATCTGGCCCCGGTGCTGATCCCGACCGACCGCGCGGTGAACGTCGGGCTGATCGCGGCGGAGCTGGTGATCAACGCGACCAAATACGCCTATCCGGCGGGACAGGTCGGGCCGATCGACATCGTACTGGAGCAGCATCGCAACAAGCTGCGGCTGATCGTGGCCGATCAGGGACGCGGCAAGCAGGGCGACAACGTCGGGTTCGGCAGCCGGATGATGAGCGCGGTGGTGCAGCGGATCGGCGGCGAGGTCGAGTATCTGGACAACCAGCCGGGCCTGCGCGCCGTGCTGACCGCGCCGATCGAGGACGACTGATCCGCTGAAAGGCGGCCGTTACGCCGCGCGGGCGCTCGATTCGACCGCGACGGCGTAGAGGTCGAACGTCGCCGCGGCCCCCGCGAGAAGCGCGTCGTGCCATTCTGGCGGGGCGTCCGCACCCGCCGCGTCGATCGCCTCGCGGATCGCGCGCCATTGTCCGGGGCCGTGCGCGGCGGACAGGTAGCGCGACGGCAGGTCGGCGCCGACCGATCGCGCCAGCATAACTCCGCCGAGCCGCGACCCCTCGACCACGTAGAGTGCGCCCCACAGGGCTGCCTCGCTGTTGAGCGCGAAGGGCAGGGCAGGCGGCATCGACTCGCCGAGATCGGCGAGGTCGCGCGCCAGCAGCAGGGTGCGCGGCGGCAGCGTTCGCGCGAAGGCGAGCGCGCCGAGCGCCGACTCCGCGGCGGGCAGCGCGCGGGCGTGCGCGACGAGGAAGCGGCGATAGGCGTCGCGATCGGACAGGTCGTAGGCGCCGAAGGCGGCGTCAACCGAGTCGTGCGAGGCGCGGGTAGCGGCGCGCAGGCGCGCCACCGCTGAGATGGTGTCAGTCGAGGCCGTTCTCCACGAACCGCTCGGCGAGCGCGCAATGCATCGCGATGCCCTTCGCCATGACGGCTTCGTCGATCATCATGCGGGTGTTGTGAAGCGGCGGGTTGGTGCGCGGATCGGTACCCTCGGGTGCGACGCCGATGAACGCCATCGCGCCGGGCACCTCGCGCAGCACGTAGGAGAAATCCTCGCCGCCCATCATCGGCGCGGGCATCACCGACCAGCCGTCCTCGCCGCTGATCTCGGCGGCCAGCGAACGCATCAGCCCGGTGGCCCGCGGGTCGTTCATCGTGACCGGATATCCTTCCTCCAGCCCGACCTCAGCGGTGCAATCGTGCGCGGCGGCGACGTTCTCGCAGATGCGCGCGAAGGCGGCGCGCATCGCCTCGCGCGTGGCGGGGGAGAGCGTGCGCAGCGTGCCCATCAGCTTGACCTCGCCCGGGATGATGTTGTGCGACGAGCCGGCGTGGATCTGCGTGATCGTCAGCACCGCGGGGTCGGCGACGGGCACGCGGCGCGCGACGTGGTTCTGAAGCGCGGTGACGATCGCGCAAGCGACCGGGATCGGATCGACGCACTCGTGCGGCATTGCGGCGTGTCCGCCGCGGCCCTTGATCGTGGCCAGCACCGTGTCGGTCGAGGCGAGCAGCGCGCCCTCGCGGCTGACGAACACGCCGGCGGGGGCGTTGGGCGAGATGTGGAGCGCGAACGCCGCCTCGGGCCGGGCGACGTCGAGCAGCCCGTCCTCGATCATCCAGCGTGCGCCGTGGTGCCCTTCCTCGCCGGGCTGGAACATGAACACGATCGTGCCCGATAGTTCGTCGCGGCGCGCGCAGAGCGCCTTGGCGGCGCCGGCGAGCATCGCGGTGTGCGCGTCGTGGCCGCAGGCGTGCATCGCGCCGGGTATGGTGGAGGCGAAAGGCAGGCCGGTCTCCTCCGTCATCGGCAGCGCGTCCATGTCGCCGCGCAGCAGCACGGTGCGGCCGTTCGAGCCCGCGCCGCCCGCGCGTCCGCCGCGCAGGATCGCGACGAAGCCGGTCGTCGAGGTGCTGTCGTGGATCTCGAGCGGGAGGCCGGCCAGCGCGGCCTTCGCCTTCTCGGTGGTGCGCGGGCAGCGGAGGCCGACCTCAGGCTCGGCGTGGATCGCGCGGCGCAGCGCGATCGTGTCGGCGAGCTGCGCGGCGCCGAGCGCGCTCCAGTCGGTGCGGGTGGCGAGGGTGGCGGTCATGAGAACGGCTCCTTTGCCGGCCGTTCTAGGCGAGAGCGCCGCCGTCGCCAAGCGGGCGGAAGGTCACGCTAAGGTGACGCCAACGCGGCTGCGTGCGGGCAAGCGGATGGGGCGGGAAGAGGGGGCGAGAGCAGGGATGGTGCGTGTAGGACAGAGGAAAGGTTTGGTGCTGGACTTCTGCCCGGCGGGCTTCGCATCACGGCGGCCGACACGAAGAAGCGGGATCCCGGATCAAGTCCGGGATGACGGGAGTGCTGTGCAGCGGCAGGGTGCTGACCTGTACGGAGGTTAAGTCGGCACGAGCGGACTAGGTCAGCGCGGCAGGACGACGCAGCCGCTGCCCGCGCGGGTGCAGGCGCGCTGCGCCTCGGCCTTGCTGGCGAAGCCGCTGACCTGCAGTCGGGTGATGCCGCCGGTGCGCGCGAAGCTGGGCGTGCCGCCGACGCGGCTGCCTACGCGCGACCACAGGCTGCGCGCGTTGCCGTCGTTGGCGAAGGCGCCGAGCTGGATGCGGTACGCGCCGCCGCTCGCCTTGGGCGGTGCCGCGCGCTCGGGTGCGGGTTTCGCGGCTACGCTGCGGACGGGCGGTTGGGTGGCTGCGGGAGCCCGCGCCGGACGCTCGACCTGCTCGGTGCGCGCGCGCTCCTGCGTCGCCGGACGACCGGGCTGCGCGTAGGAGGTGCCGGGGCGAGTCGACGCGGCGGTGGCGCGGGTCGGGGCGGGCGCGGGTGCAACGCGGGTCGGGGCTGGCGCAGGGGCGCCGCGGGTCGGCGCGGGTGCGGGGCGCGCGCCGGCGTCCGCCGAGGCGACCGCCGTCGGCGGCGTACCGCCCGTCGAGCGCGCGCGCGACTCGATCTGCTGCGCCAGCGCGATACCCTGGCGGCGCTGCTCCTCGGGGATGTACTTGTCCATCTGCGCCAGCGTCTGCGAGCCCTGCGGCAGACCCTGCTGCGACGAGCGGGTCACGAGCGCGTAGGCGCGGGTCCAGTCGCGCGGCACACCGTCGCCGTTGAACAACATCGTGCCGAGCACGAGCTCGGTGCGCTTCTCGTCGCGCGCGACCGATTTCTCCAGCCACGGCAGCGCGTCGGCCTTCTTGCCGTCCTGGAACAGCGCCAGCGCGTAATTGTCGGTCGCCTGCGGGTGGTTCTGCGCCGCGGCCTTGCGAAACCACTCGATCGCCTGCGCCTGGTCGGCGGCGACGCCGCGGCCGAGCTTGTACGCCTGACCCAGGTTGAACTGCGCGTCCGCGTCGCCCGCGGCGGCGGGCGCGCGCCACTGCGCGATGGCGGCGGGATAGTCGCCGCGGCTCCACGCCTCCACCCCCGCCTTCACGTCGGCGAGCGCGGGCGACGCCGCCATCGTGCCCATCAACGCCGCTGCGATCACCACCAGTCGCGTCTTCATCGCTTCGTCCCAACCCCGAACCATTCCGCCCACCATGCCCGACGCGGCCCGATGGTGAAAGTGGCTTAACCATGTTGGGGCGGCGTTAACGGTTAATTGAGCCGATGCTGGTATTCCATTCACCACGAGGCGGATGGCGCGCAGGAACGCCCGCGTGCCGTTCGCCGGGATCATGTGCGCCCGCGCGGACGCACGCGAGCGTGGGGTTTGAATATGGTGAAGCTTCCTGCACTGGCCGGCATCGGTCTATCGGCATTGCTGCTGGGCGGCGGCGGGATGGTCGTCGTGCAGGCGATCGACCCGGCAGCGGCGACGCAGCGCACCGATCCGAAGAAGGCCGCGGGCTACGCGCGCAAGGCGTCGGACCTGCTGGGCAAGCGCAAGTGGGAGAAGGCGGTACGCTACGCCGAGACGGCGGTGGCGAACAGCCCGGCGGACGCGGGTTACCGCATGATCCTGGGCAACGCGTACCTGCGCGCCGGGCGGTTCGAGTCCGCGCGCGCGACCTACGGCGACGTGCTGTCGCTGCAGCCCACGAACGGCAAGGCGGCGCTGAACCTGTCGCTGGCGCAGACGGCGCTGGGGCAATGGGACGCGGCGCGCCAGACGCTCGACGCGCACTCGGCCGTGATCGCGCCGGCAGACCGCGGGCTGGCGGTGGCGCTGGCGGGCGATCCCGCGACCGCGATCGAGGTGCTGACCGCGGCGACGCGCTCGCCGGAGGCGGACGCGAAGACGCGGCAGAATTTGGCGCTGGCGCTCGCGCTGGGCGGGCGCTGGCAGGAGGCGCGGACGCTGATCGGCATGGACATGACGCCGGCGCAGGCCGACGCGCGAATGGTCGAGTGGGCGACGTTCGCGCATCCCGCCTCGTCGTCGGCGCAGGTGGCGAGCCTGCTGGGCATCACGCCGGTCGAGGACCCCGGCCAGCCGGTCGCGATCGCGCTGAACGCGGCGGTAGCACCGGTGCGCGCGGCGGCGGTCGACCCGGTCGACCAGTTCATGCCCGGGCGCCCCGACGCGCAACAGGTCGCGGACGCCGAGCCGCAGCCCGCGGTCGGTGAGGTGACAGTCGCGCAGGCTCCCGTCGCAGCAGCGGTCGAGACAACCGCGCGCGCGCCGGAACCGGTGCGGCTCGCCCAGTTGATCAGGGCCGAAGGCAGCTACAAGGTGCGCACCGGCGAGCCGGTCTCGAAGCCGCGCGGCGAGCAGCCCGCCGTCGCCAGGGCGCCCGCACCCGGACGCTGGTACGTCCAGCTCGGCGCGTACGAGAATGCCGCGGTCGCGCGCGACGGCTGGGCGCGTGCGTCGCGCCACTACGCGGGGTTCGCGAACCTGACCCCGGCGGGCATGTCGGCGTCGGTCAAGGGCGCAAACTATTATCGCCTGTCGGTCGGCGGCTTCGCGCGCGGCGACGCCGATCGGATGTGCCGCAGCTACCGCGTGAGGGGCGGACGCTGTTTCGTGCGGCAGCAGGCGGGCGATCAGGTCGCCGCCTGGGTCAAGAGTGGCAAGGGCGTGCAGGTCGCCTCGCGCTGAGGCGGTCGGGGTAACTCAGGGCGGCGCGCTATAGTTCGCGCCCGCCCTTCCACGCGCGCAGCACGCGGCCCTGTACCGGCAAACCGTCGAACGGCGTGTTGCCCGCGACGCCGGGTGTCGCGTCGGCGTCGATCTGCCACGGGGCGTGCGGGTCGACCAGGATGACGTCGCCGGGCATGCCGGGGACGAGCGAGCCCGTCTCGACGCCGAGCAACCGCGCGGGGGCGTGCGCCAGCAGCTCGGCCAGCCGCTTGAAGCCGATCACACCGTCGCGCACGAGCCCGAGTGCCAGCGGCAGCAGCGTGACCGCGCCCGCCGCGCCCGCGGTCGAATCGGCGAACGGCAGGCGCTTCTCCTCCGGTCCGCGCGGGTCGTGACCCGAGCACAGCAGGTCGATCGTGCCGTCGGCGAGCGCGCCGAGCGCTGCCTTGCGATCGTCCTCCGAGCGTAAAGGGGGCGAGAGGTGCGCGAAGGTGCGGAAATCGCTCATCGCATTGTCGGACAGCAGTAGGTGCGTAGGCGTAATGCCGCAGGTGACGCGGACGCCGCGCGCCTTGGCGGCGCGGACCAGCGCGAAGCCCGCCGCCGTCGTCACCTGTCGCAGGTGAAGCCGCGCGCCGGTCTGCTCGGCGAGCATCAGGTCGCGCGCGATCGCCAGCGGCTCGGCGAGCGACGGCGCGGCGGGCAGGCCGAGGCGGGTCGCGGTCTCACCCTCGCTCGCGACCGCGCCGGCGGCCAGGCCACCGTCCTCCGCGTGCGCGATGACGGGCAGGTCGAGGTCGCGCGCGTAGGCGAGCACGCGGTGCATGACGCCCGAATCGGCGATCCACGCGCGCCCGGTGCCGACCGCCCGCGCGCCGGCCGAGGCGCAGATCGCCATCTCGGCGAGGTCGGTACCCGCGAGGCCGCGCGTCGCGGCGGCGATCGGATGGATCCACAAGTCGGGGCGGCCGATCAGCGCGGAGCGCTGCACGATGCCCGGCTCGTCGAGCACCGGCGACTGGTCGGGCATCAGCGCCACGCGGGTGATGCCGCCGGCGCGGAACGCGGCGCGGTCGATCGTCGCGACGCCGACGTCAACGATGCCGGGCAGGACGAGTTTGCCGCCGCAATCGACGCGGGTCGCGTCGTCGGAGATGGGGCAGTCGGCGATCACGCCGCCCGCGATCAGCAGGTCGCCGTTCCGCTCGCCCGCGACCGGGCAGACGATACGCGCGTTGTGAAGGTAGAGCGTGGTCATGCCCAACCCTCCACCCCGCGCGCGCGTCTGGTCAGCACGTCGAGGCACGCCATGCGGACCGCGACGCCCATCGCGACCTGCTCGGTGATCGCGGAACGCTCGACGTGGTCGGCGACGGCCGAGTCGATCTCGACCCCGCGGTTCATCGGCCCCGGATGCATGACGAGCGCGTCGGGAGCGTGGCGCTCGAGCCGCTCCATCGTCAGGCCGTAGCGCAGGTGATATTCGCGCACCGACGGCACGTAGCCGCCCGACATGCGCTCGGTCTGGAGGCGCAGCATCATCACCACGTCGGCGTGCGCGATCGCCTGGTCGAAGTCGGTGAAGGCGGTGACGCCCATCCGCTCGATCTCGGGCGGCATCAGCGTGGAGGGCGCGCAGACGCGGACCTCGGCGGCGAGCGCGGTGAGTGCCAGGATGTTGGAGCGCGCGACTCGGCTGTGGAGCAGGTCGCCGCAGATCACGACGCGCTTGTTGGCGATGCTGCCGAGACGGCGACGGATGGTGAGCGCGTCGAGCAGTGCCTGCGTCGGGTGTTCGTGGCGGCCGTCGCCCGCGTTCAGCACCGGGCAGTCCACCTTGTCGGCGATCAGGCGGACCGCGCCCGAGCTCATGTGGCGGATGACGATCACGTCGGCGCGCATCGCGTTCAGGGTCATCGCGGTGTCGATCAGCGTCTCGCCCTTCTTCACCGACGACTGCGCCGCGTGCATGTTGACGACGTCGGCGCCGAGGCGCTTGCCCGCGATCTCGAAGCTCAACAGCGTTCGAGTCGAGTTCTCGAAGAAGGCGTTGATCTGCGTCAGGCCCTCCAGCCGCTTGCCGGGCGTGGTGGGGGCGCGGTTCGCCTCGACCCATTGTTCCGCCTCGTCGAGGAGGAAGGTGATCTCGTGCGGCTCCAGGCCGTCGATCCCGGTCAGGTGGCGGTGTGGGAATACCGCGCCGCCTGGGATCAGGGTTCCGGGGCGGTGGTCCGAGCGTTGCATCGAAGCGGGTGATTATGGCGTGGCGCGTGGCGGCGCAAGGCGCGCTAGGAGCTGCGCGGCGAAGGCGGCGGCGGTAACCTCGAAGAAGGGGGCTAGTTCGACCAGGTAGCGCAGCTCGGTGTTGGCGCCGGCGGCGAAGAAGACGACGCGCATCGCGGCGTAGAGCGCGCTGGCGGCGGCGAGCAGGCGGACGCGCGCGCTGCCGAACGCGGCGGCGGCGATGACGGCGAGGACGAGGGCGAAGCGGTAGAGGTCGGTCACGCTGACGTGGTCGCGGCCGTCGCCGACGTCGCGCGCGAAGGGCCAGAACCAGCGCGCGGAGAGCGCACGGACGCGCGCGGTGAAGCGGGCGAGCTTGTCGGCCGGGGTGAGTGCCGCTTCGCGTGCGCGCGCGAGGCGCGCGAAGCCGGCGTCGGCGGCGGTGGGCAGGTCGGTGCCTGGCGTCGCGCGGGTGAGCGCGATCAGGCGCGCGACCTCGGTGCGCTCGCCGGGGAGCGCGTAGGCGTGAGCGGGCAGGCGGAAGTGCCGCGTGTCGCGCAGGTCGAAGTAGAGCGCCTGCCCGCGTTCCTGCTGTCCGACGACCCAGGTCGTGACCCAGTCGGTGTAGCCGCGCGACCAGTAGGTGCCGTCGGTCTTGACCCAGGGACGCGGCAGCGCGGGCAGGCCGACCGCGACGTTGCGCGCGGACCAGGCGAGGCAGGTGGCGGCGACGAGCGCGGTGACGATGCCCCAGTGCGCGGCGGCGCGGAACAGCCGCGGCGGTGTCGCGAGGTAGAGCGCGACGAGGGCGATTGGCCCGAGCAGCAGCACCGAGTCCATTCGCAGCCACACCGCGGCAGTGGCCGCCAGCGCGAGCGGAAGGAGGCGCAACCGGTCGGCGGCGAGGCTCAGCAGCAGTTCGGCGACGACCCAGATCGTCGCGGCGAGCGTCAGCAGTTCGGTTTCGAGATTGCCGGCGTAGATCGCGTCGATCGGCGAGGCGGCGAGCAGTCCGCCGGCGAGCCACGCCGCGGCGGGTGAGAAGGCGCGGCGGGCGGCGTAGGCGAGATAGGCGATCGCCAGCGCCGACAGGACGCTCTGCCCGAGGAGGATCGCGAAATTGCTGTGACCCGAGACACGCCACATCAGCGCGGCGAAGGCGGGGAAGAGCGGCAGCTGGTTGCCGCCGAAATGCGGGACGCAGTCGCCGACGCCCGGGATCGTCACCGCGACGCCGCAGCCGCTGTAGATGTTCTCCGCCACGTTGCGGTAGAGTACCCAGTCGCCGCTGTCGTACGGCATCGCCAGCGCGAAGCCGACGCGGATCACCAGTGCGAGCGCGAAGACGCACGCGATCATCAGTCGCTTGTCGTGGATCGCGGAGGCGAGCGGGGAACGCATGGACATGATAGGTAACACGCAAGCATTAAGGCAATGCGTTCGGAGCGGTACGAACCGGGTGCGCGGCTAGGCGAGACTAGGTTGTGCGTGGGGGTAGGCGAGCCCCACGTTCGGAGCGATCAGGCAATCAGGACGGGTTGGATGACCATCTTTACGATCGGCTACGAAGGCGCGACAATGGACGCGTTCGTCGCGGCGCTACGGGCAGCGGGCGTGCGGCGGGTGATCGACGTACGCGCGCTGCCGCTGTCCCGGCGGCCGGGCTTCTCCAAGTCGACGCTGGCGGCGTCGCTCAAGGCCGAGGGGATCGACTACGTCCACCTGAAGGCGCTGGGCACGCCCAAGCCGGGGCGCGACGCGGCGAAGAAGGGCGACGTGGCGATGCTGACCGCGGTGTACGACGCGCAGCTGGAGCTGCCCGAGGCGAAGGTCGCGGCGGCGCGGATGCTGGCGCTCGCCGACGAGATGCCGAGCGCATTGCTGTGCTACGAGCGCGACCCGTGCCACTGCCACCGCACATTGTTGCTGGATGCGGTGGGAGCGGGGCGGCCGGTTGTGAACCTCTACGCTTAGCCGGCGACGGGCAGGCGGATGCTGCCGTCGTCGTGGCGCTGGAGCGGCGAGTAGGCGATCGCGGTCTCGAGCAGCAGCGGGGCGTAGAGGTGCGGGAACAGCTGTCCGCCGCGCGACGGCTCCCAGCGTAGCGCGTCGGCGTAGGCCGCCAGGTCGACCGCGACGAGGTGGAGATCGTCCTGCCCGGCGAAATGCTTGCCGACCGTCTCCGCCAGCTGGTCGGCGGTGGAGAGGTGGACGAAGCCGTCCTCCAAATCGACCGGTGCGCCGGCGAAGGTGCCGTCGCGTTCCAGCGTCGCCATCTGGTCGGCGGTCAGCACCTTGTAGGCGGTGAGGGGCCTCTTCTCAGCGTCGCTCATTCGCCATCCTCCGGTCCGGCCGCGGCATCGTCGCCGATCGAGCCGTCATCAGGCGCGGCGGTTTCCGCGACTTCGGCCAGCTCCTCCGCGACCATCGCCTCGGCGGCGTCCTCGGGCTCGGGCTCCTCGTCGATCCGCGCGGCGGAGACGACGTGTTCGTCATCGGCGACGTTGAACAACCGCACGCCGGCAGACCCGCGGCTGATGATGCGCAAGCTGGTGAGCGGCATGCGGATCATCTTGGCCTGATCGGTTACGAGCATCAGCTGCTCGGCCTTGCTCGCGGGGAAGCTGGCGACGACCGGGCCGTTGCGGCGCACGTTGTCAATATTGGTGATGCCCTGGCCACCGCGGCCGGTGCGACGATAGTCGTAGGCCGATGAAATCTTGCCGTAGCCGTTGGCGCAGACGGTGAGGATGAACTGCTCGGCGCCGCGCAGCCGCTCGAACAAGGTCAGCTCCATGTCGAGCTCGCCGTCGCGCTCCTTCCACGGCGCGTTGCGCAGATATTGCTCGCGCTCCTCCGGCGTGGCGTCGACGCGGTGCAGGACCGACAGCGAGATCACCGCGTCGTCGCCCTTCAATGCGATCCCGCGCACGCCGGTCGAATTGCGGCTCTGGAACTCGCGCACCTCCTCGGCGGCGAAGCGGATCGCCTTGCCCTGGCGCGTCGCCAGCAGCACGTCGTCGCCCTCGTCGAGCAAGGCGACGCCGATCAAGCGGTCGTCGGCGTCTGGCCCCTCGAACTTCATCGCGATCTTGCCGTTCGACGGCACGTTGGTGAACGCGTCCATCGAATTGCGCCGCACGCTGCCCTTGGCGGTCGCGAACATGACGTGGAGCTTGCCCCAGTCGGCCTCGTCCTCCGGCAACGGCAGCACGGTGGAGATCGTCTCGCCGGGCTCCAGCGGGAGCAGGTTGATCATCGGGCGACCGCGCGTCGCCGGGCCACCCTCGGGCAGGCGCCACACCTTCATGCGATAGACGCGGCCGAGCGTGGAGAAGAACAGCACCGGCGTGTGCGTCGAGGTGACGAACAGCTTGGTGACGACGTCCTCGTCCTTGGTCGCCATGCCGGCGCGACCCTTGCCGCCGCGTGCTTGCGCGCGGAACGCGTCGAGCGGGGTGCGCTTGATGTAGCCTTCGAGCGTGACGGTGACGACCATCTCCTCGCGCTCGATCAGATCCTCGTCCTCGATGCCGTCGGCGGCGGCGGCGATCTCAGTACGGCGCGGGGTGGCGAACTGGTCGCGCACCTCGCGCAGCTCGTCGCGCAGCACGCCGTAGAGCTTCACGCGGTCGGACAGGATGGCGAGCAGCTCGGCGATCGACGCGGCGAGGCCCTCGAGCTCGTTGCCGATCTCGTCGCGGCCGAGCGCGGTCAGGCGGTGGAGGCGCAGGTCGAGGATCGCGCGGACCTGCGTCTCCGAAAGGCGGTAGCTGTCGCCGGTCACCTCGACGTCGGTCGCCTCGACCAGGCGGATGTAGGGCGCGATCTCGGCGATCGGCCAGTCGCGCGACAGCAGCTTTTGGCGCGCCTCGGCCGGGCTCGACGAGCCGCGGATGATCCGCACCATCTCGTCCAGGTTGGTGACCGCGATGACGAGGCCGAGTAAGATGTGCGCGCGCTCGCGCGCCTTCGCGAGCTCGAACTTTGAGCGGCGGGTGATGACCTGTTCGCGGAAGGTGATGAACGCCGCGATGATGTCGCGCAGGTTGAGGAGCTCGGGGCGTCCGCCGCGGATCGCGAGCATGTTGGCGGCGAACGACCCCTGCGCGGGCGTGTGGCGCCACAATTGGTTGAGCACGACGTCGGGCGTCGCGTCGCGCTTCAGGTCGATGACGATGCGCACGCCCTCGCGGTTCGATTCGTCGCGGATGTCGCTGACGCCCTCGATGCGCTTGTCCTTGGCGGCCTCGGCGATCTTCTCGACCAGCGCGTTCTTGCCCTGCTGGTAGGGGATCGAGGTGAGCACGATCGAGCGGCGACCTTCGCGCCCGCCGCGCTCCTCGATCGTGTGGCGTGAGCGGACGATGATCGAGCCGCGCCCGGTCTCATAGGCCGAGCGCGCGCCGGCGCGGCCGAGGATGATCGCGCCGGTCGGGAAGTCGGGGCCAGGAACGATCTGCATCAGTTCCTCGGTCGTGATCGCGCCGTTGTCGAGGTAGGCGAAGCACGCGTCGATCACCTCGCCCAGGTTATGCGGCGGGATGTTGGTCGCCATGCCGACCGCGATGCCGCCGGCGCCGTTGACGAGCAGGTTGGGGAAGCGCGCGGGAAGGACGGTCGGCTCGCGCTCCGACCCGTCGTAGTTCGGCTGGAAGTCGACTGTGTCCTTGTCGAGGTCCTCGAGCAGGTAGTTCGCCGCCTTGGCGAGCCGCGCCTCGGTGTAGCGCATCGCGGCGGGGGGATCGGGGTCCATCGAGCCGAAGTTGCCCTGACCGTCGATCAGCGGCAGTCGCATCGACCAGTCCTGCGTCATGCGCGCCAGGGCGTCGTAGATCGCGGTGTCGCCGTGCGGGTGGTATTTACCGATCACGTCACCGACGATGCGCGCCGACTTGCGATACGGGCGGTTGTAGAGGAACCCGCTCTCGTTGGCGGAATACAGGATGCGACGGTGGACCGGCTTCAACCCGTCGCGCACGTCGGGCAGCGCGCGCGCCACGATCACGCTCATCGCGTAATCGAGGTAGGAGGTCTTCATCTCCTCAACGATGGAGATGGGCGCGATGTCGGAAGGATCGGCGAGCAGGGTCGCGTCGGTCAAGGGATGCTCTTCGCTATGATCGGGAAAAGACGCAGCCTAGCCGAGCACGCGCGTGCTGACCACCCCCGCGCGCGTACGGGCGCGCGCGGGAGCGTATAAGGCACGTGGTCTCAGGGTGCGATCTCGCTGCCGTCCCAAGCGAAGTGGCGGCCGCTGTCGGTGACCTTGAGCCCGTCGAGTACGTCGAGCAGCTGCACCGCGGCGCGGTCGGGCTTGAACAGGTCGCGCCCGGACTGCCGGAACGGCTGTGACAGCGCAGTGTCGACGGTGCCGGGGTGGAGCGCGACGACGAGGCCGCGATCGTTGCGGCGCTTGTCCTCGACCGCCAATGTGCGCACGAGCTGGTTGAGCGCGGCCTTGGACGCGCGATAGCCGTACCAGCCGCCCAGGCGATTGTCGGTGATACTGCCGACACGCGCCGACAGGAAGGCGAGCACGCTGCGCCCGGTCTTGGGCATGATCGGCAGGAAGTGCTTGGCGACCAGTGCGGGGCCGATCGCGTTGACCGCGAACTGCCGCGCGAGCCAGGCGGGGTCGAGCTCGCGGATCGCCTTCTCGGGGCCGTGCTCGGCGTCGTGGAGCAGGCCGGTTGCGACGATCACGAGGTCGGGCGAGCCCGCGCGCGCGGCAGCGGCGGCGATGCTCGCCTCATCTTCCAGGTCGAGGTGTCGGTCGCCGGTGAACGAGCGCGCGAGCGGCAGGACGCGCACGTCCTCGTCCTCCAGAGCCTCGACCAGCGCGGCGCCGATCCCGCCCGACGCGCCGATGACGACGGCGTTCTTCGGCGCGCTCATGCCGGTGCGCCGGTGCGGGCGAAGGTCCAGCGGTCGTCGCTGCTCGCGTCCGCGTCGAAGGAATAGCCGTCGCTGTCGAAGCCGCGCATCGCGTCGGCGTCGGTGACGCGGTGCTCGGCCATCCAGCGCGCCATCGTGCCGCGGGCCTTCTTCGCGTGGAAGCTGATGAAGCGGCCGTCGCCCTCGCGGAAATCGACCGCGATCACGCGGGTGTCGGCGGGCAGCTTGCCCTCGACCGCGGCGAAATACTCGTTGGAGGCGAGATTGAGGATCGTGCCCGAACCCTCCTCGGCCAGATCGTCGGCGAGCGCGTCGGCGATGCGCGTGCCCCACCAGTCGGTCAGCTTCTTGCGCCTGGGTGCCCAGCGGGTGCCCATCTCCAGCCGGTAGGGCCGCATCGCATCGAGCGGGCGGAGCAGGCCGTAGAGGCCGGACAGCAGACGCAGGTGATCCTGCGCGAAGCGGATCGCGGGCTCGTCGAGCGTCGCGACCTCGAACCCGGTGTAGACGTCGCCCGCGAAGGTGTAGATCGCGGGACGCTCGGCGGCGTGGGCGAAGTCGCGGAAGCGGTCGGCGTTGAGCTTGGCGAGCGCGGGGCTGATGTGCATCAACTCGGCGAGCTTCTTCTGCGTGAGATGCGAGGCGGCCTTGGCGAGGGTCGCGGCCTCGTCGGCGAAGCGCGGGCGCGTGGCGTCGAACGGCGCGGGCGTGTCGAGGTCGAGCGTCTTGGCGGGGGAGAGCAGGGCGATCATCCCCGATCCGCTAGCGGGCGGAACGGGCGCGTTCAATCGAGGTTCAGCGCGACAAGGGTACGCATCGTCCCTTCCTTGAACCCGCGACGCAGGATCACTAGAGCATCGCGGCAGCAGGCACACGCGGCCGTATCGGAGAGAATAGTCGATGAAGAGGTTCACCAACGCTTTATTCGCAGCCGCGCTGCTCGCGGGTGGCGCGTCGCTGGCGGTTCAGCCCGCCGCCGCGCAGAAGAAGGACAAGAAGGCCGAGGGAGCGGGGCTGAAGCTCAGCAAGGAAGTACAGGCGCCCGCCGCCGCCGCGCAGGCCGCGATCGCGGCTAACGACCTCGCCACCGCCGAGGCGTCGCTGGCACAGGTCGACGCAGCGGCCAAGACCGACGAAGAGCGCTACATCGCGGCCGCGCTGCGCCTGAATGTCGAGGCGAAGAAGATTTCCGCCAACCAGGGCAGCGACGCCGCGCTGGCGGTGCCGCTCAAGGCGCTGGTGTCCAATCCCAAGACGCCGCCCGCCGACCTCGGGCGCTACAATTACGAGCTCGGCCGCATCGCGACCAACGCCAAGGACAATGCGAGCGCGGCGCAGTATTTCGCCGCGGCGCAGGCGGCCGGGTACAGCAACCCCAACATGACGCTGCAGCTGGTCAAGTCCAAGGCCGAGGCCGGCGACCTGGCGGGTGCCTCGACCGAGATGGACAAGGTGATCGCGGCGGAGAAGGCGGCCGGGCAGAAGCCGGGCGAGGACCTGTACCGCTACATGATCGCCAAGAGCAATCAGAAGCGCAACGGCGCGATCACCTACGCGTGGCTCAAAAAGTACGTCGAGGCGTATCCGACCGCCAAGAACTGGCGCGACGCAGTGACGACGTTCGGGCTGACCTCGGGCGGGGTAGCGACGTTGGACAAGGGGCAGAAGATCGATCTGTACCGGCTGCTGCGTCACGGCAAGGCGCTGGCCGATCAGTATGACGCCGAGATCTACGCGCAATACGCGATCGACCTGGGCATCCCGTGGGAGGCCAAGACGGTGCTGACCGAGGGCAAGTCGTCGGGCAAGATCCCGGCGTCGAGCGCGAACGCGACGTCGCTGCTGGCGGCGGCCAACCGGTCGATCTCCAACGAAGGCTCGCTGTCGGCGCTCGACACGCGCGCGCGCGCGGCGGCGAACGGCAAGCTCGCCTCGGGCACGGCCGACGCGTTCTTCGGTACCGGCGATTACGCCAAGGCGATCGACCTGTACCGCGTCGCGCTGCAGAAGGGTCAGGTCGACGCCGACGCGGTCAACACGCGGCTTGGCATCGCGCTCGCCTATTCGGGCGACAAGGCCGGTGCGCGCACCGCGTTCGAGAGCGTGAAGGGGCAGCCGCGCGCCGACATGGCGGGCCTGTGGATCGAGTATCTCGATCACCCGCCGGTCGGCTAATCGAGCGAACTCAAAGGAGGGGCGGCCCGCGGGTCGCCCCTTTTCACGTCAGGCGATCGGCACGCCGGTCTGCGCCTTGGCGGTGCGGATCGTCAGCGACGACTTGACGCTGGCGACGTTCGGCGCGGCGGTGAGCTGCGTCGTCAGCAGCCGCTGGAAGCTTTCCAGGTCGGGCGCGACGATCTTCAGGATGAAGTCGATCTCGCCGTTGAGCATGTGGCACTCGCGCACCTCGGGGATGTTGGCGATATGATCCTCGAATTGCGCCAGGTCCTGTTCGGCCTGGCTGCGCAGGCTAACCATCGCGAACACGGTGATCGGATAGCCAAGCTTCGCGGCATCGCAATCGGCGTGGTAGCCGCGGATCACGCCCGCCTGCTCCAGCGTGCGGACGCGGCGCAGGCACGGGGGTGCGGTCAATCCGACACGCTCCGCCAGGTCGACGTTGGTCATGCGACCATCATCCTGGAGCAATGCGAGGATCTCGCGGTCGATCTTGTCCAACGCCATAAACAAATCCTAAACTCTCACGCGCAATGACGACACATAGGTCACGCGGCGCTATAGGATAATTGCGCCGTAACGCAATTGTGCCAAGCTGCGACACGACGCACGATCAGCGTTGATGACGCGAAGGTAGCGACGATGTAGTCAGTTGTGGTCAGGTCGCGCGGCGATCGTTGTCAGCCCTGCAAGGAGGGTCGCGTGCGGTTCGATGACAGTCTGAAGACGGTTCTCGCCGCCGACGTGTCGACCTCGTTCGGCGCGCGTGCCGCCTTCCGTCAGTTGACCGACCTGATCGCGCGCGGTCGCGCGCCCGCCGACGACCTGCTGCTCGACCGGCTGCGCACGCTGCGCGCGCTGGTGCCCGCCGCAACGCGTAGCAGCGTCGCGCGCGGGCTGGCGCTGGCCGATCCGCCGGTCGCGCTGGTCGCGCTGTTCGCGGACGACGAGCCCGAGGTCGCCGCCGCAGTGCTGCGGATCGCGCAGCTCGCGCCGGAGGAGTGGGAGCTGCTGATCCCGCGGCTGTCGCCGATGGGGCGCAGCGTGCTGCGCCAGCGGCGCGACCTGCCGCCGATCGCCACCCGGTCGCTCGAGAGCCTCGGCAGCACCGATTTCTCGCTCAGCGATCAGCGTCCGCGATCCGCGCTGCCCGTGCAGGATGAGCGGGTCAGCGCCGCGACGCGGGCTCCTGAACTGGTCATCCCGATCATACCCAGCAGCGCGGCGCGGGATCGCGAGCAGCCGGCACAAGCGACGAACGCGAGCGAGCGGTTCGAGATCGCCGATCTGGTTCACCGCATCGAGGAATTTCAGCGCGGCCGGAACACACCGTTCGCGCCCAACGAGGCCGAGGCCGCGCAGGTCGCCTCGTTCCGGTTCGAGACTGATGCCGACGGCATCATCCGCTGGATCGACAGCGCACCGCGCGGGGCGGTGATCGGCACGCACCTGGCGCACGCGGGCGTGGCGCGGACCGGCGTCGACGGCGTCGCCGCGGGCGCGTTCCGCAAGCGCGCGGCATTCGCCGACGCGCGGCTGGTGATCGCGGGCAATTCGCCGCTGGGCGGCGACTGGCGCATCGCGGGGGTGCCGGTGTTCGAGCAGAGCAGCGGCCGCTTCCTGGGTTACCGCGGCAGCGCGCGGCGTCCGCGGATCGAGGAGGACGCGGTGCGCGCGCGTCCGGCGGAGGTCACGATCGACCGGCGCGGCGCCGAGGGCCTGCGCCGCCTGGTGCACGAGTTGCGGACGCCGACCAACGCGATCGCGGGCTTCTCCGAACTGATCGAGCGGCAGATGCTCGGCCCCGTGCCAGAGACGTACCGGGAGCGCGCCGCGGCGATCCGCAGCCAGGTGTCGGGATTGATCGGCGCGATCGAGGACCTCGACATGGCGGCGCGAATCGAGGCCGCCGCGCTCGACCTGCGCGCCGACGTGATCGCGCTGGCGCCGCTGCTGTCGCGGGTGGCGGAGGATCTGGCGCCGCTGGCGACGCGGCGCGAGGTCACGCTGCTCGTGCCCGACGCCGCCGACGCTCGGGTCGCGGCCGATCCGATCGCGGTGGAACGGGTGATCTCACGGTTGATCGCGACGTTGCTGTCGGCGAGCGCGCCGGGGGAGGCGTTGCAGGTCGCGGTCGGGAGCGTGGGAGAGACGGTGCACGTCTCGGTGGATCGTCCCGCGGCGTTCGTCGGGCGCGACGACGCGGCGCTGCTGCACCTGGACGAGCAGAACGATGATGCGGACGGCGCTCCCTTGCTGGGCGTCGGCTTCGCGCTCCGGCTGGTGCGCAATCTGGCAGCGGAACTCGGAGGGCAGCTATCGTTCGAGCCGGCGCGACTGACGGTCGCGCTGCCGCAGGCGAGCGTGTCGCGCAAGGATGCCGTGTCGACGCTCATTCCGTGACCGTGCGCTTCTCGACCCCGCGCGGCTCACTGGTCGCTTGGCCGGCGGCGTTCGGGCGCCGCTTCGTCGTGACGATCGACACGGAGGAAGAGTTCGACTGGTCGCTGCCGGGCGCGAGCGACGACTATGACGTGTCGGCGGTCGCGGCGCTGCCCGCGATGCACCGCAGGCTCGCGGCGCGCGGTGTCAGCCCGATCTACCTGGTCGATTACGTCATCGCGGCGAGCGCGCCCGCCTCGGCCGTGCTGCGCGACATCCTGGCGTCCGATCCCGCGACTGAGATCGGCGCGCAACTCCACAGCTGGGTCACGCCGCCGTTCGGCGCGGCGAACGCGCCGGTCGAGACGTTCGCGGGCAGCCTGCCGCGCGAGATGGAGGCGGCGAAGCTCGATCGACTGGTGGCGATGATCGAGCGCGCGTTCTCGCGCCGGCCGCGCGTCTATCGCGCCGGTCGCTACGGGGTCGGGCCGCACACGATCGCCGCGCTGGCCACGCGCGGGTTCCGCGCCGACGCGTCGATGCGCGCGCGGTTCGACTATTCGCGCAAAGGCGGACCCGATTTCACTGCGGTCGAGCCGGGTGCCTTTCAGCTCGACGTTCCGACCATGATCGAGCTTCCGCTGTCGACGATCTACACCGGCGTGCTGCGGCGGCACGGCGCGCATCTGCACCCGCTGCTCGGGCGCGTGCCGCGGGCACGCGGCCTGTTCGCGCGGACGTGCCTGCTGTCCCGGGTGCCGTTGACGCCGGAGGGAACGCCGGTGCGCGAGGCGGTACGTGCGATCGAGGTGGCGTCGCAGGCGGGTGAGCGGCTGCTGCAACTGAGCTTCCACTCGCCGTCGCTGGTGCCGGGACATACGCCCTACGTGCGGACCCCGCGCGATCTGGAGCGGTTCCACGCCTGGTGGGACGAGGTGATCGAGGCGCTGCACGCCCGCGGCTACGCGCCGGCATCGTTGCAGCAGGTGCTGGACGCGAGCGACGAAGCGCGCGCGGTGGGCCCGGCAGGACTCGAACCCGCAACCTAGCCGTTATGAGCGGCCAGCTCTAACCGTTGAGCTACAGGCCCCCGCGCGCGCTCGCCGCAGGTAGCGGCATGCGCGGCGGCTTGGCAAGCGCGGCGTGGCGGTGCCGGCGCTATCGCCGGACGATCGCCGCGGCCGATGAGAGGACGGCCAGATCCTCGGCGAAACCGGTCTGCGTCTGCCCGTATTTGGGCAGCCACGCCATGCGGGTTCGCCATCCGGGATAGGAGGCGACGACCGCGGACGCGCCGCCGACCGCGGCACCGATCCAGCGCCGGCGCTTGGGGACAAGTGCCGCGCCGGCGATGGCGGAAGTGATGAAGCGCGCGGCGAGGCCCACGGGCACGATCCGGTCGGGTGCGGTCTTCTGCTTGTCGCCGGCGATCTCACCCACCGCGAGCGCGAGCGTGCCCGCCGCGACGAGCGGGTTGGCGAGCAGCTTGGGCGCGCCATTGTCCGCCGGCAATTGCCCGCGCGCGGCAGCGATCGCCACGGTCGCGAGCGGGGTCATCGCGCGCTGGCCACCAACCAGGCCCATCAGGATCGCCTTCCGCATATCTTCTCCGATCAACGTTCCACCCGACAACTCGCCGGGGTGCGATCGGGTTCAGTGAGGCGGGCGAGTGCGCGACGAGAAAAAGGGCGCTTTCCACGAAGGAAAGCGCCCTTGATCCGGTGAACAGTGCGTGCGGCCGCGCTACAGGTTGGCTGCAGTGTCCGACACGTTGACGACGTCCGACGCATTGTCGAGCGTCGCCGCTGCTTCGGACAGCGTCGCGCGCTCGGTCGCGTTGACCTGACCCGCGGCGGCTGCCTCCAGCTCATTCGCCATCTGCTCGAGATTGGCGGACAGCGCCTCGGCACTGTTCTCGACCGAGACCGACTCGGGCTGCTTGCTGCACCCGCTCACCGCGGCCAGCGCGGTAAGCAGAAGGAATGAACCTCGCATCAGCAGCGTCCGAGTCCGGTCCCGACCTGATTACATGTTGGTGGTCGCGGCGTCGGCCGAGTCACGGACGTTGTCGGCCGCGTCGTTGATGTTCTCGGCAACTGCCTCGGCATTGTCCTCAGCGAACGGATTCGCGGTGGTGTTCGACATGTCGGCGACGTTGTCGGCCATCATTTCCATGTTGTCGGCGACCATCTCGGCGTTGTTCTCGACGGCCGAAGCTTCCGGCGACTTCGAGCAAGCGGCGACAGACATCAGGCCGGCGGCAGCGGCAACGAGCAGGATCTTCTTCATACGAATGCTCCCAAGCATCACAACAATCGCGGCCGACCCCAATGCCGTCGCGAAACGCCCGAATACCCTAGTAGTTCAGGGGGTCAATAAGGAAAATTCATCTGGCGTACAGGTTGCGACGAGTGGTTGCGTGCTTGACATCACGGCCGGGTGACCGCGCCGATCTCTTCGGGCGCGTCGGCGACGACCGCGAGCATCGTCGTCCAGGCGGCGACGTTCTGCTGCAACTGCGCCGGATCGACGCGGTCGAGCGTGTCGTCGGGCGTGTGGTGGACGTCGAAGTAGCGCAGGCCCGACTGGTTGAGATCGACGCCGGCGACGCCGAGCGCGATCGTCGCCTCGATGTCCGAGCCGTCGCCGCCCGGTCCCGTGCCGCGCACGATGCCGAGCGGGGCGAGCGCGCTCGCCAAGCGATCGGCGACCGGCCTGGCGGCGGGGGGCAGCGTCGTCTCGAAGCGCCAGACCCGGTCGGCGCCCAAGTCGCTCTCGGCCGCGATCGCGTGGCGCTCGGCTCCGTGCTTCTTCGCGTAATCCTCGCCGCCGAAGCCGCCGACCTCCTCCGCACCGAACCAGACGACGCGGATCGTGCGGCGCGGGCGGCGGCCGGAGTCGAGGATGCGCTTCGCCGCGGCGGTGGTGATCGCGACGCCGCTCGCGTCGTCGATCGCGCCGGTCGCGAGATCCCAGCTGTCGAGGTGGCCGCCGATCAGCACGACGCCCGCGTTCGGGTCGGTGCCGGGCACTTCGGCGATGACGTTGCCCGATTCGTGGCTGCCGGTCTGCTGCGGGGTGAGGAGCAGGCGCATGGTGATCGGCTTGCCGCGCTTCGCCATGCGCTCGATCAGCTCGGCATCGGGGACCGACAGCGCGGCGGCCGGGATCGCGGCGGTGCCGGCGGGGAAATTGGTGACGCCCGTGTGCGGCAAGCGGTGCGTGTCGGTGCCGATCGAGCGGATCACGATCGCGACGGCACCCTTGGCGGCGGCGAGCGCGGGTCCGGTGAAGCGCGCGGGGCCGTTCGCACCGTAGCTGGAGCCGTCCTGCGTCGGCTGCATCGAGTTGCCGATGTAGACGATCTTGCCGCGGATCGCGCTGGCGGGTGCGTTGAGGAACTCGGTCATGCTGGGAAACACGGCCAGTTCGGCGGTCAGTCCCTGCGTGCCGGTCGAGCCCGAGTTGCCGAGCGCGGCAAGCTTCACCTTCTGCGCGAACGGCGCAACGATTTCGGCTTCTTCGGCGCCGCGCACCCAAACGGGCATCTGGTACGTCTCAATCCGTACGTTCTTGAAGCCGAGCGCCCTGAGCTTGGCAGCACCCCAGGTACGCGCACGCGCTTCGGCCTCGGTGCCGGCGAGCCGCTGCCCGACCTCGGTGGTGAGCCCTTCGACGATGTCATAGGCGACCTCGTCCTTGAGTGCGGCGTCGCGCAAAGTTGCCACGCGCGCGTCGACCGGGGCGGGCGGGGTCGGTGCCGGGCGAGTAATCGCGGGTTGTCCGGCGGGCGAGGGCGCGGGCGGGGTCTGTGCCGAGGCAGAGGCGGATGTGGCGGCGGCGGCGGTCGCCGCGAGCAGGAGGCGCTTCATGGTGACAGGCGTAACCGGCACCTGCCGGTTTGCCAACGCCGCGCGGGAGCCTTACATGCGAGCGGAACGAATTTCCCCGCAGCATCATCACGCGAGAAGGCGACCCATGGCCGTCCAGTACACCTACGTCATGAAGGGTCTGACCAAGACCTTCCCGGGCGCGAACAAGCCCGTGCTCAACAACATCCACCTGCAATTCATTCCCGGCGCAAAGATCGCGATCATCGGTCCGAACGGCGCCGGCAAGTCGACGCTGATGAAGATCATGGGCGGGATCGACACCGAGTTCACCGGCGAGGCTTGGGCGGCGGAGGGCGTGCGCGTCGGTTACCTGCCGCAGGAGCCCAAGCTCGACGACAGCAAGACGGTGATCGAGAACGTTCGGCTGGGCGCGGGTCCGGTCGCCGACATGGTGGAACGATTCAACGCGATCTCGGCCGAGATGGGCGATCCGCAGGACGACACCGATTTCGACGCGCTGATGGAGGAGATGGGCGAGCTCCAGGCGAAGATCGACGCGGCCGACGGCTGGAGCCTCGACAGCCAGCTGGAGCAGGCGATGGAGGCGCTGCGCTGCCCGCCGTCCGACTCGCCCGTCACCAACCTGTCGGGCGGCGAGAAGCGCCGCGTCGCGCTGTGCCGGCTGCTGCTGGAAAAGCCCGACATCCTGCTGCTCGACGAGCCGACCAACCACCTCGACGCCGAGAGCGTGTCGTGGCTGGAGAACTTCCTCAAGGAATATACCGGCAACGTCATCCTCGTCACCCACGACCGCTACTTCCTCGACAATGTCGTCAACTGGGTGCTCGAGCTCGATCGCGGGCGTTACTACACCTACGAGTCGAACTACTCGGGCTATCTGGAGAAGAAGTCGAAGCGGCTGGAGCAGGAAGAGCGCGAGGAGGCGGGACGCCAGCGCGCGATCGCCGACGAGCTCGCCTGGATGCGCCAGAC
>NZ_JBELMJ010000007.1:0-108865 GCF_042095875.1 Sphingomonas sp.
TCATAACCTGAAGGTCACAGGTTCAAATCCTGTCCCCGCAACCAACACAAACAAACATTCGGCGCCCCTCGCGCGCCTTTTGATGTTGCGGGCCATGTCCGGCCCTCGCAATCAGATTAAACATACAACCGGTAGACTGATCGTCCGGCCTGTAAGCGTCTGGTAAGGCACGTAGGCACGTAGGCACGTGAGCTATTTTCATGTTGTTCGAGTGGAAACCGGTGCGCGGAGTTACCGCCGACGGAAGTAAGCCCATTGCTGTAGCCAGAGGGAACACCCCCACAGCCCTAAGGCAAGAAGCGCCAGCAGTACGAGATGAAATACCCATCCAAGCACGTATTGGACGGGTGAGGCACCCCACGTGATGGAGATACCCAGCACCTTTGAGATGATCAATGGTTTCCCGTTAAAGGCGTCGACTAATCTAATGATCTCTGCGCCGAGTTGCGCCATGAGGGGAATGATGACCATCGAGACCCAAAGAATATCCTTGCGAAGAGGTGGGCCAAGTCGTTCGAGGTCCGCCTTGGAATGCCAGATCATGCAAGCAGAGTAGCGCGGGGCGGGAACGTTGTCAGCCGCTTGAAAAGCTGATTGGTTCGGACCAGTGTTCTAACATCACGGCGCCAACGCGAGTGGCGGGGTGCCCGTCGACGATGCGGGTGAGCACGTCGCGCAACCGGGCTTCGGGGTCGACGAAGTTGAGCCGGGCGGTCTGGATGAGCGTGTAGATCGCGGCTGCTCGCTCGCCGCCCTTGTCCGAGCCGGCAAAGAGGTAGTTCTTGCGGCCGAGCGCCACGGGACGGAGGCAGTTCTCGGCGCGGTTGTTGTCGGCCTTGAGCCGGGCGTCGTCGCAGAGGCGGGTTAGCACCTCGCGCCGCTTCACCGCATAGTTAATGGCGTCGGCCAACGCGGCCTTGCTTGAGATGCGGCGCATGGTGTCCTCGGCCCAGTTGAAGAAGCCGTTCACGCCCACCCTGACGACCCAGCGGCGATCGAGCCGTTCCGCCAGCGGTAGCCCGCGCCCGAGCTCTTCCGCCTCGTGCATCACGTCGATCATGCTGACGCCTGTCAACCCTTCATCAAGGGAGCGAACACGCCCGCCGCGCCCGACCGCGTTCACCGATTGAACAGCGTCTTGGATGGCCTGTCGGCATTCGGCGCATTGCGTCAGCGCAGGCCGTTCTTGTTGCCGAACACGAGCCCGCGCAGCACCCGGCAATCGTTCACCCGCGACCTGCCGTGACTATAGTGGAAGAACGGCCGCCGCTGCGCCAGCTGCTCATCTCCTCGTAGAGCCAGAAATCAGATTGCGTGCCTCACATCACTGGGTTCTGACCCTGGAGCGGCCCACACCGCGTTCGGACTCTCGTTGGCTATCTGGTAGAAAGGCCATTCTGTCCGGCATGATTGCCGAGCGCGAGATATTTCGCGTTCACCTGCGCGGTTAAGCCGAGCGATAAAAGGTTCACGCTCAGCATGGCCGCAGCGACTCCGATGATCATTGGGCCGGTCCAACGTGCCATTACCCCGTTGTTCTCCCTCATGGCGCGTGCGCGCAGCAGCGCCAGCAGCAGCGCCGCAAACGGCAGCACCACGAACATGTATCGACCCTGCGGCTGGGGTAGCAGGTTCTGCTGCCCAAGCAGGTTCATCACCAGCACCGCAACTGCCATGCTCCAGAATAATACGATAACTGCCAGGGGGATGAGGCTTGTGCGCCACAGCTGTCGCATTCTTCGAAGAACGCCAAGGAGAACCACTGCACTCCAGACAAGCAGCGCGAGCGTAAGAGGATAGAAAAACAGCTTGTAGACGAAGCCCGGCAGCAACGTGTCCATCCACCCGGTAGTCATGAAAAAGCTTCGCGCGGTGATGGGTAGCCACCAACGTAACGTCGTCGTGTTGATGATCCCGTCAGCACAGAACAAGAAGCAGGTTCCGTACATAGCAGTCGGCTCAGAACGGTTGAGCGCGACGTAGGCAGCCTGCCCGCGCATGCCGCTGATGTCACCGAATTGCAGATACGTTGTGCCGAGTACCGGGATCGCAATCACAGCCATACCCAGTAGCGCCCAGCCGGCATCCGCCACGAGCCGGCGGGCAGGATTGGCGAACCGTTCAGCCAGGATCAGTCCTGCGAAGAACACCAGCGCAGGATAGTAATAGAGCTTGCTGCACAGGATCAGCCCGCACGCGCAGCCGAATGCGAGCAGCCGACCGGAACGCGATGGTTCGCGCAGGTGCCGAGACAGCAGCGCCAGTGCGAGCGCGCACGCGGTGAGCCCGAACCCGTCCGAGTTGAAATAGGCGAAGACGAAGGTCACCTGCGGGATCATCGCGACGATCGCGGCTGCAGCGATCGCCTGCCCGCGGGTCAGCCGCTGGTTGCGTGCGACCTCCAGCAGGGACGCCATGAAGATGCCGGCCAGCAACCAGTTGAACGCGCGCGGCGCCAGATAGCCGAGGCCGTCGGGCAGCAGCGGTGCAAAGGCCAGCGATAACAATGTCGCGCCCAGCGTGTGCAGGTAAGGCAGCCCGTAATACCAGAAGGTATCGCGGGTAAAGACGTCGTTGCTCAGCACGCCGCGCAACGGTTCCACGGGGTCAACCTCGGGCACGGGCATGCGACCGAAGCGGTAGAAATATTCGAGCAGGAAGAAGTGGGTCCGCTCGTCCGGCCCGCGATCGTAGGGTATGACGAGCGACCAGGCGACGACCAGCAGCGCGTAGGCGAGGGCAACGACGACGATCGTGCGCCCATCCTTTGACAGCCCGCGTACCATGGCTAGCCGGCCGCCCGCACGAGCCCTGCGGGCCGCAGGATCAGGCGACCGATCAGGAAATTGGCAATGGTCGTCACGGCCAGCACCCCCAGGATCGCCAGCCGTGGCGGTATGCCGACGGCCGCCAGCACGCGCAACGCGACGACGCCGAGACAAAATATTGCCGCGTAGCTCGCCGCCAGGCCCAACCGGGCGCGCAGGTCGGTTCGCGCCCCGGCAAACACGCGCGATGGATAAAAGATGATCACAATCGCGAGCCCGCAGAACCAACTGATCGCATAAGCGGCCGTCGGCCCGGTTACAAACAGCAGCAGCTGATAGACCAAGAGGGTGAAAAGCGTGTTGAGCCCCCCGGCGAGCAGGAAGCGGACGGCGTCACCGCCATGACTGCGCCAGGCGGCGCGCACTATGCACCCCCTGCGGCAAGCGCACGAAAGTCGGCGTAGCGGCGGATGTAATCGGCGTCGTCGTACCGGTCGGACGCAGCTACCAGCAGCACGGATTCGCGGCTGAACTTGTATTGCGTACCCCACGTCATGGGCGCGAGATGGAGCCCGACCGAGGGATCCTCCAGCCGCACCTCGCGCCGTGCCGTGCCATCGTCCACCACGACGGAGACGCCTCCGCTGGCCGCGACCAGGAACTGACGGCAGCGATGATGCGCGTGCTCGCCGCGTACTCGGTCGCTCGGAACGCCATAGACCAGGAACACGCGCTCCGGAACGAACGGCAGCCCCCTGCCGCACTCGAGTGCGGTGAGACTGCCGCGCATGTCGGCGAAATTGGGCAGCCGCTCGATCCAGCAGCCCCGCACGCCTAGATCGCGACGTGCGCCGATCTCGGCGGGAAGGCCGCTCGCGTCGAAGGTGCCCGCTGCGCCACCGCCGTCCTGCTCGGCGGTCTGATCCTGGCAATAGCCGACGATCACCGCCGGATTGCCCACCACGATCGCGTGGGGCGGCACGTTGCGCGTCACCACCGCGCCCGCGCCTACCATCGCGCCCGTGCCGATGTGCAGGCCGGGTAGGATGGTGGCGTTGGCGCCGATGGAGACGCCATCCTCCAGCGTGGTCGGCAGGAAGTCGTCGGGATATTGCTTGGAACGCGGGAAGCGGTCGTTGGTGAAAGTGGCGTTGGGACCTATGAACACGCCGTTGCCGACACGGGTGCCGTCCCACAGCTGGACGCCGCACTTGATGGTGACGTCGTCGCCCACCGTCACATCATTCTCGACGAACACGTGATCGCAGATGTTGCAGTTGCGCCCGATCCGCGCGCGGCCCAGCACGTGCGCGAACGCCCAGACGCGCGTGCCCGCGCCGACGGTGGCGGACTCGCAGATGCCCTGCGGGTGAACGAACACGTCATCAAGGCTCATGCGTACCGCTCCATCGACGTCGGCGCCGCAAGCTTCGGCGCCGGGTCCCTGTTGTTCACAATCCTGCTCACCAGTCGCAACGGCCGCCGCTTGGTGTTCTCGAACGTCCGCCAGAGATAGGACCCGATCACGCCCTGCACGGCGAGGGTGGCGGAAGCCGAGAAGGTGATCAGCACCGCGAGTCCGGCATAGCCCGGTTCCTGGATCAGGCCGACAAGCCGCGCCGTCGCGATGCCGCCGCCGATCAGCAGGCTGGCGATGCAGCCCAGGATGCCGAACCACAGCACCAGCAGGATAGGCAGGTCGGTGAACGAGAAGATGCTGTCCATCATGTAGCGCATGCGCCGCGTGAGGTTCCAGGCGCTGGTACCGTGTTGCCGCTGACGACGATGATATGGCACGAAGCGACGACGAAAACCGATCCAGAACAGCTGCGCGACCAGCGAGCTGTTCGGTTCCTCGATCTGAAGTACGGCCTGCACGGCAGGGCGGTTGCACGCGAAGATGTCGACCCCGCCGCGCGGCAGATCGGGAATGACGAGCTTTCGGTAGAGCGCCCAGAACGCATTGGAAAGCGCGTCGCGCAGCCATGCATCGTGTCGCCCCGAACGCTGCCCGAATACCACGTCGGCCTCGTCCGCCTCCAGCATGGTGAAGAAGCGGTGGATCAGCTCGGGCGGCTCCTGCAGATCGGCTGCCATCACCGCCACGTTCGCGCCGCCGGCAAATTCCATGCCGGTGCGAATGGCGGTGAACGAGCCGAAGTTGCGGCTGTGGAACACTACACGGAGCGGGAAGGCAGCGGTTCGCCCTGCTTCGATCAACTGCTCGCCGGAGCGGTCCGGCGAACCGTCCACCACGCAGATCACTTCCAGGTCACCGCCGAGATCGTGGTTGAGCGCGGTCAGCGCTTCCATCAGCGAGGGGATGTTCTCCTCGTTACGGTACACCGGGATCACCAGCGAGCGACGGCATTCCCCTTCCACGCTCACCTCGTTCACGCCTGCCACTCGGCAAGCGCGGCACAGACCCGGTCTACCTCGTCATCGTCGAGCTGCGGGAAGCAGGGTAGCGTCAACAGGCGCGACACGCTGCGTCTCGACACCGGCAGCCCGCCAGGTGCCGTGCGCTGCGGCAGCGCCTGCCAGGCCGGCTGGTCCACGTCCAGGATCGGGTAATGTACCTCGGTCGCTATGCCACGGGCGGCGAGATGCGCCTTCATGCCATCGCGATCGTCGCAGAGTGCCACGGCGAGGTGACCGACCGAACCATCCCCGCCATCGACGATTGTCACGCCGGGCGGCGCGGCAGCGATGTAGCGTTGCACGATCGCGCGACGCCGGGCGTTGCCCGCGTCCAGCCGTGGCAGCAACACGGACAAAAGCGCCGCCTGCACTTCGTCCAACCGCGAGTTGCGGCCGAGCGGTGTCACGATCTCGTACTTCTTGCCCCAGCCATATTGGCTTAGCGATCTCACCCGATCGAGCAACGCGGGATCGTTGCTCACGATCGCGCCCGCGTCACCGGAAGCGCCCAAGTTCTTGGTGGGATAGAAGCTGAACGTCGCGATATCGCCCAGACTGCCGACCCGCCGACCGTTAACCGTCGCGCCGTGTGCCTGCGCGCAATCCTCCAGGATCGTCACGTGAGCATGCCCCGCCGCATCCATCATCGTCCGCAACCGGACGATATCGAGCGGGCTGCCGTAGAGATGCGTCGCGACCACCAGCGCCGTGTCCGCGCCGATACAGGCCAGTATGGAGTCAAGCGACGCCAACTGCGTTGCTTCGTCGATGTCGGCGTAGACCGGCACGAGCCCGAGCAGCCGGCAGGCAAAGCTGGAGTAACCGCCGGCGTTCGCGACCGTCACCACCTCCGAGCCGCTCGGAGCGCGCACCTGGATCACTGCGCGCATCGCGATCTCGAGAGCGTCGGTGCCGTTCGCCACACCGACGCAGTCGGCAACGCCGAGGTAATCCGCGAACGCTCGGCAGAACGCGTCGAGCCGCTGCCCATTCAGGAACCACCCGGATCCAAGCGTCGCGGCGGCCGCCTCGGCGAGCTCGGCCTGAAGATCGCCAGGCACCCGCCGAAGATCATTGATCGGAACAATGGACACGGTCATCAACAACTCATCCAAAGCACCAATCCCTAAAGATGCCCTCGAATTTTGGCAACCGGAGTACGCTCCCGCTCTCGTGGCGGCGGGCCGATCGAGGCTCATGCTCTGATCACCGTGTCAAGGCTTTCTGCAAGCGAAGCTACGCGACCCCGGCCACTAACCGTCGCGCCATTATGCCTTCATCGCTCACCCCGCCCCGCTCGGCCGCTGCCCGTCGCCGGATGAGTGATCGTGCTCGCCGGCACGCTTTCGCGGGTATCGGTCGCCGCCTTGGGCTATGCGCCGTGTGCCTGGGCGGAACTGCATGACGAAGGACCCGAGATGACCGAGACCACACCGAGCGCGAGCGGCGTCCATCCGTCCGAGATCTGGGCGACCGCGAACGGCATGATCAACGGCTTGTTCGCGATGCTGCCGCTGATCGCGACGGGGATCGTGGTGTTCCTGATCTTCTGGGCGATCGCATCGGGCACCCCGCAAGCTGGTGACCAACGTCGCCGCGCGTCGCTCCGAGTTTCCGAGCGCCGGGGTCGCGTTCGGCCGGCTCGCCTATATCGGCATCATGCTGTTCGGGGTGCTGGTGGCGGTGACGATCGCGTTTCCGTCGGTCACACCGGCCAAGCTGTTCTCGGCGCTGGGGGTCGGCGGTGTCGCGATCGGCTTCGCGTTCAAGGACATCTTCCAGAACCTCTTGGCCGGCATCCTGCTGCTGATCCGCCATCCGTTCCGCACCGGCGACGAGATCACCAGCGGCGGCTTTACCGGAACGGTTGAATCGATCGAGACGCGCGCGACCTACATCCGCACCTATGACGGGCAGCGGATCATCGTGCCCAACTCGATCATCTATACCGAGCCGGTCACCGTCATCACCGCCTACGGCATCCTGCGCGAGCAATATGACGTCGGGATCGGCTACGGCGACGACGTCTCGCGCGCGCGCTCGATCATGCTGGACACGGTCAAGGGCATCGAGGGCGTGCTCGCCGACCCGGCACCCGACGTGCTGCTGTGGGACCTCGCGGGATCGTCGCAGAACCTGCGGGTGCGCTGGTGGACCAAGCCGCAGCGTGGTGACGTGGTGGCCGTGCGCGACCGCGTGCTCCAGTCAATTGCCGAAGCGCTGGTGGGCGCAGGCATCGACCTGCCGTTCCCGACGCAGCAGATCCTGTTCCACGACCAGACCGAGGCGACCGACGGTAACCGGCGTCAACAGCGCGAGGGCTGGCCCGCCGGTGAGGACGTGCCCGAGGCGCGCCCGCTCAGCCGGGTCGAGCTCGTCCGGAGCGATGGTGCAGGCGCGGCCCAGGACGGGAGTGCGGCGCAGGGCGACGGTTCGTCGCCGGGTCCGAACCGGTCCCAGGATCGTTGATCGGGGATGATACCCAGACTCACCACCTTGCTCGCCGCGACGGCGCTCTCCTGCCTCGCGGTGCCGGCGTTCGCCGGACCTGCGCGCGCCGACGCTACCCAGACCGAACGCGGCGGCTGGAGCGACGCCAATCGCGCGACGTTCAGGAGCGTGCTCGCGCAGCGCGATCGGCACGGCCTCGATCGGGTCGCCTTCCTCTCGCCGGTCGCCGACAGCGGTGACGCGGCGTCCGTCACGAAGGCGTACAACAAGGCGGCGCTCGACTATGCCGCGGCGCTCGCGCACGGCTTGAGCGATCCATCATCCTTGCACGAGGTGTACACGGTCGCCCGGCCGACGAGCGATCCGGAGACGGAGCTCGCGACGGCGCTTCGCGACGGCACGCTCGAGCAGTGGCTGAACGGCCTCGCACCCGACGACGCCGAGTACCGTTCATTGTCCGACGCCTATCGCGCGGCCGTCCGCGCCACCGCGACGGGCGCGCCGACGATCCCGGTGACGAAGAGCATCCACGCCGGCGACACCGACCCGCGCGTCGCGGCGATCGCGCGGCAACTCGCCGACGACGGCTATCTCGCGCAGGTGCCGGGCGACGCCGAGGCGGGCAGCTACTCGCCGGCGATCGCCGACGCGGTGAAGTCGCTCCAGCGCGACTACGGCATCCGGCGCGACGGGATCGTCGGGCCGAATACCCTGGCCGTGATCAACCTGCGCCCGGGCGACCGCGCGCGCGCGCTGGCGGTCGCGCTGGAGCGTCGCCGCTGGCTGTCGCGCACGCCGCCCGCCACGCGCATCGACGTGAACACCGCGGCCGCGGAGCTGCGCTACTACCGCGACGGCCAGTTGGTCGATCGGCGCAAGGTGATCGTCGGCGAGCCTGGCCGCGAGACGCCGCCGCTCGGCTCCCCGATCTACCGGCTGGTCGCCAACCCGACCTGGACGGTGCCCAAGTCGATCGACGTATCCTCGGCCACGGTCCGCGCGAAGCACATGCGCCGCGTGAACGGCTATTGGGTCCAGCCGTCTGGACCGGACAATGCGCTGGGGCTGGTCAAGTTCGACATGCAGAACAACCAGGCGATCTACCTGCACGACACCTCGTCGCCCGAGCTCTTCGACCGCAGCCAGCGTCACCTGAGCCACGGCTGCATCCGCGTGGCCGACGCGCTCGGCTTCGCCAGGATGCTCGCGGATCAGGAAGGCGTCGGCGAGGCGTGGCAGAAGGCGCATGAGTCCGGCAGCTACGAGATCGTCGACCTGCCGCGGCAGATCCCGGTGCGGCTGCTCTACCAGAACGCCTTCGTCGCGGACGACGGCGCGGTGTCGGTCCGCACCGACCCTTATGGCTGGAACGACGCGGTCGCGGTCAAGCTGGGGTTCGACGCCGCCGAGACCGGGAAAGCCAAGGCAGAGGCGATCGATATTGGACCGTGATGCGCACCGGCACGACGTCGGCGCGGACGACGGTGTCGTCGCGCGCGACGGCGGGCTGATCTTCGCCCGCGTCGTTGCGGCCGACGGGACGTTGCAGACGATCGACTGGGCAGCCGCGCAGGCGTGGACGTGCCGCCAACCCGGCGACTTCCTGTGGCTGCACCTCGATCGCACCGACCCCGGCGTGATCGCGTGGCTGGGTGACGCCACCGCGGGCGGCCTGCGCCTGTCCGAGGCGACGGTAGATGCGCTGACATCGACCGAGAACCGCCCGCGCGCGTTTCGCGAGGGCGACGCGCTGGTCACCATCCTGCGCGGCATCAACTTCAACCCGGACGCGCAACCCGAGGACATGGTCGCGATGCAGATGTGGTGCGACGGCACGCGCGTCGTGACGCTCCGGCGCCAGCGGCTGCAGACGCCGTTCGACGTGCTGGCGACGATGGAGCAGCGGCGCGGCCCGCGCACGGCCGGCGACCTGTTCACCGAACTGGTCGAGCAGACCGTCGCCAAGATGAACCGGTCGATCGTCGACATGAACGACCGGATCGACGAACTGGAGGCGGCCGACGAGGATTACCCGGTCGAGGATATCCTCGCCACGATCGCCGACATCCGCCGCAACTGCCTCGCGCTCAAGCGCTACATGTCGCCGCAGCACGAGGCGCTGCTCCAGATCGGCCGCGACCCGCCCGACTGGCTGAGCGAGACCAACCGCCGCGACATCCGCGAGACGATCGACCGGCTGAGCCGCTACATCGAGGATCTCGACGTGTCGAAGGAGAGCGCGCTCGTCATCCAGGACGACATCAACAACCGCGCCACCGCGCAGTCGAACAAGACGATCTACATGCTGTCGATCATCGCGGCGATCTTCCTGCCGCTCAGCTTCTTCACCGGGCTGCTCGGCATCAACGTCGGCGGCATCCCGGGTATGCATTCCGACGACGGCTTCTGGATCACCGTGGCGCTGCTCGTCGCCGTGCTGGCGGTCCAGATCGTCGTTTTCCGCAAGCTGCGCTGGTTGTAGCCGCCGTCACTCGATCGGCCTGCCGCTGTCGAGCAGGTCCTCGTCCCCGGTCTGCGCGCGCTCGTCGGCCACCAGCTTCTCGATATGAGTGTCGGGAGCGGCATCCTCGGCGATCGCGCCGTCGCTCGTGGTGGGCGGTCTCCGCGACGGTCGGCCCGGCGGTGTGTCGGACACGCTACGGCCCGCGATCGTCGCCGCGTCGTCGAAGCGCAGGCGGTAGATCGGCTCGGGCAGCGCGAAGCCAGCGTCCTCCAGCGCGCGCTTGGCCGCATCCAGCGCCAGGCTCCGCCCTTTCAGGAAATCGGTGTTCGCCTGATCCAGCCAGCCGCGGAAGCTGAGCACGATGTTCGAGTCCCCCACCTCGCGGATGATCGCGGTGGCGCGCGGCTGGTCGAGCACGAAGCCGAGCCCGCGGATCGCCTTCAGCCCCGTCGCCATCGCGTCGACCGGATCGTCGTCGCCATCGACGCCCAGGTCGAAGTCGAACCGGCGTTCCGGATTGCGGGTGTAGTTCAGGATCACCGCCTTGAAGACGGTGGCGTTGGGAATGCGCAGGTGGTTGCCCTCCAGCGTCATCAGGATGGTCGCGCGGCTGGTCAGGCGGACCACGCGGCCCTCGTTCCCCTCGATCACGACGTGATCGTTGGCGCGGAACGGCTGGCGCAGGCTGAGCATCAGGCTGGAGACGTAATTGTCGACCGTGTCGCGCACGGCGAAGCCGATCGCGATGCCGATCACTCCCGCGCCGCCGAGCACCGCGCCGAGCAGCGCGGTGGCGCCCAGCACCTCGAGTCCGGCGACGATGCCGAGCATGACGAAAGCGAAACGGATCAGCGTCGCGAGCAGTTCGGCCAGAAAGGCGTTGGGGCTGATCCGCCGCCAGAACCAACCCAGCGACGCCAGCAGGTAGCCGAGATAGCCGATGACCAGCGCGATCCCGAACGCGACCGCGATCAGTGGCAGCGCGCGCAGCAGCGCGCGCAGGTCGGCGCCGAACTTGCCGAGCACCGGCGACAGGTTGCTGTCCACGTCGAGGTCGCGCGCGACGTCGTTCTGCACCGTGACCACGCCCGCGACGCGCGAGGCGATCGCCTCTGCCCGCGCGACGTCGGCGGCGGCGGGAACGGTCCCGGTCAGCGTCACGACGCCCGCCGACACCCGCACCTGGACGTCGCGCAGCGCGGAAATCTCCGTGAAGATGCTGCGGATGCGCAGCGCGATGTCCGCGTCGGAGGTGACCTCGGTCCTCGTCGCGATCGCGGGCGAGGTCTGCGGCGCGGGCGTCTCCGCGGGTGCGGGCTCGCCCGGCAGGTCCTGCGCGTGGAGCGGCGTGACCGCGGCCAGAACGGCTGCGGCGACCGCCGCGACGAGCAAGGGCCAGCGGCCAGCGGCCCGGCGGCTATCTGTCATCCACTGCCTCATGCGGCGAGCCGGGGCCGCTCGACGATCTCACTCGCGAGCGTCGCCTCGTCGCGCTCACTCGTCACGGTGTCGACCGGCGCCTCACCGAACAGGTCATCATCCGCGAGCCTGCCGTTCGACGCTTGAGAGATACGGGCTGCTACGCCGCCAGCGACGACGGACGTATCGTCGGGATGATCGAGGTCGGCCATGTCGTCGTCCTGTCTTGGCGGGATCGGTTCGAGACTGTCGTGGGCGACCGGGCTCGGCAAGGTCAATCGCGTACGCGATCAGCCGTCGCGGCGCGAACGGGATCGTTCCCATGCCGCAATTCGGCGCGGCGAATATAGCGCTGCGGCCACTTCACGCCGCTCCATCGCGGACTCGCCGAAGAAGGATCGCCTCGTGCGCGTCGCGCCCGGCCGCTATCGGTCCGCCGGCGCGCGCGTAGAGTTCGTGCGCCGCGAACAGGACGATGCCGATCGCGAGCGGGACGAGGTAGTAGATGACGCGGAACAGCAGCAGCGCCGCCAGCAGCGTCGCGCGGTCGACCTGCGGCAGCGCCAACAGCAGCACCGCCTCGAATACGCCGACGCCGCCCGGCGCGTGCGCGAGCAGGCCCGACAGGAACGCGAGGAGGTAGGCCATCAGCACGAGCGGGAATGCCGACAGCGGCAGGTCCGGCACCAGCACGAACAGCGCCGCGGTCGCGAACATCAGGTCGACCGCCGCGAGGAGGAACTGCACGCCCGCGGTCGCAACCGACGGGAGAACCAGCGTCCAGCCGAACACGCGCAGCGCGCGGCCCGCGCGACGGTGCAGGACGACGAGATAGGTTGCCAGCCCCGCCAGGATCAGCCCGCCGACCGCCGCCTGATGGGGGTAGGACGCGTGCCAGCCGCCGAGCGCCAGCGTGCCGGGCAGGGCGACGAAGCCGATGCCGATCAGCAGCATGACGCCCATCCAGAAGGTGACACCGGTCATCGCCATGATCTGCGCCACCTCGCCGAGCGACAGTCCGCGGCGACCGTAGATGCGCAGCCGCGCCGCCCCGCCGGTCAGCGCGGCGAAGCCGAAATTGTGGCTGAAGATGTAGCTGGTGAACGACGCCAGCGCGGCCGTGCCGTACCCGACCGAGCGCCCGATGATCCGCAGCGACACGACGTCGTAGCCGGTCAGCACGACGTAGCTGCCGATCGTGAACGCGACCGAGCACGCGATGCGCACCGTCGAGACGCGCGCCAGGTCGGCACGCACGTCCGACCAGCGCAGCCCGGCCAGGATCTCGCGGAGCGCACCGAAGGCGATCCACAGGACCGCGATCATTACGGCGATCCCCAGCAGCGCGCGCGCGCGCGGCGACGCGGCCACGCGGGCGAGGAGAGTGCCTGCTTCGGTGAACCAGCGGGAGAACATCACGCGGTTCAACGCACCGCGTGACGATCAGGGCGCGCGCTCGCGCGATCACGATTGCCGCGCCACCCGGACCCGGCGCGACGACGTTCGCCTTCAGCCTTCCGGTCGATAACCGACGGCCGCGACGATCCGCCTTTCGCCGCGGCAGGAGGGCAGGGAACCGCCGACGCAGCCTGCCGTTGGTCGGGCAACCGGATCACATTCGGATGGCCGGAAATAGGAGATCGACATGGGTGAGTTCACCGACAAGCTCGACGCGGCTGGCAACAAGATCGCGGGCAAGGCCAAGGAGCTGTACGGCGAGGCGACCGACAACGAGCAACTCGAAGCCGAAGGCAAGGCGCAGCAGCTCAAGGGCACCGGGCAGGACGTGAAGGGCAGCGTCAAGGGCGCGTTCAACGACAAGGTCTGATCACGCCCCGGGGTGAACAGGGCCGCTCCGCTCCGGCGGGGCGGCTTACTCGTCGAACGTCACCCCGCCGTCAGCGCCGTCGCGTTGACCTGGTTGCGCTCGGCCTCGAACCGGGCGGAGAAGCCGGCCTCGGTGTAGCTGAGCATCGTGCGTCGGCTGCCGCACAGGCCCATGCCCACCAGTTTCGATCCGAAGCCCTTGCGGGTCGGCTCGGTCGCGGGCGGACCGCCGCGCTCCTCCCATTGAAGCCGGAAATGCCCGTCCTCGACCATCCAACGCACCGTCACGCGGCCGGTGTCGTTCGACAGGGCACCGTATTTCACCGCGTTGGTCGCCAGTTCGTGGAGCAGCAGCGACAAGGACAGCGCCGCCTCCGCCTTCATCTCGAAGTCGGGGCCGCTCAGCTCGAAGCGCGTGCCCTCCGCCTCCAGCCGCAGCACCCGCTCCATCAGGTCGCGGATCGTCGTCGTCGACCAGCTGCGCTGCAGCAGCACGTCGTGCGCGCGGCCGAGCGCGGCGAGCCGGTTCTGCAACGTGTCGGAGATGGAAGGGTCGATCCCGCGCAGCGTCTGGAACACCACCGCCTGCACCATGGCGAAGGTGTTCTTCACCCGGTGCGACATCTCCTCCATCAATAGGTGCTTCTGCTCCTCCGCGGTCTTGCGCTCGGTGACGTCCACTGCGGTGCCGGAGAAGCGGATCGGCGCGCCCTCGTCGTCGTACACCATGCCGCCGCGGCACTCGACCCAGCGCAGCGCCTCGCCGGGGATCGCCAGGCGATACTCGACCAGGAAGTCTTCGCCGCGCTCGAACACGGCCCTGATACGCTCGCGCAGCGGCGCGACGTCCTCGGCGACGACGTACTCCTGATATTCCTCCATCGTCAGGCCGGCCGCCGTCGCCGCCAGATCGAGCCCGTACAACCGCGCGAAATTGGCGTCGCCGTGCAGCAGGTCGGTGTCGACCATCCAGTCCCACAGCCCGACGACGCCCGACGCGGTCAGCGCCATCTGCAACCGCTCGTCGTTGAGCGCGAGCTGCGCCTCGATCGCCTTGCGCGCGGTGATGTCGAGGAACAGGCACGAGAAGCGCTCGACGTCGTTCCGGGTGCTGCGCACCTCGAACCAGCGGTGCAGGTCGGGCAGGTGGACCTCGAACCGCTGCGGCTCGCCGGTCTCCACGGTCAGCGCGTAACGGTCGATCAACCATTGCTGCACATCGGGGGCGAAGTCGCGGATCGTCTTGCCGACGCCGGACGCGGGGATGCCGGACTGGCTGGCGAAGGCGTCGTTCACCTCGACGAAGCGGTAGTTGACCGCGCGGCCGCGCTCGTCGCGGATCAGCTCGCCGATGAAGAAGCCTTCGGTCATGTTCTGGAACAGCTCGCGCCAGCGCTTCTCGCTGGCGGCGAGCCGCTCCTCGGCCAGGCGCGCGTCCGTGCGGTCGCGCAGCATCTTGATGTAGCCGGTCAGCTCCTCGTCGCCGTCGCGCAGCGGCATCATCTCGCCGCTCGCCCAGAAGCGCTCGCCGTTCTTGCGCAGGTGCCAGCGCTCGTCGATCCCGCGGCCGAGCTTCCTCGCGCCCTCCATCTCCTTGTCGGCGATGCCCGCGGCGCGGTCCTCGGGCGTGAAGAACGCTTCCAGGTTGCGCCCGACGATCTCGTCGCGGGTCCAGCCCAGGATCCTGGTCGCGCCCTCGTTCCAGTCGGTGATCGTGCCGTCGCGGTCCATGACCACGATCGCGTAATCGACCGCGCTGTTGAACACCGTGGTCAGCCGCGTGCGCTGGCGCGTGAGCTCTAGCTGCGTCACGACCTGCCGTCCCAGCGCGCGCAGCGCCTCGGCCTGATCGTCGGTCAGCCCGGCCGGACGCGGCGCGCGGTCCATTACACACCGCGTGCCGAGCGGCACGCCGTCGGGGCTTGCCAGGAACACGCCGGCGTAGAAGCGCAGCGGCTCGTCGGCGGTGGCGAGCGGATGCGCGTCGGTGCGCGCGTCCGCAAGCAGATCGGGGATCACCAGCAGGTCGCGCTCGGCCACGGTGTGCCGGCAGACCACGCCGCTCATCGGCGTGGTCGACACGTGGATGCCGATGCTGGCCTTGGGCACCTGATGCCCCGCCTCGATCGTGCTGACGATCGCGACCGGCGCGGCGCAGAGTTGTGCCGCCAGATAGGCGACCTCGTCATACTGCCCACCATCCCGACCGCTGCCGGACCGCGTGACGAAGGGGGCCTGAGGTTCGGGACTGTCGGGTAGAGGCACGGAAACGACCTGATGGGAAGTGGTTAAGTCCATGCCATAGATCAGGACAGCGTCAAGCTCGCAGCGGTCGGTATCGGTTACGCGCCGGAGGTCCGGCGGGGGGGCGAGGGTGCCGAGCGACGTCGTTGTTATTGCTCGTGAACCCGGGTGCGGGCGCCGGCCAGCGGCACCTTGACAGCTACCTACTCGGCAGAACAAAACAGGAACATGTTTGGTGCGAGTCGTTCCTGGTTCGATGGCGGCGCATGCCCGCCCGCCGCGACCGTTCCGCGCGGACGCGCCGGTAGGTCGGCTTGGCGCGCGGCGGGTGTTCGATGACCTACGCCGAGCTTCAGGTGTCGACCCACTTCTGCTTCCTGCGCGGCGTCTCGTCGTGCGAGGAATTGTTCTCGACCGCGTCCGCGATGGGGATGCCCGCGCTGGGCGTCACCGACCGCAACTCGGTCGCCGGCATCGTCCGCGCGATGGTGGCGGCGGAAAAGGTGTCGCGACAGGGCAATGCCGTTCGCCTCGTCGCGGGCTGCCGGCTCGATCTCGTCACCGGCGCCTCCCTGCTCGTCTGGCCCGAGGATCTGGCCGCGTGGAGCCGGCTGACCCGCCTGCTGACGATCGGCAAGGCGCGCGCCCGCCCGCAGCACGGCGAGAAGGGGCAGTGCTTCCTCCACTGGGAGGACGTCGCCGACCATGCCGCGGGCCTCGTCGCCGCGCTCGTTCCCGCGATCTCGGGGCTGGACGAGGGCCAGGTGCGCTGGATGGCCGACCTGTTCGGCGCCGGATCGGGTGGCAGGTCGGACGGGGCGCGCGGCCACATCTGCCTGACGCAGCAGCGCCGGCCCGACGACGCGCATCGCCTCCACCGCACCGCCGAGGTGGCACGGCGTTTCGGGCTGACCCCGCTGGTGACCGGCGACGTGCTCTACCACCAGCCCGATCGTCGCCTGTTGCAGGACGTCGTCACCGCGATCCGCGAGAAGACCACGCTCGACGAACTGGGTCTGCGGCGTGAGCGTTCGGCCGACCGCTGCCTCCACCCGCCGCACGAGATGGCGCGCCGCTTCGCGCGCTTCCCCGACGCGCTCGCCGCGACCTGCGCGGTGGCGGAGCGCTGCACCTTCTCGCCGCGCGACCTGCGCGACCAGTATCTCTACCCTGAGGAAGCGGTGATGGCGGGGCACACGCCGCAGCAGGCGCTGGAGAAGCTCAGCACCCGCGCGCTCGCCGCGCGCTTCGACGGCGATCCGCCGCGCGCCTACCGCGACCTGCTCGCCAAGGAACTGGGGCTGGTGGCCAAGCTCAACTATGCCGCCTACTTCCTGACCGTCCACTCGATCGTCGAGTTCGCACGCAGCCAGGACATCCTGTGCCAGGGGCGCGGTTCGGCCGCCAATTCGGTGATCTGCTTCGTGCTGGGGATCACCTCGATCGATCCGGTCGTCCACCAGTTGCTGTTCGAGCGCTTCCTGTCGGAGAACCGCGCCGAGCCGCCCGACATCGACATCGATTTCGAGCACGAGCGGCGCGAGGAAGTGATCCAGTGGATCTACGAGACCTACGGCCACGACCATGCCGCGCTGACCGCGGTGGTCAGCCGCTTTCGCGCGCGCGGCGCGGTGCGCGAGGTCGGCAAGGCGCTCGGCCTGCCCGAGGACGTGACCGCAGCACTCGCGGGGCAGGTGTGGGGCTGGTCGGAAGAGGGCGTCGCCGACCGCCACGTCGACGCGCTCAACCTCGATCGCGGCGACCTGCGGCTCGCGCTCACGCTGGAGCTCGCGCGCGAGCTGATCGGCACCCCGCGCCACCTGTCGCAGCATCCCGGCGGCTTCGTCCTCACGCGCGACCGGCTCGACCAATTGGTGCCGATCGAGCCCGCCGCGATGGCCAACCGCTACGTGATCGAGTGGGAGAAGGAGGACGTGGAGGAGGTCGGCATGATGAAGGTCGACATCCTCGGCCTCGGCATGCTCGGCTGCATGCGCCGCGCGTTCGACCTGCTCGCCGCGCACAAGGGGGTCGACCTGACGCTCGACCATCCCGACCTGCAGACCGACGACCCTGCGACCTTCGAGATGATCCGTCGCGCCGACACGCTGGGCGTGTTCCAGATCGAGAGCCGCGCGCAGATGGCGATGCTGCCGCGGATGCTGCCCACCAACTTCTACGACATCGCGATCCAGGTCGCGATCGTTCGGCCCGGGCCGATCCAGGGCGACATGGTCCACCCCTATCTAAAACGCCGCGAGCAGCGTCGCCGCGATCCCAGGATCGAGTTCGATTATCCCAGCCCGGCGCTGAAGGCGGTGCTCGAGAAGACGCTGGGCGTGCCCTTGTTCCAGGAACAGGCGATGAAGGTCGCGATCGAGGGCGCGGGGTTCACGCCCGCGCGCGCCGACGAGCTGCGCAAGGCGATGGCGACGTTCAAGTACACGCAGGGCGTCGGGCAGTTCAAAACCGAGCTGATCGAGGGCATGGCCGCGCGCGGGATCGGCCCCGACTTCGCCGAACGGCTGGTCAAGCAGATCGAGGGCTTCGGCTCCTACGGCTTTCCGGAGAGCCACGCCGCTTCCTTCGCCAAGATCGCCTACGCGTCGAGCTGGATGAAATGCCACCACCCCGACGTGTTCTGCGCGGCCTTGCTCAACGCGCAGCCGATGGGCTTCTACGCGCCCGCGCAGATCGTGCGCGACGCGCGCGACCACGCGGTCGAGATCAGGCCGGTGTGCGTCGTCGACAGCCTGTGGGACACGCGGCTGGTCGGCGGGGACGAGGCGGCATCTGGTGATTGGCCTAGCGAGGGGGCGGGCGAGGGACCGGGCGAGGGACCGGGCGAGGGCGCGCGTGCCCGGCTACCGCTTCGCCTGGGCATGCGCGTCGTCCACGGCGTCGCGATGATCGACGTGGCGCGCATCGTCGCCGCGCGCGCCGAAAAGCCGTTCCGCTCGGTCGAGGACCTGTGGCGCCGCTCGGGCGTGCCGCTCGCCACGCTGGAGAAACTCGCCAAGGCCGACGCCTTTCACGCATTGGGGCTCGACCGGCGTCAGGCGCTGTGGGCGATCCGCGGCCTGGGCGAGAAGCCGCTGCCGCTCTTGGAAGCGGCCGAGCGGCACGAGCCGCCGGTCAGCCTGGTGCCGCTCACCGCCGGGCGTGAGGTGGTGGAGGATTACCGCGCGACGCAGCTGACGCTGCGCCAGCATCCTTTGTTCTTCCTGCGCGAGTCGCTGGCGCGGCAGCGCGTGATCGCGTGCGCCGACCTTCGCCACGTCCGCGACGGTCGCCGCGTCGAGATCGCGGGCATTATCCTCGTGCGGCAGAAACCCGGCTCGGCCAAGGGCGTGCTGTTCATCACGATCGAGGACGAGACCGGGGTCGCCAACATCATCCTGTGGCCCGACCGGTTCGAGGCGCAGCGCACGGTGGTGATGTCGTCGGCGATGATCGGCGTCACCGGCGTCGTGCAGCGCGAGGGCGCGGTGATCCACGTCATCGCCGACCGCATTCACGACCGCACCGCGATGCTGCGCCAGGTCGGCGACATCGACATGCCGCGGCTGACCAGCCCCGGCGACGGCGCGACCCACCCCGGCTCCCCCGACCGCGGCGACGCCGGCTGGAAGGCGCGCGTGCGCAGCGACTACCATCCCCCGTTCCGCAACGGCTGCGACCCCGAGAACGTGATCCCGATCCGCAGCCACGACTTTCACTGACACTGACACTGGCACTGACGCGGCCGCGTCACGCCGCACTGGTACGTTTTCCGACCACCTTCACGGATTCGGTTCGAGGGCTCGCCTCGCGGGCAGGAGAAGGCAGCGGGATCCCGGATCAGGTCCGGGATGACGGTGGATCAGGCCGGTCGGAAACCGCTTGGTGAGTGCAAGGGCCTGGGTGAGGACACAGCACAATTCGACAGCGCCGAACCCGGATCGACGCTCACCCGTGCCTATCCCGTCATCCCGGACTTGATCCGGGATCCCGCTTTTTTTTCCACACAGGATCAGGTCAGAGCGGCAGAAGTAGCTCGACCACCCCCTCACGCGAACGTGCCGTGCATGTACCACGTCATGTCGCCCGTCTCGACGCGCTGGCCGTCGCCGCGGCGGAACAGCCAGAAACGCTGCCCCGCCTCGTCCTCGACCTGAAAATAGTCGCGCACCGCCTGGCGCTCGGCGACGCGGCGCCACCATTCGCCGGTGATCCGCTCCGGCCCGTCGCCGCACACCACCTGGTGCATCTGCCCGCGCCAGCGGAAACGGCGCGGGTAGGAATCGGGCAGTTCCGCCATCACGTGGTCGATCGGCTCGGGCCGGCGCAGCAGCCGTGCCGGGCGCGGCCAGCGCGGGTGCCACGGATGCGCGGCCTCGCGCGCGTCGAGCTGTCGCACGTCGTCGTGGGTCAGCGTCGTGCCCGCGCCCGCCGCCTGGTCGAGCGGCGCGGCCGCCGCAACCGAGCGTTCGGGCACGTCGCTCTCCACCGCGCGTGAGCGCCACAGCCGGTTCGCGCCGATCCGGTTGACGATCGCGTCGACCAGCGCCGCCAGGTCGGGCACCTGCTGCTCCAGGTCGCCCGCCAGCACCTGCGGCCCCAGCGGCTCGCCGCGCGTGACGTGCAGCGCCATGATCTCGATCCCGAAGCCCGGATCGATCAGCTCGATCCGCCGCGCGAGCAGCCGCAGCACGTGCGCAGGATCGCGCGTCGCCCGCGCGAAGCCGACGCGCACCACCTGCACGTCGCCGTCGACGCGGGTCAGCGCCAGCGCGACCATCCGCGCGCCGCGCCCGCGCTCGGCCAGCACCTGCGCCAGCCGCGCGGTCAGCTGCGCCATCCAGTGCGCGATCGGCTCGGCGGTCATGATCGGCTCGGCGAAGCGCTGCTCGAGCATCATGGGTTCCTCCGGCGTCACCGGCTCGACCGGCTCGGCGACCGCGCCGGTCAGCTGGTCGAGCCGGGTCGTCACCGCGCGCCCGAACCGCCGCGCCAGCGGCGCGCGCGGCAGCGCGGCGAGCTGCGATACGCGGTCGATGCCCAGCCGCCGCAGCAGCTCGGTCGCCGTCTCGTCCAGCCGCAGCGCCGCGACCGGGTGGTCGGCGAACGGCGGCAGTCCGTGCCCGGCCGGCAGCAGCGCGACCGCGTCATGCACGTCCGCCCCCGCGCGCGTGTCGCCGTAGCGGGCCAGCGCCCAGGCCGCGGCCGGCGTATCGGCGACGCCGACGCGTGCGGCGTAACCCAGCCGGTCGAGCAACCGCACGATCCGCTGGGCCATGCGCCGCTCGCCGCCGTGCAGGTGCGCCACGCCGGTCAGGTCGACGAACAAGCCGTCGGCGTCCGAGATCGACACGCACGGCGACCAGCGCTCTGCCAGCGTCGTCGCGAGCCGGTCGAGTGCGGCGCGGTCGCCCGCCGGATCGGCGTCGCGTACCGCGATCCCTGGGTTGGCGGCGCGGACCTGCGTTAAGGCCATCCCGGGCGTGATGCCCAGCGCGCGCGCCGCAGGGCAGGCGGCGGCAACCTCGACGCGGCTGCCGACCTTCTGAACGGTGACGAGCGGAATGGCGACGAGCGGCGCGGCGCCGACCGGCAGCGCAGCGGCGGCGGCCACGCCGTCCGCCGGGCAGGCGCGCGCGACCACGCCCGCGGTGCTGCGCCCGGTGTCGAAGAACGGCTCGACCGGCGGCACGCGCGCGCCCGCGTTGTTGGAGCCGATCCGTGCTCCGGCACGATGGCTGCTACCGCCCGGCGTCTCGGCGTCCGCGCCGGTGATCGGACGCTCGCCGATGCCGTTGCTCCCAGCCACCCTGCCATCTGCCGTTCTGCCGGAGTGGGCTTCCCCGCCTGGGTGACGATCGGCGGGTATGGCGGGCAGCGCGAGGCGCAGCGATGGCGCCGGCCTCGAACCGTTGTTCGAGGCGCGCGCCGATGGATGATCGCCAGTGTTCCCGCCCGGCTCGCCAACGAATGCTGAGCCGCCGATGCGGCGGGCCGCGGATCGGCCCTCCGAATGCGCCGCGCGCGCCGACGAGCCGAGCCCCGGCGGCCGGTCGCGGCCCGCAGGCCTGACGTCGCAGCCCGCGCCAACGTCATTGGCATGAGGGCAGTGCATCAGACGAGCCGCAATCGCCCCGCCACCCGTCACGACTTCTCCTTGACGGGCCGGAACAGGGGGAGGCGATCCATCGCCCGTTCCGCGAACCTTCGGCACTACCGGGAACGACGGGCACGGCGGCGGCGGGTGCGCGTCCTCGCTGTCATCGGCGGGCAGGACGAGGCGCGATGCATCGTTGGTGTCATCCATGACCGACGTTGAGCGGAGCGACGGCGAGGGCGACGCCGGCGCGGGATTTGCTATGTTCCCCGGATGCCGGGTCACGGACTCGGCCGGACGCAAGGCGCGCGACGCCGGTGCACGACCTTCGGCACGTCCCACGTCCTTGGCCGATCCGGCATCGTCGTCGGCCAGGTAACGGACGCTCGACGCCCCATCGAACGCGGCGGCATCGTTCCCGCGCGCGATCGCCGCCGACACGTCGCGCCGCTGCCCCGACGTCGGGCGCACGCCTTCGCCGCCGAAGCGGACGGGAACCATCGCCGCGCCCGCCCAGCCGGTACCCACGCCACCCGCCCCAACACTACTTGCCCCGCCGTCGTCGCCCGGCAGCCGCTTGAACGCGTGCTCCGCCGCCTCGCTGCGGCGCCCCATCTCGCGCATCGGTGGGCGCTGATGCGCGGTCATCCGCGCGATCCGCTGCTCGACCTCGGCGCGATCGTCGCCGCCGCGCCGCTCGGCCTGCCGGCCCCCGCGCGCCGTCTCCGGCGCCGCCGCCTCGCTGCGCGCCCAGCGCGCGCCGGGGCGCCAGCCGCTGTTGCGCGGCGCGTCGCACTGCGTGCCGCCCTGCTCGGCGGCGCCGGCCTGTTTCAGCGCGGCGAGCTCGGCGCTGATGCGCGCGTCCATGCCATCGCCGCGTGCCGGCTCAGGCGGCGTGTGCTGCCGTTCCGCCCGCCGCACGCGGTCGATCGACCAGTTTGGCAGGTAGAGCGATGCGACCCGTTTCATCGCTGGCCTCCACTGTGAGTTGAAAGGGTTCGCCGCCGCGCTGGCGGACGAGCGAGAGGTGCCAGCGCGCGCGCCCGACACCCGGCGCAGGCCGCGGCGTGCTGGGCGCGGAGCCGACGCGCCAGCGCGTTACCGCCGCGGACGGCGCGCCGAGCGTATCCGCGCCCTCGCGCGCGTGGCGCTTCATCAGCAGCGCGATCGTGCGCCCGCCTTCCGCCGCGAGCTGCAACCGGCGCGTCGCGGGCATGCCGACGCGGCGTGCCTCGCCGATCACGGCACCGAGCGCGCGGTGGCGCAATCCTTCCTCCATCAGCGCCAGCACCTCGGCATCGTCGGCCGCCTCGGCGTAGAGCACGCGCTCGGGCGCCAGCCCGACCTGGTACAGCGCGGGCGCGAACAGGTCGCGCCGCCTGACCACCCACAGCACCGGGCCCCAGGCGCGCGCGGCGATCCCGGCCATGAACAAGGTCGCGCTCGCGTCGTCGCCCAGCGACGGCGTCGCCGCGGTCACCTCGTGCAGCGCGTCGAGCCGGAGCCCGCTGTCGGCCAGTCTCGAATCGATCCCGCCAATGCCGAACGGCAATGTCTCGCGCCGGCGATGTCCATCGCCCTCGATCGCGCGCAGCGTTTCGCGCAGCTGCGCGAGCACGCCCGATTGCGTATCCAGCGGTGGTTCGGCCAATAGGGACACGGTGGTGATACGACTCGCTGCGATAGTTGTTCCTATTTTGTTCTCACGAGCGCGCGCGTGTCAATCCGCCGCCGTACCGGGCGTGTCCCGGCGCGGGCATTTGGCTGTGGATAATTTCTCGCGAGCGCTCGGGGCGGCGCGATAACCCCGGGTGACCCCCTCGCAGCTTTGTTGCCGATCAGACTGCGGCGACGCACGCGCGGTACCGTGACGACCCGCGTGCCCGCCACGATCTTGCCCGATCGACGCGCGCCGCCCGCGCGCTACGCCGGCGCCGTGACGAGGTGCGTGCCCTTGAAATATAATTACAAATGCGACTAAAGCGATCTCGAGCGTTCATCAATTGAACGCATGATGGAGAGTGACGTGGCGAGCGACGCCCCTGATAATCTGCCGCGGCCGAACGTGTCGGGTCACAACATGCCCCGCCTGTCGCTCCACGTGCCGGAGCCGAAGTTCCGCCCCGGCGACACGGTCGACTTCGCCGACGTCGACGTGCCCCCCGCGGGCGCCGCGCGCCGTCCCGACACCGCGGAAGCCGCCAGCCAGTTCACCGATCTCGCCTACACGCTGGTGCGGGTGCTTGATGACGACAACCAGGCGGTCGGTCCCTGGAACCCGCGACTGTCGCCCGACAAGATGCGCCGCATGCTGCGCCACATGGCGACCGTGCGCGCCTTCGACGAACGGATGTTCCGCGCGCAGCGCCAGGGCAAGACCAGCTTCTACATGAAATCGCTCGGCGAGGAGGCGGTGGCGGTGTCGGCCGCGCACGCGCTCGACGACGAGGACATGTGCTTCCCGTCCTATCGCCAGCAGGGTCTGCTCATCGCGCGCGGCTGCCCGATGGTCGACATGATGAACCAGATCTACTCGAACAAGGGCGACAAGCTGCAGGGCAAGCAGCTGCCGATCATGTACTCGGAGAAGCGCTTCGGCTTCTTCTCGATCTCGGGCAATCTGACCACGCAATACCCGCAGGCGGTCGGCTGGGCGATGGCGTCGGCGTCGAAGGGCGACACCCGCATCGCGGCGACGTGGTGCGGCGAGGGGAGCACGGCGGAGGGCGACTTCCACTCCGCGCTGACCTTCGCCACCGTCTACCGCGCGCCCGTGATCTTCAACGTCGTCAACAACCAGTGGGCGATCTCCAGCTTCTCGGGTTTCGCGGGCGCGGAAGCGACGACCTTCGCCGCGCGCGCGGTCGGCTACGGGATCGCGGGGCTTCGCGTCGACGGCAACGACGCGCTCGCGGTCTACGCCGCGACCGCCTGGGCAGCCGAGCGCGCGCGCACCAACGCGGGCCCTACGCTGATCGAGCATTTCACCTATCGCACCGAAGGCCACTCGACCTCCGACGACCCGACGCAGTACCGCTCCGCCGGCGAGCCGACCGCCTGGCCGCTCGGCGACCCGATCACGCGGCTGAAGGATCATCTGATTGCCATCGGCGAGTGGGACGACGAGCGCCAGGCAGTGATGGACCGCGAGGTCGCCGAGGAAGTGAAGGCGGCGCAGAAGGAGGCCGAGAAGAACGGCATCCTCGGTCACGGCCTGCACCAGCCGCTCGACACCTTGTTCGACGGCGTGTTCGAGGAAATGCCCTGGCACCTGCAGGAGCAGCGCCAGCAGATGATCGACGAGGAAACCGCCAGTGGCCGGCCGTGGGATCGCAAGTGATGACTGACACGCGAGCAAGCGACGCACCGACCGACACCGGAGAGGACACGGCGGGCGAGACCGTCCGCATGAACATGATCCAGGCGATCAATTCCGCGATGGACGTGATGATGGATCGCGATCCCATGATCGTCGTCATGGGCGAGGACGTCGGCTATTTCGGCGGCGTGTTCCGCGCCACCGCCGGTCTGCAGAAGAAATACGGCAAGACGCGCGTGTTCGACACGCCGATCACCGAGTGCGGGATCATCGGCGTCGCGGTCGGCATGGGCGCCTACGGCCTCCGCCCGGTCCCCGAAATCCAGTTCGCCGATTACATCTACCCCGCGCTCGACCAGCTGGTCAGCGAGGCGGCACGGCTGCGTTATCGCTCGTCGGGCGAGTTCACCGCGCCGATCACCGTGCGCTCGCCCTTCGGCGGCGGCATCTTCGGCGGGCAGACGCACTCGCAGTCGCCCGAAGGGCTGTTCACCCACATGTCGGGGATCAAGACGGTGATCCCGTCGACCCCCTACGACGCCAAGGGGCTGCTGATCGCCGCGATCGAGGACAATGATCCGACGATCTTCTTCGAGCCTAAGCGTATCTACAACGGCCCGTTCAACGGCCACTGGGATCGTCCGGCGGAGAATTGGTCGAAGCATCCCGCCGGCGCTGTGCCCGAGGGTTACTACAAGATCCCGCTCGGCAAGGCGAACGTGGTGCGCGCGGGCGAGGCGGTGACGATGCTCGCCTACGGCACGATGGTGCACGTCTGCGCGCAGGTGGTGGCCGACACCGGCGTCGATGCCGAGATCGTCGACCTGCGCACGCTCGTGCCGCTCGATATCGAGACGATCGAGGCGTCGGTGAAGAAGACCGGCCGCTGCCTGATCGTCCACGAGGCGACGCGCACCGCAGGGTTCGGCGCGGAACTGTCGGCGCTGGTGCAGGAGCGCTGCTTCTACCACCTGGAGGCGCCGGTGGAGCGCGTGACGGGTTTCGACACGCCGTACCCGCACAGCCTCGAATGGGCGTATTTCCCCGGCCCGGTCCGCATCGGACAGGCGCTCAAGAAGATTCTGAAGGACTAGGACGTGTCCTTGCTGCCGGCAAAGACCGTGATCGCCCTTTGGGCGCCCGCTGCGCGGCGGGGCGCCTGTTGGCCCGCGGCGTCGTCGCGCGTCGATCACGATGGTTCACCATCGCGCTCTCCTTGCTCCTATCCGCGCACCAACATTCACCCCGTCACGGCATTGCCGGCAACAAGGACCCGTCCCTGATGGCACGTTTCACCTTCAAGCTGCCGGACATCGGCGAAGGCATCTCCGAAGCCGAGATCGTCGCGTGGCACGTCGCCGTCGGCGACCGCGTCGAGGAGGATCAGAGCCTCGCCGACATGATGACCGACAAGGCGACCGTTGAGATGGAGTCGCCGGTGTCGGGCACGGTGATCGAACTCGCGGGCGAGGTCGGCGACCAGGTGTCGATCGGCGCCGCGCTGGTGGTGATCGAGACCGACGCCGCGGAAGGCGAGGGCGGAGGTGAAACCGGGGCCGTCGCGCAGCCGACCGACGAGACGGGCAGCGACCTGTCGCCCGCCAAGGCGGCGGCTGACGACGAACCCGCGTCCCCCGCGACCGAAGAAGCCACGCTGGAGGCGGAAAACCCAGGCGTCGAGGAAACACAAGAAGCGCTCTCCCCTCCGGGGAGAGGGTTGGGTGAGGGGCAGCCCGGAAGCGCAACGCCCAACTCAGCCCCTCACCCCAGGGAGAAGGAGTCCGCCTCCTCTACGCCTTCACACCCTGCAGCGGGAAGCGACCAGACACGCCCCGTCCTCGCCTCCCCCGCGGTCCGCGCCCGCGCGCGCGACCTCGGCATCGACCTCGCCGAGGTGAAGGCGGAGGGCGATCGCCTGCGCCACGCCGATCTCGACGCCTACCTGCGCTACGGCGCGGCGCAGGGCTATCACGCCCCGCACGCCAGCCGCGCGCGCGACGACGAGCAGGTCCGCGTCATCGGCATGCGTCGTCGCATCGCGGAGAACATGGCCGCGTCGAAGCGCCACATCCCGCACTTCACCTACGTCGACGAGATCGACGTGACCGAGCTGGAACGCGTCCGCGCCGACCTGAATACCAATCGCGGCAACCGGCCCAAGCTGACCATGCTGCCGCTGATGATCGTCGCGATCTGCCGCACGCTCCCCGACTTCCCTATGCTCAACGCGCGCTACGACGATGAGGCGGGCGTGGTGACGAGGCACGGCCGCGTCCACCTCGGCATGGCGGCGCAGACCGATGCCGGGCTGACCGTGCCCGTGATCCGCGACGCGCAGGACAAGAACGTGTGGCAGCTCGCCGCCGAGATCACGCGACTGGCCGAGGCGGCGCGCGCGAACAAGCTGAAGCCGGACGAACTCGGCAACGGCACGATCACCGTCACCTCGCTCGGTCCGCTCGGCGGCATCGCGACCACGCCGGTCATCAACCGCCCCGAGGTCGCGATCATCGGCCCGAACAAGATCGTCGAGCGCCCGGTCTTCCGCGCCGGGGGCGACGAGGTGATCCGCGCCAAGCTGATGAACCTGTCGATCAGCTGCGACCACCGCGTCGTCGACGGCTGGGATGCGGCGAGCTACGTTCAGGCGCTCAAGAAGCTGCTGGAAACGCCCGTGCTGTTGTTCGCCGATTGAGCCCCGAGCTGAGCGCCACCGCGTGACCCACTGGCTGCTCCGCTACGAACTCGCGCCCGACTACCTCGACCGGCGCGCGGGCCTGCGTGCCGATCATCTGGCGCTCGCCTGGGCGGCGAGCGACGCGGGCGATCTGCTGCTAGGCGGCGCGGTCGGCGACGCGCCGACCCACGCGCTGCTGCTGTTCACCTCCGCCGCGGCGGCGGAAGCGTTCGCCGCGCGCGATGCTTACGTGACCGATGGGCTGGTCACCGCCTGGCACGTGACCGAGTGGAAGACCGTCGTCGGCGCGACGGCCTCCACTCCGACCCGCTAGACGGCGCGCCCGCGGAACAGCTGCACCAGCCCGACGATCACCGCGACCACCAGCAGGATGTGGATCAACCCGCCCGCGACGTGAAGGCTGAACCCGAGCAGCCACAGCACCAGCAGGATTACCGCGATCGTCCACAACATCGATTATCTTCCTCGTTACGATAGGAGAACGTGAGCGTCGGAGCGTGCGTTCCGCGGCGCCGCAATGTTTCGTCATAATGTATGTGAGCGTCGGTTCAGCCGCGCGTCGGTGCCTGCGCGGGGTAGAAGGGCGGCGGCGGCGGGGCAGGGGGCGCCGCGGGCGTGATCGGCACGGCCGGTGCCTCCTCCAGCAATCGCCAGCCGGTCGGCAGGTAATCGGTCGACATGTAGAAATAGAAGGCGCAGCTGCGGTCGCTGCTATAGCTGCCGCCCTTGACCAGCCCGAACGCGCGGCTGCCCAGGAACACCGGCGCGCCGCTGTCGCCGCCCTGGCATTTCGGCCCGGCGACCGTCACCCACGTCGGCAGGCACGCCCCACCGCAGAGTTGCCCGGCGGGCGCGAACGACACCAGCTCGACCGCCGCGCAGCTGTAGCCGGTGCGCTCGCCGCGGTGGCACACCACGTCGCCCGCGCGCGTGCTGGTCAGCGCGCGCCTGCCCGCCACCGCGCGGCTGACCGTTTTCCCTGTGTCGGCGAAGAAGCTGGGCGCCAGCGGCACGTCGCTCGCGTTGACCTGCACGTCCTGATAGCCCCAGCCCCATTGCCCGACGAACGGCAGCACCTGCCGCTCGCCCGCCGCGCCGACATAGCTTAATTCGTCGGGGCAGTGCGCCGCGGTCGCGATGCCGGTGCGCGCGCCGTCGGTCACGACGAAGCCGGTGGTACAGGCGTAGCGGCGCCCGTCCGCCGGATCGACGCCGACGACGCGCGCGCCGCCCTCCGCCGCCAGATCGGCGCTCGCCACCACCCGGTCGCTTCGCACGCGCACCGGCACGCCCGCGATCGCCGACAGCCGCGCGGACAGCGCGTCCGCCCCCTCGCGGTCGGCGTCGTCGGGGTTGACGACGACCACCAGCTCGCCGGTCGCCAGGTCGATTCCCATGCCCGGCGGATGCGCCACCGCCGCGGCGAGCTCGGCCTGGTGCGACGCGAGCGCCAGCTCCAACGCTCCGCGCGTCGCCGCCGCGCCGGTACGGAACACGATCGGTACCGTCATCCCGCCCGCCACCACCGCGCGGTCCGGCATCGGCGCGTCGCCGGTCAGCAGCACGACGATGCGATACGCCGGGCGGTGCTCGATCGAAATTCCCGCCACCCGGTCGGCCAGCTCGATCGCGAGGGCGTCGGTGACGGGCACCGTCTCCTCCTGCGCCAGCAGCCGCGCGCGCGCCTCCGCCAGCGACACGTCGTAGGTGTGCGCATACTCGCCGGCGTCCTGCGCGATCGCCGCTGCCGCAGATTGTCGGACGGGCGAGACGGCCGGCGGCACCGGCAGCACGCTCGCGCGCACCTGCGCGTCAGCGCGCATCGCACCCCCGCCTGTTGCCCCGACGACGAGCGCGGCCGCCGCCCACCACCATTTACCGTTCATGCTCGACACCTGCCCCTATTACCGCTACCTGCCCGAACTTGTCCTGAACGAAGATGCGCGAGCGCCCCGGCGGGTGTGCTGCCCTTGCAGCCAACGCGCACCGACCCAATTTTGAAAGCCTCATGACCTTCCCGAACCTTCCCCAGCCTCTCGCCGAGGCGCTGTCCGCGCGCGGTTACGCCGCTCCCACCCCGGTTCAGGCGGCGGTGATCGAGCCCGACGCGCTGGGCCGCGACCTGATCGTCTCGGCGCAGACCGGCTCGGGCAAGACCGTCGCCTTCGGGCTCGCTATGTCGGGCGAGCTGATGGCCGACGGCACGCTGCCGCCCGCCGCCGCGCCGCTCGCGCTCATCATCGCGCCGACGCGCGAGCTGGCGCTCCAGGTCAGCCGCGAGCTGCAATGGCTCTACGCCCCCGCGCACGCGCGCATCGCGACCTGCGTCGGCGGCATGGACGCCTCGCGCGAGCGTCGCGCGCTGAACGGCGGCGCGCACATCGTCGTCGGCACGCCCGGCCGCCTGCGCGACCACCTCGAGCGCGGCGCGCTCGACCTGTCGGCGATGCGCGCGGTCGTCCTCGACGAGGCGGACGAGATGCTCGACATGGGCTTTCGCGAGGACCTCGAGGAAATCCTCGACGCGACGCCGGACGAGCGCCGGACCCTGCTGTTCTCCGCCACGATGCCGCGCCCGATCGTGGCGCTCGCCAAGCGCTACCAGAAGGACGCGCTTCGCATCGAGACCAAGGGCGAGGATCGCGGCCACGGCGATATCTCTTATGTCGCGGTGACGGTCGCGCCGGCCGATATCGAGAATGCCGCGATCAACCTGCTCCGGTTGCACGAGGCGGAGACCGCGATGCTGTTCTGCGCCACGCGCGACAACGTCCGCCGCCTCCACGCCTCCTTGCAGGAGCGCGGGTTCGCCGCGGTCGCGCTGTCGGGCGAGCATAGCCAGAACGAGCGCAATGCCGCACTCCAGGCGCTGCGCGACAAGCGCGCGCGCGTCTGCGTCGCGACCGACGTCGCCGCGCGCGGCATCGACCTGCCGAGCTTGAGCCTCGTCATCCACGTCGAGCTGCCGCGCGACGCCGAAACGCTCCAGCACCGCTCGGGCCGCACCGGCCGCGCGGGCAAGAAGGGCACCGCCGTCCTGCTCGTGCCCTATCCGCGCCGCCGCCGCGTCGAGATGATGCTGCGCGGGGCCAAGATCAACGTCGAGTGGACCAACCCGCCGACCGCCGACGACATCCGCGCCAGTGACCGCGAGCGGTTGATCACGACGCTGCTCGAACCCGTCGAGATCGACGAGCAGGATCGCGCGCTGGCGCAGCGGTTGATCGCGGAGAAGTCGCCCGAGGACATCGCCGCGATGCTCGTCCAGGCGCACCGCGCGCGCCTGCCCGAGCCCGAGGAGCTAGTCGCCGCGACGCCGGAGGCGCAGCGCGCGGCGCAGGCCGATCGCCACCGCCCCGGCTTCGACGACACGCAGTGGTTCGCGATGGACATCGGCCGCCGCCAGAACGCCGATCCGCGCTGGATCCTGCCTTTGCTCTGCCGCCGCGGCCACATCACCCGCAACGAGATCGGCGCGATCCGCATCGGTCCGAACGAGACGTGGTTCCAGGTGCCGAGTGCGATCGCGGCCAAGTTCAACGCCGCGGTCCAGCGCACCGCCAGCGAGGACGGCGAGGACGAGAGCGGCATCCGCATCATCCCGGGCAACGGACCCGCGCCCGGCGGCAACGGCGCCCCGCGCGGCGGTCCGCGCAGCGGCGTCGCCCCGCGCGGCGCGCCCATGCACCGCGCCCGCCCGACCAATCCGCGCAAGCCGCAGGGCCGCCGCCCCTGACCCCACCTCGTCGCCCCGGACTTGATCCGGGGTCCCGCTTCTTCAAGCAACGGCAAGGCTGTCCACGACGCCCGATCACGCCGCGACGATCTCTCTTCCCTGCAAGGGGGGGCTGGGGGTGGGTCGGTTGCGTGAACTGACCTGAGCGTCCGCGCGACGAGCTTGAAAGGCGCGATTGTCGCGTGATCCGGCCGGTTTGGCAGACGCTCGTCCCGCTCGAGCAGGGGTGATCTGGCCGGGTCACGGCCGCGGCAAATCAGACGGGCGGCCGACTACTTGGGCGTGATAGCGCCGTCGCCACAGGCGAACAGTCAAACCAGCCCGCCATTCGCCAGCGCCGCACTGAATCGGCACACCGTCGTTGCCAGCACGCCCAGTCGCGCGCCCGCCACCGTCACGAACCGGCGCGGTGCTCCGGCCAGGCCGCGTCGTCGTCGTCGCCCGTCGCGCGCAGGTCGATGAACGCGCGCTCCAGTCGCGGCGCCTCCACCGCGCGCTCGCGCCGCTCCAGCAGGGCCGCGATATAGGTCCAGCGCCGCCGCTCGAACGATCCCCAGGTCGTGCGTTCCAGCCGCTTGGCGATGTAGCGCTCCGCGCCCATTCCGCGCCGCGCGATCAGCACGTCCAGCCGCTCGCCCGCCTCGTCGCGCCACCCCCGCGCGGCTCCGGTGAAGTAATCGAGCGCTGCCATCTAAGCGACGTTACCCGCCCACCTGCTTCCACTCAATCGCCGGCGAAACTCAGCGCCGACACCCGGCGCTCGCGCTCGTTGACCACCAGCGCGCGCGCGGCGGGCGGCAGCGAGCGCTGCGGGCATTCGGCGCGCAGGCACTGGCGGCACCCGAGCCCGATCGGCGTCGCCGCACCGCCCAGGTCGAGCCCGCGCGCCGCCGCCAGCGTCGTTGCCTGCTCGGCCGGCACCCCGATCGAGAGCGTGAACTCGGCCGCCACCGCGCTCGGCCCCACCCCGACCGAGCGCGTCCCCGGCATCGCGACCTGCAGCGTGAACCAGCGCGCATTGTCCTCCAGCTCGACCAGTTGCGGCACTGCCGTCCCCGGGCGGTCGAACGCGTGGTGCACCCGCCACAGCGGGCAGCGCGCCTCCGCCGCGACCAGCGCCGCCCCGCTCGCCCCGGCGTAGCGCTTCGACACCTGTCCCGCGCGGTCGACGCGCAGCAGGAAGAACGGCAACCCGCGCGCGCCGACGCGCGACAGCGTGGTCAACCGGTGCGCGACCTGCTCGACGCTCGCGCCGAACCGATGCTGCAAGGTGGCCAGATCGTACCCGCTCCCCTCGCACGCGCGCAGGAACCGCGCGTAGGGCATCATCACCGCCGCGGCGAAATAGCCCGCCAGGTGCCGCCGGAACAGTCGCTCCGGCACCCGCGTCGCGAACGCCGCCCCGCGCGCCAGCGCGTCGATCTCGCTGCGCGCCTCCAGCTGCGCCAGCTGGAACGCCAGCGCGAACGTCCGGCTGGCGGGCGACAGCATCTCGCCCAGCTGCAACTGCCGCGCGTGCAGGTCGAGCCGGCGCAGGTGGTCGGGCATCACCTCGGCGGGCAGGATGCGGATCGCGAGGCCGTGGCGCACCCGCAACCGCTCGGTGAGCGCGCCGTACAGGTCCGCGCCCGCCAGCCGCAGCTCGTCCGCGACGCCCTCGGCCAGAGCATCAAGGTCGGGGAAGTGGTTGCGCCAGCGGTCGATCTCGCGCCTGACCGCCACCGTCGGATCGTCGCCGTCGACCGCCGCCGTCGCGCTCGCCGCGCCGCCGCGGTCGAACGCGCGCGCGAACGCCTCCGCCCCGCCGGGTGCGGCGGCGAGCCATTCCTCCACCTCGCTGCGGTCGATCTCCAGGTCGGCGAACAGCGGGTCGGCCAGCCGCCGCCGGATCGCCTCCGTACCCCCGCCCGGCTCCCCCGCCACCAGCGCGCGCGGGTCGAAGTCGAACACCTCCGCCATCCTGACCAGCAGTCCCGCAGGCAGCGCGCGCTGGTTGCGCTCGATCAGGTTCAGGTAGCTCGGCGACACGCCCAGCATCTCCGCCATTGCCGCCTGCGTCAGCCCGGTGCGCCGCCTGAGACGCCTGACCGCGTGCCCGCCCATCACCTTCTCGCGCGCCACTCGCCACCTGTAAACAAATTGACAGAATGACAGCTTCTACGCCGCCGGAACGCACCGCGCGACACGAAACTTTGTCAATCCTTGTTCACGCCAGCCGATTCGCGGACGTATGACCGCTTCAACGGCAACACCCGCCGGGCAATGCACCAGAGGAGAACGTCCATGCCGAACGAACCGCAGCGCAGCCGTGCCGTCTTCTCGACCGAAGACTTCGGGCTGATGAAGGAAGCCGTCGCCAATTACGTCCGCCAGATCGCGGACGACCCGCGCTCGGCCAAATTCTCCAACCTCTATCACCGCCTCGGCCGGCTCGGCTGACGCAAACCGCCCGCGCTTCTCGCGCGGGTGACCAAGTTCCTGGGGAGGAAAGGTGGTTCGCCGGCGCGGCAACGCGTCGGCGGCCATTTCCACGCGCCCCGTTTCACGCAACGCTTATCAGGGGACCAGCATGACCTACCAGGACCACACCAACCAGATCGCCCAGCTGATCGGGCGCCAGAACGGCACCTGGGACGGCATCGACGCCGAATCGGTCGCGCGGATGCGGCTGCAGAACCGCTTCAACACCGGGCTCGACATCGCCAAGTACACCGCGGGCATCATGCGCCGCGACATGGCCGCCTACGACGCCGACCCGGCCAACTACACCCAGTCGCTCGGCTGCTGGCACGGCTTCATCGGGCAGCAGAAGCTCATCAGCATCAAGAAGCATTTCGGCACCACCAAGGGCCGCTACCTCTACCTTTCCGGCTGGATGGTCGCCGCACTCCGCTCCGACTTCGGGCCGCTGCCCGACCAGTCGATGCACGAGAAGACCAGCGTGCCCGCGTTGATCGAGGAGCTCTACACCTTCCTCAAGCAGGCCGACGCGCGCGAGCTCGGCATGATGTTCCGCGACCTCGACCAGGCGCGCGCGTCCGGCAACGAGATCGAGGCGCAGCGCCTGATCCACGCGATCGACAACTATGAAACGCACGTCGTCCCGATCATCGCCGACATCGACGCCGGCTTCGGCAATGCCGAGGCGACCTACCTGCTCGCCAGGAAGATGATCGAGGCGGGCGCCTGCGCGCTCCAGATCGAGAACCAGGTGTCGGACGAGAAGCAGTGCGGCCACCAGGACGGCAAAGTTACCGTGCCGCACGACGACTTCCTCGCGAAGGTCCGCGCCTGCCGCTACGCCTTTCTCGAACTCGGCGTCGACGACGGGATCATCGTTACCCGCACCGACTCATTGGGCGCCGGCCTCACCAAGCAGATCGCCTTCTCCAAGGAGCCGGGCGACATCGGCGACCAGTATAACGCCTTCCTCGACGCCGAGGAGATCACCGACCTGTCCAGCGTCAACGGCGACGTCATCATCAACCGCGACGGCAAGCTGATGCGGCCCAAGCGGCTGCCCTCCAACCTGTTCCAGTTCCGCGAAGGGACGGGTGCCGACCGCTGCGTGCTCGACTGCATCACCTCGCTCCAGCACGGCGCCGACCTGCTCTGGATCGAGACGGAGAAGCCGCACATCGAGCAGATCGCCTCGATGGTCGACCGCATCCGCGAGGTCGTGCCCAACGCCAAGCTCGTGTACAACAACTCGCCTAGCTTCAACTGGACGCTCAACTTCCGCCAGCAGGTGTTCGACGCCTGGGTCGACGCGGGCCGCGACGTCTCCGCCTACGACCGCGCGCGGTTGATGAGTGTCGATTACGACGGCACCGAGCTCGCCGCCCAGGCGGACGAGCGTATCCGTACCTTCCAGAAGGACGCGGCCGCGCGCGCCGGCATCTTCCATCACCTGATCACGCTGCCGACCTATCACACCGCCGCGCTGTCGACCGACAATCTGGCGAAGGAGTATTTCGGCGAGGCGGGCATGCTCGGCTACGTCAAGGGTGTGCAGCGCCGCGAGATCCGTGAGGGCATCGCCTGCGTCAAGCACCAGAACATGTCGGGCTCCGACATCGGCGACGACCACAAGGAGTATTTCGCCGGCGAGGCCGCGCTGAAGGCGGGCGGCGCGCACAACACGATGAATCAATTCGCCGCCTGACCCCCACTCCCGCAGGCTGCGCACCCACCCGCGTCGGGCAACCGGCGCGGGTGTTCGCGCGTGAACCTGTACCGGACACTACAATCCGGTTCAGCCTGGATGCCGATCGCCGCTGCTAAACGTTGCGTCATCGACCACCGCGAGAGGACCATTGCCATGAAGATCGCACAGATGTTCGCCGCCGCCGGGCTGATCGTCGCCAGCCTGGGCGTGTCCGCCACCGCCGACGCGCAGGGCCGCTGGGGCGACCGCCGCGAGTTCCGCGAGGACCGCCGCGACTTCCGCCCCTCGCGCCGCGCCTACCGCGCCGACCGGCGCGCCTATCGGCAGGATCGCCGCGCCTATCGCCGCAACCTGCGCCGCTATCGCCAGGATCGGCGCGCCTACGCCCATCGCTACGGGCGCGGTTACGGCTACGGCAACCGCTACGGCTACAACAATCGCTGCCACGTGACGTGGCGCTACAATCGCCAGGTTCGCGTCTGCCGCTAAAGGACGCATGGGCGGGCGAGGGGACACCTCGCCCGCCACCCTATTTCGCCGCCGCGGCCAGCGCGTCGCGCATCGCCTGCACCTGCCGGTTGAGCGCGTCGAGCTGGTCGAGCGTCATGCCCGACCGCGCGACCAGCGTCTCGCCCAGGCATCCGCACTCCTCGCGCATCGCCTGACCCCGCGGCGTCAGCCGCACCAGCACCTGCCGCTCGTCCGCCGGATTGCGCGTCCGCGTCATCAACCCCGCCGCCTCCATCCGCTTGACCAGCGGCGTCACCGTGCTCGACTCGAGCGCTAGCCGCTCGGCGATCGCGCCGATCGTGCGCCCGTCCTCCTCCCACAATGCGTGCAGCACCAGATACTGCGGGTAGGTGATGCCCAGCCCGTCGAGCTGCGGCTTGTACGCGCGATTGATCGCCATCGACGTCGCGTAGAGCGAGAAGCAGATCTGGTGATCGAGCGGCAGAGGGGCGGACATCTGGTGAACTCCGGTGCCGGCGATCCGTCCGGCCTCATTAAACCATATCGTGGTACATAAAGGACTGGACAAGTCCGCGCCGGACACCCACTTGACGTTTATCGCGATAAGGTATATCGCAGCTAATAGCGACGGAGTGCATCATGGCAGTGGACGTCAAATACACCACCAGGGCGACGGCGACCGGCGGCCGTGACGGCACCGCGCGCAGCGAGGACGGCGCGCTCGACGTCAAGCTGTCGACCCCGAAGGAACTCGGCGGCGCGGGCGGCGACGGCGCCAATCCCGAGCAATTGTTCGCGGCCGGCTATTCCGCCTGCTTCATCGGCGCGCTGAAGGCGGCCGGTGCGCAGATGAAGGTCAAGGTGCCCGCCGACACGCGGGTGACCGCGACCGTCGGCATCGGCCCGCGCGCGGAGGGCGGCTTCGGCATCACCGCCGACTTGGTCGTCGACCTGCCGGGCGTCGAGCGCGATCAGGCGCAGAAGCTTGTCGACGCCGCGCACCAGATCTGCCCTTACTCGAATGCCACCCGCGGCAATGTGGATGTCGGTCTGACGCTCGCCTGAGCCCCCCTCCGCGCCTGCAGCGGACCGAACGCGACGCGCTCCTGCCGCCCCCCGGCAGGGGCGCGTCTGCGTTTACACCCATCGCCATCCTCTTCATGCCGTCGCCCTGGACTCGTTTCAGGGCCCGTCGCGCCTCCACCGACTCACCATCGCGTGGTCCTGCCTTCGAACCTCACGCGCCATCACGGCACGCCAATGCGACCTTCGCCGCACCCGCACGTTACCCCGCGCGAAAGGACCACCGATGACCCAGGATGACGAACGCTGGATGCGCATGGCACTCGATGTCGCACGCTCGAAGGGGTCCGATCCGTCGACCTCGCCGCTCGGCTGCGTCATCGTCCGCGACGGGCAGGTGCTCGCCGCCGAGCGCAACCAGACGCACGAACTGCCCGACGCCACCGCCCACGCCGAGATGATGGCGATCCGCCGCGCCTGCGAGAGCGTGGGCGACATGGAGCTGCGCGGCGCGACGCTCTACTCGACGCTGCAACCGTGCGGCATGTGCACCATGGCCTCGATCTGGTCCAAGGTCGAACGGGTGGTCTACGGCGCGGAAGGGTCCGACGTGCACCCGATGTACTTCGAGGCGCACGGCATCGACACGCTCGCGTTCGTCACCCATGCCTACCGCGACGATTTGACGATCGAAGGCGGCTGCCTGCGCGAGGAATGCGCCGAACTCTACTACGGCCCCGACGCCGACCTGCCCGAGGAGGAGCAGGCGAACCTGTGAGGCTGGGCTAGGGCGGTGCCCCACGCGCCTTGCTGCGTCTGGAACGATAGGTTCGACCAGGGCGAATTGCAGCTCGCTTCCGGCTTCAGACACTAGAGCCGCTGTCCTACACCGTCGCACTCCGGTACCCGGCCGAGTCGCGTACGCGGCGACCGATCACGATCGCCGGTCTCGCCCGCTTTTTGATAACACCGACCCGCATCCATTCCGCGTGCCGATCACGGCGGCGTGCACAGGCTTGCCATGCACGACGGCCAGGGGCGCCGCCTGAGGTCACTAGCTCCCCGACGTTGACGGCTTTCTTGGCCTCACCTTAGCTTCACCTTCCACCTCGCGGCGGCGACGCCTTGGCCTCACCTTAGCCTCACCTTCCGAGCGCCGGCTCACCCCGCGAGCGCCGCGACCACCTCCTTCACCTTCGCCAGCCGCGCGTCGGCGTCCTCGATCCGCTCGCGCAGCAGGTAGCGGCCGTTCTTCTCCTCCAGCGCCTCCGCCTCCAGCGTCACCCGCGGCCGCGGCTCCAGCGCGATCGCCGCCGGGCCCGCGACGATGCGCTGGATCTGCGCCGCGCGCGCCTCCGCCCGCAACCGCGCGATCGCGATCAACGTGCGTGCCTCCTCCGGCATCGCGCCGAACCGGTCCTCCAGCTCCTCCTCCAGCGCGTCGAGCGCTTCCGCATCGTACAGCCGCGCGATCCGGCCGTAGATCGACACGCGCAGCTCCTCGTCCGGAATCCACGCCTCCGGCAGGCACCCTTCGACACCCAGCTGCAACTCGGGTGTCCAGCGGTCCGCCTCCTCGCCGCGCGCGCGGCGCAGCGCGTCCTCGAGCAGTTGCTGGTACAGGTCGATCCCGATCAGCTTCATGTGCCCGGCCTGCGTCTCGCCCAGCAGGTCGCCCGCGCCGCGCATGTCGAGGTCGCGCGCGCTGATCGCGAACCCCGCGCCCAGCCGGTCGAACGCCTCCAGCGTACGCAGTCGCTTCAAGGTCCGCGGCGCGATCTCGTGGTCGGGCTCGGTGAACAGCAGCACCTGTCCACGCCGGTTGCCGCGCCCGACGCGCCCGCGCAGCTGGTGCAGCTGCGACAGCCCGAACCGGTCGGCGCGCCAGATCACCATCGTGTTCGCGCGCGGCACGTCCAGCCCCGCCTCGATGATGTTGGTCGCCAGCAGCACGTCGCCGTCGCCGCGCCCGAAACGGACCATCGCGTCGTCGATCTCGCCCGCCGCCATCTTGCCATGCGCCTGTAACAGGTCGAGTTCGGGTACCAGCCGTTCGAGCTTTTCGGCGAGCGGCGCCATGTCCTCGATCCGCGGCACCACGACGAAGCTCTGCCCGCCGCGCGCCTTCTCGCGCAGCAATGCCGCGCGCATCACCTCGGGGTCGAAGCTGTTGACCGCGGTGCGGATTGGCTGGCGGCGGGCAGGGGGCGTCGCGATCACCGACATCTGCTGCAACCCGACCAGCGCCGATTGCAGCGTGCGCGGGATCGGCGTCGCCGACAGCGACAGCACGTGGCCCGCCGACAGGTCGCGCAGCCGCTGCTTGTCCGCCGCGCCGAACCGCTGCTCCTCGTCGATGATGACGAGGCTCAGGTTCGCGTACTTGATCCCCTTGCCCGCGACCGCGCCGGTGCCGACCACGACGTGGACCGATCCGTCGGCCAGCCCGGCCTTGACCTCCTTCTTCTCCGCCGCGCTGGATAGCCGCGATAGGCCCGCGACCACTACGTCGGTGCCCGCGAACCGGCTGGCGAAACTCTCCAAGTGCTGGCGCGCGAGCACCGTCGTCGGCGCCGCGATCGCGACCTGCCCGCCCGCCAGCGCGGCGAGCGCGGCGGCGCGCAGCGCGACCTCGGTCTTGCCGTAGCCGACGTCGCCGATCACCAGCCGGTCCATCGGCTTGCCCGAGGCGAGGTCGGCGCGCACCGCCTCGATCGCCCGCGCCTGATCGGCAGTCTCCGTGAACGGGAAGCCCGCCGCGAACCGCTCGTACTGCGCCGTGTCGGGGTCGAGCACCGGCGCGTCGCGCGCGGCGCGCTCCTTCGCCAGCTGGGTCAGCGCCGCCGCGTCCTTGGCGATCGTCTCCTCGATCTCGCCGCGCCGCTTCTGCCAGCTCGATCCGTCGAGCTTGTCGAGCGTCACCGCGTCGGCCTCCGCGCCGTAGCGCCAGATGCGATCCGCCTCGGTGACGGGCACCAGCCGCGTCGCCTCGTCGGCGTAGGTCAGCTTGATCGCGTCGCCCGCCACGCTGCCCGCGCCGCTGGCCTCGTCCGCGGTCATCCGCTCCAGCCCCGCGACCACGCCAATGCCGTGCTCCTCGTGCACCACCACGTCGCCGACGCGGATCTCGCCGAAGTCGAACAGTGCGGTGTCGGCCGGCCCGGTCGAGGTCGTGTCGCGCTCCGCCCGGCTGCCGAGCAGGTCGGCGGCGGCGATCGCCAGCACGCCGTCGCGCCGGAACCCGCGGTCGGTCGCCACCTCCAGCAGCAGGAACGCGTCGCCCTTCGCCTGCATGACCTCGGCCCAGGAGGCGACCTGCTCGGGCTCGCGCTTCACCGCCTTCGCGACGCGGCTGCGCAGGAAGCGCAGGTCGCGCGCGCTGCCCAGCAGCACGACCCGCTCGCCGGCGTCCCACGCCGCGCGTGCCGCCTTGGCGAACGCACGCAGCGGCGCCTTGCCCTCGACGAAGCGCGGCGGCAGTTCGCCCGCGTGCTCGATCGTCACCTGCTCGGCGGCGTCCAGCGCCTTCGCCCAAGTCGCCTCGTCCACCACGTCCTTCAACGCGCGTCGTGGCTGTCGCTTCGCCGCGTCGGCCGACAGCGCCAGGAAACGCCGCCGCCGCTCGTCCGCCGCGGGACCGATTACCACGCGCGCGCCGGGCAGGTGGTCGAGCAGCGTCGCGCGCGCCTTGTCCAGCTTCGGCTCGGACACGCGGCCGAGTTCGCGGCGCTCGATCTCGCCCACGGTGCGCTGGTCGGCGGGGTCGTAGCAGCGCAGGCTGGTGACCTTGCCATCCGCGACCTCAACGCGCAGCGGCAGGTCGGCGTCGGCGGGGAACACGTCGAGCACCGCGCCGCGCAGCGCGACCTCGCCCGGCTCGTCGACCCGCTCGTCGACGATGTAACCGAGTTCTAACAGCTTGTCGCACAAGGCGGCGAGGTCCAGAGGCGCCCTGATCTCCACGGTCGGCGGCGTCGCCTCGAACGCGGCGGGGGGCGGATAAGCGCGCGCCAGCGCCTCGCCGGTCGTGACACAGGCGACCCGCGCGCGCTTCTCACCCGCGGTCAGCAGCCGCATCTGGCGCAGCGCCGACACGCGCTGCCCGACGTTGGCGGGGGAGGCCGGCGCGTCGTCGCCCGGCAGCGCGTCGCTACCCGGGCAGAACAGCACGCACGCGGCCGGCGCCGCCGCCGCCAGCGCGTGCGCGATCGCGATCCCGCGCGCCTCGTCGATCGCCGCGATCAGCACGTCGCCGCCGTCCAGCAACTCGGCCGCCGCAGCCGCGATCTCCCCCGTCTCCAGCGTCGGCGCGGCCGGCGCGCTGCCGATCAGCGTGGAAGCGTCGCGAGTCTCGTCGGCCATCAGTATCTGTGTTCCCGAATGAAGGAGCCGCGCGAACGGATGGGGATCAAACCCGGTTCCGCGCGGCATCGTGGATGAGCGGCGGGGTAAGTCTACCTGCGATCCAGCATCCGGTTTCGAGGAACGGGCGCCAGCCAAGCCGTTATCGGCAAGCTAAGTCGCCGCTCGAACTCGGAGTACGACGTTCCGCACTCAAGTGGTTGTGTCGATGCGATCGAGCAGATCGACCCGCGCCATGTCCTTCGCGCGCCTGAACCGCTCGAACATGCTGCGCAGCTCGATCAGCGCCGGGACGAACACTTGCGCCGAGCCGACCCGCACCGATCGGCGAGTCGCGGGCTCGATGGCGCGCCAGATGCCGTCGCAGTCACGCAACCTGAACCTGGCCATGAACTCGACAACGAGCGGCGTAGCGGTCCAACGTCCGAATAGCGCAGATCGAAAGCGCGGGTGGTCGGACGGCGGCGCCAGCGCGATGCCGAGGCGGAAGAACAAGCGCTCCGCATCGCCCACGCTGAGCAGCACGTCCACGTCGGCCACGCTGATCGGGTACGCCCCATGGATTGCCGCCGCGGCACCCGAGATAATCCACCACGGCTCGCGTGCGTCTTCCAGCACAGCCGCCGCTGCAGCGATCGTGGTAATCAGCGGCTCGGGCAGGCTCACTATTGGTTACGGCCGCGAAACCGAATGCCAGATCAGTAGTCACCCACGCGGTCGCCAGCTGGTTCACCGTGGCCTGCGACAAGCGACACACCCACATCGCTTCCCAACCAAACGGCGCTCATCCCACTAGCGCCGCTCCGGCTGTCCCGCCGCCGCGCCGCCCGACAGTTCGGCATTCTCGCCCGTGCTGTCCTCGTCGAAATCCTCGCCAGGGTTGCCGCCGCCCGCGCCGCTGCCGCTACCGTGCACCGCGCCGGTCGCGGGGTCGAACGAGGCGCGCTGGCCGTTGTCGGGCGGGACCGGCGCCGGATCGGCGACCCGCTCGCCCGGCCGCGCCGCGACGGTACCGGAAGGCAGGTCCGCGCCCATCGCGCGCTCGTCGGCCGCGCTATAGCCTTCGCCGCTATAGCCCGACGCGCGGTTGAACGGCTCGGGCTGGTGCGACCGCTCCGGATCGACCTCGGCATGGTCGAGCGGCGCGTCCGCGTTCCGCTCGTCGGTGTTGCGCATCTTGTCGTTCATGCCGCCCCAACGCGCAAGGCGGCATGCGCGATCCGCGCTCAGACGATCTCGAACAACCCCGCCGCGCCCATGCCGCCCGCGGTGCACATCGACACCACGACGTAGCGGACGCCGCGCTTGCGCCCCTCGATCAGCGCGTGGCCGACCAGCCGGCTGCCCGTCATCCCGAACGGATGCCCGACCGCGATCGCGCCGCCGTTGACGTTATACTTTTCCGGATCGATGCCCAGGTGATCGCGGCAGTACAGGCACTGCGACGCGAACGCCTCGTTCAGCTCCCACAATCCGATGTCGCCGACCGACAGCCCGGCGCGGTCGAGCAGTTTGGGGATCGCGAACACGGGACCGATCCCCATCTCGTCGGGATCGCACCCCGCCGCCTGGAACCCGCGGTACACGCCCAGCACGTCCTTGCCCTCGGCCTCGGCGGTCGCGCGGTCCATCACGATCTGCGCGGCAGCGCCGTCCGACAGCTGGCTCGCGTTGCCCGCGGTCACGTTGCTGCCCGGTCCGGTGAAGTCGCCACCCGCCCACACGCTCTTCAGCCCCGACAGCCCCTCGACCGTGGTGCCCGCGCGAATGCCCTCGTCCTGCGCGATCGTGACCGTCTCGCTGCCCGTCCTGTTTCCCGCTTTATCGAAGATCGCCTTCTCGACCTTGATCGGCACAATCTCCTCCGCGAACGCGCCTGTCTCCAGCCCGCGCGCCGCGCGCTGTTGGCTCATCGCGCCATACTCATCCTGCGCCTGACGCGTGATGCCGTAGCGCTCGGCGACGATCTCGGCGGTCTCGATCATCGGGATGTAGGCGGCGGGCACGTTGCGCGTGACGCTCTCGTTGACGAAGCGCGGCGCGTCCTTCGTCACCGTGTAGCTGATCGACTCCATCCCGCCCGCCAGCGCGACGTCGATGTCGCCCGCGATGATCGACCGCGCGGCGAGCGCCACCGCCGTCAGCCCCGATCCGCACTTTCGGTCGAGCGTGAAGGCCGGCACCGATTTCGGCAGCCCGCCGGCGAAGATCGCCATGCGCCCCGCGTTGCCGCCCTGCGTGCCCCATTGATTACCGACACCCCAGAACACGTCGTCGATCCGCGCGGGATCGATCCCGGCGCGCTCCACCGCGGCGTTCATCACGTGCCCGGCGAGCACCGGCGCCTCGGTCGCATTGAACGCGCCGCGATACGCCTTGCCGATCGCAGTGCGGGCGGTGGATACGATAGCGGCTTCGCGCATAGGGGCTCTCCTGTGGTTTGCCCCTGCCTAGATCGCGCACCCGCGCGCCGCAATCACGCACGCGCGCTATCGCTGGGAGGCATCGCCCGCTTGCTGGTCGCGTTCGGCGGCGAGCGCCATCGCCTGCGCCGAACCGGTCGCGGGCTTGACTCGCACCGCCGGCTCCTCGCGCGCCAGCGTCAGGTAGAGCACGCCCGCGATCAGGATCGCGAGCACGGCGAGCACCGGCCAACCGGAGAAGGTGCGGCTGATGGTGGAGCGTCGGTTCATGGTTGGCGGCCTCAACGTGGATCAACCAATCCAATCGCCGCGATCGCCGCGGCGTTCCGGCCGCAACGGTTACATATTCTTGCTGCTCAGGCCGCCAGCCCAGGCGCGCGCCCCGCCAGCGCCTCTTCGGCCTGTTCCAGCGCGCGCGGATCGTCAACGTCGAGCCACCACGCGTCGCCGACATCGATCAGCCGCGCCTCGCCTCCGAGCGCCAGCGCCTCGACGCCAGCGGAAATCGACCCCGCGCCGCCGGCTGCGATCGAGCGGCGCAACGCGTCGTGGAAGCGCTCGTCCACCGCGAACACGCCGGTGTCGTAGCAGTCGTAGGCGGGCAGGTGCTTGCCGATTGCGACGATCCGCTCGCCGACGCTCCGTACCCGCGTCACGTCGTCTAGGTCGACCAGCGGATTGTCCAGCCGCCGGTCGACGCCGAGCACCAGCGGGGCAGGGGGCGCCGCGATCACGCGCGCGACCAATGCGGGATCAAACAGGTGATCCGCCATCATCAGCAAGTGCCGCTCGGGTCCGACCCGCGCGGCGCCGGTCAGCACCGAGTATCCGTTTGGCCGCGACCAATCGTCGGTGCGCACGCAGCCGATATCCAGGCGGTGCGCGCGCGCCGTTCGCGCGAGATGCGCTTCCAGCGCGTCGCCCTCGTGCCCCGTCACGACCGTGAACCCGCTCGCGCCGCCGTCACGCGCCGCCAGGATCACCCGGTCGATCAGCGTCACGCCCGCGACCGGGGTCAGCGGCTTCGACGGCGACACCGCGCGCAGCCGGCTGCCATAGCCGGCTGCGACGATCACGGCGTGCACGGGATCGGTCCTCGGCCGCTCGCGCCTTACTCGGCGGCGATGCGTGCTTCGTGGCCGGCGATGAACTCGTCGGTCATCTGCGCCGCGACATCGTCGGTCACCTGCTCGGGCGGGTGCTTGCAGAAGAACGCCGACGGGCCGGTCAGCGCGCCGCCGACCTTGCGGTCGAGCCCGAGCTTCACGCAGCGGATCGCGTCCACGACCACCGCGGCCGAGTTGGGCGAATCCTCGACCGACAGCCGCAGCTCCAGGTTCATCGGGACGCCGCCGAACAGGTCACCCTCGAGGCGCAGGAAGCACAGCTTGTTGTCGCCCAGCCACGGGATATAGTCCGACGGGCCGACGTGGATGTTCTCGTCCGCCAGCCGCTCGGCGATGACGGCCTGCACGGCCTCGGTCTTCGACTCCTTCTTGCTCGCCAGCCGGTTGCGGTCGAGCATGTTCATGAAGTCGGTGTTGCCGCCGGTGTTGAGCTGATAGGTGTGATCGATCGTCACGCCGCGCTGGCCGAACAGGTTGGACAGCACGCGGTGGACGATCGTCGCGCCGACTTGCGCCTTCACGTCATCGCCGATGATCGGCAGGTTCGCGTCGGCGAACTTCTTCTCCCACTCGGGACGCGAGGCGATGAACACCGGCATGCAGTTGACGACGCCCAGCCCCGCCTCCAGCGCGCATTCCATGTAGAACTCGGTCGCTTCCTGGCTGCCGACGGGCAGGAAGTTGACCAGGATTTCCGCGCCCGACCTCTTCAGCTCGGCGATGATCTCCGCCTTCTCCGCGTCGCGCGTGTCGTTGATCTCGAACCCGCGGTCGTTCGCGGCGGTCAGCATGTGCGGGGCAACGCCGTCGAGCTTCGCGCCCATCTTCACGATCGTACCGGTCTTGGGCACGTCGGCGTGGAACACCTTGGTGCAGTTCGGCTTGGCGAAGATCGCCTCGCCCAGGTCGAGGCCGACCTTGCGCGAGTCGACGTCGAACGCCGCCACGAACTCCATGTCGGACACCTTGTACCCGCCGATGTCCTCGTGGATCAGGCCCGCGGCGGTGTTGCTGCCGGTATAATGGTACTTGCCCTGCACCAGACTGCTGGCGCAATTGCCGACACCGATAACCGCGACCTTGATGGTGTTCATTGATCCCCACTTGCCGGGCGCACCCGGCACAAGACAGAAAGTTTGCCGCTCCGTGACAGAACCGTTGCGGCTGTCAAGCGAAGCGATCTCCCTAGCCGATCTCGGCCATTCCTGCACGAGGGAAAACGTGAACGATTCCAACCCCACTGTGGCGGGAAAGCCGCGGGAACTGCAAGGGTTTCTGAACGCCTGGCTCTACCATCCGGTCGCCGGCGCGCTCGCCCGCGCGCTGGTGCCGACGCCTGTCACGCCCAACATGGTGTCGGTGTTCGGCGCGCTGATGGTGGTATCCGCCGGGGTCTTCTACACGCTGGTCGGCGGCGCCTGGGGCATAGCGATCGGGTTCCTGCTCCATTTGTCATGGCACGTCGTCGACGGCGCGGACGGCATGCTCGCGCGACTGTCTGGGCGTGCCTCGCCGTCGGGCGAGGTGGTCGACGGCATGTGCGACTATTTCGGCCACGGCATCCTCTACGCGCTGCTCGCCGCGCAACTCGACGACCGGATCGGCTGGGTCGCTTGGGCGCTGGCGCTCGCCGCCGGCATCTCGCGCGCGGTGCAGTCGGTCTACGCCGAGAGCGGACGGCGCAGCTATCAATGGTGGGTCTACGACGTGCCGTGGCTGCAGAACCAGCGCGCGCCGCAACCGGGGCTCGGCGGTGCGCTGTCGCGCGCCTATCTGTGGGCGTGGAACAGGATGTCGGGCGCGACGCGGCGCGTCGATGCGTTGGTGGTGGGCGCCGAGCACGACCGCGTGCAGCGCGCGCGCATCGCGGAGATCGCGCGCGCGGCGGGTGCGCGGACGCTGCCGGTACTGGCGCTGCTCGGCGCCAATCCGCGCACGATCCTGCTCGGGCTCAGCATGATCGCGGGCTCGGCCGTCTGGTTCTTCCTGATCGAAGTCGTGCTGCTCAACGCCGTGCTGGTGTTCGCGATCCTGCAAGGCGCCGCCAGCGCGCGCCGCATCGCCGCGCTCGTCGCGCGCGGGGCTTGATCGTCTCAGGGCCTGACCGCCGAAGCCTGACCGCCCGCACGGAACGCGCCGCCGTTCGGTCCGTTTCGATCCTGATCCGTTCGGATAACAGGGAGAAGATCATGCGGTTGGCGATGGTGATGGTAGCGGGCACGGCACTCGCGCTCGGCGCGTGCGCGCGCGAGGAGATGGCGACGGGCACCCCGATGGCGGGCGGCGCGAAGGCGGTGGCGAGTCTGCGTACCGCGGACGGCACCGACGTGGGCCGCGCGACCGCGACCGAGGTGGCGGGCGGGCTGCGCTTCACCGTCGACGCGATGTCGATGCCCGTCGGCACGCACGGCGCGCACGTCCACATGACCGGCCGCTGCGACGCGCCCGCCTTCACCACCGCGGGCGGTCACTGGAACCCGACGGAGCGCAAGCACGGCACGATGAACCCGCAGGGGCCGCACTACGGCGATCTGCCCAACCTCGTGATCGACTCGGGCGGGCGCGGCACCGTCGGCGCGACGATCCCCGGCGCGACCATGGCCGGGCTGATGGACGCGGACGGCGCGGCGTTCATCGTCCACGCCAAGGCAGACGACCTGATGACCGACCCATCGGGCAATTCGGGCGACCGCATCGCCTGCGGCGTGTTCCAGCCCGCCTGAGCGCTCAGATCACCTCGCCCGCCGCGCGCGCGCGCTCCTCGCGCGTCCGCTCGGCGGCGGGGACGAGCCGATAGGCGGCGATCGCGGCGGCGAGCGTGATCGGCACCGTTAGCAACAGCGACAGCATGCCGGTCGACAGGCTGCCAGACAGCGTCGACACCCGCCCGGCGAGATACGGCCCGAGCGCGAGCCCGAGCAGCGTCGTGCCGATGAAGAACGTCGCGGTCGCCGCGCCGCGCATCCGCGGCAGCACCAGGTCCTGAGTCGTCGCCGCCGCCGATCCGAGCGACAGGCTGGCCAGGAACTGCGCCGCGAACAGGCACGGATAGAGCACGCCGGGCGAACCGGTGGTGAAGCCGATCGCCAGGAACGGCACCGGCAGGACCGCGCCCGCGATTACCATCACCAGTCGCCCGGCCGGGTTGCGCTGCCGCAGCCGGTCGCCGACAACCCCGCCGACCGTCACCCCCAGGAACCCCGACAGCGCGCCGACGCTGCCCAGGATCAGCCCCGCGGTAGCCGGCTCCACGCCCAACACGCGCATTGCGTAGGGCGCGGCCCAGAAGCTCGCGGCATAGGCCAGGAAGGCGTTCAGCCCGTACGCCACCACCGTGCACACGAACGCGGGCGTGCCGACGATCAGCGCGAATGTCGCGGGGTCGCGCCGCTTCAGCGCGCACGCCCAGGAGAACACCGCGTAGCAGCCGGTGCCGACCGCCAGCCACTGCGGCGCGGGCTCGCCCGCCGCCAGCAGCGCCACCACCGCGACCACGACGACGCCGAGCCCGAGCAGGTTGACCAGCAGCGCGCGCGTCCCCCCGCGCAGCGCGCCGATCAGCGTCAGTGGCGGCAGGATCGTGACCAGTTCGTCGAAGAAGGCGCGGAACGGCGCCGGGTGCCGCTCGGGCTCGGGCAATCCCTCCACCGCGCCGCGCACGGGTTCGCGCACCGTCGCGATCAACACCGCCAGCACCAGTCCAGGCAGCCCCACGGCCAGGAACGCCGCCTGCCAGCCAACCAGCCCCAGCGGTCCGCCCGCGGGATAGGCCGCATTCCAGCGCTGCACGATCGCGCCGCCGATGAACAGCGAGCAGCCCCCGCCGACGTAGATGCCCGCGGAGTAGATCGACAGCGCGGTCGCGCGCAGCTTCTTGGGGAAATAGTCCGAGATCAGCGAGTAGGCCGATGGCGACGCGGTCGCCTCGCCGACGCCGACGCCGATCCGCGCCCCGGTTAGCTGCGCGCCCGACGAGGAGAAGCCCGACAGCGCGGTCATCGTCGACCACAGCCCGAGCCCGATCGTCATCAACCGCACCCGCGACCAGCTGTCCGCCAGCCGCCCGAGCGGAATCCCGAACAGCGAGTAGAACACGCCGAACGCGGTGCCGTAGAGGAACCCCAGGTCCTCGTCCTTCAGGTGCAGGTCGCGCTTGATGTCCTCGGCCAGGATCGAGATCACCTGCCGGTCGACGAAATTCAGGATGTAGACGACGAACAGCAACGCCAGCACGTACCAGGCGTAACCGCTCGCGCGCACCTCGCTCTGCGGCACCTCGCCGGCTATCGGCGACCCCGCTGTCTCTGGTCCCGCCATCCCCGTCCCCTTTTCGTGTCGTTGTCGCCGAGCCTAGCGGGCAGGGGAGCGCGGCGCCAGCGGCGAGCGCGCACCCGACCTAGTCACGCCAGCGGCCAGCGCGCGACCGACTCGTACTGCGCGCCCTCGTGCCCCAGATGGCTTTCGTACAGGATCAGGTGGGGCAGCACGAACGACGGCGTCGACAGCGCGGCGTGGTCCGCCACCCAGCGCGCGATCGCGCCCGCGTCGCTGCTCGACCGCCCGAACCGCGCCAGCGTCAGGTGCGGCAGGTAGCGGCGCTCGTCGCGCGCCACGCCCGCGCGCGCCAGCGCCTGGTCGACCTTGCGGTGCAGCGCGGCGAGCGGGTCCGCGGGCACGATCCGCGCCCACAGGGTGTCGACCCGCCCGCGCCGGTCGAACGTGCCGACCCCGTCGACCCGCGCCTCGATCGCCGGGGCCGACACCGCTGCCAGCGCGGCGGCGATGTCCTCCGCCTGGGGGCGCTCGACCGCGCCGATGAAGCGCAAGGTGACGTGCAACTGCTCCTCGTCCTGCCACCGCGCGCCCCGCAGTTCGTCCATCGCGTCGATCAACGCGTCGCGGATATCGGGGGGCGGGCGCAGGGCGACGAACAGGCGGTGCATGGTGCCTCCACGATTCGCCGCGAACCGGCGCGACCAGGCGTGTAACGAACAATTGCTCGGTCGCCCGCCTGACCCCCGGCTCGCTTGAAAACGGATCGCCCGCGCGCAATATTCGTTACTGATCCGGCGTTCCATGCCGGACGAAGGAGCAATTTGACAATGGCAAACTGGTCGGACCCTCGGTCCTCTACCGCTCGCTTCGGGGCGGAACAGGCCGGTACGCGGGACGCCGCCCACGACGCGGGTCTCCGGTCGTACATGCTGTCTGTTTACAACTACATGACCTCGGGCGTGCTGCTGACGGGCATCGTCGCGCTCGCATTCGCGCTGTCGGGCTACGCCGCGGCGGTGTTCCAGACCCCGCTCAAGTGGGTGATCGTGCTCGCGCCGCTCGCCTTCGTGTTCGCGATGAGCTTCGGGCAGAACCGCTTCAGCTCGGGTCAGCTCCGCGCGATGTTCTGGGGCTTCGCGGTCGCGATGGGGCTGTCGCTGTCGACGATTTTCCTCGTCTACTCGCCGGTCGCGATCGCGCAGGCATTCTTCGCCACGGCTGCCGGCTTCGCGGCGCTCAGCCTCTACGGCTACACCACCAAGCGTGACCTGTCGGCGTTCGGCACCTTCCTGGTCATCGGCGTCGTCGGCCTGCTGGTCGCGATGATCCTCAATATGTTCATCCAGTCGGGCCCGCTCGGCCTCGTCATCTCGCTGGTTGGCGTGCTGCTGTTCGCGGGGCTGACCGCCTATGACACGCAGCGTACCAAGAGCATGTATTTCCAGGTCGCCGGCCACGGCGAGCTGGTGTCGAAGGCCGTGGTGCTCGCCGCGCTGACCTTGTACCTCGACTTCATCAACATGTTCTTGTTCATCCTGCGCCTGTTCGGCTCGGGTCGCGATTGATCTACGATAGCGAGACAGGCTAGTGAATGAAGGCCCGGCGGATCACCGCCGGGCCTTTTTTCTGTTCGCGCAACTCTCACGAAAGATCATCGCGCTTGCGCCTCTCGATCGACGCTTTCCTCGATTACGGCTTTCCCGAGCGCGCCGACGTGCTGCTCCAGATCGAGGCGGCGGCGCTGCCCGATCAGCGGCTCGAGCAGCAGTCGCTCATGATCGAGAGCGACCATCCGATCCGCGCGGTGGACGGAGAGGAGGGCATTGGACAGCGCACCTGGGCGACCGCCGAGCACCGCCTCGTCGCGCATTACCGCGCGGTGGTCAGCGTCGACCGCGCGACGCCGCCGCTCCACGCGCTGCCGCACACCCCCGCTGGCCTGCTTCCACCGCAGACGATCCCCTATCTGCTGCCCAGCCGCTACTGCGAGTCGCACCGCTTCGACCATTTCGTCCGCCGCACCTTCGCCGGCCTGCGCGGCGGCAGCCTCGCGATCGCGCTGACCGACTGGGTGCGCGGCAACCTCGACTATGACGGTGCGGGCAGCGACGGACGCAGCGGCGCGCTCGATACCTTCGCCGAGCGGCGCGGCGTGTGCCGCGACTTCGCGCACCTGCTCGTCGCACTGGCGCGCGCGGGCGAGATCCCCGCGCGCTGCGTCGCCGCCTACGCGCCCGGCGTCGACCCGCCCGATTTTCACGCGGTGGTCGAACTGTGGCTCGGCGGCGCATGGCACCTGGTCGATCCCACCGGCATGGCTCACCCCGATGAGATCGCGCGCGTCTGCGTCGGGCGCGACGCCACCGACATCGCGTTCATGACCATCTTCGGCAGCGCCTGGCTCCAGCAGCAGCGCGTGACGGTGACGCGCCTCTAGGAACGGGACCTAGGAACAGGGGGGCGCGCGCGTCGTTGATGTGTCGAAACATGGATGGAGGTTCAGGTGCCCGATAACTCGATCGACGACCGCGCGCTCGACAGCATGTCGGTCGCGCCCGACGGTACGCAGGCCGGCAACGCTGGCGGCAGCAAGGACGCGCGCCAAGACGCCGGCCAGGACAAGATGATCAACAAGCGGCTGCAGAAGGACCCGTCGAACGAGGATGCCAAGCTCGACGAGGGTCTGGATGAATCGATGGACGCCTCCGACCCGATCTCCTCGACCATCCCCGGCCGCAAGGACGAGCCGCCCGCCTCGTCGGGCTTCGACGCCGCGGCCGAGGCGGAACGCCAGCGCGACGCCTGACACTCCGTACTGTTCGACATGGGAAAGGGCTGGCCGCGCGCCAGCCCTTTTCTCGTTGAGGGCGCGCAGACCCGTTGTCGGCAGGACACGCTCGCACGTAACAAATGTGTTCGCGGGATCATTCCACCGCATTCATGTTGCGTTGCGGCATCTTCCATGATGCATTTGTGACGCGGCGCACGCATCCGTTAAGGCTGGCGTTAACCATCCTGGCGCATGATGCTTCGCATGGCATGGATCGGGCGGGGTGACAGATGAGCGCGAGGAGTAAACCGGCAGAAGGCGCGATGACGCTGGCGGAGATGAAGGAATTCGCGAGCTTCCCGGCCGCGACGCAGCGCTACGTGCGCCGCAGCCTCGACGTCGGGCTTGATCGGCAGGACGCGATGCTGCGCTGGTCGCGCGACGTGGTCGAGGCCGCCTCGATCCGCGCGCAGGCGCGCCACTATCGCCGCTTGGACGACCTGCGCGCCAACGTACCCGACGACAGCGGGCTCGACTCGGTTGAACCGTTCCTCAGCCCGCTGGTTGTCACCTCGGCGTTCGATCTCGGGCAAGGTCGGCTGCTCAGTTTCTCGGCTTACCGCTTCCTCTACGAGCGGCTGATCGGCGCGCGCGTGCGCCCGTGGCTGCCCGCCGCCTTCTGCTCGGCCGCCGCGCTCCCGCACCTCCACCCGGAGCTGCGACGCAAGCTGCTGCAATCGATCAGCGAGGCCGCGGCGACAGCGTCGGGCTGGTCGTCGCGCCAACCCGCCTTCTACCCGCACTGGGTCGAGAAGGTTGAGGCCGGCGCGCCGCTCCACTGATCGTCACGCGATCAGCAGCCGCGCCTCCACGCCATACTGCGCGCGCGCGTCGTCGAACACGGTGACGAGCCGCGCGAGATAGGCGCGCCCCGCCGCGCTCGCCGTCTCCGCGTTGGTCACCGTCACCCGCAACGGCCGTCGCTGCGCACCATTCTCGCCCGGCCCAGGCTGCGACACCGCCAAGGCGCGATAATGCCCCGCGACCAGCGCGTCGTACATCGCGTCCAGGTTCGGCCCGTGCCACTCGGGCGCACCCAGCGCTGTCAGCAGCGCGGCGTAGATATCGCGAAAGTCGCGCCACGCCGCGGCATCGAGCGTGATTTCACAGTCCGTCACCGACCCGACCGCCGCCCCGTGCCACTCACCGGCACGCCCGCCACCCCATCGCCCCGCGGCTCGCCTGATCGAGGTGGAAGTGATCGCGGTGCGCGGCGTTGTAATCGGGCGACAGCACGGTAGCGAACAGCTCGCACGCGCCGTCGCGCACGGCGCGCAGGAACGCGGCTTGCCGCCGCGCGCGCGCGTCGCCGTCGCCCGACCAGTCGCGCACCACCGTCACCCGCCGCCCGTCCGCCAGCCGAAACCCCGCGATATCGACTGCGTCGGCGGTGGCATGCTCGCTCCAATTGCCCGCGTCGCGACCGTAGATCCGCCGGCACGAGTAGCTGCCGAAATGCTCGATCGTGGCGACGCGCGACCCCAGGTAGCGCTCCGCCGCGGGCTGGACCACGTCCCACTCCCATTTCGCCAGCGCCGCCGCGACCGGGCAGGCGACGCCCAGCGCGGCGGGCGCGTAGCTGATCCGCCGCGCCCCGCCGTCGGTGAAGCGCACCGCGTCGTCGTAGCCGCACTGCCCGCCGCCATCGCGCGGCGGCAGCGCGGTGTAGCGCACGCCCGCGCGGTCGAGCAGCGCGCGACACGCGCCGAAATCCTCGCCCAGCGCGGTCAGCTTCCGTCCGGTAAATGCGCCGATCGGCTGCGACAGGTCGAGCGGGGTCCACGGCAGGTCCTGCGGCCGCCCGCGCAAAGATCCCCAGGCCACCAGCGCGACGGTCGCCAGCACGCCCAGCACCACCAACGCCCGCGCCGACCGACGCAGCGCGCGGATGACCTTGGCGCCCCGCGTCACCCCCGCAGCGCGCTGCTGGTCGGTTCCGCCGCCACCGGATAGCCCAGGTCTTGGGGTATGCAGAGCCATTCCTCTCCGTCCCGCGTCTCGGCCCAGGGGGTGACGACGCGCTGCGGGGTGGCGCGGGCATGCGCCACCGCCGCGTCGAACGAGGGGAACTGCGCCAACCGCTCCAGGTTGCGCCGCGTCGGAAAGATGATCGATAGGCGACCCGCGTCCGCCTCGTCCAGCACGTCGCGCGCGCTCGCCCAGGCGAGCCGGACGTTCTCGGTCTCGTCGACGCTCGCGCACGGCGCACCCGCGGGCAGGCGCGCGAGGAAGAAGCGCGTGTCGAAGATGCGCATGTGCCGGTGCGCCGGCCGCCAACGCGCGAACGGCACCAGCGCGGCGAGGTCGAGCCGCGCGCCCGCGTCGCGCAGCACGTCGCCGAAGGCCGCGCCCGCGTGGAGCGAGCGCCGCATCTCCTCGATCGCGCCCAGCGTCGGCATCTCGGCCAGCCCGACCGGCAGCCCCGCCTCCTCGATCGTCTCGCGGATCGCGGCGATCCGCGCCGCGGCATCCTCCGCATCCGCCGGCGCCAGCGCCTCGGCCAGCGCGTAGTCGCCCGGGTCGATCCGACCGCCCGGGAACACCATCGCGCCCGCCGCGAACACCATCTTCTGCGCGCGCTCCACCATCAGCAGCTCGGCCGCGGCACCGTCCACCTCGCGGAAGATCACCAGAGTCGCGGCGGGGATCGCGGCAGGCAGGTCGGGGTCGTCGGCGTCGACGACCTGCGCGGTGGGCGCGTCGGCGGGCGTCACCGCGTGCGGCCCGGAGCGCCATCGCGCGACGCCGCGACCCTGCCGGCGATTGTCATTTGCCTGCCTTCGACCATGAAGCTCTCCATCCCCCGCATCATCACGACGCCGCGCGGCCGACGCAAGTACGCGCCCTGCGATTGTCCGGCGTGATGCAGATCAACCATGCACCAGGTGCGACAAGACCCTGTTGCATAGGCGTAACAACAGGAACGAAGCGACGCGCTCAGGCTTTCTTCTCATGCACACGACGCAGAAAATCGGCGCGTTGCTGTCCAGCAAGGAGGACCTAATGGGCTACGAACGTTACCCGCGCGGCACCAATCCCCAGGGCGATTACTACGATCGCGACCAGCCGCAGGATTATGGCCGCGACTACGGCTCCGGCCGCCAATACAGCTACTCGAGCGCGCGCGACTATCAGTCCGCGGGCATGATGGGTCGCGACGATGACCGCGACTATCGCGGAGACCGTGATCGCGACCGCTCCCGCTCGGGTTCGTCCTACGGCCAGCGCGAGTACGGCAACGCCGGTTACGCGCGCGACTATGATCGCGACCGCGACTACGGCCGCTCCAGCTACGGCCGCTCGGACGATCGCGGGTCGGACGATAGTCGCTCGGGCTACGGCCGGTCGAACTACGGCCAGTCCAATTACGGCCAGTCGCGCCAGCACGGTTCTCAAAATAGCTCGGGCGGCAGCACCGAATATCACGGCAGCTACGGCTCGGACGGGCGCCGTTTCGTCGACGTCGGCGACCGCAAGCACTGGGACGACGACAATTATCGCGACCGCAACCGCGATGAGCGCGGCCGCTACGGCAGCGACCAGAACCGCTACGGCGGGAACGATCGCGGCGCGTCGCAGCGCGGTGGCAATTACGGTCGCCCGCCGCAGGGCTACGATTACGAGGACCGCGGCTTCTTCGCGCGCGCCGGAGACGAGGTACGCTCTTGGTTTGGCGACGACGAGGCGGAGCGCCGCCGCGAGATGGACAATCGCTACGACGAACGCGAGTACAACCAGCGCGGCTCGCATGATCGCGACTCCGACTACCACCATTGGCGCTCGGGCCAGATCGCCGCACTCGATCGCGACTATGACGAGTATCGCAGCGAGAACCGCACCAAGTTCCAGAACGAGTTCAGCTCGTGGCGCACCAATCGTCAGACGCAGCGCGACTCGCTCGACAAGGTGAAGGAGCATGCCGAAGTCGTCGGCTCTGACGGCAGCCACGTCGGCACCGTCGACAAGGTGCGCGGCGACCGCATTCTCCTGACCAAGAACGACGTCGACGCGGGCGGTCAGCACCACTCGATCCCGTCGAGCTGGATCAAGTCGGTCGAGGACGACAAGGTGACCCTGTCCAAGTCCGCTGACGAGGCAAAGAAGCAGTGGCGCGACGAGGAGAACAAGCAGGCGATGTTCGGCTACGGCGATCGCACCAGCGAGAACATGGCCGGCCAGCGTTCGCAATCGTCGCGCGCGACCGGCTACGGCAGTGGTGAGAGCACGTCCGGACAGTCGAGCACGGGCCAGTCGAGCAGTGCCGCCAGCGGCAGCAGCGCGTCGTCAAGCGCCGGCGCGGGTAGCAGCGACACCGACCTGAACAGCAGCTTCTCTGGTACCTACCAGAACAAGTAAGCCGCGATCAGGTAGCAGGAAGGGCTCGGGCGGAAACGTCCGGGCCTTTTCGTGTCTGGTCCACGTCACGGAGCGGGTGGCCGAACGCGATACGCTTACTCGTTAACGCCCGCCGCTTATAGCTGCGCGGCATGCGCGTGCTCACGCTTTCCACCCTGTTCCCCGACGAGACCCGTCCCAATTTCGGCGTCTTCGTCGAGCAGCAGACGCTCGGTCTCGCCGCGCACGCGGGTGTCGAGCTGCGCGTCGTCGCCCCGCGCGGGCTCCCGCCGTGGCCGCTCACGCGCCACCCGCACTATCGCGCGCTCGCGACGCTGCCGCCGCGCGAGATGTGGCGGGGGCTCGACGTGCTGCGTCCGCGCTTCACCGCGCTGCCCGCGACCGCCGGCCGCTTCCACGCCGCCGCGCTCGCGCGCGCGCTAGTGCCGGTGCTCGACCGCCTCCGCGCCGACTTCGCATTCGACGTGATCGATGCGAGCTTCTTCTTTCCCGACGGCCTCGCCGCGGTCGCGCTAGGCGCGCGCTATGGCGTGCCCGTCTCGATCAAGGCGCGCGGTGCCGACATCCACCATTGGGGCCGCGCGCGCGCAACCGCCGCGCAGGTGCGCCGCGCGGGGCAGGGGGCGGACGGCCTTCTAGCGGTCAGCGCCGCGATGCGCGACGACATGGCCGCGCTCGGCATGCCGCGCGACCGCATCCGCGTCCACCACACCGGCGTCGACCTCGACCGCTTCGCACCGGCCGATCGCGCCGCGCTCAAGCGCGAGCTCGGCGTCCCCGGTCCGCTCGTCGTCTCGGTCGGCGCGCTGATCCCGCGCAAAGGGCACGACGTCGTGATCGAGGCCGTGGCCGACCTGCCCGGTGTCACGCTCGCCATCGCGGGGGAGGGGGCGGAGCGCGCCGCGCTGGAGCGCCTGATCGTCGAGCGCGGCGTCGGCGACCGCGTCCGCCTGCTCGGCAGCGTGCCGCACGCCGACCTGCCGCGCTGGCTCGCCGCCGCCGACGCGACCGCGCTCGCCTCGACCTCGGAGGGGCTCGCCAACGCCTGGATCGAGTCGCTCGCCTGCGGCACGCCGATCGTCATCCCCGACGCCGGCGGCGCGCGCGAGGTGGTGACCGATGCCGACGCCGGCCGCATCGTCGCGCGCACCCCGACGGCGTTCGCGTCCGCCATCGGCGCGCTGATCGCCGACCCACCGCCGCGCGCCGCCACGCGCCGCCACGCCGAACGCTTCACCTGGGCCGCCAACACCGCGGCGCTCCACGCTCACCTGTCACGCCTGATCGCCGACCACCGGCGCAGCTAAGCTTGCAATACGAGAGCCGCGGCGCGCGGCCGCGCCCGATCACGCGTCGATCGGGTAGAGCGCCGCCACCACCTGCCGGTCCTCCGCGCGCAGCACGCCCCAGGCGCGCGCCGCCGCGCGGCTGTCCATCGCCTCCACGCCGATCCCGCGCGCTTCCAGCGCGGCGACCAGCGCGCGCGGCGGCCGCGCCAGGTTCGCGCCCGTCCCCAGCAGCACGAACTCGGGCGTGCCCTCCAGCACCGCGGCGAGGTCCTGCTCGCTCAATTCGGAGAGCGGCGGCGGCGACCATCCGTCCGCGCGCGTCGGGGTCAGCGTCAGCGCGGTGTAGACGTTCTCGTCGACGCGAAAGCCGCTCGGCCCCAGCCCGCGGATCAGCGGCCCCGCCGCACCCGCGCGGTCCATCCGCATCGACCCACCACCGCGCGTGACCACCCGCTCAGTTCCTTGGGCCGACGCGTTCGGCATTCTCCATGCCACCGCGTCCCGGCCGCGCGGCGCCACCCTCGGGCTCGGCGCGCAGACCCAGCGTGATGAGCAGCGACGACGACACGTAGATCGACGAATAGGTGCCGACGAAGATGCCCAGGATCATCGCGGCGGTGAACCCGCGCAGCACGTGGCCGCCCAGGAACAGCAACGCACCCAGCGCGAGCAGGATCGTGACCGAGGTCATCACGGTGCGCGGCAGCGTCTCGTTGACCGACAGGTTGATGATCTCGCGCATCTCCATCTTGCGGTACCGGCGCATGTTCTCGCGAATACGGTCGTCGATCACGATCTTGTCGTTGATCGAGTAGCCGATGATCGTCAGCACCGCCGCGACGATGTTCAGGTCGAACTCGAACTGCGTCAGTGCGAAGAAGCCCAAGGTCATCAGCAGGTCGTGGACGATCGCGACGATCGTCGACACGCCGAACTGCCACTCGAAACGGAAGATCGCGAACAGGCCGATGCCCAGCACCGCCAGCACCACCGCCAGCACGCCGTTGCGGATCAGCTCGCCCGACACCTTGCCCGACACGGTCGAGTAACGGCGGAACTCCGCGCCCGGAAAGGTGCGCGCCAGCGCGGTCTCGACCTTCTTCACCGCGGCGTTGGTCGCGCCCTCGTCGCCGCCCGACTGGACGGGCAGACGGATGGTGATCGTGTTGGGATCGCCGAACTGCTGCAACGCCGCCTCGCCGACGCCCAGCCGGTCGACCTCGGCGCGGACGCGGTCGAGGTCGGGCGGCTGGCGGAACCGTTCCTCGATCATCAACCCGCCCTCGAAGTCGACGCCGAAGTTCAGCCCCTTGTACACGGTCAGCCCGACCGCGAGCAGGCTGAGCAGCATCGTCAACCCGAACGCCCAGCCGCGCAACCGCACGAAGTCGATGTTGGTGTTGTCGGGAACCAGCTTGAGAAGTTTCATGGGTGCGCCCGGCTCAGATGTTGATCGTCTTGGGCTTGGTGCGGCGCACCCAGCCGGCGACGAGCATGCGGGTAAAGGTGACGGCCGTGAACACGCTGGTCGCGATGCCGATCAGCAGCACGACGGCGAAGCCCTTGACCGGCCCCGACCCCAGCAGGAACATGATGATGCCCGAGATCGCATGCGTCACGTTCGCCTCGAAAATCGTCCGGCTCGCTTCCTTGTATCCCAGCTCGACCGACTGCACCACGCTGCGCCCGCGGTGGAATTCCTCGCGGATGCGCTCGTTGATCAGCACGTTGGCGTCGACCGCGGTGCCGATCGTCAGCACGAATCCCGCGATACCGGGCAGCGTCAGCGTGCCGTTGATCAGCGCCAGCACGCCCAGGATCACGAACACGTTGATGACGACCGCGAGGTTCGCGTAGGCGCCGAACCGGCCGTAGGTCACCAGCATGAACGCGACCACCAATGCGACCGCGACCGCACTGGCGAGGATGCCCGCGCGGATCGAGTCGGCGCCCAGATCGGGGCCGACGGTCGACTCCTCCACCACCTTGAGCGCGACCGGCAGCTTGCCCGAGCGCAGCGCGATCGCCAGCGCGTTGGCGCTCTCGGTCGTGAACCCGCCGTTGATCGCGGCGCGCCCGCCCAGGATCGGCTCGTTGATGTTGGGCGCGGAGATCACGCTGTTGTCGAGGATGATCGCGAACGGCTTGTTGACGTTCTCCTGCGTCGTGCGCGCGAACCGGCGACCGCCCTGGCTGTCGAAGGTGATCGACACCTGCGGCGCATTGGTCTGCGGGTCGAACTCCTGCCGCGCGTCCGACAGCATGTCGCCGGTGATGATCGCGGAGCGCTTCACCGCGATGAACGGGATGCCCGACGGGCTGCCGGGGTAGGGCAGCACCTGGCTCCCCGCCGGCGCCTGCCCCTTGGCGAGCTGCGCCGGATCGGCGTTGACGTCGACCAGCTTGAACTCGAGCTTCGCGGTCTTGCCGAGCAGGTCCTTCAGCGCCTGCGGGTTCTGCAACCCCGGCACCTGCACGACGATGCGGTTCGATCCCTGACGGACGATCGTCGGCTCGCGCGTGCCCAGTTCGTCGATGCGGCGGCGCACGACCTCGGTCGCGTCCTGCATCGCGGTGTCGACCGCCTGCGCGAGCCCGGCCTGCGTCGGCGTCAGCACGAAGCGGCTGGTGTCGACCACTTGGATGTCCCACTCGCGCTGCCCGGTCATGCCCGCGCCGCCGCCGGTGATCGCCAGCAACCGCTCGCGCGCGGCGTCGACCTTCGACGGATCGCGCAGCAGGAACGACAATTGCCCCCCGCGGCTGGAGATCTCGCCGATCTCGATCCGCGGGTTCTGGCGGCGCATCTCGGTCTGCACCTGCTCGCGCATCACCTCGATGCGCGTCGCCGCCACGTCGTTGGTGTCCGCCTCGAGCAGCAGGTAGCTGCCGCCCGCCAGGTCGAGCCCCAGGTTGATCGTCGGCGCGGTGAACGGCAGGCGCGCGGCGAGGCCGGGCACGACGCTCGGGATCGCCAGCGCGACCAGCACCGCCAGCAACGCCCAGATCGAGACAACCTTCCAGCGCGGGAAATCGAGCATCTTCGCCTGTCCGCTCAGTCGTTGGCGGGCTTGGAGCCGAGCGGGGTGATCTCCGCCAGCGTCGCCTTGACCACGCGCACGCGCGTGTTGGGCGCGATCTCGACCTCGAGGAACGCGTCCTCGACGCGCGTGATCTTGCCGACCAGCCCGCCCGCGGTGATCACCGAATCGCCCTTCTTCGCCGCGGCGACCGCGTTTTGCAGCTTGCGCACGCGCGCCTGCTGCGGCCGGATCATCAGGAAATAGAAGACGATGAAGATGAGAAAAAGCGGCGCGAGCCCGAGAAAGCCGCCGAGCGCGCCGCTCGCGGGTGCGGCGCCGCCGGCGGCCTGCGCATAAGCTGGGGAGATGAGCATCGTGTCCACGCAAAACGGGGCGCGCGCAGGGAAACCCCACGCGCAGGAAGTCCGCGGCGCTACCATCGCGCAAGGGTTGGCGCAACCGGCGCGCGGTCGCTAGGCCAGTCAGGTGAAGGAGAACGGGCGATGACGATCCTGGTGATGGGCACGATCAAGCTGGGCGAGGGTGAGGGTGCAAAGGCGCGGCAGATGCTCGCCGATCACGTCGCGACCGTGCTGACCGAGAAAGGCTGTGAGGAATACAGCTTCGCCTTCGACACCGCCGATCCCGATCTGATCCGCGTCGCGGAGCGCTGGTCCTCGCCCGAGGCACTCGCCGCGCACGGTCAGGCCGATCACCAGAAGGCGTTCGGCCGCGTGCTGCGCGCCCACGCCCCGTCGACGATGAAGATCGACGCGTGGGACGGCCGGCAATGGCGCAACCTCGTCGGCGGGTGACGCAAAGGTTGCGGGTACAAGGGTAAGCCGGGTCACGGCAGGACCGCAGCGCAGAAGGGGGGAGCCACTCACCACCGGCATCCCGGGCTCGACCCGGGATCCCGCTTCTTTCTCCGCCCAGTCGCCCATCCCGTCCGAAACACCCGGCACGACACATCCCCTTGCATCACCGCGCCACCCCGCGTAATGGCCGCCGCTCGGTCGGGGCGTAGCGCAGCCTGGTAGCGCATCACACTGGGGGTGTGGGGGTCGCAGGTTCGAATCCTGTCGCCCCGACCAAATCTTGCATCACTGGTTGTACGACGCCGCCTGTCTGGCTGCCACGCCGCGCGCTGTCCTACACGCCGATGTTCCCGCAATGTTCCGCCCTCAACCTTGGGGGAATGTGATCATGATTGACCAACTCATCGACGCCGTGATCGACCGCGAAGGCGGCTATTCCGATCATCCCGCCGACCGCGGCGGAGCGACCCGCTTCGGCATCACGGAAGCGGTTGCGTGCGCGAACGGCTATGCCGGCGACATGCGGCATTTCTCGCGCGGCGCCGCCGCCGCGATCTACCGCCGCATTTACTGGACGCGCCCGGCCTTCGACCAGGTCGCGACCCGCGCGCCCGCGCTCGCCGCCGAGCTGTTCGACACCGGCGTCAACATGGGGCCGGCGGTCGCGGTCACCTTTCTCCAGCGCGCCCTGAACGCGCTCAACCGCGGCGCCAGCGACTACGCGGATGTCACGCTAGACGGCCGCCTCGGCGCGCAGACGCTGTCGGCGCTCGACCGCTTCCTCCTTACCCGCCGCGCGAGCGGGGAGACGGTTCTGGTGAAGGCGATCGAGGCGCTGCAGGGCGAACGCTACATGGCCCTCGCCGAGCAGCGCCCGGCGAACGAGGCGTTCCTCTACGGCTGGCTCGCCAACCGGCTCGGCTGAGCGCGCCGCGTCGCGCCCGACAGGCCCCGCCGGGCCTCGACAGGCCCCGCCGGGCGAAGTGGAGGCGCGCGACAAAAACGCGTTTCAACCTCCACTTCCTCCACTTCGCATTTCTGCAATCGTCCGAACCGCGCGGTTTTCCGCCATTTTCTAGCAGAGGAGTCCAAATGCCCACCATCGCTCCGCTGGTCGACGGCCTCGTCGCGCCGCTCGCGCAGCTGCTCGACCGCATCATTCCCGATCCGCAGACTCGCGACGCCGCCAAGCGCGAACTGCTCCGGCTGGAGCGCACCCACGAACTCGACGCGGTGCGCGCGCAAATCGCCGCGCTCATCGCGGAGGCGAGCGCCGCCGATCCCTGGGTCGCGCGCGCCCGCCCGACCTTCCTCTACGTCATCTACGCATTGCTGCTGTGGAGCGTGCCCGTCGGGCTGATCGCCGCGGTGCGCCCGGCGGCCGCGCAGGCGATCGCACGCGGCATGACCGCCTATCTGAACGCGCTGCCCGAACCGCTCTACGCGCTCTTCGGCACCGGCTATCTCGGCTACACGGTAGCGCGCGAGTGGGGAAAGCGCGCGCGCTGAGGCGTCAGCGGGTGGTGGCGGCCTCGTCCGCCGCCGCGTCCTCGTCCGGATAGGCGCGTTCGAGGTAGAGTTCGGCCATCTGGTAATGCGCCCGGCACGCCGCGGGATTGTCGGTCGCGCTCGCGGCCTCGATCTCGGCCTCCGCGCGGCGGTTGTAATAGTCGCGGTCTTCGTCGTCGGTACGCACGTATTCTCTCCTTGGAGGAGGGCATCGCATGCGCCTGTTTCCCCCGTTTTGCTACAACATAGGAAAACGTGCAGCCCGTTTCATGCACAGCCGCGTAGTACCTTCTCCCCAGCTCTCGCCGCCACCGCGCGGGGTTGGCACAATCGCGCCGCGCTACCTACATGCCGCGCCATGAGCGGGAACGATCCACATTCCATGCCGGTCTGGCACGGCACCACCATTCTCTCGGTCCGGCGCGGCGGCAAGGTCGTCGTGGCGGGCGACGGCCAGGTCTCGATGGGGCAGACGGTCATGAAGCCCAACGCGCGCAAGGTCCGCACATTGGGCAAGGAAGGAAAGGTGATCGGCGGCTTCGCCGGCGCGACCGCCGACGCCTTCACCTTGTTCGAGCGGCTGGAGGCCAAGCTTGAGCGCCACAACGGCCAGTTGATGCGCGCCGCGGTGGAACTCGCCAAGGACTGGCGCACCGACAAGTATCTGCGCAACCTGGAGGCGATGATGATCGTCGCCGACCGCGACGTGACGCTGATCCTGACCGGCAACGGCGACGTGCTGGAGCCCGAGGCCGGGATCGCCGCGATCGGCTCGGGTGGCAATTTCGCACTCGCCGCCGCGCGCGCGCTGGTCGACTACGAACAGGATGCCGAGACGATCGCCCGTCGCGCGATGAAGATCGCCGCCGATGTCTGCGTCTACACCAACGATCGCCTGGTCGTCGAAACCCTCGACTCGGCTAATTGAGTTCTCCCATGCAAGACAATCTGACGCCGAAGGCGATCGTCGCCGCGCTCGACGCGCACATCATCGGACAGCTCGACGCCAAGCGCGCGGTCGCGGTCGCCCTGCGCAACCGCTGGCGTCGCCAGCGGCTCGGCGCCGACCTGCGCGATGAAGTCACGCCCAAGAACATCCTGATGATCGGGCCGACGGGGTGCGGCAAGACCGAGATCAGCCGCCGTCTGGCGAAGCTCGCCGACGCGCCGTTCGTGAAGGTCGAGGCGACCAAGTTCACCGAGGTCGGCTACGTTGGTCGCGACGTGGAGCAGATCGCGCGCGACCTGGTCGAGGAGGCGGTGCGGCTGGAGAAGGAACGCCGCCGCCTCGCGGTCAAGGACAAGGCGGAGGAAGCGGCGATGAACCGCCTGCTCGATGCCTTGGTCGGCAAGGATTCGAGCCAGGCGACGCGCGAGAGCTTCCGCCAGCGCTTCCGCGACGGCCACCTCGACCAGACCGAGATCGAGCTGGAACTGAGCCAGACTCCGCAGATGCCGTTCGACATTCCCGGCGGCGGGTCGGTCGGCATGATCAACCTCAGCGAGATGATGGGCAAGGCATTCGGCAACGCGGGCCCCAAGCAGCGCCGCAAGCTGCTCGTCCCCGCCGCGTGGGAGAAGCTGGTCGAGGAGGAAGCCGACAAGCGCCTCGACCAGGATGAGGTCAGCCGCGTGGCGCTCGCCGACGCGGAGGCGAACGGCATCGTCTTCCTCGACGAGATCGACAAAATCGCGGTGTCCGACGTGCGCGGCGGCTCGGTCAGCCGCGAGGGCGTTCAGCGCGACCTCCTGCCGCTGATCGAGGGGACCACCGTCTCGACCAAATACGGCCCGATGAAGACCGACCACATCCTCTTCATCGCCAGCGGCGCGTTCCACGTCGCCAAGCCGTCGGACCTGCTGCCCGAACTCCAGGGCCGCCTGCCGATCCGCGTCGAGCTGAAGGGGCTGACCGAGGACGATTTCGTCTCGATCCTGTCCGATACCAAGGCGTCGCTGCCCGCGCAGTATACCGCGCTGATCGCAACCGAGGGGGTCGATGTCAGCTTCACCGACGACGGCATCCGCGCGGTCGCGCGCATCGCCGCCGAAGTGAACGGCGAGATCGAGAATATCGGCGCGCGCCGCCTGCAGACCGTGATGGAGAAGCTGCTGGAGGAAGTCAGCTTCGACGCGGAAGATCGCAAGGGCGACAGCCTGGTGGTCGACGCCGCCTACGTCGAACAGCAGCTCGCCAGCGTCGCGCGCAACGCCGACCTCAGCCGCTTCGTCCTCTAGGCTGCTAGCCGGGCTAGCCCTTTGTCAGCCCGGCAGCGCGATGATCGCGATCTGCCGCCCGTAGTCGGGCTCGCCGCGGTGCGTCGCGCGGCGATAGCTGAAGAAGCGGCGCTCGTCGGCGTAGGTGTCGACCCCAGTGGCCTCGATCCGCCGCACTCCCGCCGATGCCAGCCGGTGGACGACATAGCCTTCGAGGTCGAACTGCGCGTGCCCCTCCCGGCCGTCGGCGAAGAAGCGCTCGTTCGCCGCGTCCGCCTCCTCGAACCGGCGTCGGAAGCCACGATCGACCTCGTAGCTCGCCCGGGCGATGCACGGCCCGACCGCCGCGGTGATCCGCCCGCGCTCCGCCCCCAGCGCCTCCATCGCGTCGATCGTCGTATCGGTGACGCCCCCCAGCGCCCCCTTCCACCCGGCATGCGCCGCGCCGACCACCCCGGCTTCCACGTCGGCCAGCAGCACCGGCGCGCAATCCGCGGTGACGATACTCAGCGCGAGCGCGGGATTGTTGGTCACCAGCGCGTCGGCGTGCGGGCGCACGTCGCCCGCGAACGGCACGCACACCGTGACGCAATCGGCTGAGTGAATCTGGTACGGCGTCAGCAGCGTCGCGCCCGGCCTGACCGCCGCCAGCGCGCGCGCGCGGTTCTCCGCCACTGCCGCCCTATCGTCGCTCGACCCGGCGCCGACGTTCAGCCCCGCGAACACGCCGTCCGATGCGCCGCCGCGCCGTCCCAGGAACCCGTGCGGCACCGTGCTCAGCACGCCGGCGCGGATCACCTCCACCGCGCTCACAATGCCAGCCGCAAGATGAGGTCGCGGTCGACCTGCGTGCCGGTCTGGAACGCGTAATCGCCAACGTGGACGAAGCCATGCTTCGCGTAGAAGCGCCGCGCGCGCGCATTCTCCTTCCACACGGTCAAGAGCAGGCTGGTCGCCCCGCGCGCCCGTGCGATCCGCCGCGCCCAGTCAAGCAGCGCCGGCGCGACGCCGTAGCCGTGAAAGTCCGCGTCGACGTACAATTGCCGCAACTGCTGCGCGCCGCGCGCGTTCACCTCGTCGGTGAAGATTGGCGCACCCATCTTGGCATAGCCGATCACCCGATTGTCGCTGAGCGCGACGCGGTAGTCGAACGCCGGATCGAACAGATCGCGGATCAGCGCTCCGTCTGCGCCGAACGCCTCGCCCAGGTAGCGCTCGATATCGGCCGCGGGCGCCGAATGGCCGAACGTGTCGAGCCACACGCGCCGCGCCATCGCGTCGATCGCGGGACCGTCGTCCGGCATCGCGTCGCGGTAGGCGATCACGCGAAACCCGCCGGCTTGGGCCATTCGCGGTTGGTCACCGCCATCACGCGGAACAGGTCGCCCATCTCCTCGACCAGCCGCCGGCGATCCGCCTCGACCCGCGTACCCAGCGCCGCCGCGCGCGCGTCGATGCCGAGCGCGGACAGGAACGCGCCTTGCCCAACCGGCCCGACCCGCCGGCACCCTGACGCTTCCGCCGCCAGCCCCAAAGTCGCGAAGTCGACGTGCGCGGTCAGGTCCTGCTCGCCCGGCGCCTCGAACGGATTGGCGTAGGCGTGGCCGCGTACCGCCTGCAACGTGTCGCCGACCGCCGGCCCTTCGTAGCCGTAGTCGATCACCAGCATCGCGCCGCCCTGCGCCTCGATCATCGCCGCCAGCCCCGCCATGATCGCGACGCTCGCGGGCGAGGTCTCGACCACCGATCCCGCCGTCGCCGCGTCGAGCGCCGCGGGCATGATCCCGGGCGGCATCGCATTGCCCGCGATCGGCAGAAACAACGTGTCCTGGCACGCGACCAGCCGCTCGCGCCAGCCATCGGGTCCGCGCACCAACTGTCGGATCGGCAGCGCGTCGAAGAATTCGTTCGCGACCACGATCAGCGGGCGATCGGATGAGAGGGTCGACACGTCGTCGTGCCACGTCGCGTCCGGCACGGCGCGCGCCTGTACCGATCGCAGTGCCGGACTGTTCTCGACGAAGTGGACCGGCGGCGTCAGCCCGGCCGCGCGCATAGCGCGCAGGGCGTCGCTGGTCAGCGTTCCGCGTCCCGGCCCAAGCTCGACCCACGCCACCGCTGGCCGACTGGCGCGATCCCACAGGTCGGCCGCCCACAGCCCGATCAGCTCGCCGAACATCTGGCTGATCTCAGGCGCGGTGGTGAAGTCGCCCGCCGCGCCCAGCGGATCGCGCGTCGCGTAATAATGCGCGTTGGCGGCGGCCATGAACTGGCTGACCGGGATCGGCCCGCCCAGCGTGATCGCGCGCGCCAGCCGCTCGGCGAGCAGCGGCTCGCCGGTGGGGCTGCCCGGCGGCGGGACGAGCGGATGGCCGCTCAGGCGACGCTCTCCAGTCCCGCGGTCGGCTCGATCCGCTGGCGTCGCCCCGGCGCGGTCGCGATCAGGAACGCGCCGCCCAGGATCATCGGGATGCACAGCACCTGGCCCATGTGGATCGTGTTGGCGAAGAATGTGCCCGCGAACTGCGCGTCGGGCTCGCGGAAGAACTCGACAATGAAGCGCGCCACGCCGTAGCCGAGCAAGAACAGCCCGACCAGCCTGCCCGGCTGGTAGCGCGCCTTGGTGCGCCAGAACGCGTAGGCGAGCAGTATGAACAGGCAGATGCCTTCCAAGACCGCCTCGTAGAGCTGGCTCGGGTGCCGCGCGGGCTCGATGAAGCCGGTAGGCACCGTGCGCTCGAATACGATCGCCCAGGGCACGTCGGCGGGCTTGCCCCACAATTCGCCGTTCACGAAGTTCGCCAGCCGGCCGAAGAACAGCCCGAACGGCACCACGCAGGCGACGTAATCGTGAATACGCAGCCAGTTGAGCCCGTGCTTGCGCGCGAACCAGACGATCCCCAGCGACGTGCCGATCACCCCGCCGTGGAACGACATGCCGCCGTCCCACAGCCGCAGGATGCGCAAGGGAGAAGACAGCATCTCCGGCGCGTAGAACAGCACGTAGCCGATCCGCCCGCCCAGGATGATGCCAAGCGTCGCGTAGAAGACGAGGTCGTCGGCGTGGCGCCGCGCCATCGGTGCGCCCGGCTGCGCCAGCAGCTTGAGCAGGTACCACCAACCGACGACGATGCCCGCGATATACGCCAGGCTGTACCAGCGCAGCGTGAAGAAGCCGATCGAGAACACGTCGGGGTGCAGGCCCAGATCGGCGAAGCGGATATGGCCGGCACCCGTGTTGGCGGCGACGGCGAGCATAGGCAGGATCAAGGCTTTTCCCTCAGCATTCCCGCCTCCATAAGGGCGCCAAAGCACAACACCAAGCGGAGAGAATGATGGCAACCGAGCTCGACCGGCGGATGGATGCGGTGATGGGTGCGATGACGGGCGAGGGCGGTCAGCTGCCGCTCGGCCGGGTCGAGCGTTTCGGCCGGTCGCTGCCGTACATCGCCGCTGCACCGCCGACGCTCACCGCCTACTTCGCGCATTTCTGCACCCAGCACGCCGATGCCGAGTTCCTGGTCGCGGGCGACGAGCGGCTGACGTTCGGGCAGGTCCATGCCGCCGCGCGACAGGTCGCGGACGCACTCGTCGGTCACTATGGCGTCGCGACCGGCGACCGCGTCGGGGTCGCGGCGCGCAACTCGCCGTCGTGGATTGTGCTGTACATGGGCATCCTCATGGCGGGCGGCACGGCTACCCTGCTCAACGGCTGGTGGCAGGCCGAGGAGTTCGAGGCCGCGATCCGCGACGTCGACGTCAGCCTGATCTTCGCCGACCTGCCGCGCGCGAAGCGGCTGTCGGCGATCGACGGCGTGTCGGTGCGGGTCGAGACATTCGACGATCTGCGCCCGCTGGACGAGGCGGTCGGCGGGATCGTCTCGCACGCGTCGGGCGCGACGCTGCCGACGGTGACGGGCAGCGATTACGCGACGATCCTGTTCACCTCGGGCTCGACGGGCAAGTCGAAGGGCGCGCTCTCCACCCACTTTCAGGTGGTGCAGGGCATCTTCAACTATCTCGCCTCCGCGCTGATGATGCTCGGCATTGCGGCGCAGGACGGCACCGCCAGCACGCTCCAGCCCGCGACCCTGCTCAACGTGCCCTTGTTCCACGTCACCGCCGAGGTACCCGTGTTCCTGCAGAGCATGGCGATCGGCCGCAAGCTGGTGCTGATGCCCAAGTGGGACGCGGAAGAAGCGATGCGGCTGATCGAGCGCGAGCAGGTGACCTATTTCGTCGGGGTGCCGCTGATGAGCTTTGAAATGCTGACCCATCCCAATCGCGGCAACTACGACCTCTCGACGCTCGCCGACATCGCCGCGGGCGGCGCGCCGCGCCCGGTCGAGCACGTCCGCCGCATCGACGCCGAGATGGAGGGCGCGCCGCTGATCGGCTACGGGCTGACCGAGACCAACGGCATCGGCACGGGCAACTGGCGCGGCAACTACATCGCCAAGCCCAACTCGGCGGGGCGCCCCTCGCCACCGCTGGTCGACCTCGCGATCCTCGACGATGCCGGGCAGCCGCTGCCGCAGGGTGGGCGCGGCGAGGTGTGCATCCGCTCGGCCGCCTGCTTCGAGGAATATTGGGGCAATCCGCAGGCGACCGCCGACGCCTTCACCGCCGACGGCTACTTCCGCACCGGCGACATCGGCTATCTCGACGAGGACGGCTACCTCTTCATCGTCGACCGCAAGAAGGACATCATCATCCGCGGCGGCGAGAACATCAGCTGCCAGGAGGTCGAGGCCGCGTTCTACGAGCATCCCGAGGTCGCCGAGGCCGCGGTGTTCGGGCTCGCCGACGAGCGCTACGGCGAGGTGCCGGGCGCCGTCGTCCATCTCGCCCACGCTGGCGCGGTCGAATCGGAGGATCTGGTCGCCTTCCTCACGCAGCATATCGCCTCCTTCAAGGTGCCGCAGAAGATCTGGATCGCGGAGAACCCGCTGCCCCGCCTGGGCACCGAGAAGATCGACAAGGTCTCGCTGCGCGCCAAATATCGCGCGCTCGCGTTGAGCGAGAGCGTGTAGCGCAGTGCCTGGCCCGGCGCGGACCGGCTTGCTCCGCGACACCTGACCGGTAAGGAGCGAGCGATGCCCACGCCCACGCGCCGCACTATCCTCGTCGCCGGCGGTGCGGGCATTGGCCTGCTGGTCGCCTGGGGCGCGTGGCCGCGTCGCTACGCGCCCAACCTGCCGGTCGCGGCGGACGAGACGTCGTTCGGCAGCTTTCTCAAGGTATCGCGCGACGGTCGCGTGATCGTCGCGGTGCCGCAGGTCGAGCACGGGCAGGGCGTCTTCACCACGTTGCCGCAGGTGGTCGCCGACGAACTGGGCGCCGACTGGCGCACCGTCGCGGTCGAGCCCGCACCCATCAACCCGCTCCACGCCAACCCGCTCGCCGCCGATGCGCTGTTCGCGGGTGCGTTCGACCATGTGCCACGCTCGCTGCTGGCCGAGCATCTGACCCGCGACGCGGTGATGCTGACCGCGGGCTCGACCTCGCTGCGCCGGTTCGAGCAGGTGCTGCGCGAGGCCGGCGCCGCCGCGCGCGTGCTGCTGTGCAAGGCGGCGGCGGCGCGCTGGGACGCCGATTGGCAGGCGTGCGACACCGCGGACGGGTTCGTGGTGCTGGACGGGCGCAAGCTGCGCTTCGGCGAACTGGCGGAGGCGGCGGCCGGCTACGCCTTGCCCGACGATCTTCCGCTGCGCTTCGGCGACGACCGGCGCCTGAGCGGCCGGTCGCTGCCGCGGCTCGACGCACCTGCCAAGGTGGACGGCTCGGCCAATTACGCCGGCGACGTGCGGCTGCCCGACATGGTGTTCGCCAGCGTCCGCCGGGGCCCGCTCGGCGACACGTGGCTGCGATCGGTCAACCGTGCAGCGGCGGAGGCGGTGGGGGGCGTCGCCGGCGTGATCGCGCGTGACACCTGGGTGGCGGTCGCGGCGAACAATTGGTGGGCGGCCAACCGCGCGCTGCACGCGCTCGATCCGCGCTTCGAGACACGCGGGCAGGTGCTCGACACCGCCTCGATCGACCGAGCGCTCGACATTGCACTGGCGGGCGAGGGTTACCGCGTCACCGCGGCCGGCGACCTGTCCTCGGTGTTCCGGGGCGCGCAGATCTACACCGCCGATTATCACGCCGCCCTCGCGCTCCATCCCTCGCTCGAGACGCCTAGCGCGACCGCGCACTGGCGTGACGGCGCGCTCGAACTCTGGATCGGGACGCAGGCGCCGACGAGCGCGCGCGACGCTGCGGCGGCGGCGCTCGGCATCGCGGCCTCGCGCGTCACCGTTCACACCATGCTCGTCGGCGGCTCGTTCGGACAGGCGCTGGAAAGCGACGTCGCCGCGCAGGCCGCGACCGTCGCGCGCGAGCTGCAGCGCCCCGTCCAGCTCAGCTGGTCGCGCAGCGAGGCCGCCTTGCGCGACCGCTTTCGCGCACCCGCGCGCGCGCGGATGAGCGCGCGACTGGGGGCCGGCGGCGCGATCCTCGGCTGGCAGGCGAAGGTCGCCGCACCCGCCACCGGCGTCGAGCTCGCGACGCGGCTGCTGCCGAACGATCCGCTGCGCCGCGCGGCCGCGGCGCTCGCCGGCGGGTCGGACGGCTACGCCATGTCGGGCGCGACGCCGCCATACGCGATATCCGCGTTCGCAATCGACCATCACCCGGCCAACGTCCGCGTGCCGGTCGGGCACCTGCGTGGGCTCGCCGACGGCTACAACGCCTTCTTCACCGAATGCTTCATCGACGAACTGGCTCAAGCGAGCGGGAACGAGCCGATGAGCTACCGGATTGGCATGCTGTGGGGCAACGTGCGGCTCGCGCGTTGCCTCACCACCGCTTCCGCGATCGGCGGGTGGCAGGGCGGGGTCGCGGGCAGCGGACAGGGGATCGCCGCCCACGCGGTCGCCGGCAGCTTCATAGCGGTGCTGGCGGAGGCACGCGTCGACGACGCCGGGCGGGTGCGGGTCGACCGGCTGGTCGCCGCGGTAGATTGCGGCCGCGCCGTCAACCCCGACGTGGTTCGGCAGCAGATCGAGGGCGGGCTGATCTTGGGCGTCGCGCTCGCGACCGGCTGCTCGACCGGCATCGAGCGCAATCTCGCCACCACTCGGATGTTCGGCGACTTCGCGCTGCCGACGCTCGCCGACGCGCCGGAGGTGAGCGTGGAGCTGATCCCGAGCAGCGCGGAGCCGGGCGGCGTGTCCGACCTCGGGATACCGGCGGTCGCCCCGGCCGTTGCCAATGCGCTGCGCACCGTTACCGGTAAGCGGCTCCGCTCGCTGCCCCTGCAACCTCGCGCTCGAGGCTTATTCCCATGATCCCTGCCGACCATCCCCCGATCCCGCGACCGCGCGTCGGCGTGCTGCTCATCAACCTCGGCACGCCCGACGCGCCAGAACCGAAGGCGGTCAGGCGTTACCTGGCCGAGTTCCTGTCCGACCGCCGCGTCGTCGAACTGCCGCGGATCGCGTGGCAGCCGATCCTGCGCGGCGTCGTGCTGACCACGCGCCCGAGGAAATCGGCGCACGCCTACAGCCAGGTGTGGAGCGAGGACGGCTCGCCGCTCGCCGCGATCACGCGCGCGCAGGCGACCGCGCTCAAGGACGCGTTCGGCGACGGCGTGCTGGTCGACTGGGCGATGCGCTACGGCCGGCCCGCGATCGCCGACCGGCTGCAGGCGATGAAGGACGCAGGGTGCGAGCGCATCCTGCTCGCGCCCCTCTACCCGCAATATTGCGCCGCGACGACCGCGACCGCCAATGACAAGGCGTTCGCGCACCTGGCGACGATGCGCTGGCAACCCGCGATCCGCACGCTGCCGCCCTATTACGACGATCCTGCCTATATCGACGCGCTCGCCGACAGCGTGCGCACGGGGCTGGCCGCGCTCGACTTCACCCCCGACGCGGTGCTGGCGAGCTTCCACGGCATGCCGAAGCGCACGCTGCAACTCGGTGACCCCTATCATTGCCACTGCCAGAAAACCGCCCGCCTGCTCAGCGAAGCGCTGAGCATGGAACTGACCATCACGTTCCAGTCGCGCTTCGGCCCCGCCAAGTGGCTGGAGCCCGCGACCGACACGATGCTCGCCACCATGCCCGGCAACGGCGTGAAGAAGGTCGCGATCGTCGCGCCCGGCTTCTCCGCCGACTGTGTCGAGACGCTGGAGGAACTCACCATTCGCGGACGCGAGACGTTCGAGGAGGCGGGCGGGACGCACTTCGCCTATCTCCCGTGCCTCAACGACACGCCGGTCGGCATCGAAATGTTACGCAGCGTCATCACGCGCGAGCTTGAAGGCTGGAGCCCGCGCTCCTAGCCTCGCGCACGAACAAGGAGAGGACGCAACAATGGCACGCGTAGCGATCGTGACGGGCGGAACACGCGGCATCGGCGAGGCGATCAGCGTCGCGCTCCGCGACATGGGACTGACGGTCGCCGCCAATTACGCCGGCAACGACGAGCGCGCGCGCGCCTTCACCGAGCGGACGGGCATCGCCGCGTTCAAGTGGGACGTGGCGGACTACGACGCGTGTCAGATAGGCGTGGCGCGGGTGGCGGACGAGCTCGGGCCGGTCGACGTGCTGGTCAACAATGCGGGCATCACGCGCGACGGCACGATCATGAAGCTGAGCTACGAGATGTGGCGCGAGGTGATCGACACCAACCTGGGCGGCTGCTTCAACATGGCGAAGGCCGTGTTCCCCGGCATGCGCGACCGCAAATGGGGACGGATCGTTAACATCGGCTCGATCAACGGCCAGGCCGGGCAGTACGGCCAGGTGAACTACGCCGCGGCGAAGAGCGGCATCCACGGCTTCACCAAGGCATTGTCGCAGGAAGGCGCGCGCGCCGGCATCACCGTCAACGCGATCGCGCCGGGCTACATCGACACCGACATGGTCGCCGCGGTGCCGGGCGAGGTGCTGGAGAAGATCGTCGCGAAGATTCCGGTCGGTCGCCTGGGTCAAGCGCAGGAGATCGCGCGGGGCGTCGCGTTCCTGTGCTCGGACGACGCGGGGTTCGTGACGGGATCGACGCTGAGCATCAATGGTGGGCAGCATATGTATTGACGGGCCGAGCGCCGAGAGCCGCGGCGCGGTGCGCCACCGGCGCACGGCCGGCGGGTCGCGCCAGCGATCCCGTTCGACGTCACGGCGGCGGCTTTGCCGTCACCGCGGGTGCTTCGATGCGCCATCGGTCAGCCGCCAATCTGACAGGTCGGAGGATAGGTCGCCGGCTAGCGCTCTCCGGCACCACTCCCACCGCGCGCGTGCCCAATGAGCACGCCCCACAGCAAGGCGACGGCGAAGCCGCCGCCGTCACGTCGAACGGGTTCGGCTTGGCGCCGACCCGCCGCCCGGTTTGATCGCCGCGCTGCGCGCGTCGGTCCGTTGGCGGACCTGCGATCAAACACAACGGGCCGGCCACCTTTCGGCAACCGGCCCGCGCCCCCGATACGCTACGCGGGGGAACTCGATACGCTACGCGAGTAGGGGAGGGCGGCGCGGTCCGGGTCCGAGCCCAAGACCGCGCCGGCCGAGATGGTTAGCGGCAGTAGCGCGGGTTGTTCGACTTCTCGATCGCGTTGCCCGCGACCGCGCCGCCGACGCCACCCAGCACGGTGCCCAGCGTCCGGTCGCCGCGGCTGTCGATCGTGCGGCCGAGCAGGCCACCCGCGATCGCGCCGACGATCGTGCCGGTCGTGCCGCCCGAGCAGCGACGGTTATAGTTGTAGCGACGGTTGTCGTAGCGGCGATCATAGTCGCGGTAGCCATCGCGATAGTTGCGCTCGTACCGGTGACCGTAACGCTGCGCATCCGCGGCCATCGGAGCCAGCGCCGCCGTGCCCATCGCGAGGGCGGACACTGCCAGGGTCAGGTTCTTGAACATGGTACGATCTCCCGTTCTTCTTGCCATCGTTCGGCGGGATCATCCCGTCGTTGAGATGCTTATGACCGATTCGCATTGAGCCGAGCCTGAATGCGCTCGTTATCGTTCGTTCATGCTGGCCGGCCACGACGGGTAGGCGCGCGCGGCGCGTACCCGTAAGAGCCGTGCCGTGAAGTGGCCGCTATCGATCGCGCTGGTGTTCGCGCTGGTTCCGGGATGGACGGGGCTCGACCGCCTGCCGCTCATCTCGCCCGACGCGGTGGTCCACGCGGCTGGCTACGTGCCGGCGGGCGGCTGGCCCGGCCGCATCGGCGCGTTGACGCCGGTCGGGGCGGTGCAATTGTGGTCGCGCGATCCCGCGTTCGGCGGCTTCTCGGCGCTGTCGATCCACGACGGGGCGGCGACGCTGCTGAGCGACGGCGGCAATTACGTGCGCTTCGCGATCTCGGGCAGGCACTTGGTCACGCGGGCGGCGGGGTCGCTGCCGGACGGGCCGGGCACCGGCTGGGCGAAGGAGAGTCGCGACACCGAGTCGCTGACGGTCGACCACGAGCGCGGTCACGCCTGGGTCGGGTACGAGCGCGCGAACGCGATCTGGCGCTACTCGGCCGATCTGCGCCGCACGCAGGAGCACGCCGCCCCGCAGGCGATGCGCAAGTGGCCGGTTAACGGCGGCCCCGAGTCGATGGTGCGGCTGCGCGACGGTCGCTTCGTCGTCATCAGCGAGCAGGCGCGGGCGGGGGGCAAGCGAGCGTTGCGCCAGGCGCTGATCTTCAGCGGCGACCCGACCGAGACAGGCACTCGCGTCGCGCGGTTCCGGTACCGCCCGCCCGAGGGCTACAACCCGAGCGACGCGGCGGTGCTGCCGAACGGCGACGTGCTGGTGCTCAACCGCCGATTCAGTCGGCTACGCTTCCACGCGGTGCTGGTGCGGTTGGCGTTGGCGGAGCTTCGCGCGGGCGCGACGGTGAGCGGACGCGAGATCGCGCGCTGGGGCCCGCCGCTGATGGGCGAGAACCCCGAGGGGCTCGCCGTGACGCGCAAGCGCGGGCACACGATGTTGTGGGTCGTTACCGACAACGACTTGGCCTGGTATCGCCCGACGTTGCTGCTCAAGTTCCGCCTGGACTAGACGCACAACGCGAAGCGGCCCGCCACCCGAGGATGGCAGGCCGTTCGGGACCGTCGATACGGTGGATGTCAGGCGGCGACGGGTTCCGCGGCGCGCTTCTTGACGATCTCGCGCTTCAGGCGACGCGCCTTGAGGGACAGCTTCTCGTCATTGGTCTTGACCAGCCAGTTGTCGAGCCCGCCGTTGTGCTCGACCGAGCGCAGGCCGTTGGTCGACACGCGCAGCCGCACCGAGCGGTCGAGCGCGTCGGAGATCAGCGTGACGTTCTGCAGGTTCGGCAGGAACGTGCGCTTGGTCTTGTTGTTGGCGTGGGAAACGTTGTTACCCACCTGCCGGCCCTTGCCGGTCAGCTCGCAGATGCGCGACATGGTTGTGATCCTGAAATACGGTTGCCCGGAAAGCCGGTGCCGATACGGGTGATCCGCGCGCCCGTCAAGTCGCCAGCCGATCCGCGGCCCCGCCTCGGACACCTGACATGCCCTCGGTGCTGCAACAAGCAGGCGCGTTCGGCGTTGGTTGCGCAAGCGTAATGGGGAGAATGTGTGATGCGAGCTTTTCTGGTGATGCTGAGCATCGTCGCCTTGCTGGTGCTGGCGGCATTGCTGACGGGCTTTCTGCGATTCGACCAGACGCAGATGGCGCAGCTGCCGCGGCTGGAAGGCGGGCAGGCGCCCAAATTCAACGCCGACGTCGCCGACATCTCGGTCGGCACCGAGAACAAGACGGTGGCGGTGCCGCAGGTCACCGTGCGCAAGCCGGGCGATCCCGCCGCGCAGTAAGCCGGCGGATTGTTGGCGCGCGATCCGATCCCGGTTAGGCCGCGCGGATGTTTCCGCTTCCCCAACCGATGCGCGCCGCGCTCGACGCCGCGCGCGACGCGGCGCTGGCGGGCGAGGTGCCGGTCGGCGCGGTCGTGGTGCGCGACGGCGAGATCGTCGCGGTAGCGGCGAACGCGCCGCGCGCGCTGCGCGACCCGACCGCGCATGCCGAGATGCTGGCTATCCGCGCGGCGGCGCAGGCGCTGGGGCGCGACCGGCTGGAGGATTGCGACCTATGGGTGACGCTGGAGCCGTGCACGATGTGCGCCGGCGCCATTTCGCACGCGCGGATCGCGCGGCTGTTCTACGGCGCGCCTGACGCCAAGGGTGGTGCCGTGGAGCACGGCGCGCGCTTCTTCGTGCAGCCGACGTGCCATCATCGACCGGAACTTTTCGCGGGCATCGGCGAGCGCGAGGCGGCGGGGTTGCTGCGCGACTTCTTCGCCGCGCGGCGGTGATGGGCAGCGGTGCGGGGCATGGAGCGTGTGCCCGCGCGGACTGAGCGGTCCTCGTCGTGGGTCGGCGGCCGATCGGGCGGAAGGTGAGGCGAAAGTCAGTCCAACGAGCGTGGTGGCCGGTCGTGGCGCCCGGGGGTTCGCCTCCGCGTCGTTACGTCTGGATCATCAGCTTGGAAGGAGCGCTGCTCGAGCCGATGAGCCAAAGGTGAGGCTAAGGTGAAGCCAAGGCGTCGGTGTCAGGCGCCGGTCGGTGGTCCATCGGGCGGAAGGTGAGGCGAAAGTCAGTCCAACGAGCGTGGTGACCGGTCGTCGCGGCTGGCGGTTCGCCATCATATCGGCACGTCTGATCCAGCGGCTTGGAAGGAGCGCTGCTTGATCCCGTGAGCCAAAGGTAAGGCTAAGGTGAGTCCAAAGCGTCGATGTGAGGTGCCCGTCGGTGGGCTGATCGGTTCGACTTCGTGCGGTGGCAGAAGGTGAGGCCAAGATGCCGGTGCGAGGCGTCGGTGCGAGGCACTGGCTGGGTGGGCTGACCGTTCGGCCTCGGTGCACTGGCGGAAGGTGAGGGTGAGGTGAGGCCAAGACGGTCGGTGCGGGGCGTCGGTCGTGGGCTGACCGTGCGGCAGCGGCGCGGTGGTGAAAGGTGAGGCCAAGACGGTCGGTGCGCGGCGTCGGTCGTGGTCTGACCGGTGCGGCAGCGGCGCGAGGGCGGAAGGTGAGGCTAAGGTGAGGCCAAGGCGTCGGTCTGAGGTGCTCGTCGGTAGGCTGATCGGTTCGGCACCGGTTCGGTGGCTGAGGTGAGGCCGAGGCGCGTGGTGGAGGGTGGCGCGTGATGGCAGTTGGTCATGCGGGCGTCAGCGTCGCGTTGGGCGGATTGAAGCTGATCCGAGTCATACGGGCGTGTGGAGATCATGCGGGCAGTGTTCTCTCGACCAGTTTGACGCACGTTGTTTCGTCACTCCGGACTCGATCCGGGGGCTCGCTTCTCGGGCAGCGCGGGAGACGGTAGCGGCATCCCGGCTCAAGGCCGGGATGACGGTGGGTTGGAGTGGCTGGACGCGATGCCGATGGCGCTGAGGGCGAGGCTCGGTTTCGCACGCGATGTGTTCTCACTCGCATGCCTGCGGCGAGGTGCGGGGCGGTGGCGCTTCGCGGGTGGCCGGGCGCGTAGGAACCGCAGCACGCGCTTGGGTGGCCGCGCGCATCGGTCGGTGCGTCAGCGGGCGTGGCGGGGTCTCGGAAATGAGAAGGAGCGGCGTGGCTGGTGCCACGCCGCTCCGTTATGCCCGTTGTCCGTTGTAGGACAGCGCCCGCGAAGGCGGGCGCCTCAGCGCGGGGGCAGGTCGCTCTGCGAGATCGGCACGACCTTGATCTCGACGCGGCGGTTGGCGGCGCGGCCCTGCTCGGTCTCGTTCGACTCGATCGGCTGCGTCTCGCCGTAGCCCTTGGTCGCGATGCGCGCGGCCTGGACGCCGTGGCTCGACAGGTAATCGGCGACCGACATCGCGCGGCGCTCCGACAGGTCCTGGTTGTAGGCGTCGCTGCCGGTCGAATCGGTGTGGCCGTAGACGTCGATATAGGTCTGCGGATAGTCGGCGAGCACCGACGACACCTTGTCGAGCGTCGCGCGGAACTGCGGCTGCACGTTGGCCGAGTTATACGCGAAGTTGATGCCCGACGGAATGTTGAGCAGCAGGTCGTCACCCTGGCGCACGACCTCGACGTCGGTCCCTGCGGTGCGCGCGCGCATCTCGCGCTCCTGCTTGTCCATGTACGCACCGATACCCGCGCCCGCGATGCCGCCCAGGCCGGCGCCGATGATCTTCTCCGTCCGGTCACGGCGACCGCCGACCAGGTCGCCCAGCAGGTAGCCGCCGAGCGCGCCGCCGATGCCGCCGATCGCGGTCTTGCTGATCCGGCGCTCGCCCGTCTGCGGATCGGTGGTGCAGGCGGCGGTGGTCACGAGCGACAATGTCGCCGCGGCGGCGAGAAACTTGGACGGCAGCTTCATTCTTATCCCTTTCACGAATTCCATGCGTCCGGAACGGGACCGTGGCGGTGATTGTTCCGGATGTGCACTGATATCGCCGGGCTGAAGATAGACTGATAGCGCGAGACGCGCGGGTCGCCCGGCGCGGGTCGCGAGAAAGCGGATTGTTCGCGAGGGCGTTTGCCGCCAATGGTCGTGGCAGCCATGTTACCGCCGTTCCCCTGGTTCGACGTCCTGATCATTCTCGCGCTGGTCGCGCTGAATGGCGTCTTCGCGATGAGCGAGCTCGCGATCGTGTCCGCGCGCAAGGCGCGGCTGGAGGCGATGGCGCGCGCCGGCCGGCGCGGCGCGGCGGCGGCGGTCAAGCTGGCGTCCGATCCGGGCAAGTTCCTATCGACCGTGCAGATCGGCATCACGCTGATCGGCATCCTGGCGGGCGCCTACTCGGGCGCGAGCCTGGGCATGCCGACCGCGGCGCGGCTGGAGCTGCTGGGGCTGTCGCACGAGACGGCGGAGACGGTCGGGTTCGCGCTGGTGATCGGACTGACCACCTACGCGTCGCTGATCATCGGCGAGCTGGTGCCCAAGCAGTTCGCGCTGCGCGCGCCCGAGGCGATCGCGAGCGTGGTCGCATTGCCGATGACCTACCTCGCGGTCGCGACCAAGCCGCTCGGCTGGCTGCTCGACCAGAGCAGCGCGCTGATCTTCCGCCTGCTGCGATTGAACCGCGAGAACGAGGATCAGGTGACGGCCGAGGAGCTGCACATGATGGTCGCGGAGGCGAGCAAGTCGGGCGTGATCGAGGAGCACGAGCGCTCGATCATCTCGGGCGTGGTGCGGCTCGCCGATCGCCCGGTACGCGAGGTGATGACGCCGCGCACCGAGGTCGAGTGGATCGACGCGCAGCTCGACGATGCCGCGATCCGCGCGCGCCTGCTCGAGTCGTCGCACAGCCGGTTGCCGGTGGGCGAGGGCTCGATCGAGGCGGTGATCGGCGTGGTGCAGGCGCGCGACGTCGCGGCGGCGATGTTCCGCGGCGAAACGCTGGAGCTCGCGCGGCTGGTGCGCAAGGCGCCGGTGGTGGTCGACCAGATCGACGCGATGGACGCGCTCGACGCGCTGCGCCGCGCCGACGTGCCGATGGCGCTGATCCACGACGAATACGGGCATTTCGAGGGGATTGTGACGCCGACCGACCTCTTGTCGGCGATCGCGGGCGAGTTCGCGTCGGACGCCGACCCGGACGAGACGCCCAACGTGGTCGAGCGCGACGACGGGTCGCTGCTGGTCGCGGGGACGATGGCGGCGGACGCCTTGGCCGATCGGCTGGGGATCGAGCTGCCGGACGACCGCGACTATGCGACGGTCGCGGGCCTGGCGCTCGCCGCGTTCCGCAAGCTGCCGAACGAGGGCGAGCATTTCGAGGAGCAGGGCTGGCGCTTCGAGGTGGTCGACTTGGACGGGCGGCGCATCGACAAGCTGCTGGTCAGCGTGGCTTGAGGCCGCGCGGCGAGAGATCGAAGGAATACGTATGAAGACCCGTGCAGCCGTCGCGTTCGAGGCGAAGAAGCCGCTGGAGATCGTCGAGCTCGACCTTGAGGGGCCGAAGCCGGGCGAGGTGCTGGTCGAGATCATGGCGACGGGCATCTGTCACACCGACGCCTACACGCTCGACGGGCTGGACAGCGAGGGGCTGTTCCCGAGCGTGCTGGGGCACGAGGGCGCCGGCGTGGTGCGCGAGGTGGGCGCGGGCGTGACCAGCGTCGCGGTCGGCGACCACGTGATTCCGCTGTACACGCCCGAGTGCCGCCAGTGTAAGTCGTGCCTGAGCCAGAAGACCAACCTGTGCACCGCGATCCGCGCGACGCAGGGCAAGGGATTGATGCCCGACGGGACCACGCGGTTCAGCTACAAGGGGCAGCCGATCTTCCATTACATGGGCTGCTCGACCTTCTCCAACTTCACCGTGCTGCCCGAGATCGCCGTGGCGAAGATCCGCGACGACGCACCGTTCGACACCAGCTGCTACGTCGGCTGCGGCGTGACGACCGGGGTCGGCGCGGTGGTTAACACCGCCAAGGTACAGCCGGGCGAGAACATCGTCGTGTTCGGGCTGGGCGGGATCGGGCTGAACGTCATCCAGGGCGCGAAGCTGGCGGGCGCCGCGCGGATCATCGGCGTCGACATCAATCCCGATCGCGAGGAATGGGGCCGGCGGTTCGGGATGACCCACTTCCTCAATTCGAAGGGCATGTCGCGCGAGGAAACGATCGCGCGGCTCCTCGAGTTGACCGACGGCGGCGCGGACTACACGTTCGACGCGACGGGCAACACCGAGGTGATGCGTACCGCGCTGGAGGCGTGTCACCGCGGTTGGGGCACGTCGATCGTCATCGGCGTGGCGGAAGCGGGCAAGGAGATCGCGACGCGGCCGTTCCAGCTCGTCACCGGGCGCAACTGGCGCGGCACCGCGTTCGGCGGCGCGCGCGGGCGCACCGACACGCCGAAGATCGTCGACTGGTACATGAACGGGTTGATCGAGATCGACCCGATGATCACGCACCGGCTGAGCCTCGAGGAGATCAACAAGGGGTTCGAGCTGATGCACGCGGGCGAATCGATCCGCAGCGTGGTGATCTACTGACGCAGGCCGCCGCACCGAGCGGTCGATTGAAGGAGAGTATGCAATGTACAGCCACATGATGGTGGGGTCGAACGACCTCGACCGATCGAAGACGTTCTACGACGCCTTGTTCGGCGTGCTCGGCGGCAAGCCGGGGTTCCAGGACCCGAAAGGTCGGCTGATCTATCGCCACAACGGCAGCCTGTTCCTCGTCACCCGCCCGATCGATGGCGAGGCGGCAACGCACGGCAACGGCAGCACGATCGGCTTCGCGGTCGACGGGCCGGAGCAGGCGAACGCGTGGCACGAGGCCGGCGTCGCGGCGGGCGGCACCGCGGTCGAGGACCCGCCCGGCGTGCGCAGCGGCAGCGGGCTGAGCCTGTACCTCGCCTATCTGCGCGATCCCGACGGCAACAAATTGTGCGCGATGCACCGGAAGCCCGAGGCGGCGTGAGCGACGCTCGGGTCGCCACGGCGGGGCTGGAGACGGTCTCGGAGGCGAAGGCGCACGGCGGGGTGCAGGGCGTGTACCGCCACGCCTCCGCCGCGACGGGCACGGACATGACCTTCTCGGTCTTCGTGCCCGAGCATTCGGCCGGCGAGCAATTGCCGGTGCTGTGGTACCTGTCGGGGCTGACCTGCACCCACGCCAACGTGACCGACAAGGGTGAATTCCGCCGCGCCTGCGCGGAGCACCGCGTGATCTTCGTCGCCCCCGACACCAGCCCGCGTGGGGACGACGTGCCCGACGAGGACGCGTGGGATTTCGCGCAAGGCGCGGGCTTCTACGTCGACGCGACGCAGGCGCCGTGGTCGGCGAACTACCGGATGTGGAGCTACGTGACGGAGGAGCTGCCCGCGATCGTCGGCGCGGCGTTCCCGGTCGACGTGGCGCGGCAGGGGATCACCGGTCACTCGATGGGCGGGCACGGCGCGCTGACGATCGGGCTGACCTATCCCGAGCGCTTCCGCTCGGTCTCCGCGCTCGCGCCGATCGTCGCGCCGACGAAGGTGCCGTGGGGCAGGGCGCTCGATCGCTACCTGGGCGACGACGCGGCGGCGAAGCGGCGGCACGACGCGGTGGCGTTGATCGAGGACGGCGCGCGGGTCCGCGAACTGCTGATCGATCAGGGCGAGGCGGACGATTTCCTGAGCGAGCAGTTGCGGCCCGCGTTGCTGGAGCGCGCGTGTGCCGAGGCGGGCATCGCGCTCGAGCTCCGCATGCAGCCGGGCTACGATCACAGCTACCTGTTCGTGTCGACCTTCATGGCCGATCACGTCGCCTGGCACGCCGCGCGGCTGCGCTGATCGACCGGCGGCGGTCGTGTCCCGGGCGCCACGCCGCCGCCGAACCGTACCGGCAGCCGCCTGCGCGACTTGACGCCGCGGCAGTGCGCGGGCCAGAGGCGTGCATGGACGGCGCCCCTCACCCCGACACCCACGATTTCAAGCGCCGCGGCGTGCTGTTCGTGCTGTCCTCGCCCTCGGGCGCGGGCAAGTCGACCATCGCGCGCAAATTGCTGGCGAGCGAGCCCGAATTATCGCTGTCGGTGTCGGCGACGACGCGCGCGATCCGGCCGGGCGAACAGGACGGGCGCGACTATCACTTCGTCTCGCTCGACCGCTTCCGCGAGATGGTGTCGGCGCACGAATTCCTCGAATGGGCGCACGTGTTCGACCAGCGATATGGCACACCGCGCGGGCCGGTCGAGGACATGCTGGCGGCGGGCAAGGACGTGCTGTTCGACATCGACTGGCAGGGCGCGCAGCAGCTGCACCAGATCGCGGGCGGCGACGTGGTGCGCGTGTTCATCCTGCCGCCGTCGATGGAGGAGCTGCACAAGCGGCTGCTCAACCGCAACACCGACGCGATTGAAGTGATCGACCGCCGCATGGCGCGCGCGTCGAACGAGATCAGCCACTGGGACGGTTACGACTACGTGCTGGTCAACGACGACGTAGAGCAGTGCTTCGCCAAGGTGCGCACGATTTTGGCGGCGGAGCGGTTGAAGCGCTCGCGCCAGACCGGGCTGATCGGCTTCATCCGGAAGCTGCGCACTCCCGCCTGAGCGGCGCGGCTCAGACGAGCGACAGGAAGCGCACCGCGGCGTCGTATTCGCGGCGGCGATGCGCGCGCGCCTGAGTCGCCAGGCTGTCCTCGCCCCAATGTTCCGCCTGCCAATCCTCGTCGACGTGCGCGGCGTTCCACAAGCCATCGGTGTCGGTCGCACCTTCCGCGAGCGCGAGCGTGCCGACCAAGGTACCGGTGATCGTCACCAGCGGCGACATCGGCGCGAGCGCGAAGGGCGCGCGCGCCCTGACCGCGTCGGACAGCCGCTGCACCGTGGCGGCGGGCTGCGCGTGATGGACGATGCCGGCGACGGGCTCGAAGTGCACGTCGTAGCGTTTCCGCGCCCAGTCTAGCAGCGGGTCCCACGCCGCCGCCTGCCGCGCGGCAAGCTGCGGCGGCTGGTCGGCGCGGTAGTAGAACAGGTCGCTGTCGGCGTAGGCGGCGAGCCCGCGAGCGAACGCGGCGGGGTCGGGCGCGACGCGGTCGATCGCGGCGTTGGCGAGCCCGGTCAGCGGCATCGCCCGCGGGTCGACCGTGTCGCCCACCGCCCGCCACTCGTCCGCGACCGCCTCGGCGAGTGCGGCGCCCGGCAGCGCCAGCGGCGCGCGACCGGGCGTGCGCACCGGGCGGTCGTCGAGCCGGACGACGCGATCGTTGTCGATCCGGACCTCCTGCCAGAAGCGCTTCATCGCGGGCTCCGCCAGCGCCGCGCGAGCGCGCGGGGCACGCTGGCGAGCATCCACAGCGCGGAGAGCACGATCGCGACCCCGAGCACCTTGGGCGCGGTCGTCTCGGCGCGGCCGACCAGGATCACGCCCAGCACCGCGCCGAAGCTGCCGATAATACGCACCGCGGACAAGGCCGCCCAACGCGGCAGCGCGGGGTCGCTCACGCCCCTACCTCCAACGCCGCCGGTGCCACCGCGCCGGGCAGGTCGGCGTAGCGGTGGATCACCGCGTGCGCGCCCGCGTCGTGAAGCAGCGCCGCGTTGTGGTACCCCCAGGTGACGCCGATCGCGCGAACGCCCGCCGCGCGCGCCATTGCCATGTCGTAGCTCGTGTCGCCGATCATGACCGCGAGATGGGGATCGGCGCCGGCCTGTTCCACCGCGGCGTGGACCATCGAGGGGTGCGGCTTCGATGGGTGGCGGTCGGCGGTCTGGAGCGTGACGAACCGGTCGGCGAGCCCGTGGTGTGCGAGCACGTGCGCGAGGCCGCGATCCGACTTGCCGGTGGCGACGCCGAAGATCCAGCCGTCGGCGGCGAGCGCGTCGAGCGCGTCGACCAGCCCGTCGTAGAGCGGCTCGGCCTCCAGCTCGCCGTCCGCGCGCATCCGCTGGAACGCGGCCTTGTAGTCGGCGGCGACCGTGTCGTGGAACGAGGGCTCGGCGTCCGGCGCTAGTGCGGCGACCGCCTCGACCAGGCTCAGTCCGACGATGCCGCGGATCGCCGCGCGCGAGGGCGCGTTGACGCGGACGCCGGCGAAGGCGCGCTCCATCGCGCGGCAGATGTTGGCGTGACTGTCGACGAGCGTGCCGTCGCAATCGAAGATCGCGAGGCGGACGGGCGGTGCGGGCATGCGCCGCCCCGTAGCAGCAACGCGGCGCGCTGACCAATCGCGCGGGCGCCCGTAACGGCGCGGCGACGGAACAGATGCGGCGCGGACGGCGAGCCGTGGTGGCGGCGCGACCAAGCCGGGCGCGCCGGGTGGCTCGACTAACATGGATATGGTTTACCGCGCTGGCCGCGTCGGGCGGCAGGGTAGCGGATGGGTTCGGATGTTCGGTGCGGTCGCCTTCACCTACGGCTTGCTGATGACCTTCGTCATGTCGGGCGTGTCGCGCAACGCGCGGCTGTGTCGCCCCAATCCGGTCATGCTGAGCGCGATCGGTTACCTGCTGGTCGGGCTGACCGGCGGCGCGTCGCTGGTGCTGTTCGGATACGCCGGGTGGACGTATCTGGGCGGCGCAGTCTGACGGTGTTGTCCGGGGTGACGTTAGGTGAGAAGCCAGTTTGTCATCAGCGCGCGGTGCGTACTGCGGAGGCGAGATCGTCGCGGCCTGAAGCGTCCAGCGCGTCGGCGACGCCCGCGCGGTCGACGGTGGGCTTGTTCTGCGACAGTTTCGCGGTCCCGCGCCACGCCTCGACGCGGATCACGTAGCCCTCGATCGCCGCGACCATGCGTTCGAACGCGGCGACGGGCAGCTTGTCGCGCGTCCACTGGGGCTTGGGCGCGAGCCGTGCCTCGTGTTCGTCACCGAGCGCGTCGACCTGCGCGATCAGCGCGTCGCGCGACAGCCGCTCGATCTGCCCCTCCGCCTCGACCGCGACGTAGTTCCACGTCGGCACCTGTCCGGCGGTGTCGTACCAGTCGGGGCTGACGTAGCCGTCGACCGGACTGAACGAGGCGATCGCGCGCGCGCCCGGCAGCAGCGGGGCGACTCGGTTGCGCGCCGAACAGTGGAAGCGCAGGTCGCCCGCCTCGTCGAGCGTGCACGGCGCGTGGATCACCCCGGCGCCGCGCGACCCGTGCACGAACACATGCGCGAACGCGGCCGCGTGCGCGACGTCGCGGCATGCCGCATCGTCGAGGCGAAAGGCAGGATCGGGGTGCACCGCGCGGGCGCCGACCGCGTCAGCCGTCCCGCGCGCCGCGTCCGCGCCGCTCGCCGCGCCGCGCCTTGCGCACGCCCTTGGCATGCGCGCGCGCCTTCGCCTTCTGCTCCTCGCGGGTGGGCGGCACGAAGTCGTTGATCGGCATCGAATTGCCCGCCATCTCCTCGAACCCCAGGCTCGCCAGGCTCTCGGCGAAATGCTGCGGCAGCTCGGCGGTCACGTCGATCTCGCCGCCGTCGGGATGATCGACGCGGATGCGGCGCGCGTGGAGGTGCATCTTGCGGCTGATCCCGCCGGTCAGGAAGGCGGCGGGGCCGCCGTACTTGCCGTCGCCGACGATCGGGTGACCGATCGCCGCCATGTGGACGCGTAGCTGGTGCGTGCGCCCGGTCAGCGGTTGCAGCTCGACCCAGCAGGTGCGGTTGCCCGCGCGCTCGATCACGCGGTAGCGGCTGCGCGCCGCCTGACCCTCCGCCTCGTCGACGTGCATCTTCTCGCCGCCGGTTCCGGGCTGCTTGGCGATCGGCAGCTCGATCATGCCGTCGTCGATCGAGGGGACGCCGACGACCAGCGCCCAATAGACCTTCTTGGCGGTGCGGCCGGAGAAAGTCTTGGCGAAGAAGGCGGCGGCGCGCGAGGTGCGCGCGACGAGCAGCGCACCCGAGGTATCCTTGTCGAGCCGGTGGACGAGCTTGGGCCGGCCGTCGGCGTCGTCCTGCAGCGCGTCGAGCAGGCCGTCGACGTGCGCGGTGGTCTTGGTGCCGCCCTGCGTGGCGAGGCCCGGCGGCTTGTTGAGCACCAGCGCCTGCGCGTCGCGGTGGATCACCATCTCCTGTGCGAACGCCTGCTCGTCCGCGGTGAGGGGCGTGCGCTCGCGCTGCGGGCGCGCGGTGGTGCGCACCGCCTCAACCGGGGGGATGCGCAGCGTCTGCCCGGCCTGGACGCGGTCGCCGGGGCCGACGCGCGCGCCATCGAGCCGCAGCTGCCCGGTGCGCGCCCATTTGGCGACCGTGGTGAAGCTGGTCGCGTCCAGGTGCCGCTTGAACCATCGGTCGACGCGGATGCCGTCGTCGTCGGGTGCGATAACGAACTGGCGGACGTTCTCGACGACCTTGTTCATGCCACACCCCGCGCGAGCGACAGGCCGGCGAACAGCGCCGCGACCGAGCCGACCACCGACACCGCGACGTAGCCGAAGGCGGGCAGCAGCGCGCCGCGCTCGATCATCGTCACCGTGTCGAGCGAGAAGGAGGAGAAGGTGGTGAAGCCGCCGAGCACGCCGATCGCGAGGAACAGCCGCCACCCTTCCGGTGCGGCCACGCGCGCGAGCACGCCGACGAGCAGGCCCATCAGCAGCCCGCCGGCGATGTTGACGGTCAGCGTACCCCAGGGCCAGTCGGGTCCGAGCAACGAGGTGGTGGCGCGTCCGGTCAGGTAGCGCCCGGCCGAGCCGAGCGCGCCGCCTGCCATGACGAGGGAAAGGGCATTCATCACGGCGCCGTACAGCGATTTGGCCGCGAAAGGAATGCGCGGCGGGTGGGGCGACGTGTTCGGTCCGGTCGTCGTCCCGGGCTCGATCCGGGATTCCGCTTGTTCTCGCGCGGCTGGGCAGTAGCGGGACCCCGGATCAAGTCCGGAGTGACGAGAGAAGTTCCTACTAGGTGTCAGTGGCTCCTCAGGCAGGGCCGATCAGCCGCCGTCCGCCATCAGGTCGACGTCGGTGCCGCCGTCCGCGCGCGCGCGCATCGTCGCCATGAACGTGCCGCCGCCGCGGCGATTGCCCGCCAGCACGTGTTCGGCGCCGCTCGCGTGGTGCTCGGCGGTGTATCCGGCGTCCGATGCCTTGGTGTAATAATAATCGAGCAGCCGCTGCATCGGCGCGGCGCTGGCGAAGCTGACGACGCGTAGCGCGCAGCCGTCGCCGTCCGCGCCCGCGGCCTCCGCGACGCGCGCGTCGGGGTAGAGCGGGAGCCCACGCGGCAGTCGGTTGGCCCAGCCGGCGGAATAGTCGACGTTGGCGGCGCACTGCCCGGCGCGACCGCCCTGCGCGGCGGCGAGCGCGCCGAGCGTCAGCGACTGGCGCGCGATGGCGCATTGGCGGCAATCGCCGGTGGCGGCGGGGGCGCTGCGCAGCGTCTCACCGGTTGCCGCTCCGCCGGTAGCGGGTTGCGCGTGCGCGGCGGCGGCGATGTCGGTCGGCGGCACCATCCCACTCTGCGGTTCGGTCGGCGGGCGAACCACGTCGGCGTTGGCCTGCTGCACCAGCGCGGGGTCGACCATGATCTGGTCGCGCAGCGCGGCGGTCAGCGCGGGGTCGGCGGCGGGCGAGGAGGCGGCGGTGTCGACGACCGGCGCGGCGGTGGCCGGGGCCGCGCTCGGCTGCTCGGGCGCGTCGCCGCAGCCGGCGAGCGCGAGCGGCAGGAACAGGGAAAACAGAAGCCGCGTCATCAGGTCCACCGCGTCACGAACGATGGCGGCGTCATGCCGCACGCGCGGTTAAGGAAGCGTGTGACGAAATGTGTGTCACTCTTGCAAGACACCGCGAAGCGAACCACATCGGCGTCATGCTCAATATCCTCTCGATCCTGATCGGCCTCGTCGCGCTGGTGCTTGGCATCGTGCCGTTCCTGCCGTTCCTCGCCTGGGGTTACTGGTTCGTGATCCCGATTGCGATCGTCGGTGCCGCGTTCGGCGCGCTGTCGTCGTCGAAATCGGGGCGCAACCTCAACCTCGTGCTGATCGTGATCTTCTCGCTTCGCCTGATGCTGGGCGGCGGATTGATCTGACGCGAAAAGGGCCCGGCATCACGCCGGGCCCCTCCATCGCGACCGCGCGTCCGATCAGCGGCAGCGCACGTTGCCGCGATCGACCGACTGGCCGAGCAAGGCGCCGCCGCCCGCGCCGATCAGCGTGCCGAGCAGCCGCGAACCGCCGCCCGCGATGATGTTGCCGAGCGCGCCGCCCGCCAGCCCGCCGACGACCAAACCGGTCGTGCCGTCATTGCGGCGGCAATAGTAGCGGTTGTCGCGACCGCGATAGATGCGGTCATTGCGGCCGAGCGAGCGCGTCTGGTAATAGCGCCCGTCGCGGTAGTAGCGGTCGGCGTAATAGCCGCGCTGGCCGGGCTCGAACCGGTTGTAGTCGTAGCGGTTGTTCTGGCGCCAGTCGCGCACGTCGCCGCGATAGTCGCGTCGGGCGTCGCGCACGTTGTCGCGATACTCGCGCCGCGCGTCGCGCACCTCGCGGCGGTTGTCGGCGTCGCGCAGGTCCTCGCGGTACTCGCGGCGGGCGTCGCGTACATCGCGGTTGTACTCGCGCCGGGCCTGATTGGGCGTCTGCGCGATCGCGGGCACGGCGGTGATCGCGGTGGCGGCGAGCGTGGCGGCAAGAATGATACGCATCGAACAACTCCATCCTGATTGATGCAACAACAACCAACCGCGCACGCGCACGTTGCGTGAATGGAAAACTACGACCCGTTCACGCAGTCTTCAGCGTGTGGGTCAGCGTGATCTCCGCGTTCAGCAACTTCGACACCGGGCAGTTGGCCTTCGCCTCTTCGGCGATCTTGGCGAATTCATCGGCGGAGATACCGGGAACATCGGCGGTGAGTTCGAGCGCCGACTTGGTGATGGTGAAGCCGTCGCCGTCCTTGTCGAGCGTCACCTTGGCCTTCGTGTCGAGCGTGCCATCGCTGTGCCCCGCCTCGGCGAGTGCGAAGCTGAGCGCCATGGTGAAGCAGCTCGCATGCGCGGCGGCGATCAGCTCCTCCGGGTTGGTGCCGGGCTCGTTCTCGAACCGGGTGTTGAAGCCGTAGGCATTGTCGGACAGCACGCCCGACTGCGTCGAGACGTGACCCTTGCCGCTCTTGCCGAGACCTTCGTAACGGGCGGATGCGCTTCTGACCGACATGATTGCTCCTTGATCCAGATAAATAAACGGATGCGGTTCCGTCGACAGAACCGCACCCGCTCCATTCGGTTGCATCAACCGATCATCACGCGCCGGCCCGCGCCGGCGGTTGGTCCGCGATCAGCGGCAGCGGCGATCCCCGCTGCGCTCGATCTCGCGACCCGCCAGTGCGCCGCCGACGCCGCCCAGCACGGTGCCGAGCGTCCGGTCGCCCCGCGTGTCGATCGTGCGACCGACCAGCGCGCCCGCGACGCCGCCGACGACCAGGCCGGTGGTGCCGTTCGGCTTGCGGCAGCGCAGACGGCCGTCGTTGCCGCGCCACTCGCGGTAGGAATAGCGCTTGCGCGCGTCGGCGTCGTGCGTGGTCGCGACCAGCGTCGGCAGGACCATGGTCGTGGCACCCAGAGCAAGCATCAAGTTACGCATGAACAATCTCCCGGTTCTCATCAGTTCCGTTCAAGAAACGAGCCGCGTTTGCCACGGGTTGCATGAACCGGAAACAACGTCGCGTTCATGAAACGCGACAGGTGCGGGTGGGGCGATAAGGCGTTAAGCCGGTGCGATGAGCAATGGTGGCAACATCGTCGTCCTGACCGGAGCCGGCATCTCGGCGGAGAGCGGAATCGCGACCTTCCGCGGGCCCGGCGGATTGTGGGAGGGGCACCGCGTCGAGGACGTGTGCACGCCGGAGGCGCTGGCGCGCGATCCGGTGCTGGTGCACCGCTTCTACGACGAGCGTCGCGCGGGGCTGGCGACTGTCGAGCCCAATGCGGCGCACCAGGCGCTGGCGCGGCTGGACGCGGATTGGGCGGGCGAGCTGCTGATCGTGACGCAGAACGTCGACGACCTGCACGAGCGCGCGGGCGCGACGCGGATGCTCCACATGCACGGCGAGCTGCGCTCGGCCCTGTGCGCCCTGTGCGGCATTCGCCACGAGTGGACGGGCGCGCTGCCGCCCGCCGCGCCCTGCCCGGACTGCGGCGAGGATGCGCTGCGCCCTGACATCGTGTTCTTCGGCGAAATGCCGTACCAGATGGACCGGATCGAGGTCGCGATCGCGCAGTGCGACCTGTTCGTGTCGATCGGCACGTCGGGTGCGGTCTATCCGGCGGCGGGGTTCGTGCAGCTGGCGGCGCATCACGGCGCGCGGACGCTGGAACTCAACCTGGAGCGATCGGCCGGGAGCGACTGGTTCGACGAAACGCGGCTGGGGCCGGCGGGCGTGCTGGTGCCGGCTTGGGTCGAGGCGGTGCTGGGGCACGGTTGAGCGAGCGCGCTGTCGGTCCCGAGTTCCGCTTGTCTGCCGGTGTAGAGAAGGTAGCGGGATTCCGGCTCGAGGCCGGGATAACGGGGAGGGTGGCGGGTGCTCAGTCGACCCAGTCGAGGCCCAGGTCGCGGTAGACGCTGCGGTCCTCGTCCCAGTCGGGCTTGACCTTGACGTGGAGGTAGAGGTGGACCGGGCGGTCGAGCAGGACCGCCAGTTCGGCGCGGGCGCGGGCGCCGATCCCGCGGATGCGTGCGCCGCCCTTGCCGAGCACGATCGCACGCTGCGTCACGCGCTCGACCAGGATCTGCTGGTGGATCTCGGCCGAGCCGTCGGCGCGTTCCTCGAACTTCTCGGTCTCGACCACGCTGGCGTAGGGCAGCTCGGCGTGGAGCTGGAGGTAGAGCTGCTCGCGCGTGACCTCGGCGGCGAGCGCGCGCTCGCTCGCGTCCGAGACCTGATCCTCCGGATAATGCCACGGCCCCGCGGGCATCGCGGCGGCGAAGGCGTCCTTCAACTCCTTCACCCCATCGCCGGTCTGCGCGGAGATGAAGAAGGTTTCGGCGAACGGCAGCATCGCGTTCAACCGCTCGGCGTGGAGCAGCAGCTTGGGCTTGTCGGCGAGATCGACCTTGTTGAGCACGAGGTAGATCGGCTCCGAGCGGCCTTTCAGCGCCTCGGCGATCTCGGTCACCTTGGGGCCGAGCCCGCCCTTGGCGTCGACCACCAGCGCGATCACGTCCGCGCCCTCCGCGCCGCCCCAGGCGGCGGCGACCATCGCGCGGTCGAAGCGGCGCTTGGGCTCGAAGATGCCGGGCGTGTCGACCAGCAGCAGCTGCGTCTCGTCGCGGATCGCCACGCCCATCAGCTTGGTGCGCGTCGTCTGCGCCTTGGGGCTGACGATCGCGACCTTCTGCCCGACGAGCGCGTTGACCAGCGTCGACTTGCCCGCGTTGGGCGCGCCGACGACGGCGACGAGGCCGCAGCGCTGCGCGGCCGTATCCACTTTCGAAATCTCGCTCACTCCCCGGCGAACGCGTTCTTGAGCCGCGAGAAGAAGCCCTGGCTCTGCGGGCATTCGTCGCCCGTCTCGGTCTCGCGGAACAGCTCCAGCAATTCGCGCTGGCGCGTCGACAGCTTGGTCGGCGTTTCCACGTCGATCTGGATCACCAGGTCGCCGTGGCCGCGGCCCTGGAGGACCGGCATGCCGGCGCCGCGCTGGCGCAGCTGCTTGCCCGACTGGATGCCCGCGGGGATGCGGATCTCGTGCGCGCGACCGTCGAGGCCGGGGATCGACATCGTGCCGCCGAGCGACGCGGTGGTGAAGCTGATCGGCGCGCGCGCGAACAGCGTGGTGCCCTCGCGCTCGAACAGATTGTGCCGCTTGACGTGGAGGAAGATGTAGAGGTCGCCCGGCGGCGCGCCGCGCGCACCCGCCTCGCCCTCGCCAGACAGGCGCACGCGCGTGCCCTCGTCGACGCCGGGGGGCACGTTGACGCTCAGCGTCTTGGTCTGCTCGACCCGGCCCTCGCCGCGGCAGTCGCTGCACGGCGTGTCGATCACCTCGCCCGAGCCGTGGCAGGCGGGGCAGGCGCGCTCGACCACGAAGAAACCCTGCTGCGCGCGCACCTTGCCGTGGCCCGCGCAGGTCTTGCACTGGTGCGCGTGGGTGCCGGGCTTCGCGCCCGAGCCGTGGCAGGTGTCGCACGCGACCGAGATGTCGACGGTGATATCGCTTTGCTTGCCGTGATAGGCTTCCTCGAGCGTGATCTCCATGTCGTAGCGGAGATCGGCGCCGCGGCGCTGCTGCGCGCGTCCGCCCTGCTGGCGGCCGCCCATGAACTCGCCGAAAACGCTCTCGAAAATGTCGGAGAAGCCGCCGAAGTCCTGCGCGCCGCCGCCGCCACCGCCACCCTGGAACGCGGCATGGCCGAAGCGATCGTAGGCCGCGCGCTTCTGCGGGTCCTTCAGGCAGTCATAGGCTTCGCTGACGGCCTTGAACTTGGCCTCGGAATCCTTGCAGCCGGCATTCTTGTCGGGATGGTACTTCATCGCGAGCTTGCGGTACGACGACTTGATCGTGCCGGCGTCCGCGGTGCGCTCGCATTCGAGCAGTTCGTAATAGTCGATCGTGGTGCTCATGCCGGCCTCATTTAGCCCTCTCCCCGCCGGGGAGAGGGTTGGGAGAGGGGAGGGCGGCTACAAGCCTGTCTCTCTGTCGAGAACCCGGCCCCTCTCCCCGACCCTCTCCCCGGCGGGGAGAGGGAGGTAGGGATTACTTGTCGTCGACTTCCGAGAATTCGGCGTCGACCACGTCGTCGCCGTCCTTCTTGGCCGATGCGTCGGCGTCGCCGCCCGGGCTCGCCTCGCCTTGCGCCTGCTTCTCGTAGATCGCCTGGCCGAGCTTCATCGCGACCTGCGCGAGCGCCTGCGCCTTCTCGTTCATCTGGTCCGGATCGCCGCCCTCGACCGCGGTCTTGGCCTCGGCGATCGCCGCCTCGATCTCGCCCTTCAGCGACGCGTCGACCTTGTCGCCGTTATCCGCGAGCTGACGCTCGGTGGTGTGGATCAGGCTCTCGGCGTTGTTCTTCGCCTCGGCAGCGGCGCGGCGCTTCTTGTCCTCCTCAGCGAAGCTCTCCGCGTCGCGCACCATCTGGTCGATGTCGGCGTCGGACAGGCCGCCCGATGCCTGGATGCGGATCTGCTGCTCCTTGCCGGTGCCCTTGTCCTTCGCACTGACGTTGACGATGCCGTTGGCGTCGATGTCGAACGTGACCTCGATCTGCGGCACGCCGCGCGGCGCCGACGGGATGCCGACCAGGTCGAACTGGCCCAGCAGCTTGTTGTCCGCCGCCATCTCGCGCTCGCCCTGGAACACGCGGATGGTGACCGCCTGCTGATTGTCGTCCGCGGTGGAGTAGGTCTGCGACTTCTTGGTCGGGATCGTCGTGTTGCGGTCGATCATGCGCGTGAACACGCCGCCCAGCGTCTCGATGCCGAGCGACAGCGGCGTCACGTCGAGCAGCAGCACGTCCTTGACGTCACCCTGCAGCACGCCCGCCTGGATCGCGGCGCCCATCGCGACGACCTCGTCCGGGTTGACGCCGGTGTGCGGGTCCTTGCCGAAGAAGTTCTTCACCACCTCGCGCACGCGCGGCATGCGGGTCATGCCGCCGACCAGCACCACTTCGCTGATGTCGTCCGCCTTGACGCCCGCGTCCGCCAGCGCCTTCTTGCACGGCTCCAGCGTGCGCTTGATCAGGTCCTCGACCAGACGCTCCAGGTCGGCGCGGCTGATCGTCTTGACCAGGTGCTTCGGGCCGTTCTGGTCGGCGGTGATGAAGGGCAGGTTGACCTCGGTCGACTGCGCCGAGCTGAGCTCGATCTTCGCCTTCTCCGCGGCTTCCTTCAGGCGCTGCAGCGCGAGCTTGTCCTTGGTGAGGTCGATGCCCTCGTCCTTCTGGAAGCCCTGCGCCAGGAAATCGACGATCTTGTTGTCGAAATCCTCACCGCCCAGGAAGGTGTCGCCGTTGGTCGCCTTCACCTCGAACACGCCGTCGCCGATCTCGAGGATCGAGACGTCGAACGTGCCGCCGCCCAGGTCATAGACCGCGATCGTCTTGCCGTCCTGCTTCTCGAGGCCATAGGCCAGCGCCGCCGCGGTCGGCTCGTTGATGATGCGCAGCACTTCCAACCCTGCGATCTGGCCGGCATCCTTGGTCGCCTGGCGCTGCGCGTCGTTGAAGTAGGCGGGGACGGTGATGACCGCCTGGGTCACCGTCTCGCCGAGGTAGCTCTCGGCGGTTTCCTTCATCTTCTGCAGCGTGAAGGCGCTGATCTGCGACGGCGAGTAATCCTTGCCGCCGGCCTGCACCCAGGCGTCGCCATTGGTGCCCTTGACGATGTGATACGGGACGAGCTCGGTGTCCTTCTTGGTCACCGGATCGTCGAAGCGCCGGCCGATCAGGCGCTTCACCGCGAAGATCGTGTTGTCGCCGTTGGTGACCGCCTGGCGCTTCGCCGGCTGGCCGACCAGCCGCTCGCCATCCTTGGCGAAGGCGACGATCGACGGCGTGGTGCGCGCGCCCTCGGCATTCTCGATCACCTTGGGCTTGCCGCCCTCCATCACCGAAACGCACGAGTTGGTCGTGCCCAGATCGATACCGATAACTTTTGCCATGAGTGCTTTGCCTAGCCCCTACAACGATGAAAAAAAACCGAGAGTTACACCCCGTTACGGCAGCGCAACCCTCCATGTCTGGGCGCGATATAGGTGGCGCACTCCTTGCCGCAAGATTTCGCCGCGACTAGTCCGGCTGCGTTGTTCCAGGCTGGGAGAAATTTCGTGAACAGGCGGATGTGGGCGGTGCTGGCGGCCGCGGCGGCGGTGACCGCGTCGTGCGCGAAGGTCGAGGCGCCGGCGGCGAGCGACGCCTGGATACGGCTCGCCGCGGTGCCGGGACGCCCGGCGGCGGGCTATTTCACGCTGCACGGCGGCAGGGCGGACACAAAGCTGACCGGCGTCACGGTCGCGGGCGTGCCGCGGGTCGAGCTGCACCTGTCGCGCATGACCGCGGGCGACATGATGACGATGGACGCGACCCCGGCCGTCGACCTGCCCGCGGGGGCGACGCTGCCGTTCGAGCCCGGCGGGCGCCACGCGATGCTATTCGACGTGCCCGCAACGCTCACGCCCGGCAAGACCGCGACCATGACCTTCCGCTTCGCCGACGGCGAGACCGCGGTCGCCGAGGCCAAGGTGGTCAGCGCGGGGGCGAGCGGGCCGGAGTGAGGATGAGCGATCCGACCGCGCGCGCATTGACCGAGGGCGAGATCAACCTCGCGCGCTCGGTCTACGGCGACGCGGTGGATTACGCGCGGGTGCGGGTGTCGAACCGCAAGTGGATCTTCTTTCAGCCGCGGGGTACCGTGATGGCGCCCGCGGGCACGATCCACTTCCACCCCAGGGGCGAGCTGTGGCGGGACGATTTCGCGCACGCGTCGCTGGGTGAGCAGGGGTTGTTCGTTCACGAGATGTGCCACGTCTGGCAGCACCAGCGCGGCGTTTACCTCCCGCTCGCGCGCCATCCCTTCTGCCGGTACGATTATACGGTCCGCCCCGGCTGGCCGCTCGCGCGCTACGGGTTGGAGCAGCAGGCGGAGATCGTGCGTCACGCGTTCCTGCTGCGCCGCGGTGCGCAGGTGGCGGGCGCGCCGCCGCTGGTTCAGTACGAGACGATCCTGCCGTTCGGCACCGACAAAGGGGAACATGCGCGATGATCTGGCACGACGGGGTTCCCGACCTGGTGAAATTGACCGCGATCGGCGCGGACAGCATGCCGGGCTATCTCGGCATCGAGTTCGTCGAGGTCGGCGACGACTGGCTTCGTGCGAAGATGCCGGTCAACGATCGCACCAAGCAGCCTTACGGCCGGCTTCACGGCGGCGCGTCGGTGGTCTTGGCGGAGACGATCGGCTCGATCGCGGGGGCGATGACGGTCGATCCGGCGCGGTTCGGCGCGGTCGGGCTGGAGATCAACGCCAATCACGTGCGCCCGGCGGGCGAGGGTTACGTCTACGCCACCGCACGGCCGGAATCGCGCGGGCGCATCACGCAGATCTGGTCGATCCGGATCGAGGACGAGGCGGGCAAGCTCGTCTGCATCTCGCGCCTGACGCTCGCGGTCATCGCGCGCGACCGCGGGTCGGTCGCGGCATAGGCGAGCGGGCGGGAGCGACCGCTCCCGCCCGCGTGCCGGCTCACGGCATCAGCACCGTGTCGATGACGTGAACGACGCCGTTCGACTGCATCACGTCCTTGGTCGACACCATCGACGTGCCGCCCTTCGCGTCGGTCAGCACCAGGCGGCCGCCCGTCATCTTCGCAGTCAGCGGCTCGCCCTGCACCGTGGTCAGCGTGGCGGTGCCGCCGCCCGCCTTGATCGCCGCCGCGATGTCCTTCGCGGTCATCTTGCCCGACACGACGTGGTAGGTCAGGATGTTGGACAGCTGCGACTTGTTCTCCGGCCGGGTCAGCGTGTCGAGCGTGCCCGCGGGCAGCTTCGCGAAGGCGGCGTTGGTCGGGGCGAAGACGGTGAACGGGCCCGGGCCGCTCAGCGTGCTGACCAAGTCCGCCGCCTTCACCGCGGTGACCAGCGTGGTCAGGTTGTTTGCCGCCGACGCATTCTCGACGATCGTCTTGGTCGGCAGCATCGCCGCGCCACCGACGCGCGGGTTGGTCTTGGCGATCGCGGGGGCACCGGCGAGCAGCGTCGCGGCGGCGAGCGCGCCGAACATCTTGTTGCGTAGCATGATCCATCTCCGGCCCGTCCATCGAGCCGACGAAGATACGCTCGAACCGGGCGAATTGATGCAGATTAAAGTTTGGTTCGGTCGCCGGACGGATTGCGCGCGGCGCCCGATCGCTCGCGGTCGAGGATAGGGCGGGATGGGCGCGGCCGACTGGTCGAGCCTCGCCGGCTAGCCACGCCGTCGGACGGACGAGCTGCGCTCGCCCGCTGCCCGACGTGGCGAGTCTCGGGATTGCAGTCGCAATCCCGAGCCGCCCGCACCTTACTTCATCAGCACCAGTTCCTCTGCCATCGTCGGGTGGAGCGCGACGCAGGCGTCGAACTGCGCCTTGGTCAGCCCGGCCTTGACCGCGACCGCCGCCGCCTGGATGATCTCGGGGCAGTCGGGCCCGATCATGTGGATGCCGACGACGCGGTCGGTCTCGCCGTCGCACACCATCTTGTAGAGCGCGCGCTCGTCGCGGTTGGCGAGCACGTTCTTCATCGGGCGGAAGTCGGAGGAATAGACCCGCACCGAGCCCAGCTTCTGCCGTGCCTCCGCCTCGGTCATCCCGACCGCGCCGATCGGCGGGTGGCTGAACACCGCGGACGGCACGCAGTCGTAGTCGACCCGCGTCGACTTGCCGCCGTACAGATTGTCGGCGAACGCCTGCCCCTCGCGGATCGCGATCGGGGTCAGCTGGATACGGTTGGTCACGTCGCCGACCGCGTAGATCGACGGACAGGTCGAGCGGTTGTCCGCGTCGACCTTGATCGCGCCCAGCTCGTCGACCTCGACCCCCGCACTCTCCAGCCCGAGCCCGCGCGTGTTGGGCAGGCGCCCGGTCGCGAACATCACCACGTCGACGGTGGCGGGCTCGTGGTTTGCCATGCTGACCGTCAGGCAGCCGTCGTCGTTCTTCTCGATACCCTGGAACGTCGCGTCGAAGCGGAACTCCAGCCCCTTCATCATGCTGATCTGGAGCAACCGGTCGCGGATCTGCAGGTCGTAGCCGCGCAGGATCTCCTTGCTGCGGTTCATCAGGATGACGTGCGCGCCGAGTTGATGGAAGATGCCGGCGAATTCATTGGCGATATAGCCCGCGCCCGCGATCAGGATGCGGCGCGGCACTTCGTCCAGGTGGAACGCCTCGTTGGAGGTGATGCCATGTTCGTACCCCGGGCACTCGGGCACCATCGGGTGCGCGCCGACCGCGACCAGGATCGTCTTGGCGGTCTTCTTCGTCCCGTCGGCGAGCGTCACCTCGTTCGGGCCGGAGATGGTCGCGCGCTGGTGGATGATCTCGCCGCCGCTGTTCTCGATCGTCGTGGTATAGGCGCGGTTGATCCGGTCGACCTCCTCGAACACGTTCGAGGTCAGCGTCTTCCAGTCGAACGCGCACTGGTCGGGCACCTGCCAGCCGAACCGCTTGGCATCCTTCAGGTCCTCGGCGAAATGCGCGCCGTAGACGAGCAGCTTCTTGGGCACGCAGCCGCGGATCACGCAGGTGCCGCCGACGCGGTACTCCTCCGCCACCGCCACCTTCGCCCCGTGCGCCGCCGACACCCGCGCCGCGCGCGTGCCGCCCGAGCCCGCGCCAATGACGAACAGGTCGTAATCGTAGTCGGCCATCAATTCACTCCGGGGTCGAGGTCCATCGCCGAGCGCAGGCCCAGGTGTTGGACGAACGGGTCGTAATCGCGGTCGCTGTATAGCAGCGGGATCGCGTCGAGGATGCAGCGCGTCGCGATCAGCGTGTCGATCGTCTTGCGTACGGTGATGCCGAGCGAACGCAGGTGTCGATAGTTGCGCGCAGCAGCGATGGCGACGTTCCTGCCGACGATCGTGACCTGCTCGAACGACGACAGCACCGCCAGCGTTTCCTGATAATGCCGCTCGCCGCGCGTGCCCTGAAGCACCTCCGTCAGGATCAGGTCGCCCACCCCGACAACGAAATTCTCGTTGAGCAACTGCCGCAGGAGATTGGCCTGCGCCGTGTCGCGCGCCGCCAGCAGGTCGATCCACACGCTCGAGTCGGGCAGGATCATCCGTGGCTGGGTAGAGGCTTGTCGGTCCGCATCGCGTCGAGATCACCATCCCAGCCGCTGCCACGCAGCGCGTCGAGTGCCTTCAACTGGCGCGTGGATCGGACGATCCGCCGCAGCGCCTTGTCGACGGCCTCGCGCTTGGTGGTCACGCCGAGCGCTTCCATCGCCTCGGCCATCAACGCGTCGTCGATCTCGATGTTGGTGCGCATGTGTATTGCTCCGTCAAGACGTACACATAGCGATTTGGCGGCGGCGTCGCAATCAGCGCTGCCCCGCGCGCCGCATCGGCATCGCGTCGATCCGATCTTGCAGTGCCTCGGCCGACACCGGCTCGCCCGAGCGCAGCGCGACGTGGCCGTCCTTGCCGATCAGGGCCAGCGCGAACCGGTCGAGCGGCAGGCGTAACCGCGCGCGCAACGCCGCCGCCGTGTCGCGTGCGCCCGTCACACGATCGCCGATCAGCTCAACCACCTGTACGTCGCGGTCGCGCGCACCCTGTCGCCAGCCGAGCAGCGCCTCGCGCTGCGCCGCCAGCGCCTGGTCGCCCGCCGCCGGCGCGGCGACCACAAGCACGCGGCGCTGCCACCGCATCTCGGCAACGCTCGGCACGCTCGCGGCCGCTACGGCGAGCGCGACGATCATGCCCGTTCTTCGTCGCTCTCGTCGTCGCCGAACGCGCGCGCGATCAGGTCGTTGGTCGAGGGGTCGAAGTCACCGCCGCCCTTCGCCGCTTCCTTGGCCATCTCCTTGCCCAGCTCGACGCCGAACTGGTCGAACGAGTTGATGCCCAGCAGCACGCCGTTCACGAACACACGGTGCTCGTAGAAGGCGATCAGCGAGCCGAGCGTCCGCGCGTCGAGCTGGTCGAGCAGCAAGGTCGACGACGGCCGGTCGCCTGGATAGGCGCGCGCGGGATCGTCGGGGTTGGCGCGCCCCTTCATCAGCGCGGCACCCTGTGCGAAGGCGTTGAGCAGCAAATTCTTGTGGTGATCCTCGGGCAACGTGTCGCCCGCCTCGATCACCGCCAGGAACTCGACCGGCACCAGATGCGTGCCCTGGTGGAGCAACTGGAACACCGCGTGCTGCGCGTCCGTCCCGACGCCGCCCCAGGTGATCGGCGCGGTCGGGCGCCCGACCGGCTCGCCGTCGACGGTCACGCCCTTGCCGTTCGACTCCATCTCCAGCTGCTGGAGATAGCTCGGCAACAGCCGCAGCCGCTCGTCGTAGGCGAAGGGCGCGCGCGTCTCGGCGTGGCGCACCTGCGTGTAATAGAGGTCGGCGAAGGCGGCGAGCGCGGGCGCGTTCTCGTGCAGCGCGGACAGGCGGAAGTGCCGGTCCATCTCGGCCGCGCCCTCCAGCAGCTCCTCGAACTGGTCCCAGCCGAGCTTGATCGCGGCGGGGAAGCCGATTGACGACCATAGCGAGTAGCGCCCGCCGACGCCCTCGCTGAACGGCACGACGCGCGTCTCGTCGACGCCCCACTCGATCGCCTTGTCGGGGGAGGCGGTGACCGCGACGACGCGGCCGTACGGGTCCTTGACGCCCGCACCCTCCATCCAGGCGATGACGCTTTCCGCGTTCATCATCGTCTCGGTGGTGGTGAAGGTCTTGGACGCGACGACCAGCAAGGTGGTGGCGGGGTCGAAGCGGTCGAATACGTCGTCCAGCGCCATGCCGTCGACGTTGGAGACGATCGCCACGTCGTAGCGGTCGCTGTCGCGCCCGAGCGCGTCGACCAAGAGGTGCGGCCCCAGCGCCGATCCGCCAATGCCCACGTGCAGGATATGATTGACCGCGCCGAACGCCTCTGCCTCGATCGCGTCGATCAGCGCGCGCATCCGCGCGTGATAGGCGCCGGCGCGCGCGACCGAGTCCGGATTGCCCTCGCCGCGCTCGGCGGTGTGTTCGACCGGGCGGTCCTCGGTCACGTTGACGTGCTGACCCGAGAACATCGCCTCGCGCTTGCCCGCCAGGTCGCACTCCTTGGCGAGTTGCTCGAACGCCGCGATCATGTCAGGCGTCAGGTGCGTCTTCGCCCAGTCGAAGTGGATGCCCGCGACGTCGAGCGTCAGCCGCTTCAGCCGCTCCGGATCGGCGGCGAACAGCGCCTCCAGTCGTTCCTGCGGCAGTGCCTCGATCGTTGACCAGTCAGCCATTGTCTCTCATCCCACTTCGATCATCCGTCGTGCGCCCGAACGGGCGAGCCGCGCCAAGGGTCCGAAGCCCGGAACAGCTGTCCTGAAACCGCCGCTTGACGCGCACCGCCGCTTGCGCGACCGGACGCTCATGGCCACCAGCACCACCGCGGGCAAGACCGCAGCGTCCGAGACCAACGAAACGCTTCGCTTCCTGCTCAAGCTCGCCTTGTTCGTCTTCATCCTGCGCTCGTTCATCTTCGCGCCCTTCTCGATCCCGTCGGAGTCGATGCTGCCACGTCTGTTGATCGGTGATTACCTGTTCGTGTCGAAGTGGAACTACGGCTACTCGCGCTGGTCGCTGCCGTTCGGCTTGCCGCTGATCCCGGGGCGCATCTTCGCCTCCGACCCGGCGCGCGGCGACACGGTGGTGTTCCGCAGCATGGAGCCTGACGACCACGACGTGATCAAGCGCGTGATCGGCCTGCCCGGCGACACGATCCAGATGCGCCGCGGGCAATTGTTCCTGAACGGCCGCGCGATCCCGAAACAGCGCGTCGCCGACTTCATCGTGCCGATCACGCCCAATTTCACCGAGGACAAGTGCGGCACGCAGTTCCAGGACGTGAGCGCGGACAACCAGCCGATCTGCCGCTACCCGCAGTTCCGCGAGACGCTGCCCGGCGGCCGAAGCTACCGCGTGCTCGACCAGGAATATATCGCGATCGCCGACGACACGCCGGTGTACCGCGTGCCGGCCGGCAACGTGTTCCTGATGGGCGACAACCGCGACGACAGCGCCGACAGCCGCTTCGCCCCGCCCGAGGGGATGGGCTACATTCCGATGGAGCGGATCGAGGGCAAGGCGATCGTCAACTTCTGGTCGACCGACGGATCGGCCGAGTGGCTGAAGCCGTGGACCTGGGTGTCGGCGGCGCGGTGGAGCCGCATCGGGGAGGGCTTTTGAGCGATCTCGCCGGCTGGATCGAGGCGCGGCTCGGCTATCGCCCGCGCGACATCGCCCCGTACCAGCGCGCGCTGACGCACTCGAGCCACGCCGGCGACAGTTACGAGCGGCAGGAGTTCCTCGGCGACCGCGTGCTGGGCCTCGTCATGGCGGAGTGGTTGTACGAGACGTTCCCGGACGAGCCCGAGGGCAATCTGTCGAAGCGGTTCAACGCGCTCGTCACCGGTTCGGTCTGCGCGGCGGTGATCCGTGACCTGGGCGTCGCGCCCTACCTGCGGCTCGGCAAGCAGGCGCGCGACGACGGCGCGGCGGGCAGCGACAATGTGCTGGGCGACGTGATGGAGGCGCTGCTCGGCGCGCTCTACCGCGAGCGTGGGCTGGACGCGGCGCGCGACGTCGTCCGCCGGCTGTGGGCCGATCGCCTCCACGCCGGCGCCGCCGCGCCGCAGCATCCCAAGTCCGCGCTCCAGGAATGGGCCGCCGCCAATCGCCGCGCAACCCCGGCATACGAGGTGACCGATCGCTCCGGCCCCGGCCACGCGCCGCGCTTCACCGTTCGCGTCGCGGTCGGCAAGGACGACACGAGCGCGACGGGGACCAGCAAGCAGGAGGCGGAGACCGCCGCCGCCGCCGCGCTGCTCGCCGCGTTGCAGGAACAGGTCCCGCCGGCCAAGCGCCGCCGCCGCGGCTAGGACAATCCGCCTTGAACGTCACCTCGGACTTGATTTGAGGTCCCGCTTCCTTGTGCCGAGGCATGGAAAGCCGGAATCCCGGATCTAATCCGGGATGACCTGAGCCGGCTAACCTCATGGCCCGTTCGCGCTCGCTTGCCGCTCGCGCCCCACAACGGTTACGACAACGCCCGGACCCATCACGGCGCGACCTGCGTAGATGATCGGTCAGGCAGAGGAGCGCGCCCGTGGTAACCATGACCGTCGTCTACCCTTATGACGCCGACAAGCCGTTCGACGAGGGCTATTACGCCAGCCACCACATGCCGCTGGTGAAGGAGATCTGGGGCGACGCGGTGACGGGCACGACCGTCTACCACGCGCTCGCCGGCCTGTCGGGCGAGCCGGCCTTCTCGACCATCGCGCAGGTCGAGTTCGCGTCGATGGAGGCGTTCCAGCAGGCGCTGGCGAACCCGCGCTCGGCCGAGGTCAACGCCGATATTCCGAACTTCTGCGGGGTGACCCCGACCTTCCAGCTCAGCCGCCGGGCGTGACCCCCGCCTGGTCGCCGCCCGCAGACAGCGGGATCGCGGTGCGCGCGGTCGCGGTGGGCGGCCTGACGTTCGAGGTGGCCGAGGCCGGGGCGGGCGATCACCTGGCGCTGTGCCTCCACGGCTTTCCCGAGCTCAACTTCTCGTGGCGCCACCAGATGCCGCTGCTCGCCGACATGGGCTACCGCGTCTGGGCGCCCAACCAGCGCGGTTATGGGGCCTCGTCGCGGCCGGTCGGCATCGAGCAATACAGCGCCGACCGCATCGTCGCCGACGCTGCCGCGCTGTTCGACGCGAGCGGGGCGGCCAAGCTGACGCTGGTGGCGCACGATTGGGGCGGGGCGATCGCGTGGATGTTCGCGATCAACCGGGTGCGTGCCGTGGAGCGACTGGTGGTGATGAACCTGCCGCACCCGGTCTGCTTCGCCGAGGCGCTGAAACACTGGCCGCAGCGGCGGCGCAGCTGGTACATGGCGGCGTTCCAGCTGCCGTGGCTGCCCGAGGCGGCGATGACCGCGCGGGATGCCGCCGCGGTGCGCCACGCGTTTCGCGGTATGGCGGTCGACAAGTCACGCTTCCCCGACGACGTGCTCGACGTCTACGCCGCGGCGGCGCAAGCTCCCGGCGCGGCAACCGCGATGATCAACTGGTATCGCGCCGCCGCGCGCCACCGCGACCGCATGAAGCTGTCGAACGGCGGCAGGGTCGAGGTGCCGACGCTGATCGTCTGGGGCGAGGAGGACACAGCGCTCGGGCTGGAGACGCTCAATGGCACCGAGCGGTTCGTGCGCGACCTGACGATCCGGCGGCTGCCGGGCGTGTCGCACTGGGTGCAGCAGGAGACGCCCGAGGCGGTCAACGCGATCCTCGCCGACTGGCTGCCGCGCGCCTGAGCCCGTCGCTCGTCGTGCGGGGTAACTGCGCACGCGCCTCGGCCCCGAACGCGAGGAGGGGAGCGGAACCCTGCTGGTCCCGCTCCCCTCGCGTGCCGCGCGCTACGCAACTGGCGCGGCGGTTTGATCAACCGATCAGAAGTGGGTCACGATGCCCAGCGTCGGACGGAAGCTGTGGACCCAGCCGAACGACGACACTTCGCCGCGCAGGCGGAAGCCCGCGTTGCCGGTTACGCCGCCCAGGCCGATGTCCTTCGGGCCGACCTCGAAGCCGACGCCGTAGGTAACGTCGTCATAGTCGCGATTGGTGTTCACGCGCTTGTCGAAATTGACCCACTGGTAGCCGACCTTGCCGTAGAACAGGCCGCTCTCACCCGCGCGGAAGCCGAAGCGGCCCGCGGCGCCGTATTCCCAGTCGATGTCGCCCGACACGCCCTTGGCGACGTTGCCCTCGGCACCGACGAAGAAGGCGTTCAGCGGCACGTTGAAGCCGACCAGGCCCTCGACCAGCGAACCGTTCAGCTTGTTGCGGCGGTCGACCTGCGGGATGCCGGCCTTGTTCGACTCGCTGTCGAACTGCTCCCAGCCGCCGCGGATCGCGAAATACGGGTCGATGCCGAACGCCTTGGTGCCGTCGGGCGCGGTCGCCGTATCGGTGGTCGTCTGACCGTAGCTGGTGTCGGTGGTCGACGGGTAGGACGCGTCCTGCGCGAAGGCGGGAGCGGCGGCGAGCGCGGAGACGGCAACCGCCGTCGCTAGAACGAGCTTACGCATGATGAACCTCGGTTAGTTTTATATGTTTATCGCGGTCAACCGCGCGACGCGGCGAACCCGAGGCCCACGTAACCGGCGGAAATGAACAGGGTTGCGCTAATCGTCGCGGAACAGAGCAGTAAATCGCGACTGTGACTGGAACGACACGCTTTCTTTCGCGACGATGAACGCCGCCGCCACAAAGCCGCCGTAGGGTGGCGCAGCCGCCACAAAGCCGCCGTAGCCCGCCATCTTCTGCCTTGCTGCCCCGGATCGCCGCGCGACCACCGCGACTCGGGACAGTGCGCGCGATCGCCGCTGCTCGGTTAGTCAGCGCGCGCGCCTGGTCGGCGCGTGGAAGTCGGGCGGCTTGTCCGCGATCCAGCGCAGGAAGCGCTGCATGACCGGCAGTTCGCGCACCGCGTCAAGCGTCCCCGCGACCGCCAGCGCGCGGTTGTCCGCGGCGGCGTGGATCGCGCGGTGGCAGATCGGGTGCACCGGCTCGGTATGCGTGCCGCCCTCGCTCTTGGGGACGACGTGGTGCCACTCGACCTTCACGCCCAGCGGCCGGCCGCACAGCGCGCAGACGGGCGGCGGCGCCGCGCGTGCGACCAGCGCCTCCGCCTCCGCCAGCCCCGCCTTACGCTTCACCCGACCCGCCACCGATCCTCCGTTGGTCCGAGAGGGGCAGACGCGCGGCGCGGCGCGCGGGTTGCATTGCAGGTGCGGGGAGGTGGGGGGGCGGGTTGGCGAGCGGCTGTTTGTGTGCTTCGTGTGGGAAGGGGGGGGCTCTAGGAGGTATGCGAAGATGATAATACGAGTGTAAGGTTAGCTATCTAACTTTAACTCGTCGTAGTTATCATTAGATGCTTCTTCCGCTGAAGCACGATAGGCTCGATCCCGTTCGTCAGACAGCTTCTTGATCAGTATGTCGCAGATCTGATGTACTTGCTCATCGACATCGCCAGCGGGATCAAATCCAATGCCTCCATACCTCGCGTCGTCGGAGAAGTAGCCAGGGCGCGTGTTTGTATACCGTATACCGATGACGGAGCCATCTCCAAAACGGTCTTTAAAATGGTCCGACTCTACTTTAGTCCAAATTCTATTTGGATATTCCGGACTAAGTAAAGCAACGACATATTGTGCCTCGGACCTATATATAGGCGCTAAGTAGTCCTCAACATTTGCACCGGCAATTTTATGCTGCTCCGCAAAGTCATGAAATACCTGTATATCATGCTCGACAAGGGTCTCGTAAAGCCGCTTCGCTACTGGGCGCTCAGATCCAGCAAACGAAAGCGCTATGTCATAGCGCCCCGGGAAATAATCTCCTGCAAAGCCGCACTTGCGTCCAAATGCTCTCCATACGAGATTTCGGAGAAAGAAGAGGTACTTCGGATCTTCTGCTCCAATGATTCCAGAACTCTGATCAAAGAATATAGTTGAGCTTATATTTACCTTTTTATCCAGATCCTCCAAATGGCGTTTTAAAAACTCCTTATCTAGGATTTGCCCAACGCTTCCTTTTAAATCTTGGTGTGAGTTCATCGCATCTCTGATATCTAGAGCTCCGTCTTCAGTCTCTGAGAGCCAGCGTAGCAAATGTAGATAAGGTGCTCGTCCTGCCCGCTTTATCTTTGGACCTCTAGCAAATAGCACAGACGACTGCTGAAATTGACGCGAAAGCTCCGTCATTGTGTCTTCGATGACAGCATCAACTGAACGTGTAATGCGGACTGTGTCACTCGGTGTTTCTAACACTCCGGCTGACGCGCATAGTTTATGGCATAACAGTTGTGCAATCTGGAAACTGCCGCCAGCCCGTTCGGCGATGTCTCGCTTATGCTCGATGCCAATATTAAGCGCACTTTCGCCCTTGGCGATAAGCTCGAGAATTTTCGCTGGGGAATTTGCTTCTAAACGAAAAATGTCAATTCTGAGTCCAACATCTGATCCAAAACTAATAAGTTGCTGTCCCGACTTGTTGATTCCGACAAGTATCAGCTTAGTATCTCTGTCTTCAGTATCTGCTAGCACCTTCATGTAGTCAGATAATGACTGCTTTGCATCATCATTCAAGCGGTGAAAATCATCAACGATAACGACTCCTGCTCCCTTAATTGTGGGAAGGCCTTCAATGTATTCTAGGTCAGCAGGCCGCCGCGCACTCAAAACCGTTGGAAAAACATCTCCCTGAAGTTCTTCGAGCAGCTTCGTTATCGTTGTAGTTTTTCCTATGCCTGAAGGCCCTTCAAGAACAAGGCATCTTCCTTTGGTGCGAACAGAAACTTTGATATCATCATACTTATCAGGTGTAACAAAGGTGTAAGTAGGAACGCCTGACAATCGAAAACATCTTCAAGATGAGCCACAGTTGTCACTCCGCCGCCACTACGCCACCGAACATATCCGCTTCCGCCACCACGTCCTCG
>NZ_JBELMJ010000008.1:0-31403 GCF_042095875.1 Sphingomonas sp.
AGCACGCAGTCCGCGGTCAGCGTCGTCGCCTCGCCACCCGCGGCGGGCTCCAGCGCCAGCGTCGCGGTCGTGCCGTCCGAGGTGATGCCGGTCACCTTGGTTCCGAGCTTGAACTCGATGCCCTGCTTCTTGAAGATCTTGTTCGAATCCTTGCGGATGTCGCCGTCGAAGCCGGGCAGGATCTGGTCGAGGAACTCGACGCAGGTCACCCTGGCGCCCAGGCGGCGCCATACGCTGCCGAGTTCGAGCCCGATCACGCCGCCGCCGATCACCACCATGTGCTCGGGGACCTTGGGCAGCTCGAGCGCGCCGGTCGAATCCACGATTACCTTCTGGTCGATCTCGACACCCGGCAGTGGGGTGACGGTTGAGCCGGTCGCGATGACGATGTTCTTCGCGGTCACCTTCTGGTCGGCGACGGTGATGGTGTGCGCGTCCTCGAACGCGGCGCGGCCCTTCAGCCACGTCACCTTGTTCTTCTTGAACAGGAACTCGATACCGCCGGTCAGCTGCTTGACCGCGTCGCGGCGCTGGCCATGCATCGTGTCGAGATCGAGCTCGGGCGTTACCTTGATACCCATCTTCGCCATCGCGCCGTTCGCGGCGGCGTCGAAATATTCCGACGCGTGGAGCAGTGCCTTGGACGGAATGCAGCCGACGTTGAGGCAGGTGCCGCCCAGCGTCTCGCGGCTCTCCGCGCACGCGGTCTTCAGCCCGAGCTGCGCGGCACGGATCGCGGCGACGTAGCCACCGGGGCCGGCGCCGATCACCAGCACGTCGTAATCGTATTCAGCCATCGTCTTTCTCCCGGTCGTCGGGCCAGCGTTGGGCTGGCGTCTCGTGCACCGGAAGCGATGCTCCGCGCGGCACGAGACCCCGGCTCGCGCCGGGATGACGCAATAGATGTGGTTACAGGTCGATCAGGATGCGAGTCGGATCCTCGATCGCGTTCTTCAGTGCGACGAGGAAGGTCACCGCCTCGCGACCGTCGATGAGGCGGTGGTCGTAGGAGAGCGCCAGGTACATCATCGGGCGCACGACGACCTGACCGTTCACGACCACCGGGCGATCCTCGATCCGGTGCAGGCCCAGCACCGCCGACTGCGGCGGGTTGATGATCGGGGTCGACATCAGCGAACCGAATACACCGCCGTTCGAGATCGTGAACGTGCCGCCGCGCATCTCGTCCATCTTGAGCGTGCCGTCCTTGGCGCGCCGACCGAAGTCGCCGATCGTCTTCTCGATACCCGCGACCGAGAGGTCCCGCGCGTCGCGAATGACGGGCACGACGAGCCCGCCCGGCGACGACACCGCGACCGAAATGTCGGCGTAGTCGTGGTAGACGATCTCGTCACCCTCGATCGACGCGTTGACGCTGGGGATGTCCTTCAACGCCATCGTCGCGGCCTTCACGAAGAAGCCCATGAAGCCGAGGCGGACGCCGTGCTTCTTCTCGAACAGATCCTTGTACTTGGCGCGTGCCTCGATCACCGCGGTCATGTCGACGTCGTTGAACGTCGTCAGCATGGCGGCGGTATTCTGCGCTTCCTTCAGGCGCTTGGCGATCGTCTGGCGCAAGCGGGTCATCTTCACCCGCTCTTCGCGGCGCGCGGGCGCCGAGCCCGCGTCCGCGCGGCCGGCGGTGGCAGCGCCAGCGTTCGACGTGCCGGCGGCAGGTGCAGCCGCGGGCTTGGACGAGGCTGCGGCGGCGACGTCTTCCTTCGTCAGGCGGCCGTCCTTGCCGGTGCCCTTGATCGTCGCCGGGTCGACGCCGTGCTCGAGCACCGCGCGGCGCACGGAGGGAGAGAGTGCCGCGGGTCCTTCGCCTGCCACCGGCGTGGCGCCGTGATTGCCGTAGCCCCCGGCGGTCGGTGCAGCGCCGCCCTGATCGCCTTCACCCGCGCTCGCGGCGGGAGCCTGCGTCGCGGCCGGCTGCGGCGCGCTGGACTGCGCAGGGGCGCTGCCGCCCGCATCGACGGTCGCGAGCAGCGCGCCGACCTCGACCGTGTCGCCGACCTTGACCGCGTGCTCCCCCATCACGCCCGCGACAGGCGAGGGGACCTCGACCGAGACCTTGTCGGTCTCGAGGCTCGCGATCGGCTCGTCCGCGGCGACCTTGTCGCCCGGCTGCTTCAGCCACTCGCCGACGGTGGCCTCGGTGATCGATTCGCCCAGCGTGGGCACCAGAATTTCGGTTGCCATGATCTATTCCTGTGTTGAGCGAAGGGTCAGGCGCCGGCCGTGCCGGCCTTCTTGGTGGTATCGGCCTCGCGCGTCCGGCGGATTTCCTCGCGCACGCTGTGACCCAGCGCGTCGGCGATCAGCGCGCCCTGCTCGGCCTGGTGGCGTTTCATTAGGCCGGTCGCGGGCGAGGCGGCGGCGGCACGACCGGCGTAGCGCGGACGCTTGACGGAAGAGTTCGCCAGCCCGAGCAATTCCTCGATGAACGGCTCGACGAAGAACCAGTAGCCGTTGTTGCGCGGCTCTTCCTGCGCCCAGATCACCTCTTCGAGGTTCGGCATCCGCGCGATCCGCTCGACCAGCGATTGCGTAGGGAAGGGGTAGAGCTGCTCGACGCGCACGATCTGCGTGTGCTCGTCGCCCGCCGCGTCGCGCGCTTCCATCAGGTCGTACGACACCTTGCCGGTGCACAGCACCAGCCGCTTGGTCTCCGCGTCCGCGGGTGCCGAGGGGTCGGACAGCACGCGGCGGAAACGCGTGTCGCGCTGGAAATCGGCCGCGCTCGACACCGCCAGCTTGTGGCGCAGCAGCGACTTGGGCGTGAAGACGACCAGCGGCTTGCGGAAATTGCGGTGCATTTGCCGGCGCAGCAGGTGGAAATAGTTCGCCGGGGTGGTGCAGTTCGCTACCTGGATGTTGTCGCCCGCGCACGCCTGCAGGAATCGCTCGGGTCGCGCCGAGCTGTGCTCGGGACCCTGGCCCTCGTAGCCGTGCGGCAGCAGCATCACCAAGCCGTTGGCGCGCAGCCACTTGGCCTCGCCCGAGGTGATGAACTGGTCGATCATGATCTGCGCGCCGTTGACGAAGTCGCCGAACTGCGCCTCCCATAGCACCAGCGTCTTCGGGTCGGCGAGCGCGTAGCCGTACTCGAACCCCAGCACGCCGTACTCGGACAATGGGCTGTCCAGCACCTCGAAGCTGCCGTGCTCGACGTTCCACAGCGGCACGTGCTTGTGCTCGTCGTTCTGGTCGACCCAGACGGCGTGGCGCTGCGAGAAGGTGCCGCGGCCCGAGTCCTGTCCCGACAGGCGGACGCCGTACCCTTCCGACAGGAGCGATCCGAACGCCAACGCCTCACCGGTCGCCCAGTCGAAGTTCGCGCCCGAGCGGAACATCTCGCGCTTGGCATCGAGCACGCGCGACAGCGTCTTGTGCACCGAGATCGTCTCGGGGATCGTCGTCAGCAGCCGGCCGATCGCGTCAAACAGCTTCGGCTCGATGCCGGTATCGACGCTGCGGCGCTGGCTGTCGGCGTCGGCGGGTGCGTGGAGCCCCGACCAGCGACCCGCGAACCAGTCTGCCTTGTTGGGCTTGTACGCCGCACCCGCCTCGAACTCGCCTTCGAGCAGCGTGGTGAACTGCTTGACGTTATCGTCCACCCAGGCCTGATCGACCACGCCTTCCTGCACCAGTCGGCGGGCGTAAATGTCGCTGACACCCGGGTGGCTGCGGATCGCCTTGTACATGATCGGCTGGGTGAAGCCCGGCTCGTCGCCCTCGTTGTGGCCGAAGCGGCGATAGCACCACATGTCGATCACGACGTCGCGGTGGAACTTCTGCCGATACTCGATCGCCATCTTGGTGGCAAAGGTGACCGCCTCGGGATCGTCGCCGTTGACGTGGAAGATCGGCGCCTGAACGCCCTTCGCGACGTCCGACGGATAGGGCGAGGAGCGCGCGAACTGCGGGCTGGTCGTGAAGCCGATCTGGTTGTTGATGACGAAGTGGACGCAACCGCCGGTGTTGTAGCCGCGAATGCCCGAGAAGCCGAAGCACTCCCAAACGATGCCCTGTCCGGCGAAGGCGGCGTCGCCGTGGATCAGCACGGGCAGCGACTTGCAATGATCGGTCAAGTCGCCCGCGATCGTCTGGATCGCGCGCACCTTGCCGAGCACGACCGGGTCGGCCGCCTCCAGGTGCGAGGGGTTGGCGACCAGGCTCATGTGCACCTTGTGACCGTCGAACTCTCGATCGGTCGAGGTGCCGAGGTGATATTTCACGTCACCCGAACCGCCGATGTCGTCGGGGTTGGCGCTGCCACCCGCGAACTCGTGGAAGATCACGCGCAGCGGCTTGCCCATCACGTTGGCGAGCACGTTGAGCCGCCCGCGGTGCGCCATGCCGAACACGATCTCGTTGACGCCGGCGGCGCCGCCGTACTTGATCAGGCTCTCGAGCGCGGGGATCATGCTCTCACCGCCGTCGAGCCCGAAGCGCTTGGTGCCCACGTATTTGCGGCCGAGGAATTTTTCCCACTGCTCGGCCTCGATTACCTTGTTGAGGATCGCCTTCTTGCCCTGCGAGGTGAACTCGATTGCCTTGTCCTTGCCCTCCATGCGATCCTGGAGGAAGCGGCGCTCCTCGACGTCGGCAATGTGCATATATTCGAGGCCGACGTTGCCGCAGTAATTCGCGCGCAGCGTGTCGACGACCTCGCGCACCGTCGCCCACTCGAGCCCCAGCGTACCGCCCAGGTAGACGGGCCGATCGATGTCGTTATCGGTGAAGCCGTAATATTCAGTCTTCAGGTCCTCGGGCAGTTCGCGCAGGCCCGACAGGCCCAGCGGGTCGAGGTTGGCCGCCAAGTGGCCGCGCACGCGGTAGGTGCGCACCAGCATCTGCACGCGGATCGCGTCGCCCGCGGCGCGGATGATGTCGTCCTTCGACGGGGCGGGGGCCGCGGCGGCAGCTGGCTTCGCGCCGCCCTTCACGGGCTTGGGCGCGGGCTCCATCTGCGTCGGGTCGAGCGCGGCGGTCAGGTCGTCGGTGGTGGTGAGCGGCCAGCGCTCGTTGGTCCAAGACGGGGTGCTGCCAGCACCCTCCAGCCCCTCGAAGAAGGTGCGCCAGCCCGGCTCGACGCTGTCGGGTGCGGCTTTGTAGCGGGCGTAGAGCGTGTCGATGAACGCGGGGCTTACGCCACCGGCGACGTCGCTGAAATCCTGACCTTCGAAGCCCATCACACACCTCATGTCCCGCCCGCGAAGGGGAAGGGTAGGGCCGGCCACCTGAGAGGCGGCGAGCGGACGAGCGCGGGTGGCCCCAGTTACAAGCGCCCGTCCGTTGTCATGCACCGCCTCGAACGAAGCGGCTTAGCTTAGCCGTTGAGTACTTCGAGCAGCGTCGAGCCGAGCTCGCTGGGCGAGGCCGCGACCTTGATCCCGGCCGCTTCCATCGCCGCGATCTTGCTCTCGGCGTCGCCCTTGCCGCCCGACACGATCGCGCCGGCGTGGCCCATCCGGCGACCCGGGGGCGCTGTGCGGCCCGCGATGAAGCCAGCCATAGGCTTCTTGCGCCCGCGCTTCGCCTCGTCCTTCAGGAACTGCGCCGCCTGCTCCTCGGCGTCGCCGCCGATCTCGCCGATCATGATGATCGACTCGGTCGCGTCGTCGGCGAGGAACAGCTCCAGCACGTCGATGAAGTTGGTGCCGTTGACCGGGTCACCGCCGATGCCGACCGCGGTCGTCTGACCGAGGCCCGCGTTCGAGGTCTGGAACACCGCCTCATAGGTGAGCGTGCCCGAGCGGCTGACGACGCCGACCGAACCCTTGCGGAAGATGTTGCCCGGCATGATGCCGATCTTGCACTCGCCCGGCGTCAGCACGCCGGGGCAGTTCGGGCCGATCAGCCGCGACTTGCTGCCCGACAGCGCGCGCTTGACGCGAACCATGTCGAGCACGGGAATCCCCTCGGTGATGCAGACGATCAGCGACACCTCGGCGTCGATCGCCTCCAGGATCGAGTCCGCGGCGAAGGGCGGCGGCACGTACACCGCGCTCGCGGTCGCGCCGGTGGCGGCAACCGCCTCGTGCACCGTGTTATAGATCGGCAGACCGAGATGCTCGCTCCCGCCCTTGCCCGGCGTCACGCCGCCGACCATCTGCGTGCCGTAATCGAGCGCCGCCTGGGTGTGGAAGCTGCCGGTGTTGCCGGTCATCCCCTGCGTGATGACCTTGGTATTCTTGTCGACGAGGATGCTCATCGGGGGTCCTTTTCGTCAGCCGTTCAGGCGAGCGTGTTGTCGATGCCGCGGCACGCGGTGAGCAGTTCCTTGACCGCATCAACCGATACCTGGAGGTTCTGCTTCGCCTCAACGGACAGCTTGACCTCCACGATCTTCTCGACGCCGCCGGCCCCAATCACGACGGGGACGCCGACGTAGAGGTCGTCGATGCCATACTCGCCCGACAGGTTGGCGGCGGCGGGCAGGATGCGCTTCTGATCGTACAGATACGCTTCCGCCATCGCGATGCCGCTGGTCGCGGGCGCGTAATAGGCCGAGCCGGTCTTGAGCAGCGCGACGATCTCGCCGCCGCCGCCGCGTGTGCGCTTGATGATCTCGTCGACCTTCTCTTTGGTCGAGAAGCCCATCTCGATCAGGTCGCTGACGGGGATGCCGCTGACGGTCGAATATTCGAGCACCGGCACCATCGTGTCGCCGTGGCCGCCCAGCACGAAGGTGTTTACGTCCTTGACGCTGACGCCGAACTCGTCGGCGAGGAAGTGCGAGAAGCGCGCGCTGTCGAGCACGCCCGCCATGCCGACGACCTTGTTGTGCGGCAGGCCGGAGAATTCGCGCAGCGCCCACACCATCGCGTCGAGCGGGTTGGTGATGCAGATGACGAACGCGTCGGGGGCATTGTTCTTGATGCCCTCGCCGACCGCCTTCATCACCTTCAGGTTGATGCCGAGCAGGTCGTCGCGGCTCATGCCGGGCTTGCGCGCGACACCCGCGGTGACGATAATAACGTCCGCGCCCGCGATATCGGCGTAATCGTTGGTGCCGGTGATCGTCGCGTCGAAGCCCTCGACCGGACCGCACTGCGAGAGGTCGAGCGCCTTGCCCTGCGGCACGCCTTCGACGACGTCGAACAGGACGATGTCACCCAAGTTCTTGAGCGCAGCCAGGTGCGCGAGCGTGCCGCCGATGTTGCCGGCGCCGATCAGCGCGATCTTCTTGCGGGCCATTCCATCCCCTCTCGTTGTTACGGTGGATGGCTAGGTCGCCTACGCCCTTTGGCCGCGCGCGACAACCCGCAAAAGGTCGTTGCACGAGATATTAGCGATAACGGCTCGCAATAGCGATAGCCTTTATTCCTGGCCGTGCCCCTGCGTCAAATACGCCTCCGACCGCATCTCTTCCAACCGGCTGACAGTGCGTTCGAACTCGAAACGACCGTCTCCCGCGGGGTAGAGCTGGTCGGGTTGGGCGTCCGCCGCGGCGAGCAGCTTGACCTTGTACTCGTACAGCGCGTCGATCAGGCTGACGAAGCGTGCCGCTTCGTTGCGCATGTCGGGTCCGAGCTGCGGGATGCCGACGACGATGACGGTGTGATAGCGGCGCGCGATGCACAGATAGTCGGCCGGGCCGCGCGCTTCGCCGCACAGCCGCTTGAAGCTGAACACCGCCACGCCTTTCAGCGCCTTTGGCACGTGGAGCGTGCGGCCCTGCACCGACAGCTCCTCGCTCGGCACGTGCTCGCCGTCCTCGGGCGGGTAGTCGGTCAGGCGGAAGAAGGCGGCGGATAGGTCGGCGGTTGCCTCGGCGCCGTTCGGGACCAGCCAGGTATCCTGCTGCCCCAGCCGGTCGCGGCGGTAATCGACCGGGCCGTTGAGCGCGAGCACGTCGAGCCGCTCGCCGATCAGTGCGATGAAGGGCAGGAAATGCTCGCGGTTGAGCCCGTTCTTGTAGAGGTCGGCGGGCGCGCGGTTGCTGGTGGTGACGATCGTCACGCCCGCCTCGATCATCGCGGTGAACAGCCGCGACAGGATCATCGCGTCGGGCGAGTTGGTGACCATCATCTCGTCGAACGCGAGCAGCCGCGCGTCGTCGGCGAGCGCTTGTGCGACGGGCAGGATCGGGTCGCCCGCCTCCTTGCGGCGTTCGACTGCGATGCGGCCGTGTACCTCGATCATGAACTCGGCGAAGTGGATGCGACGCTTCGCGACGACGTCGACTTGGTCGAAGAACAGGTCCATCATCATCGATTTGCCGCGCCCGACGTCGCCCCACATGTAGACGCCCCTGGCCGGGACCGTGCGGCGGCGGAACAGTCCGGTGGTGCGCGGATGCTCCAGCTCGTCGGCGAGCGCGTCGAGCCGGTCGGCGGCGGCGGCCTGCTCGGCGTCGGGGCGCAGCTCGCCTGCCGCGATCAGCGCATCATAGGCGGCGCGGACGTCCGCCATCATCCGGCGCTCGGCTTGCGTACCGTGCCGGAGAACTCGGCCACGGTCATCTCCAGCTGTACCAGCAGCCCGCGGACGAAGATCAGCCGGCGCGTCTCGCGCAGGATCTCGACCTGCGCCTCCAGCGGCTCGCCGACGCGGCCCGCGCCGATGAAGTGGGTGTTGAGGTCCAGCGTGACCGCGGGACCCGCCGCGAGCACGCCGAAGCTGCGCAGCGCGGCGAACAGCGCCACGTCGATGAAGCCGAGCAGCGCGCCGCCATGGACGTTGTTGCCGAAGTTGGAGTGGCGGTGTTCGGGCGTCATGCGGACGCGAGCGAGGGCGTCCTCCTGCCGGACGATAACGTCGCCCAGGAAGGAGTTGAAGCGCGTGTCGTCGCGGAAGCGCCAGTGCATCCAGCCGGGATGGTCGGGATGCTCGTCGAAGAGAAAGGCGCGCGAGGGCTCGGCCTCGCTGTGGTCGCTACGGTCCATTATCGTCCATTCATGCCGGCGGCGGCGGGAACGTGTTCAGGCACGCGCCGCGGCAGGACCGGCATGAACGGCGGAAGGTCAGTCGAAAGTGAGTCCAAGCGGCGTGGTCACACGATCCGCTCGACCTCCATCTTCTTGATCTCGGCGATCGCCTTGGCGGGCGAAAGACCCTTGGGGCAGACGTTGGCGCAGTTCATGATCGTATGGCAGCGATAGAGCCGAAACGGATCTTCCAGCGCGTCGAGCCGCTCGCCGGCCATCTCGTCGCGGCTGTCGGCGAGCCAGCGATACGCCTGGAGCAGGATTGCCGGGCCGAGGAACTTGTCCGAATTCCACCAATAGCTCGGGCACGAGGTCGAGCAGCACGCGCACAGGATGCACTCGTACAGACCGTCGAGCTTCGCGCGCTCTTCCGGGCTCTGCAACCGCTCCTTGCCCGAGGGCGGCGGGGTGACCGTCTGCAACCACGGCGTGATCGAGGCATATTGCGCGTAGAAGTGCGTGAAATCGGGCACCAGGTCCTTGACCACGTCCATCGCGGGCAGCGGCGTGATCTTGATCTCGCCCTTCACGTCCTCGATCGCGGTGGTGCAGGCGAGGCCGTTGCGCCCGTCGATGTTCATCGAGCACGACCCGCAGATACCTTCGCGACACGAGCGGCGGAAGGTGAGCGAGGAGTCCTGCTCGCCCTTGATCTTGATCAGCGCGTCGAGCACCATCGGTCCACACTCGTCGGTGTTGACCTCGAACGTGTCGAAGCGCGGGTTCTCACCCGAATCGGGGTCGTACCGGTACACTTTGAAGTTGCGCATCGTCCCGCCAGGCTGCGGCGATTCGTGCTTGGTACCGCCCTTGATGCGGCTGTTCTTGGGCAGGGTGAACTCGGCCATGCGTCTCGTTCTCGTGTTCGGGCAGGATCGCGGGCGCGAAACACGTCACGATCGCTGGCAGCTCGGATACCGTATCGCGGCGCGTGCCGCAAACAGGGACGGTGTCGTTCCTAGCGCACGTGCGCCAAGGCTCAAGATATAATGCGCCTCGCCCCCGGTGCCAGCGGTCCTCGGAGAAAACGATGCGTCAGATGACGTCGAGCACGAGGCCTAGGTCGCGCGCCTTGCTCGCCTCGATGTACCAATTGTGTGGAGCGCGCTCCTTCAACTCGTCGAGCGACACGCTGGAGCCGCGCACCAGGTCGGCGAAGCCCTCGTCCTGGATGCGGATCGAATCCTCGATCTCGTTGAGCTTAGCATTCAGCACCGGCGATAGCGTGTTGAGCGGGCCGGAGAGCTGGAGCGTCGAGTTCATCAACCGTTCGTGGATCATCAGGCGCGAGTTCTTGGTCAGGAAGCGCTTGTTGACCGGGAAGGCGGACATGAAGGTCGCGCCCGCAGAGTAGACCGCGACCTTGCCGAGAAACAGCGCCTCGCGTCCGGTATATTCGCGCAGCAGTCGAATGGTGTCGCCCATCGCGCGCGCCATCTCCGGATCACCGCCGAGCGTCGTAATCGACACCACCAGCGGACCGTCGGCAGGCGCGGCGGCGAGCCCATCGAGGAATTTGGCGTACATCTGGTCGTCGACCGTACCGTACAGCTGGATGTGGGGACGGGCGAGCAGCGGATAGTTGGTCGCGTTGCTCGGCGTGGTTTCTTGCGAGGCCGGATCGTTCATGGCGCGCTTAGCGTCGGTAACCGCGCAAGGTTCCGCCCGGATCGGCTATTTTGCGCGCAGCAAGGCGATCGCCGGGCGGCCGACCGGCGGGAGCGCCGCTGGCAGATCGCGTTCGAGCACGGCGAGCCACCGCTGCGCGCCCGCACCCACCACGACCTGTGGGCTCGACGCGTCGAGCGCGGCCCCTTTTTCCCAGCTTGCGATCAGGTTCCGCGCCTGCGTGACTGCGGCGGCGAGGGGCTGCGGCTTCCTGAGCGCGGTGTTGATCAGCGCGTCGCCGAAGAAGGTCCAGTCATTGTCGGCCTGGCACCCGAACGACGGTCGATCGGCGGCGGCGGCGGTGACGATCGCGGTCGTGTCCGACGACAGCAAGGGCACGAATACGCCCGAGTAGCAGGCGCTGAGCAGGATCAGACGATTGCGTATGCCCAGCATCGACAATTGGCTCCACAACCTGTTGGGCGACACCGCGCCATAGCCCTGGTCACCGTCGTTGTAATAGAGGCCGAACGGCGCGCCGTGGCTGGTGGTGTAGAGGATCAGGACGTCCTCTGCCGGGTCCATGACCTCCGCGACGCGAGCAAGGGCGAGGTCCAGGTTGCCAGGGCTGCCGGTCGGCAGCTCACTGTCGCGGGTCCCGTCACCGCCGGCGAGCAGGATGACGTGGCCGTCGGCGCGGTAGCGCCGCGCGAGCACCCGCGCCGCTTCGCGCGCTTCGCGTCCGAACACCGGATCGCTGTCGAGCGCGGCGACGATCACGAACGCGTCCACGGTCCCGGCGCGCTGCGGGCGCACGGCGGCGAGCGTGCGCTCTAGCCGGCGATGCTCCGCCAGGCGCCAGCGCGCAGGCCGGTCGCGCTCGACGGTGATGCCCATGTCGGCCTGGACCTGCGTCTCGGTCTCGCTGCCGGCGAAGACCGGGGCGGGAAGGGTGTGGCGGACTGGCTGGTAATGCTGCGCGGCAGCGGCGGACGCGATCAGTGCAACAACGAGCGGCAGAAAAGTGCGCATGCTCAGGTCCCCCGCGAACGGATTAGCCGGCGCGGTGGCACGCGTGTCAAGCGCCTCGGCGGATCAGCGACGATTTGGGCAAGGCACAATCTGGATGAGGTAGTCCGGGTCGGCGGAACTGTCGGCTGACGGAACGCGTGCTCGTCACGATCGCTCTGCTGCGAACAGGTTGGGATAACTGTTCATGTCGTTGCAATTGAAGCCGCTCGCTGAGCAGGTGATCGTCATTACCGGCGCGTCATCGGGGATCGGATTGGTGACCGCGCGTCAGGCGGCGAGTGCCGGGGCGAAGCTGGTGCTGGTCGCGCGGGGCGAGGACGCCCTGGCGCAGATCGCGGCCGAGATCCAGGCGGACGGCGGTGAGGCGTATCACGTCGCGGCCGACGTCGGCGACGCGCAGGCGGTGCAGCGCGTCGCGACCCACGCAGTGGCGCGCTTCGGCCGCATCGACACCTGGGTCAACAACGCGGGCGTGGCGATCTACGGCAAGTTGCTCGACACGCCGGTCGACGAGCACGAGCGGCTGTTCCGCACCAATTACTTCGGGGTCGTCAACGGCTGTGTGGCGGCGGTGCCGCACCTGCGCGAGCATGGTGGTGCGCTGATCACGGTCGCCTCGATCGCGGCGGGTATGCCGAGCCCGCTGATGGGCGCCTATGCCGCCAGCAAGCACGCGGTGAAGGGCTATGTCGACACGCTGCGCGGCGAATTGTTGCAGGAAGGCGCGCCGATCTCGGTGTCGCTGATCCAGCCGTCGGGCATCGACACGCCGGTGGCGGAGCACGCGAGCAATCACGCCGGCGGCAAGGCGCGCATTCCGCCGCTGGTCTACGATCCGGTGCTGGTCGCGAACGCGATCCTGGACGCCGCGACACGCCCGACCCGCAGTGTGACCGTTGGCGGCGCGGGCAAGGCGCAGGTGTTGTTCGCACAGCACGCGCCGGCGCTGTTCGACCGCGTGGCGGCGATCGGCTCCGCGCTGTTCATCGATCAGACGAAAACGCAGCCGCGTCTCGACAATCTGTTCGCGCCGACGCGCGACGGCGTCGAGCGATCGCGCGACCAGAGCGGGAAGGGGCTCAGCCTGTACACGGCAGCGATGCGGCACCCGAGTGCGACACTGGCGGCGGGCGCGGTGTTGGTGGGGGCAGGGCTCTGGTGGCGCCGGAAGGATGGCGAGGCGGCGACACCGGGAGAGTAGAGGAGGGCGGCAGCCTGCTGTGAGAGGCATTTCACGTGAGTCTGCGCGGGTTGATCGGCGTTGATCCAACCTACCGGCCTGCTCGCCGCCTTAACGTCATTCCGGACTTGATCCGGGATCCTGCTTTTCTCTAGCGTCGAGAAGAAGCGGGGTCCCGGATCAAGTCCGGGATGACGGGAGTGAGTGTAACGTCGCTTAGTAGACGCGCTTCTTGGGTTTGATGTAGTCGATGTCGTCGGTGAGCGAATAGTCGTGCACTGGGCGATAGTCGATCGCGACCTGTCCGCCCTTGCCGCCCCAGCCGTCGAACGTCGCGATGGTATGCTTCATCCAATTGGCGTCGTCGCGATCCGGGAAGTCCTCGTGCATGTGTGCGCCGCGCGACTCCTTGCGGTTGTCGGCCGAGCGCATCGTCACCACCGCCTGCGACAGCAGGTTATCGAGCTCGAGCGTCTCGATCAGGTCGGTGTTCCAGATCAGCGAGCGATCCTTGACCGACACGTCGCCGATCGCGCCGTAAACCTGGTCGATCTTCTCCACGCCCTCCGCCAGCAGCGCCGTGTCGCGGAACACCGCGCAATGCTTCTGCATCGTCTGCTGCATCTCGCGGCGGATCTGCGCGGTCGGCGTGGAACCGGCGGCGTTGCGGAAGGTGTCGAGGCGGGTCAGCGCCATCTCCTCCGAACCCTTGGGCAGCGGATTGTGCGAGGTGTTGGGCTTCAGGATGTCGCGGACACGCAGACCGGTGGCGCGACCGAACACGACGAGGTCGATCAGGCTGTTCGAGCCGAGGCGATTGGCGCCGTGAACCGACACGCACGCCGCCTCGCCGACCGCGAACAGGCCGGGCACGACCGCGTCCGGATTGCCGTCACGCAGGTTGACGACCTCACCGTGATAGTTCGTCGGGATGCCGCCCATGTTGTAGTGGACGGTCGGCGTGACCGGCAGCGGCTGACGCGTCAGGTCGACGCCGGCGAAGATCTTGCCCGTCTCGGTGATGCCCGGCAGCCGCTCGTGCAGGACCTTGGGATCGATGTGGTCGAGATGGAGGTAGATGTGGTCGCCGTTCGGGCCGACACCGCGGCCTTCGCGCATCTCTGCCGCCATCGAACGCGCGACGACGTCGCGGCTGGCGAGGTCCTTGGCCGAAGGGGCGTAGCGCTCCATGAAGCGCTCACCCTCTGAGTTGGTGAGGTAGCCGCCTTCGCCGCGCGCGCCCTCGGTGATGAGCACGCCCGCACCGTAGATGCCGGTCGGGTGGAACTGCACGAACTCCATGTCCTGAAGCGGCAGGCCGGCGCGCAGCACCATCGCGTTGCCGTCGCCGGTGCAGGTGTGCGCCGACGTGGCGGAGAAGTAGCAGCGACCGTAACCGCCGGTCGCCAGCACGACGTTGTGCGCGCGGAAGCGGTGGATCGAGCCGTCTTCCATGCACAGCGCGATCACGCCGCGGCAGACACCGTTCTCCATGATCAGATCGAGCGCGAAATACTCGACGTAGAAGTCGGCGTCGTACTTGAGCGACTGCTGATAGAGCGCGTGCAGCATCGCGTGGCCGGTACGGTCGGCGGCGGCGCAGGTGCGCTGCACCGGCGGGCCTTCGCCCATGTTCTGCATGTGGCCGCCGAACGGGCGCTGGTAGATCGTGCCATTGTCGTTGCGGCTGAACGGCACGCCGGCGTGCTCCAGCTCGTAGACCGCCTGCGGTGCCTCGCGCACCATGTACTCGATCGCGTCCTGGTCACCGAGCCAGTCGGAGCCCTTGACGGTATCGTACATGTGCCACGACCAGTGATCGGGCGAGTTGTTGCCGAGCGACGCGGCGATGCCGCCCTGCGCCGCGACCGTGTGGCTGCGCGTCGGAAAAACCTTGGTGATGCAGGCGGTCTTCAGGCCGCTCTCCGCGATGCCCATCGTGGCGCGCAGGCCGGAGCCGCCCGCGCCGACGACGACCGCGTCATAGGTGTGGTCGATGATCTGATAGGCAGCCATTACTGCGCGGCTCCGAAGGCGATCTTGAGAATGGAGAAGATGGCAACGCCCGCGATCGCCGCGGCATAGACGTTGAGCAGCACGATCGCGACGAAGCGGCTCTGCATTCGCGCGTAATCCTCGATCGCGACCTGCAGACCGAGGCGGAAGTGGTACACGACCGACACGATCAGCAGCAGCATCGGGATCGCGACCCAGGCCGAGCTTAGCCACAGCCTGACGGTCGCGAAATCATAGGACGGCAGCATCGCGATTGAGGCGAGCAGCCACACCATCAGCAGCAGGTTGGTGCCCGCGGTCAGCTTCTGGTGCCACCAGTGGTGCACGCCCTCGTGCGCGCTGCCGTAGCCGCGGACGCGGCCGAGTTCGGTGCTCATTACTTCAACCCCAGCCAGAGCCAGAACAGGATCGTCATGACGATCGAGAAGACGAAGGTCAGCCGCGCCGCGAGCTGGTTCACCTTCAGTTCGAACGCCGCACCCGTGTCCATGACGAGGTGGCGGATTCCGCTCGCCATGTGCTGGAACACCGCCCATGTCAGCCCGATGCCGATCACGTAACCGACGATGTTGAGGTTGCCGCGGTCGGTGGTGAACAGATCGACGAAGGTCGCGTACGCGCTCTCGCCCGAGGCGATCGCGGCGAGGAACCACACTAGCAGGATCGCGCCCACGGTCGCCATCGCCGCACCGGTCGCGCGGTGAATGATCGACGTCAGCATCGCGGGGCTGAAACGGTAGTGGAATTGCATCGGACCCGTGAAGAGGTGCGGGCTCCTCGGGCGGGGACGGGGTGCGGGACGGCTGGCCAACGACGGTTCCTTTCAGCCTACGCACTTAGCCGCGATGACGCGCGATGCAAGCTCGGTGCAACGCTCGTGGCTGGTTCAACGCGGCATTAACCGTTCAAAGGTAAGAGCGAGGGCCATGACCTTCAACACGGAGACCATCTTGTTTACCGACCTGCCGGCGCCAGGATCGATCGCGGCGCAAGTCGACCTCGCGGCGCGGTTCCGGGTGTTCGACATTGAAGGACGCCTGGCGGCGCTCAGCCGCACCGTGTGGGACGTGCTCGCGCCGGAGGTGAGGGCGGTGTCGACCGCTTACTGGGAGCAATGGCGGCGGTGTTTCGAGAGTGGCCAGGTGTGGGCGCCACACGACACCGAGCGGATGATCGACATCGGTTGCCGCTTCCTGGAAGATCGCTTCCTGCGGACGCGCGAGCGGGCGTGGGTCGAATCGATCGAGCGCTCGGTCGCTTCCGCCTACGCCGCGGGCGTGTCGCCCCTGGCGCTGTTGTCGATGATCAGCGCGAGCGACCGAGCCGCGCTCGACATCGTGATGCAGCGCGCGACCTCCGCCGACGCGCAGCTGACCGAGTTGATCGACACGTTGATGCGGCTGTCGGCGCTGGAAGGCGAGATCACCGTCGAGATCTACAACGCGTACCGCGAGCACAGCGCGCGCGTCGCGCGTGACCGGCTGGCGGCCGAGTTCCGTGACGGTATCGCCGCCACGGTGCAGGCCGCGACGCACGACGGCAGCGGTTTGCGCGTTCAGGCATCGGGTGCATCGGCGTCGGCGCGGGGCATGCTGGGCAAGACGAGCGAAGTGGCGGCGGCGGCCGAGCAGTCGGCGGTGGCGATGCGCGACGCGGCCTCAACCGCGGCGGGTTTGATCCGCGCGATCGAGGATGCGCGGATTGAGGTGGAGGCAGCGGCCGAGATCGCGACGCGCGCGGGCGTCCAGGCAGGCGACGCGGTGACCGTGTCGGGGGCGCTGAGCGAACACGCCAAGTCGATCGAGTCGATCCTGGGGCTGATCCGCGATATCGCGGGGCAGACCAACCTGTTGGCGCTGAACGCAACGATCGAGGCGGCGCGTGCCGGAGACGCCGGGCGCGGTTTCGCGGTGGTCGCGCAGGAGGTGAAGAGCCTCGCCAACCAGACCGCGCGCGCGACCGACGACATCGCGGGCAAGATCGCGGCGATACAGGCGGCCACCAAGGTAACGGTGGATACCTCCGCCTCGATACGGTCGACGGTGCTGGAGGTACAGGATTCCGCCACGCGCATCCGCCACGCGATGGAGGCGCAGGCGCACACGGTGACTGCGATCACCGCGGCGGTGGACGAGACGGCGCTCGCCGCCGACTCGATGTCGCACACCGTGGCCGCGATTCGCGTCGACACCGAGGCGGTCGCCTCGGAGATCGATGCGCTCGGCAGCGGCTTCGCTGCCCTGTCAGTGCGATTGGGAGCGCTCGACGGCAGTGCGGACCAATTCGCGAGCAAGGTCGCCGCGTGAGAGGATGGGGATGAAGGCTGCTATCTGGAGTTCGGGCGAGCGCGGCTTCGCCGATCAGGTGCGCGACTATGACTGGGACGGCGCGATCGCGCCCGTCTGCGCCGAGATCACGCGGGTGCTCGAGCAGGGGGATGGCTGGCATCAGGTCTCGGTGGCGTTCTGGGAGCATTACCTGGCGCTGCCGGTCGCTACGTCGTTCCGCAGCACGCTGGGTGACGCGGGGCTGGAGAAGCAGCTCGCGCGCAGTGCGCAGTACACGCGCATGCGCTACGCGCAGCCGTTCGACGACGCGTGGCGGCGGATGGCACAGGCGCACGTCGAGCTCGCGCGCGTGACGGGCGTGCCGCTGCCGTCTTTACTCGCCGCACTGTCGTTCGCGCACGCGCGCGCGCTGCAGCTGGTGCGGGCGGCGGTTGATCACGCGGCCTTCGCGCGGGTTGCCGACGTGATGCAGCGGCTCGCACTGGCGGAGGCGAACGTGATGGCGACCCATCTGGGGCAGGGCGAAGCCGAGCGCACGAACGCGCAACGCAGTGCGGCCGGCGCGTTGTTTCGCGAACAGATTTTCGACGGGATCGGCGATGCAGCCAGTTCCGGGCAGCGAGCGCGCGTCCAGGCGTCGGGCGCGTCGGCGTCGGCGCGCGGAATGCTGGGCAAGACCAGCGAGGTGGCGGCGGCGGCCGAGCAGTCAGCGGTGGCGATGCGCGACGCGGCCTCGACCGCGGCGGGGCTGATCCGCGCGATCGAGGATGCGCGGATCGAGGTGGAGGCAGCGGCCGAGATCGCGACGCGCGCGGGCGTTCAGGCAGGCGACGCGGTAACGGTGTCGGGAGCACTCAGCGAGCACGCCAAGTCGATCGAGTCGATCTTGGGGCTGATCCGCGACATCGCCGGGCAGACCAACCTGCTGGCGCTCAACGCCACGATCGAGGCGGCGCGTGCGGGGGACGCCGGGCGCGGCTTCGCGGTGGTCGCGCAGGAGGTGAAGAGCCTCGCCAACCAGACCGCCCGCGCGACCGACGACATCGCGGGCAAGATCGCGGCGATCCAGGCCGCCACCAAGGTGACGGTGGATACCTCCGCCTCGATCCGGTCGACGGTGCTGGAGGTACAGGATTCCGCCACGCGCATCCGTCACGCGATGGAGGCGCAGGCGCACACGGTAACCGCGATCACCGCGGCGGTGGACGAGACGGCGCTCGCCGCCGATTCGATGTCGCACACCGTGGCCGCGATCCGCGTCGACACCGAGGCGGTCGCCTCGGAGATCGACGCGCTGGAAGGCGAGTTCGCGAGCGTCGAGGCGCGGCTGGAGACGCTGCGTGGATCGGCGGAGGAGTTCGCGCGCAGCGTCGCCTGACGTGCGCCCGGCGTTGCTGCGTGCGCGGACGCGTTCTAGACGCGGCGCATGACCAACATCCTTCTCACCGGTTCCAGCCGCGGCATCGGCGCGGCGATCGCCGACGCGCTCACGGCAGCGGGCAACAACGTCGTCGGGCATGGCACGTCGAGCGGCATTCCGGCCGACTTCGCCGACCCCGCCGCGCCCGACCGCTTGTGGGAGGCGGCGCTTGAGCAGCTGAACGGCCGCGTCGACGTGCTGATCAACAACGCGGGCGTGTTCGAGGCCAATCCACTGGACGGCGACGACGATGCGTGGCGCGCGGGGTGGGAGCGGACGATGCAGGTCAATCTGACCGCGTCGGCGATGCTGTGCCGCCGCGCCGTTCGCCACTGGCAGGAACGCGGGCACGGCGGGCGCATCGTCAACGTCGCCAGCCGCGCGGCCTATCGCGGCGACAGCCCGGCGCACTGGCATTACGCGGCATCGAAGGCGGGCATGGTCGCGATGACGAAGACGATCGCGCGCGGCTACGCCCGCGAGAACATCCTCGCCTTCGCGATCTGCCCCGGCTTCACGATGACCGGCATGGCGGAGGATTACCTGGAGAGTCGTGGCGGCGACAAGCTGCTCGCCGGCATTCCGCTCGGTCGCGTGGCGATGCCCGACGAGGTGGCGGAGGCGGCGCGCTGGCTGGCGCTCGACGCGCCGGCATCGATGACGGGCGCGGTGCTCGACGTGAACGGGGCGAGCTATGTCCGCTGAGGCTGGTGCGATCGAGAGCTGGCGCGTGACGTTGCCGTGCACGCGCGCCGAGGCCGAGGCGATCGACGCGGCGGACGAGTTGACGATCGACGCGGTGCTGATGACGACGGAGGAGGTGGAGGACGACCGAGAGCATTGGCGGCTCGACGCCTATTGCGCGCATCAGCCCGACGCTGAGATGATCGCGAGCCTGCGCGCACTGGTGCCGAGCGCAGGCGTCGCCGACGCGATCGTCGAGCCGCTCGCCGCGCAGGACTGGGTGACGATGAGCCAGGCGGGGCTGGAGCCGATCCGCGAGGGGCGCTTCGCGGTGCATACCAGTGCCCATCCGATCGCCGCGCCGCCGGGCGGGCGCGCGTTCCTGATCGACGCCGGGCAGGCGTTCGGGACCGGGCACCACGCGACGACCGCTGGCTGCCTCGCGATGCTCGACGGATTGGCCGAACAGTCGTTCACCAACGTAATCGACCTGGGAACCGGCACGGGGCTGCTCGCCTTCGCCGCGCGGCATCTATGGCCGGAGGCGACGGTCACCGCGACCGACATCGATCCGGCGGCGATCGTGGTGACTGAGGAGAATGCGGCGGCGAACAAGGTTGCCGGGCTGCGGCTGGTGGTGGCGGACGGGGCGCTGAGCGACGAGGTCGCGGCCGGCGCGCCTTACGACATGTTGATCGCCAACATCCTCGCCGGCCCTCTGATCTCGATGGCGCCGGAGGTGGCGGCGATCGCCGTGCCGGGCGCGACGATCGTGCTGGCGGGGCTACTGGAGGTGCAGCACGACGAGGTGGTGGCGGCCTTCGCAGCGTGCGGGTGCGTGCTGGAAGCGTTCGACCGGCGGGGCGACTGGACGATCCTGCGGCTGCGCGCCGGAGCCGAGCGCTACGTGCCGAGCAAGCCGATCGACCCCAAGGGCCGCGACGGCTGGGCGCTCGACCTGTAGGCGAGCGACCGGCCGGCGGTCAGGCAGCGACCTTGCTGCGGGCGTAGGCCTGCGTCCCCTCGGTCAGCACGCGGTCCTCTGGGATGATCTGCGCCACCGGGATGTCGGGTAGCTGCTTGAGCTCGGTGTAGAGCGGGGCGAAGTCGGTTTCGACCGTGGCGCGGAGCAGCTCGTCGAAGCTCGGGATAACGAAGTAGTTCTGCTGGAAATCGTCGATCCGATACTCGGTGCGCATGACGCGGGCGAGGTCGAAGGCGATGCGATTGGGGCTGGCGTCGTCGAGCGCGAAGCGGCTCTCCGCGGCGGAGGAGACGATGCCCGAGCCGTAGATGCGCAGGCCATCGTTCTCCTGGATCAGCCCGAACTCGACCGTGTACCAGTAGAGGCGACCGAGATACTTGAGCGCGTCCATGCCGAGCGCGCGCTGCCCGCCCTTGCCATAGGCTTCGAGATAGTCGGCGAACACCGGGTCGGCGAGCATGGGGACGTGGCCGAAGATATCGTGGAAGACGTCGGGTTCCTGGAGGTAGTCGAGCTGATCTGGGCGGCGGATGAAGTTGCCGGCGACGAAGCGGCGATTGGCCATGTGGTCGAAGAACACGTCGTCGGGGACGAGGCCGGGCACGGCGACGACCTGCCAGCCGGTGAGCTTCATCAGGCGTTCGGACAGCTCGGCGAAGTCGGGGATGCCCGGCTTGTCGAGGCGGAGCACGTCGAGCCCGCGCAGCCACGCGTCGCTCGCGCGGCCGGGCAGCAGTTTCGACTGGCGGGCGAACAGCGTGTCCCAGGTCGCGTGCTCCTCGGGCGTGTAGCTCGCCCAGTTCTGCGCGATTGTCCAATCGGCGGAGGCGTCGGCGGGCGGGGCGGTCAGGACGTGCGTTTCCTCAGTCATGGCGTTGTTCTAGCATGAGCGGGTGATGCGCCAAGCCCGTCGTCTCTCTTTCGTGCTGCTGAGCCTGGCCGCCGCCGCTGCGGTCTATCTGTCGGCGGGGCTGATCGGGGCGGCGTGGGTGACGAACCGCGACTGGCGTCCACCCGCCGAGGGCGTGACGATCTGGATCGAGGACAATGGCATCCACACAGACTTGGTCATGCCCAAGCAGGCGGCGGGGGTGGATTGGCGCCGGGTGTTCGGGGGCGGGGCGTTGCGGGAGCCGGCGTATGCGGGGTTCGCGCACGTCGCGGTGGGATGGGGCGAGCGCGGGTTCTTCGTCAACACGCCGACGTGGTGGGATCTGCGACCCGGCACCGTGATCGCGGCGGCGGTGGGGAGCGAGGATACTGTGCTGCACGTCGAGCATGTTCCGCGGCCGGTTGAGGGCGAGCGGGTGCGGGCGGTGGTGCTGACGCCGGCGGAGTACCGGCGGCTGGCGCGGGTGGTGCGGGGCAGCCTGGCGGCGGGGGAGCCGGTGCGCGGTTACGCCGGATATGATGCATTTTACCCGGCGCATGGGCGGTACGACCTGCTCAACACGTGCAATGCGTGGACCGGGCGCGCGCTTCGCCGAGCCGGGGTGCGGGTCGGGCGGTGGACGCCGTTCTCCGCCACCGTGAGCTGGTGGCTCTGACCAAGCGCGCGGAGAGGTCAGTTGGCGGCGCCGGTCTGGTTCGCCATCTCCCCGCGGTTGGCGGCGAGCGTGGGGGCGGGGCCGGTGGCGGGGCGGAGCGACTCGCGCTCGCTGTCGGGCACGGCGGCGGTGGGATCGGGGCGGAAGTCGACGGGGGCGCGGTTGGTGCCCGGCGTCGGGGCGGCGGGCTTCAGGTCGGGGGCGGGGTGTTCGCCGCCGTCCGGGCGCCCGCCTAGCAGCTTGTCGAACAGGCCGAAGCGCAGCGCACCGAACAGGCCGGCGGCGACCGCGCCGATCCCGGCGGCGACGGCGACGCGGCTGGTCTTCTTCACCGGCTTGTCGGCGGGTTTGCGGTTCGCGCTGCGGCGGGTTGCGGGGTTGTTCTGTGCCATGAGCGGGTCAACCCGTGGGCGGGGCGGGCGTTCCGTCGACGCGCGCGGGCACCAATGTACCCGCGGGTGCGGGGCGGCACAGCTCGGCGGATGGCGCGGAGCCGTCAAGCCAGCGCGCCCAGTCGGAGCGGTCGAGCACCACGACCTGGCGGTCGTGATAGGGGGCGATGTCGGGGCCGGGCTCGGTCGTGAGCATGGAGAATGCCTCTCCGACCGTGTGGTCGCGCTTCCACACGCCGGCAATACAGAACCAGGGGTCGCGGGCGTGGGTGAAGATCCAGCGGGTCTTGCGCTTCTGCCCCGGCGGGGGCGCGGTGAATTCGTAGAAGCCGTCGACCGGGATCAGGCAGCGCCCGCGCGCGATGGTGCGGCCGTCGGAGCGATAGTTGTAGACCGGCCGGCCGTGCGCGCCCGGCCAGCTCCAGCGGCAGGTGACGAGCTCGGCCTCGTTGCTCCCTTCCTCCACCGCGCGGACGATCACGGTCGGGTCGGTGATGCGGACCGAGGCGAGCGGGGCCATGTTGGGCAGCCCCTCCGGGAAATGGAGCGGGATGCGGAGCTGCGCGAAATCCGCGCGGAGCAGGTCGAGGTCGATGCGGCGGGCGGCTTCGTTGCACATCGGGCGATGCTAGCCAGGCGCGGGCGCGCTGGCGAGCATCGCCCTACGGGCAAGCGGTGCGCACGCACCGGCTGACGACGCGGCTTTGCCGCGGCGCGGTTTCCGGTTCGGTTTGGCCGCGAGCGCGGGTGGTGGGCTGTCGTCCGATGAGGTGACCGTTGCCAAGTCTGCCGGGTCGGGATCGGCGCTGGGGCGGTCCGCTTCGTTATGGTCGGCGCGGGTGGGCGGTTCGGGCGGTTCGGCGCAGGCAGGGTCATCGTGGCGGTGCGCACTCGCCGGCGCTTGGCACGGGTCGTCCTCGTCCGGATACGAGATTTCCAGCACTTCGTACTCTTCGTCGTCGTCGCGGCCGGCGCGGGCGGCGGCGGCGAACCAGGCGTCGCGCTCGCGGCCCTCGGTGATGTGGCGGACGGCGGATTGGATGCGGTGCTGGCGTTCGAGCTGCTCGACCTCGTCGTCGTCGAGCTCGCGCTGATAATCGGGGTCGCCCCACTCGCCGTCCTGCTCGCCCATGAAGAAGTCGGGTGGGGGAAAGCGGGTGCGCCAGGCGTCGGCGTCGTCGCACCACCAGACCGGATCGGGGCGGTCGGCGGGGCTGACGTACTCGGGCAGGTCGGGGCGAAGTGGAGGAAGTGGAGGTTCACACGCGCTCTCCGCAAGCGGTGGGGGCGGGGCGAGCGCGACGAGGCCGGCGGCCTCCGCGCGGGTCCATTGCTCGGCGCTCCACGCGGCCCGGTCGGCGGGGTCGAGGTCGGCGACGTCGACGTCGGCGGCGTGTGCGGCGCGGGTGCGGAGATACCGGTCGGCACGGGCGAGCGCGAGGACGGGGGCGAGATCGGCGTGGGTGTCACCCTCGCCATCGGGCGCGAGGCGGGTGCCGAGGAACAGCCCGGCGCGCGCGGGCGCGGCGTGGGTGCCGAGCAGGTCGAGGAAGGCGTCGAACTCACCCGCGACGAGCCGCGCGGCGGTGCCGTGCGCGCTGGCCGAGGCGGCGTCGGCGAAGCGATCGAGCCGGTGGAGCATGTGGGTCGCGAGGCGATTGTCGTGGCGGTAGCGGGTGACGGTGGAGCCGTCGGCGCGGGTGATCGTCTCCTCCTGACCCTCCAGCGCGCGGGTGAGGAGCGTGTCGGCGAGCGCCTCGCGCGCCAGGAGCCGCGCGCCGTCCCAGGCGAGCGCGAAGGCGGCGCCGTTCGTGCGGCGGCGCAGCGCGTAGGCGGAGGATACGGTGAGCGCGACGCGGCGGCATGCCTGCTCGACAGTGTCGCCGCCGGCGATCGCCTCCACGAAGCTGCGCTGGCGATCGGGGGTCCAGCCGTCGTGGCGGGTGGGCGCGGGGGCGGGCGCGGGCGCGGCGTGCGCTTCGGGCTCGGGCGGCTGGTCGGCGGGAGGTTGATCGGGGGCGGGCAGGCGGTCGGGGGTGAGCGCGGGGGTGGGGAGCGGGGTCATCGGCGGCACAGCCCGTTCGCGCGGAACAGCGCCTCCATCGCGCGCGCGGCGACAATGTGTTCGGGCGCAAGGCGCGTGGTGGCGATGCGGCCGGCGTCGACGTGCGCTTGCCATTCGCGCCACGGCTGCTCGCCGCTGTCGGGAGAGGTGTCGATGGGGAAGGCGGGGTAGAGCGGTAGCGTGTTCATGCGCGTGGGTCCCGTTGGTTGGGGGGACCGGGAGGTAGGCATGGGAGGCGCGTGTAGGACAGGCCGGCGCGGCAAGGCGGTAGCGAAAGCTAGCGCCGCGCGCACCAGCGCCGGCCCGGCCAGCGGCGCCAGCAGCGCCGACTGACGACGCGGCAGGGAAGGTAGCAGTCTATTTCAGCGCGCCAAGCTTTGCGAGAAGTTCTCCCGTTTCACGTATAAGAACATCCACATCTTTACTCTTTCCTTTGTGTTTGTTCTCGTATTGGATGGCTTTATCTCTGATGTTTCTGGTTTCAGCTATAAAGGTTTGTTGTTGATCAGAGCGCCAATTCGCGAAGTGCTTCTGTGCGAAAGCGCGATAGGCCCGACCAGATTTGAAGGGATAATGCCTATTATCCTCTAAATACATTTGTTTAGCTAATCCAGAAACGGCCTCACTAAAAAGATCAAAGGCATCTTGAGAGTCAGCAGCGGATGATGAAAACTTAAGTAAGTACCGATTGTAATAGTTGTCTATTCTCTTAAAGTTCGGACGCTTCTGCTTATCCTCTCTAAAGTAAGCGTTCTCAAATGCATCAGCCGCAACATCTAATTCATCAAAGGCGGTGGCAGCAATTCCTAGTTGCAACCAGTAATCTGGATTTTTATAGGTCTCTGAAATAGGGCGTATTTTCTCGTAGAACGACAATACCATATCTTTTTCGCTTGGCCCACTCAGGATCGGCTGCAGTCGGTTGAATTGCATGAGCCTCACAAAAACGTCGTCGTAGACGTCGAAAGGCTGTTTTTCGTGGGCTGCGATTCTAAAAAGCTTAAGCAAAGCTTCCAGGATAATACTACGATCTTTAACGCGCTTTAGGATAAAAGAACTGAGTACCCCATTTCGTGGAAAAACATGACCAGACTGAACAAGTAAGAAATACTTGACCTCATCAGCGTAGTTCCGAAGAACCCCCTTAACAAATTGAGGGTCAAAGGCTCCCACCCAATCAGCAATGCGAAATTGGGCTCCTAATACGTTTACCGAGCAGGCAGCTACGAAAACTTCCGTTGCTCTTTTATTAAAGAGAATTGGCTCGAGAATACGGTCGATGCGGTTCTGAACGTCCTTTGACTCTACTATCTCCAACAGTAATCGGTAGAGAGATCCCTGCAAAGAATGGGTTATGTACCTCGCGTTAGTGTGCTCACTTAATCCGGAGCGTTCGCCCCAGTACCCACCGAAATCAAGCAGACTTGTGAAGGCGCTTGCGTCAGGATCGCTAATTCGATCCAGTACTACCTCAAAGACTCTTCCAACAAGCGCTGGGCTATTTAGAAAGTCACCGTACAACTCATGCTGAACAGACTGTTCAGTTAAAATAAGTCTATGTCTTGCATTTCTCTTTTGTGCATAGTCAATAATAGTTCTTCGAAAAGTCGAGTAACCCTCAAAAACAACCACAACTCGATCATCTAGACTGGCAAGTTCGTCTAGCTCTTCCGAAAGGCGCGCGCCATGTTCCGCGAAGTAAGCGCGATATCCCTGCTGCACGAAATTGGCGACTATGGTGAGGGCGGCTGCGGATTTTCCAGAAACAAACTCTCCAGTGATCAAAACATCTCTATATAAACCTCGACGCATTAAATCCAATGCCTCGGCTGTTTGTGCGCGATTTATAACGAACGGTTTATCGTCGAAAACTGAGTCATTCTCGACAACCTCTCGCTCTGGAAGCGTGCCAAATACCAATTGAGCATCGAGAAGGCGACTTGGCTCCACACGGGTGGGTACCTCACTTGAGCCAATTTCACGAAGATGTGAAAACCGCATTTTACGAGAGCTAGGAGAGTAGTCACTTAGGCTCTCATCCATAGCAGCTAAGAGCGCGATGGCGCCTCCGCCAGGTATTTGGCCGTATTGCGAGATGGTATCTTCTTCAATCTCGTCAACGTTTGGATGCACGAAGAAAAATGTTTTGCTTTTTATGTTACTGGAAAAAATTACTCGCGCTATATCAAGATCATAGAGGCTGTACCCCACAAAGATAATAGCGCGGGCATTATCTAAATCCCTGGAAAAATAGCCATACCAAGGACTCTTTTCGAAGTTCCGGGTCGCGTATGAGCGATCGGAAAGAGAAAGGTCACTGTCAATAGATGCGGGTGAGACTGTAGCAAAACGACCATTGATGTGAAGAACGGTGCCGATTTTTCCACTGGAAACTGATGACTCTAGTTGACAGGAGTTTGTCGGTTGCTTCCGATCTCTAGCAATCTCAATTGCATCGTCATAGTTGGTCGTATAAATCCTTTTCCAAGGTAGGCTGTACAGCCTAGCTAGAAGATCATCCACTTCTACAATACTTAAGTTTTCCTTAAGTATGTCATAGAGGCCGTCAGCTCCTACGCCCTTCCGAATGGCAAATCCTGCAGCCCGATCTAAGGGGGGAGCGTCAGGCTCGTCGTCCAAACGTCCCAATATTCGGTTGCTAAGCTTGGTACCATCGGGCAGCGGGCCTTTTGGGCCTTTGACCAGAAAACCAACACCTGCACCTACGAATAATATCGCGTCTCCGTCCGCCGCGATGCGGATTGCTTCGTGTAAGGTTACGTTGCTCATACGCAATGGCTAAGACGTGAACCTGCAATGTCAAATCTCAAGCCCGCCCGCGTTTAATCGCAGGTAAGTGTCCTTACCCTCACTCCGCCGCCATCGCCTCCGCCACCTTCCGCTTCCGCAGCAACGGCGCGAGGTAGTGCCCGGTGAAGCTGCCCTTCACCTTCGCCACCTGCTCGGGCGTGCCTTCGGCGACAACGCGGCCGCCCTTGACGCCGCCTTCCGGCCCCATGTCGATGATGTGGTCGGCGGTCTTGATGACGTCGAGGTTGTGCTCGATCACGACCACGGTGTTGCCTTGTTCGACGAGGGCGTGGAGCACTTCGAGGAGCTTGCGCACGTCCTCGAAGTGGAGGCCGGTGGTCGGCTCGTCGAGGATGTAGAGCGTGTTGCCGGTGGCGCGGCGGGCGAGTTCCTTGGCGAGCTTGACGCGCTGCGCCTCGCCGCCGGAGAGTGTGGTCGCCTGTTGGCCGACCTTGACGTAGCCGAGGCCGACCTCGACCAGCATCGCCATCTTGTCGCGGATCGGGGGCACGGCCTTGAAGAACTCGGCCGCGTCCTCGACCGTCATGTCGAGCACGTCGGCGATCGAGTGGCCCTTGAACTTCACCTCCAGCGTTTCGCGGTTGTAGCGTTGGCCGTGGCAGACGTCGCAGGTGACGTAGACGTCGGGGAGGAAGTGCATCTCGATCTTGAGCACGCCGTCGCCCTGGCACGCCTCGCACCGGCCGCCCTTGACGTTGAAGGAGAAGCGGCCGGGCTTGTAGCCGCGCGCTAGGCTCTCGGGGAGGCCGGCGAACCAGTCGCGGATCTGCGTGAAGGCGCCGGTGTAGGTCGCGGGGTTGGAGCGCGGGGTGCGGCCAATCGGCGACTGATCGATGTCGATGACCTTGTCGAGATGCTGGAGCCCGGTGATCTTGTCGTGCTTGCCCGCCAGGATGCGCGCGCCGTTCAGCGTCCGGCTGGCGGCGGCGAAGAGCGTGTCGATGGTGAAGCTCGACTTGCCCGAACCCGACACGCCGGTGATGCAGGTGAAGGTGCCCAAGGGGATCGACGCGGTGACGCCGGTCAGGTTGTTGGCGGTGGCGTTGTGGACGGTGAGCTTCTTGGCCGAGCCCTTGCGGCGTTTGGCGGGGACGGGGACCTCGCGCACGCCGTTCAGGTAATCGGCGGTGACGCTGCCCTCGGTTGCCAGCACCTCCTCCAGCGTGCCGGCGGCGACGACCTGCCCGCCGTGGACGCCCGCGCCCGGCCCCATGTCGATGACGTAGTCGGCGGTGCGAATCGCGTCCTCGTCGTGCTCGACCACCAGCACGGTGTTGCCGAGGTCGCGGAGACGCCGCAACGTGGCGAGCAGCATGTCGTTGTCGCGCTGGTGCAGGCCGATGCTCGGTTCATCCAGCACGTAGAGCACGCCCGAGAGGCCGGAGCCGATCTGCGATGCGAGGCGGATGCGTTGGCTCTCGCCGCCAGAGAGCGTGCCGCTGGTGCGATTCAAATTGAGGTAGTCGAGGCCGACGTTGTTGAGGAAGCCCAGGCGCTCGACGATCTCCTTGAGGATCCGCTCGGCGATGGCGCGCTGCTGATCGCCCAGGTGCTGTGGCAAATCGGTGAAGAAGGCGAGCGCGTCGACGACCGAGAGGTGGGTGGCGTGGCTGATGTCCTGCTGCGCGATCTTGACCGCGAGCGCCTCGGGCTTGAGGCGCGCGCCGTGGCACGTCTCGCAGGGTTGCGCGGACTGGTACTTCGACAGCTCCTCCTTCATCCACGCGCTCTCGGTCTGGAGCATGCGGCGGTTGAGGTTGCCGATGACGCCCTCGAACGGCTTCTTGACGTCGTAGGACTTCTTGCCGTCGACGAAGGTCAGGGTGACGGGCTTGCCGCGCGTGCCGTGGAGGATGGTCTTCTGCACCTCGGGCGGCAGCTCGCCCCAAGGAGTGTCGAGCGCGAAGTCGAACTCGCGCGCGAGGGAGCCGAGCACCTGCATGTAATAGGGCGAGGGCGGGTTGGACTTGGCCCAGGGGACAACCGCGCCCTTCTTGAGCGACAGTTCGTGATTGGGCACGACGAGATCCTCGTCGAAGATCAGCTTCTCGCCCAGACCGTCGCACGCGGGGCAGGCGCCCTGCGGCGCGTTGAACGAGAACAGGCGCGGCTCGATCTCGGGAATGGTGAAGCCCGAGACGGGGCAGGCGAACTTCTCGGAAAAGACGATGCGGCCGTCGGGGGCGTGGTCGCCGAGGACGGCGCTCTGCGGCGTGCGGGGTTCGACCGGATCGGCGGGGTCGACGTAGGCGAGGCCGTCGGCGAGTTTCAACGCGGTCTCGAAGCTCTCGGCGAGGCGCGTCGCGATGTCGCCGCGGACGACGAGGCGGTCGACGACGACCTCGATGTCGTGCTTGAACTTCTTGTCGAGCGCGGGCGCCTCGTCAATCTCGTAGAGCTCACCGTCGATGCGGACGCGGGTGAAGCCCGCCTTCTGCCACTCGAGCATCTCCTTGCGATACTCGCCCTTGCGCGCGCGCACGACGGGGGCGAGCAGGTAGAGGCGCGTCCCCTCGGGCAGCGACATGATGCGGTCGACCATCTGGCTGACCTGCTGCGCGGCGATCGGCTCTCCGGTGGCGGGGGAATAGGGCACGCCGACGCGCGCCCAGAGCAGGCGCATGTAGTCGTAGATCTCGGTCACGGTGGCGACGGTCGAGCGGGGATTGCGGCTGGTGGTCTTCTGCTCGATCGAGATCGCGGGGGAGAGGCCCTCGATATGGTCGACGTCAGGCTTCTGCATCAGCTCCAGGAACTGGCGCGCGTAGGCGGACAGGCTCTCGACGTAGCGGCGCTGCCCCTCGGCATAGATGGTGTCGAAGGCGAGGCTGGATTTACCCGAGCCCGACAGTCCGGTGATGACGGTCAACGTGTCGCGCGGGATGTCGACGCCCACGTCCTTGAGGTTATGCTCGCGCGCGCCGCGCACCGAAATCGTCGTCAAAGCCATGTGGGGCGTTCTACCTTCGTTCCGCGGCGGATGCCAGTATGCGGGAGATAGTAACGCGGGGAGGGGCTTGCGAGGTTCGTGCGTCGGGGGACCTGCCGCGGTCGGGCGAATGCGGCTTGTCAGCGCGTGCGCGGCGACCGATGCTGCGGGTAACGAGGGGGCGTCGGTGATGCGGGCGATGAGCGGATGGCTGCTGGTGGCGGCGGCGATGATGGCTGCGACGACGGGCGTGGCGGCGGCGCGCGAGCTGGCGGTGCCGGCGGGCAAGGGCTGGCAGCACGCGGAGACGGGCGTGATCCTGATGCCGACGATCGCCGGGCTGACGCGCACCGAGCTGAGCGACGCGACCGCGGGCGAGTTCGACGTGACCGCGCGGTACGAGGCGGCGGACAAGAGCGTCATCACCACTTTGTTCCTGTTCCACCCCGCGACGGACGACGTCGCCCTGTGGTTCGACCGCTCGCGCGCCGCGCTGGAGGCGAACGACGATTTCCGCGGCATGTCGCCCGCGAGCGCCGCGCCGGTCGCGTTCGCGGCGCCGGGTGCGACCGCGGCCTCGTCGCTGCGCCAGGTGTACGCGAGCGCGGGCGGGCGGTTTCGCAGTACCGGGTTGGCGGTGGTGCCGGTCGGCGAGTGGCTGGTCGCGCTGCGCATGACCGCGCCCGCGCTCAATGCGACGCAGTTGGGCGAGCGGATGGCGCAGGTGATCGCGGGCGTGCGCTGGCCGCCCGCGGGCATGGCAGGGACGGCCGCGGCGGTGCCGGTCGCGGCGTGCGCCGAGCCGCTGCGCTACGCCAAGGCGAAGATGGTCAAGGCGGACCTGGCCGACGTGCTGATCGGGTTGAGCCTGGCGACGCGGAGCGCGGGCGAGAAGGCAGGGGCCGGGGCGAACAGCGAGAAATCGGGGCAGGGCGCGCCGGCGACGTGGTGCCGCGACGCGGAGGACGGGGGCAAGTACGGCGTGTACCGCGCGGGCGGCGCGACGGACAGCTACCTGATGGCGCTGGGCGACGCGGGGCGGGTGATCCACGTGACGCCGTCGCTGATGGGGCAGGTCAACAAGACGGGCGCCTACGCGGTGACGCTGACCGACGTCGACGGCAGCGCGTCGACCTTTCCGTCGTTCAACAAGATGCCCGCGCCCGCGCAGGTGTGGTCGACGGTCGCGGGCGGCAAGCCGTCGGCGCGCGCGCAGGGCAAGCAGGTGACGCTGGACGCCGGGGCGCTGTAGCCGCGGGCGCGCCGATGAGCGGATCAGGCGGTCGAGCGGAGCGTCTCTCGCCCGGCTCGATTTACTGTTTCCGGACGGGGCCCAAGGAGCAGCGGGATCCCGGATCAAGTCCGGGACGACGAGAAGGGCAGCGTTGTGGCGGGCGGGCGGGGCCACCGGGCGGTGTCGCGCGTTGAGGCGGGCGAGGAGTGCGACTGACATGAGCGACCTGCCCCCACGCGGAAGCCCCGACAA
>NZ_JBELMJ010000008.1:31503-44784 GCF_042095875.1 Sphingomonas sp.
GGGCGAGGAGTGCGACTGACATGAGCGACCTGCCCCCACGCGGAAGCCCCGACAAGAAGAGTCGGGGCATGTTCCTGACGGTGACGCTGATCGTGCTGGCGCTGATCGTCGTGATCTTCGTCGGCACCAACATCAACCACGCCAAGGAAAGCGACGACCGCCCGATGGGCGAGAACCGGCCGAGCCCGACGCAGCGCTAGCGCCGCCCGCTCACCCGCGCGACGGTGACGCGGACGAGGACGCGCCGAAGCGCCAGCGTTCGAGTTGGGTGAGGACGTCGCCGGCGATCTGGTCGGCGGAGAGGCCGGTCAGGTCGCGGGCGCGGCGGTCGGTGTCGCTGCGCGCGGCGAGCATCCAGGCGCGGCTGCGGCGGCCCTCGGGTGCCTCGAGCGCGGTATAGGCGGCGAGCGGGCGCGACTGCGCGGCGAGGCGGTAGGTGAAGGTGGCGCGGTCGGGCAGGCCGACCGTCAGCGTCGCGGCGCCGTCGGCCGCGTCGTGGGTGACCTGGCTCTCCGCCCAGCCTTCCTCCACCACCGCGCGCGAGACGCGTTCGAGTGCGGGGATGCCCTGGCCTGCGAGTTGGCGCGCGATCTCGTCGCGGCTGGCGGGGACGAACAGGCGCTTCAACCGCTCGGCGACCGCGGGGCCCTCGGTGTCGAGCGACACGCCGGCGAGGTCGGCGTTGGTCTGGCGCACCAGCCCGACCGCGAGCATCAGCATGATGAAGCAGAACGGCAGCGCCGCGAGCAGCGTCGCGGCCTGGAGCGCGCCGAGGCCACCGATCACCAGCAGCAGCGTCGCGGTAAGGCCGAGCAGCAGGCACCAGTACATCCGCTGCCAGCGCGGCGTCTCCTCCGCGCCGCCCGAGGCGAGCGTGTCGATGACGAGCGCGCCCGAATCCGCGGAGGTGACGAAGAACACCGCGACCAGCAGGATCGCGAGCGCGGAAGTGACCCCGGCGGCGGGGAGGTATTCAAGGAAGCGGAACAAAGCGGTGGACAGGTTCGCCTGCACCGCGTCGGCAATCGCGCCCTGCGCCTGGCCGAGATCGAGCGAGATCGCGGTGTTGCCGAACACGGTCATCCACAGGAAGGTGAAGGCGGTCGGCACGAACAGCACGCCCGTCACGAACTCGCGCACCGTGCGCCCGCGCGAGATGCGCGCGATGAACATGCCGACGAACGGCGACCAGGCGATCCACCACGCCCAGTAGAACAGCGTCCAGTCGGCCATCCACGCGCGCGGTTCGTAGGCGTAGAGCGTGAAGGTGCGCATGACGAAATGGTCGAGGTAGAGGCCGAAATTCTGCACCAGCGCGCGCAGCAGAAACAGGGTCGGACCGACCGCGAGCACGAACAACATCAGCAGCACCGCGACGGTCAGGTTGAGTTCGGACAAGCGCCGGATGCCGCGGTCGGCGCCGCTCAGCACCGACAGCGTCGCCGCGCCCATGACGAGCGCGATCACGACGACCTTGGCGAGGAGCGTGTCGGGCAGGCCGTAATTATAGGCGAGCCCGGCAGTCATCTGCGACACGCCGAGGCCGAGTGAGGTCGCGACGCCGAACACGGTGCCGCAGATCGCGAACACGTCGATCGCGTCGCCCAGGGGGCCGTTGATCCGCTTGCCGAGCAGTGGCGACAGGCCGGAGCGCAAGGTGAGCGGCATGTTCTTGCGATAGGTGAAATAAGCGAGGCTGAGGCCGACGAGCGCGTAGATCGCCCAGGCGTGGACGCCGTAGTGATGAAAGGTGATCGCCATCGCCTCGCGCGCGGCGAGGATCGTGCCGCTGGGTGCCTCGGGCGGGGAGATGTAGTGCTGGATCGGCTCGGCGACCGCGAAGTACATCAGCCCGATGCCCATGCCGGCGGCGAACAGCATCGCCAGCCAGGAGAGATAGGGGAAGTCGGGTTCGGCGTCGTCGGGGCCGAGCTTGAGCTTGCCCGCGGGGCCGAAGCCGAGTGCGAGCACGACGACGAGGAACACCGCGACCGCGGCGATGTAGAACCAGCCGAACGTGTCGATCGCCCAGCCCTGCGCGGCCTTGAACGCGGTGTCGGCGCGGCCGGGCATCAGCAGCGTGACCGACAGCATCGCGCCGATCACCGCAGACGCCCCCCAGAAGACGCGCGGGTTCATGTGAGATTTGAGCATCGCGCGGGTTTAACCGGAATCAACCGTGAAGCTCAAATCGCGGGCGAAGGCGACCGACCGGATGGGCGTGAGCGGACGGCAGGGGGCGATTGCGCGCGGCGGTGGTCGCGCCGGGCCGCGCGGCGTGCCATGGGGCGGGCGTTCGGAGGTTCCATGTCGCTCATTCGCCGGTTCATCGATCCATACCTGCTGCTGCTGATCGCGACGGTGGCGCTCGCCGCGGTGCTGCCGGCACGGGGCGAGGGGGCGCGGATCGCGGACGCGGCGGTGACGGTGGCGGTGGCGCTGCTGTTCTTCCTCTACGGCGCGCGGCTGGCGCCGGCGGCGATCTGGGCGGGGCTGACGCACTGGCGGTTGCAGGGGCTGGTGTTCCTGAGCACCTTCGCGCTGTTCCCGCTGCTAGGGGTGGTGGCGAGCGTCGGCGCGCGCGCGTGGCTGCAAGGCGAGATCGCGACGGGCATCCTGTTCCTGACGTTGCTGCCATCCACCGTGCAGTCGTCGATCGCGTTCACGGGGATCGCGGGCGGGAACGTGCCCGCGGCGCTGTGCAGCGCGTCGGTGTCGAACCTGGTCGGCACGGTGCTGACGCCGGTGATCGTCGCGCTGCTGCTGCCGCTCACCGGATTGATGCCGACGGCCGGCGGGGGCGTGTCGTGGCACGCGATCGAGAGCATCGCGGCGCAGATCCTGCTGCCGTTCGTCGCGGGACAGGTCGCGCGGCCGCTGATCGGCGGGTGGATCGCGCGGCACAAGGGGCCGACGACGCTGGTCGATCGCGGGTCAATCCTGCTGGTGGTCTACGCCGCGTTCAGCGAGGGCGTGGTGGCGGGCATCTGGCAGGCGGTGAGCGCGGGCGACCTGGCGCTGGTGCTGCTGATCGACGGCGTGCTGCTGGCGACGGTGATCGCGAGCACGACGTGGACGGCGCGGCGGCTGCGGTTCAGCAAGTCCGACGAGATCGCGATCGTGTTCTGCGGATCGAAGAAGAGCATGGCGAGCGGGATACCGATGGCGACGATCCTGTTCGCAGGATCAGCGGTCAGCCTGATCGTGCTGCCGCTGATGATCTTCCACCAAGTGCAGCTGTTCGTGTGCGCGGTGCTGGCGCGGCGCTACGCGGCGCAGACCGCGGCGGGGGTGGACCCGGCGCGGGCGGACGAGCGCGTCGTGGCGGCGGCGGTGGACGATCGCTGAGCGGGGTTGCGGGCGGTGTCGTAGTGGAATAACACAGGAGGACGAAAACAAGCGTTGACGGCAATCGACTACGTTTGTAGTCAACGTGGCATCGTTGAAGGGGGCGAGCGATGTCGGTGCGGTTCGGACGGGGGGTTGCAACGGCGGCGAGCGCGGTCGCGCTGATGGCGGGCGCGGGGGCCGCGGGGGCGCAGACCGCCTCGCCCGCGGTGGGGCTGGCCGCGCCCAAGCCAGCGAGCACGCAGGGGCCGCAGCCCGCCGGGCAGCCCGACCGCGTCACCGGGCGGCGGACCTACGACGCGGCGTGGTTCCGCACCTTCGCCCCCGCCACCGCGCTGCAGATCGTCGAGCGCGTGCCCGGCTTCACGATCGAACGGATCGACGGGTCGGTGCGCGGCTTCGGCGGGGCGGCGGGCAACGTCGTCGTCAACGGGCAGCGGCCGTCGGCGAAGAGCGACACTGTGGAAACGATCCTGTCGCGCATCCCGGCGGGGCGCGTGGTGCGCGTCGAGGTGGGGCCGGGCGACCTGTACGGCGCGGAGTTCACGGGCAAGCCGCAGGTGCTGAACCTCGTCACCTCGGCGACCGGCGGGCTGGCGGGAACGCTGACGGGAGCCGTGCGGCGCGATTACACGGGCAAGCTGTTTCCGGAAGGCAGCGCGTCGGCGCTGCTTCGGTCGGGCAAGTCGACGTTCAACCTGGCACTCAACATCGACAACGAGAACACCGCGCAGGAGGGGTTCGACCGCGTCACCTCCCTGCCCAACGACGCGCTGGTCGAGTATCGCTACCGCGTGAACCGCTATCGCGAGCCGGTGGCGGCGCTGTCGGGGTCGTGGGAGTATAACGACGGCGCGAACCGCACCGCGCACCTGAACGCGCGCGCGGCGACCGATCGTTTCGCGCTTGACCAGTCGAATTGGGTCGATCCCACCGGGCGACCGCGGCGCGAGGATTCGCTCACCAGCCGCACGACCGTGAACGAGTATGAACTGGGCGGGGACGTGACGCGGCCGCTGGCTGGCGGCGGGATCAAGCTGATCGGGCTGGCGACCAGGCGGCACCGCGACAGTGACGATTTGTCGCTGGTCGACCTGTTCGGGTCGAACGGTCCGGGCCCGACGGGTTTCAGCCAGTCGCTGGCCGACCGTGAATCGGAGACGCTGGCGCGGTTGGTGTGGAACCGGTCAGGCTGGAACGGGTGGAACGTCGAGATCGGCGCGGAGGGCGTGATCAACCGGTTGCGCAGCCGGGTCAATCTGTTCGACCTGGACGCGGGCGGCGGGCAAACGCGGATCGACCTGCCGGTGGACGACGCCACGGTGCGCGAGCGGCGCGGCGAAGCGTTCGTCAACGTCGGGCGCGCGTTGAGCCCTGCGCTGCGCGTCGATGGCGGGATGACGGTGGAGGCGTCGCGGCTGACCGTGTCGGGCGACGTGGACGCACGCCGGACGCTGTCGTTCCTGAAACCCAAGCTCGTGCTCGATTGGCGGTTCGCGCCGGGCTGGCGCGCGCAATTGTCGGCGCAGCGCACCGTCAACCAGTTGCAGTTCACCGACTTCATCTCGGTCGCCGAGCTGGGCAGCGACCGGGTCAACGGCGGCAACGCGCAGCTGGTGCCGCAGCGCAGCTGGGAGCTGCTCGGCACGCTGGAGTATCCGATCCTGGGCGACGGGCTGGTGCGGCTGGAGGCGGGGTACACGCGGATCAGCCTGGTGCAGGACCGCGTGCCGACGCCCGAAGGGTTCGACGCGCCGGGCAATCTGGGCACCGGTACCGTGGCGATCGCGCGCGCGCGGGTGGAGGCGCCGCTCAAGACGCTGGGCGTGAAGGGCGGGCGGTTGACGCTGTACGGATCGTACGTGCCGACGTTCGTGACCGATCCTTACACGCTGACGACACGGCGCTTCACCAACAACAGCGACTTCTACGGATCGGCCGAGTTCCGGCAGGACCTGGGCAGCTTCGCCTGGGGGGTGCTGGCGGAGAATGGGACGAGCTCGACGAGTTTCCGCCGCGAGGAGACCGACCGAAGCTTCCGCGGCATCTACACGCAGGTGTTCGCCGAGTGGCGGCCGACCAAGACCAGCGTGGTGACCGCGACGCTGGAGAATGCGCTGGCGCGGCCGACCTACCGCGAGCGGCTGTTCTACGCGCCAGACCGCACGTCGCCGACGCCGGTCACGCGCGAGTTCCGGCGGCGCAACGGGTTGGTGGTGCCGATGCTGACCTTCAAGCGGACGTTTGGGTGACCATATAACCGGCAACAGGAGTGAGCGCGCATGGCCAAGAAGAAGAAACGCATCCCGAAGACGATCGGTGGGGTGAAGCTGCCCAAGGAACTGCGCCGCGCGGGCGAGAAGATCATCGACCAGGCGGTCACGGCCGCGAACTCGCCGCAGGGCAAGGCGATGATCGCGACCGGCCTGTCGATGGCGGCCGCCGCGGCGATGAAGGCGGCGGAGGCGAAGGCGGCGGGGCCGGCGGCGAAGGGCGACGAGAAAGCAGCCGGCGAGAAGCCGGCGGCGGCGAACGACGCGCGGCGCGACGAGCGGCGCGAGGCCGGCAGCGGCGGGATCGACGGCGACGCGATCGGCCAGGCGGTGGAGCAGGTGCTGGGTCGGTTGTTCGGTCGCCGCGCGTGAAGACGGCAAACGAAACGACACGGGTCGGATCGCGACCCGTGTCGTGGTGTGACGATCAGCGCACCGATTAGCGTGCTGGGGCGGCGCCGTCCTCACGCGAGCGGCGTTCGGCGACGAAGCCGAGGAAGATGCCGAATGCGAGTTTGGAGCTTATGTCGGCGACCGTGTATAGCAATTGACGCACGACCACGCCGCCTTCCGATGGGTCGATCACCGGCCACAGATAGCCGAACGGGTAGATCGACCAGGTCGCGAGCAGGAACCAGAAACAGGTGATCAGGCTGCGGCGCACCTCGGGCGACGGGTCACCGATAGGGCGACGCACCTGCGCGGCGAGGACGAGCAGCAGCGCGACGAAGAAGATCGTCGAGATCGCGCCCCAGACCCAGAACGGTGCGGTCGCACCCGGCACCGCGCCCGCGGCCGAGGACTCGTAGAATTGGCCGATATAGCCGGTGACGATCATGCCGGCGCCGAGCAGGCTGAGTAGCGCCCAGCGTCGCGCCAGCGCCACGCCGGTCAGACCGCAGACGACGACGAGCTGGGTCATCAGCATCGGGACGTCGATCAGCCAGTTGACGTAGCGATAGCCGTTCGAGAACCGCTCGGTCGCGGTGACCACGAAACGGTTCGACGCTTCGTCGAACTGGAACGCCGATCCCCACAGCATCCACAATTGCCCGATCTCCAGCGTCGCCGACACCATGACGACCGCCGAGATGACCGACGCGAGCCGGTAGCGTTGCGACACGTTCTTCGCGGTCATGAGAAAATAGACCAGACCCGCCATGAACACCGCGGTGGTGAACGCGAAGCCGTGCCGCAGCACCTCATACGCCCATGGCGCGTAGCTGTTGTAATTCTCAATCGTCGGCATCGACGCGTCGCTCCCTTTGCTAACCTATGATGGACCTTTGCGGGACGACGCCGCGGCATGATTGTTCCGATGCGGACATGAAATGTCACGAACGCGTACTTACGCAGATGGTGGTCGCGCTTACGGTTGCCATAAGTCGCGTTATGTTGACGCGCGGAAGTGGAGAGCGGTGATGGCGTTCGAGCAGATCGGCTATGCAGTGGCGGACGGCGTGGCGACGATCACCTTGTCGCGGCCGGACAAGCTGAACGCGTTCACGTCGCGGATGATGGCGGAGATGATCGCGGCGTTCGATGCGGTCGATGCCGACGACGAGGTGCGCGCGGTAATCGTGACGGGGGCGGGGCGGGCGTTCTGTGCGGGCGCCGATTTGTCGGGTGGTGGCGGTACGTTCGACTACGCCGATGGGGGCAAGGGCTCGCCGGTCGGGCCGGACGGCGAGCTGCGCTACGGCGTCGAGCGCGCGCGCGACGGGGGAGGGCGGCTGACCCTGCGCATCTTCCAGTGCCTCAAACCCGTGATCGCGGCGATCAACGGCGCGGCGGTGGGCGTCGGCGCGACCATGACGCTGCCGATGGACATACGCGTCGCGAGCGAGGCGGCGCGGTTCGGGTTCGTGTTCGCGCGCCGCGGGATCGTGCCGGAGGCGGCCTCGTCCTATTTCCTGCCGCGCGTCGTCGGGATCAGCCGGGCGCTCGAATGGTGCTACTCGGGGCGGGTGTTCGACGCGGCCGAGGCGGTGGCGGGCGGGCTGGTCAGCGCGGTGGTACCGCCGGGCGAGTTGCTGGCGCGCGCCACCGCCATCGCGCGCGAGATCGCGGACAACACCGCGCCCGTCTCGGTCGCGCTGACGCGGCAGATGATGTGGCGCGGGCTGGGTTACCAGCACCCGATGGAGGCGCACCGCGTCGACAGCCGCGCGATCCTGTCGCGTGGGCGATCGGGCGACGCGCGCGAGGGGGTGACGAGCTTCCTGGAGAAGCGCGCGCCGGCCTATCCCGACCGGGTGAGCGCGGACATGCCCGACTTCTCTCCATGGTGGGAGGAGCCGGCGTATCGCTGAGGCGGGGAACGTCGCGGGCGCTGCTGCGTCGAGGCAGGCATGGCGGATGACGACAAGAGGCTGGCGGCCGAGGCGGCGCTGGACGAGGTAAGGCACGGAATGCTCGTCGGGCTGGGGACGGGATCGACGGTCGCGTTCCTGATCCGGGCGCTGGGCGAGCGGGTGCGCGGTGGGCTCAGGATCGAGGCGGTCGCGACCAGCGTCGCGAGCGCGCGCGCGGCGGAAGGCGAGGGGATGGCGGTGCGCGACTTCGCGGGTGTCTCGCGCGTCGACGTGACGATCGACGGCGCGGACGAGATCGACGCGCGGCTGTACGCGATCAAGGGCGCGGGCGGCGCGATGCTGCGCGAGAAGGTGGTGGCGGCGGCGTCCGACCGGATGGTGGTGATCGCGGATGGCACGAAGCGGGTGGACGCGATCGGCGCGGCGAAGCTGCCGGTCGAGGTGCTGCCGTTCGCGCGCAGTTTCGTCACCGCGCGGCTGGAGGCGCTGGGCGCGGCGGTGTGCTTGCGTGAGGGCGGGACCGACAACGGCAATCTGATCCTCGACGCGCGGTTCGGCCGCATCGCCGACCCGCGCGCGCTGGCGGCGGCGATCGACGCGGTGCCAGGTGCGCTGGGGCATGGGCTGTTCCTGCGCGAGGTCGACGCGGCCTATGTCGCGGACGCGGGCGTGGTGACGCGGATGGAGCGCGCGGGCGGCTGAGGTCGGACCAGCGGACGCGCGCGGTGGTCGGGCCGCGGAGACGGCGCGGTCGTCGCGCGTTGGGCGCGGCGAAGGAGATTGCGCGATGAAGGTGATGGTGCTGGGCGACACGCCGGGGCTGGACGGGCTGACGCTGGCGGAACGCGACGATCCGGGGCAGCCGGGCGCGGGGATGATCCGGGTGCGGATCGAGGGCAGCTCGCTAAACTACCACGATCTGGGCGTGGCGACGGGCAAGATGCCGAGCGCGCCGGGGCGCGTGCCGCTGTCCGACGGCGCGGGCGTGGTCGAGGCGGTCGGCGACGGCGTGAGCGAGTTCGCGGTCGGCGACCGGGTGGTGTCGTGCTTCTTCCCCGACTGGCAGGACGGCGCGCCGACGGTCGGCGACTTCAGCCGCACACCGGGCGACGGGATCGACGGTTTCGCGCAGGAGCATGTCGTGCTGCCCGCGACCGCCTTCACCCGCGCGCCCGAGGGCTACGACGCGGTCGAGGCGGCGGCGATCACCACCGCGGGGCTGACCGCGTGGCGCGCGCTGGTGGTCGACGGCAGGCTGAAGGCGGGCGACCGCGTGCTGCTGCTCGGCACCGGCGGCGTGTCGATCTGGGCGTTGCAGATCGCCAAGGCGATGGGGGCGGTGGTCGCGATCACCTCCTCGTCGGACGAGAAGCTGGCGCGCGCGCGGGAGCTCGGCGCGGATTTCACGCTCAACTACCGCGAACACCAGGATTGGGGCGCGCGGGTGCGCGACTGGGCGGACGGGCGTGGGGTCGACCACGTGGTCGAGGTCGGCGGGCCGGGCACGCTGGCGCAGTCGATCGAGGCGGTGCGCGTCGGCGGGCACATCTCGCTGATCGGCGTGCTGACGGGCACGGGCGGGGAAGTGCCGACCGCGGCGCTGATGGGCAAGCAGGCGCGGTTGCAGGGCTTGATCGTGGGCAGCCGGCGCGAGCAGCAGGATTTCGTCCGCGCGATCGAGGCGACGGGGATCAGGCCGGTGATCGACCGGCGGTTCGAGATGGCCGAACTGGCGGACGCGTTCGCGTTTGAGGCGGGGGCGAGCCATTTTGGGAAGATCGGCGTGGCGTGGTGAGGTTCGAGGCTCGGTCGGCTCTTCGCGGATGATCGTGCCGACGCTAGGCTGCGGACATGTTCGGCATCGGCAGATCAGACCGCGTTCGCGACATCTTCGCGCAACAATTCTAGGCGCGCGACGGCGGATATTGGTTCCGCAAGAATGAAACCGGTGCCGCCTACGCGGTGAGCGCGGCGGAGCGCGACGCGTTCGTGACGGCGTTCGCGCGCGGCACGCGGCGGCTGACGTGGCTGACGCTCGGCGGAGTGACCGTCGCGGTGGTCGGGGTGATCGCGCTGTTCGGCGAAGTCGGCGACACCGCGACCATCGTCGTCACGACCGGATTGATCGCGAGCGTGCTCGATGGCTGGCTCCGGCTATGGCGTGCGCCGCTGCGTGAACTCGAGCGACGCCAACCGAGCTTGCCCGCACTCGGCCGAACGGCGGCGCGGCGGTTGACGATGTCGCGCGTCACCTGGGGTAATCTGGCGCTGATACCGCTGTTCGCGGGCATGATGGTGCTTCGCGGGTTGGACGAGCAGGACGTGCTCGGCGGGTGGCGGGTCGGGTGGATCGTCGCGGCGGGTGCCTTGCTGATCGGCGGCGCGGTGCAGGCGTGGCGCAAGTGGCACACCGAGCGTTCGCGCTAGCACCGCGCGCGAGTGGAAAAACGTCGCCGGATCGGCTATATGCGCGCGCATGCCCGAGATCGCCGCCGCCATCATGCCCATTGCCGGGCACATCGACCCTGTGCCCGTGCCGCGGGCGGTCGCGCCGCGTGCCGACGGGCGCGTCGACCTGGTGGGCATGAACAAGGCGGAGCTGCGCGAGGCATTGCTCGCCGCGGGCATGGAGCCGCGGCAGGCGAAGCTGCGCGCCAAGCAGATCTGGCACTGGATCTACAATCGCGGCGCGACCGAGTTCGCGCAGATGACCGACATCGCCAAGGCGCAGCACCCGTGGCTGGCCGCGCGCTTCGTCGTCGGGCGGCCGGAGGTGGTCGAGGCGCAGGTGTCGTCGGACGGGACGCGCAAGTGGCTGCTGCGCTCGCCCGACGGGCAGGATTACGAGGCGGTGTTCATCCCCGACGCAGACCGCGGCACGCTGTGCGTGTCGAGCCAGGTCGGCTGCACGCTCAACTGCACCTTCTGCCACACCGGCACGATGCGGCTGGTGCGAAATCTCACCGCGGGGGAGATCGTCGGGCAGGTAATGCTGGCGCGCGACGCGCTAGGCGAGTGGCCGAGCCAGCCCGAAGGGCGGATGCTGACCAACATCGTGATGATGGGCATGGGCGAGCCGCTGTATAATTTCGAGAACGTGCGCGACGCGCTGTCCGTCGTGATGGACGGCGATGGCCTCGCGCTCAGCAAGCGGCGGATCACGCTCAGCACGTCGGGCGTGGTGCCGATGATGGCGCGCGCGGGCGCAGAGATCGGGGTCAATCTGGCGGTGTCGCTCCACGCGGTGACCAAGGAGATCCGCGACGAGATCGTGCCGTTGAACCGCAAGTACGGCATCGAGGAATTGTTGCAGGCGTGCGCGGACTATCCCGGCGCCAACAACGCGCGGCGGATCACGTTCGAGTACGTGATGCTACGCGACAAGAACGACAGCGACGCGCACGCGCACGAGCTGGTCCGGCTGCTCAAGCACTACAAGCTGCCCGCCAAGGTCAACCTGATCCCGTTCAACCCGTGGCCGGGTGGGGCGTACGAGTGTTCGACGCCCGAGCGGGTGCGCGCGTTCAGCGACATCGTGTTCGCGGGCGGCATCTCCGCGCCGGTCAGGACGCCGCGCGGGCGCGACATCGACGCGGCGTGCGGGCAGTTGAAGACTGCGGCGGAGAAGAAGAGCCGCGCGCAGCTCGACCGCGAGGCGGCGGCGGCGGACGGGACGGCGGAGCTGGTCGCGGCGGGGTAACGCGTGGCGCGCGTCGGCGCGTGGTTAGCGCGGATCGGTGGCGTCGCGCGCCGGGCGGCTCTACACCGGCGCGATGACCGACGGTTCGCTGACCCACCCCGCGCCGCAACCGCCCCGGATGGGGTCGGTGCTGGAGCGCAACATCGCGCGGATGCGCGAGCGGCGCGCGCGCGAGGAGGCGGGGGCGCGGCTGTCCGAGCGGGTGTCGGACCGGGTCACTGCCTTCGCCGGGAGCATGACGTTCGTCGCGATCCACGCGGTCGCGTACGGCGCGTGGGTGGCGGTCAACCTGGGCGCGGTGCCGGGCGTGCGGCCGTTCGATCCGAGCTTCGTCATGCTGGCGATGGAGGCGAGCGTCGAGGCGATCTTCCTGTCGACCTTCGTGCTGATCAGCCAGAACCGGATGATGAGCGCGGCGGCGAAACAGTCCGACCTCGACCTGCAGATCAACCTGCTGGCCGAGCATGAACTGACGCGGCTGATCGGGCTGGTCGACCGGATGGCGCGACATATGGGGATCGATCCCGACGCGCACGGCGAGCTGGACGAGATCAAGCAGGACGTGTCGCCCGAGGCGGTGCTCGACGGGCTGGACGAGGCCGCGCGTCAGTAGGTGACGGGCGGGCAGTCCGTGGATCTTCTCTTCGTCACCCCGGACTTGATCCGGGGTCCCGCTTCTCGGGAGCGGTAGGAGAAGGCAGCGGGATGCCGGAGCAAGTTCGGGATGACAGTAAGGTGAAATGGCTGGGACTGCACCAACCGCACGCGTCGATCGACGTAGGCTTCTGCGTGAATGCCGGTTTGGTCTAGCGGTGCGATCGGCGGATACGCTCGACAGCGCGTGGATGCGCGGGCAAGCGGCGGGGCTGGTCCGCGGGAGCATGAGCGATGGAGGTGACGGGGCTGGCGCTGGTCGCGCTGGCGGGCGTGGCTGGCGGCGCGATGAACGCGCTGGCGGGGGGCGGCACGTTCGCGACGCTGCCCGCGCTGCTGGCGGTGGGGGCACCGGCGAACATCGCCAACGCGACCTCCAACGTCGCGCTGCTGCCGGGTGCGGCGACGAGCGCGTGGGCGTTTCGCGACGAACTGGGGCCGGTCGGCGGGGTCGATCACCGGTTGCTCGCGGGCATCACCTTCGCCGGTGGGCTGGTTGGCAGCGCGCTGCTGGTGGTGACGCCGGGGGCGACGTTCGACGTCATCGTGCCGTGGCTGGTGCTGTACGCGTTCGTCGTGCTGGCGTTCGGGCGTGGCGCGTCGGCGTGGCTGGCCGCCCGGGTAACGATCGGGGCGCGGACTCTGGTGGTCGCGCAGGTTCTGCTGGGGATCTACGGCGGTTACTTCGGCGGCGGCGTGGGGTTGATGACGACCGCGACCTACGGGTTGCTGGCGAGCGTCACCCCGCGCGCGATGTTCGCGCCGCGCACGCTGATGCTGGCGGTCGCCAATGCGGCGGCGGCATTGGTGTTCGTCGCGAGCGGCATGGTGGATTGGCGGTACTGCGTGCCGATGCTGGTCGGCGCGGTGGTGGGTGGATGGGGCGGGGCGATCGTCGGGCGGCGGCTGCCCGAGCGCGTGGTGCGGATCGGCACGCTGGCGGTGACGGGGGTGACGGCGGCGGTGTTCTTCTGGCGGGCGTATGGGTGAG
>NZ_JBELMJ010000008.1:44884-96193 GCF_042095875.1 Sphingomonas sp.
CTGGCGGTGACGGGGGTGACGGCGGCGGTGTTCTTCTGGCGGGCGTATGGGTGAGGGGGGGCTGGCGAGCCGTGTAGCCGCGGCCCCTCTCCCAACCCTCTCCCCGAAGGGGAGAGGGCTTTTGGCTGTCCTTAGCCCGGCCGTTTCATCGCGAACTTGGCGGCGTCGGTGATCTCGAAGTAATCGGCGGGGCCGCCGCCGCGCAGGATCGGGTGGGCGCGCGCGGTTTGGTAGGTGCCGTTTTCCAGCATCGCGCGGTCGATGTGGATGCCGACGACCTCGCCGATGACGAGCCAGGTGTCGACCTGCTCGCCGCCGCGCGTCTCGAGCCGGATAAGCTGCGTCAGAACGCATTCGAACGAGGCGGGGCTGCGCGCCACGCGCGGGGCGTCGATCTTGCGCGAGGGCGCGGTATCGAGGTTCGCGAGGGTGAACTCGTCGACCTCGCCCGGCACGGTGGCGGCGCTCTGGTTCATCTGCTCGGCGAGCGCGCGTGTCGCGAGGTTCCAGGTGAAGGCGCGCGTCTGCTCGATGTTGGCGACCGAATCCTTCCAGCCGTTCGATGAGAAGGCGAGCAGCGGCGGATGGTAGTTGAGCAGGTTGAAGAAGCTGTACGGCGCCAAGTTGCGCACGCCGTCAGCCGACACGCTGCCGATCCAGCCGATCGGGCGCGGCGCGACGATCGCGTTCAGGGGGTCGTGCGCGAGGCCGTGGCCGTTCGCGGGTTCGTAGAAATGCCATTCGGTCATCGCGCGATAACTGTTATGGGTCGGATATGGACGCAACGCCGATCAACGATCCCGTCACCATCCGGCGCCACTCGCTCGCCACCCGGGTGTGGCACTGGATCAACGCGGTCGCGATCTTCATCCTGATCGGGTCGGGGCTGGGGATCAGCAACGCGCACCCGCGGCTGTACTGGGGACGGTATGGCGCGAACTTCGATCCGCCCTGGGCGACGCTGCCGCGGTTTCCCGCGTGGATTACCATCCCGCAGAACTATAATCTGGCGATTTCCAGGCGTTGGCACCTGTTCTTCGCACTGGTGCTCGCGTTTGGGTTGCTGGGGTACATGATCGCGAGCCTGATCAACCGGCATTTTCAGCGCGACCTTCGGCTGCGCGCCAAGGACCTGAGCCCGGCGCATCTCGCCGCCGACGTGCGCGCGCATTTGCAGTTCAAGTTCCACGACGAGGCGCATCCGGGCGCGTACAATCCGTTGCAGAAACTGTCCTACGCGGGCGTGGTGTTCGTAGCACTGCCGCTCGTCATCCTGACCGGGCTGGCGATGTCGCCGGGAATGGATGCGGCGTGGCCGTGGTTGCTGGAGCTGTTCGGCGGGCGGCAGTCGGCGCGCTCGATCCACTTCATCACCATGGCGGCGATCACCGCGTTCGTGGTGGTGCATCTGGTGCTCGTCATTCTGGCGGGGTGGCGGCGCCAATTGTGGTCGATGATTTCGGGCAAGTGGCGCGTGCCGGCCAGCGAGCGCGACGCGCGCGCGGAGACGCCCGCGGGAGAGGCGGCGGCCAAGGACCTGAGCCACGGCGCACGGGGAACGGAGGCGGTGCGATGATTCGGCGCAGGACGCTGATCGCGGGCGGCGGCGCGGGGCTGCTGCTGTCGGGGTGCGACCGCGTGATCGCGCAGCCGCAGGTGCGCGACATCATCTTCAAGGGCGAGGATATGCACCGCGCGCTGCAACGCGCGCTGATGAACCGCGACGCGCTGGCGCCGGAATATTCGGCCGATCAGCGCTCGCCTTATTTCCGCACCAACGGGACGCGCGATCCCGGGACGGCGGCGTATAACGCGCTGCGCGCCGGCCACTTCGCGGACTGGCGGTTGCAGGTCGACGGACTGGTCGCGCGGCCATTGTCGCTGTCGCTCAGCGATCTGGGGCAGTTTTCGCAGCGCGCGCAGATCACGCGGCACGACTGCGTCGAGGGGTGGAGCGCGATCGGCAAGTGGCAGGGGCCGAAACTTGGCGACGTGCTGAAACAGGCGGGGGTGCGCGACGCGGCGCGCTACGTCGTGTTCACCTGCGCCGATCTGTACGGCGGCGCGCCTTATTACGAGTCGATCGACATGGTGGACGCGTTCCACCCGCAGACGATCCTCGCCTGGGCGCTGAACGACCGCTTCCTCGATGTCGGCCACGGCGCGCCATGCCGGCTGCGGGTCGAGCGGCATTTGGGGTACAAGCACGCCAAATATCTGATGAAGATCACCGCGGTGAACAGCCTGACGGGCATCGGCAAGGGGCAGGGCGGTTATTGGGAGGATAACGTCGACTATGATTGGTACGCGGGAATCTGATCGTTTCCCCGCGTTGCTAGTGACAGCCGGGCGCACGATCCGTTAGCAGCCGCCGCATGGCACTGATCGACGTTTTCCTGCGCCGCGCGATCCGGCGCGGCGCGCTTACCCTTATCAAACCCGATGGCTCCAGCACCCGTTTCGGAACACCCGACCCCGCGCTGACGCCGGTTACCTTCACGATTCACGACAAGGGCGTGTACCGCGCGATCCTGGCCGATCCGGCGCTGGCGCTGGCGGAAGCGTTCATGGACGGGCGCGTGACGTTGCAGCAGGGCGACATCCTCGACCTGCTGACGCTCGCCACCGCCAATTCGCGCTGGGAGAATGGCGCGAACCACCTGGGCGCGAACCGCTGGCGCAAGGTGAAGGGCATGTTCCGCCACCGCTTCCTCCGGCTCAACAAGGCGCTGGAATCGAAGAAGAACGTCGCGCATCACTACGATCTGTCCGACCGGCTGTACGACCTCTTCCTCGACGCGGACAAGCAGTACAGTTGCGCTTACTACACCAGCCCGGACAACAGCCTGGAGCAGGCGCAGGCGGATAAGAAGGCGCATATCGTCGCGAAGCTGGCGATCGAGCCGGGGATGCGCGTGCTCGACATCGGCTGCGGCTGGGGCGGGATGGCGCTGTACATTCACGCGAAGACGGGCGCGGAGGTGCTGGGCATCACCTTGTCCGAGGAGCAGTTGAAGGTGGCGCGCGCCCGCGCCGAGGAGGCGGGGGTCGCCGACAAGGTCCGGTTCGAGCTGATCGACTATCGCGCGTTAGACCAGACGTTCGATCGCATCGTGTCGGTCGGCATGTTCGAGCATGTCGGGGTGCGCAATTTCCGCACCTACCTGGAGAAATGCCGCGACCTGCTCACCCCCACGGGGGTCATGCTGCTCCACACGATCGGGCGCGCCGACGGGCCCGGCTTCACCGACCAGTTCACCGACAAGTACATCTTTCCCGGCGGGTACATACCCTCGCTGTCGGAGATCATGGAGGCGAACAATTTCATCCGCTGGTTCGTCAGCGACGTGGAGGTGCTGCGGCTGCACTACGCCTTCACGCTGCGCGACTGGTACGCGCGGACGGTCGCGAACCGCGACGCGATCGTGGCGCTGTACGACGAGCGGTTCTTTCGGATGTGGACCTATTATCTGGCGGGCGCGATCGTGTCGTTCACCAACGGCCCGCTGGTCAATTTTCAAATCCAGTTCGCGCGCGACCGCGACGCACTGCCGCTGACGCGCGACTATATGGTGGAAGGGGAGCGGGCGTTGCGGGGATGAGGAATAGGTCGGCTAATGGCGTGTAATGACGCTCTACTACCCGCCATGAGCGACGCTCGCTACACGAGGTGCATGACCGAGTGGCGAAGAGGCTTTACCGCACCGAGCTCCAGCTATCCAGGCGCCGTCGTTTCTCTCGAATGCACGCGCTACATAGACGGATGTTCTCGTGGAGACGACTTGGGCGGTGAACGTCCTGAACCCTGATGGCAGCTGGGTGGCTCTCGCCGATGCCGACCACATCCAATCTAATCTGGACTCGCTGATTTCTATGCTGGCGCCATTCTGCGACGGAGAGACACGCTGGACGGCTGATCGTGACGGTCGCACCATGACGTTCTTCGACATGGTTCTCTCGACATGGCCGGACCAGACGAACGGCAGCTAGCCCTAAGAACTAGACAAGCGCCGTTCAGTTGGAGTCGGACCTTCAACGCCCCTTGGGCGGGCCACTCTTGGTAACGGCGCCGCGGGCTGCCGCGCGGGCGGCGGCGGCTTCCTGGCCATCGACGCGGCCGTCCTTGTTCAGGTCGTATTTAGCGAAGACGTTGCTCATCAGCGCCTGCGACTCCGCCTCGCTGACCTTGCCGTCCTTGTTGGTGTCGGCGCGCGCGATGAACAGCGTGGCGATCTTCTTCGCCTGTGCGGGGTCGAGCGTCTTTCCGCCGGCGACCTTCATGCGCTTCATGCGCGCCTCGATCTCGGCCTGGCTGAGGAAGCCGTCCTTGTTCGCGTCGGACGCGGCGAACTCGCCGTCGAGCTTGGTTTCCGCGCTCTGGCGCGTCTCCTGCGCGGCGGCGGGAAGCGCGAGGGCGGGGAACGTGAGGGCGGCGAGGAACAGGGCGCGGGTGCTGGGCACGGTGTCGGGTCTTTCCACGAGAAAACGGACGCCCGCGTTGGCGCGCGGCGCTTGTACCGCGCATGAACGCGAGCGGCGGATCGGGGTTCACTGCCTGACAAGGAGCACCGGCCGGCGTGCCGCTTGAACGGGTTTCGGGTCGCGTCGCGGACCCGCGGGGCCGGTCACGGACCCCTCAGCGCCGGTCAACGGTTGCATGGCCGCGCAGGCGCGCATAGGGCCGCGCGCGACTTCACCGCCCGTATGCAGGAGCTCCCCACGCCATGTCCGAGCCAATCAAGAAGGTCGTCCTCGCTTATTCCGGCGGGTTGGACACCAGCGTGATCCTGAAATGGTTGCAGGAAACCTACGGCTGCGAGGTCGTGACCTTCACCGCCGACCTGGGTCAGGGCGAGGAATTGGAGCCCGCGCGCGCCAAAGCCGAACTGATGGGGGTCAAGCCCGAGCATATCTTCATCGACGACCTGCGCGAGGAATTCGTGCGCGATTTCGTGTTCCCGATGATGCGGGCGAATGCGCAGTACGAGGGGCTGTACCTGCTCGGCACCTCGATCGCGCGACCGCTGATCTCCAAGCGGTTGATCGAGATCGCGCGCGAGACGGGCGCGGACGCGGTGGCGCACGGCGCGACCGGCAAGGGCAACGACCAGGTGCGCTTCGAGCTGTCGGCCTACGCGCTCGATCCCGACATCAAGGTCATCGCGCCGTGGCGCGAATGGGATCTGAACAGCCGCACCAAGCTGATCGAGTGGGCGGAAGCCAGGCAGGTGCCGATCCCGCACAACAAGCGCGGCGAGGCGCCGTTCTCGACCGACGCGAACCTGCTCCACACCTCGAGCGAGGGGCTGGTGCTCGAGGATCCGTGGGACGAGGTGCCCGACTACGTCTTCTCGCGCACGGTCAACCCGGAGGACGCGCCCGATCAGCCGGAGACGATCGAGATCGAGTTCGAGCGCGGCGACGGCGTCGCGCTGAACGGTGAGCGGATGAGCCCGGCGTCGCTGCTGGAGGCGCTCAACGAGCTGGGGCGCAAGCACGGCATCGGGCGGCTCGACCTGGTCGAGAATCGCTTCGTCGGGATGAAGAGCCGCGGCATGTACGAGACGCCGGGCGGCACGATCTACCTGGAGGCGCATCGCGGGATCGAGGCGATCACGCTCGATCGCGGGGCGGCGCACCTGAAGGACGAGCTGATGCCGCGCTACGCCGAGCTGATCTACAACGGCTTCTGGTTCTCGCCCGAGCGCGAGATGCTGCAGGCCGCGATCGACCTGAGCCAGGAGAAGGTGTCGGGGACGGTGCGGCTGAAGCTGTACAAGGGATTGGCGTCGGTGACCGGGCGCAAGTCGCCCAACACGCTGTATTCCGAGAAGGTCGTGACGTTCGAGGACGACCAGGGCGCGTACGACCAGCGCGACGCGGCGGGGTTCATCAAGCTGAACGCCCTGCGGCTTCGCTTGCTGGGACGGCGCGATCGCTGATCGCACCTAGAGGCTTGCTCGGGCGGGGCGATCGCTGAGTGATCCGGGCGGGTCGCGGAGGCTCGCCCGATTACGACAGCCTTGCGGGCGCACCCCTGTCGCCCCTAAGGCGTGGCGATGGACGCGGGGGAGCGGCAGTGGTGGCAGACTAGGTGGTTCGTCGTCCTGGCGGCGCTGATCGCGTGCGTGCCGCTGCTCTGGCCCGACATTCCGCCGATCGTCGACCTGCCCGGGCACATGGGGCGCTACCGAGTCCAGCTCGATCGCGGCGCGCACGCGTGGCTGGCGGACTGGTACACGTTTCAATGGTCGCTGATCGGCAATCTGGGCGTCGACCTGCTGATCGAGCCACTGGCTCCGATCATCGGGCTGGAGCCGGCGGTCAAGCTGATCGTGATGGCGATCCCCGCGCTGACGGTCGCGGGGCTGTTGTGGATCGCGCGCGAGGTGCAGGGGCGTATTCCGGCAACCGCGCTGTTCGCGCTGCCGCTCGCCTACGGTTACCCGTTCCAGTTCGGGTTCGTAAACTTCGCGCTGTCGATGGGGTTGGCCTTGTGCCTGTTCGCGCTGTGGCTGCGGATGGCGCGGCTGAGGCGGTTGCGGTTGCGCGCGATCGTGTTCGTGCCGCTGTCGTGCCTGTTGTGGGTGTGCCACACGTTCGGCTGGGGCGTGCTGGGCGTGCTCGCCTTCTCGGCCGAGATGATCCGCCAGCACGACCTGCGCAAGACGCGCCAGTCGGGGCATTGGGTGGCGAGCTGGTTCCGCGCCGGCCTGGGCTGCGTGCCGCTGGCGCTGCCGATGATCTTCATGGTGGTGTGGCGATCGGGCGCGGACGTGACCGGGCAGACCGGCGACTTCTTCTACTGGCGCACCAAGATCGCCTGGGTGCTGATGGCGCTGCGCGACCGCTGGCTGTGGTTCGACGTGGCGTCGATGGCGGTCCTCTACCTCGTGCTGTTCAAGGCGGTGCGCGATCCCCGCATCACCTACTCGCGGCACCTGGGCATCTCCGCGCTGTTCATGCTGGCGGTGTTCATCCTGCTGCCGCGGATCGTGTTCGGATCGGCCTACGCCGACATGCGGCTGGCGCCGTTCATGCTGGCGATCGCGCTGATCGCGATCCGGCCCAAGCCCGGCATGTCGTTCCGCCACGCGCACGTGCTGGCGGCGGTGGGGCTGGCGTTCTTCCTGGTGCGGATCGCGGCGACGACGGCGAGCTTCGTGCGATTCGACCGCGATTACGACGAGGAACTGGTCGCGCTCGACCACGTGCCGGTCGGCGCCCGGCTCTTGTCGTTCGTCGGGCATAATTGCCACAACGACTGGCGGATGAGCCGGCTGGAGCATCTGCCCGCGATCGCGCTGGAGCGGCGGCTGGCCTATACCGACGACCAATGGTCGATGGCGGGCGGGCAGTTGCTGACGGTCAATTACGACGCCGCCGGCGGCTGGGCGCACGATCCGACGCAGATCGTGACGCCGGTCAGGTGCCGCGCCGAATGGTGGCGTCCGGTCAATTACGCGATCGCGCGACTGCCGCGCGACGCGTTCGACTATGTCTGGCTGATCCGTCCGCCCAATTGGGACCCGCGGTTCGCGCCCGGGCTGATCCCGGTGTGGCGTTCACCGACGAGCGCGTCGGTGCTGTTCCGCATCGATCATTCGGTGCCCGCCCCGGAGGCGAGCGACGAGGAGCTGGGCATCCCGCACTACATCGTCGAGTTCATGCGCCGGCGGCGCGAGCAGTTGATCGCGGCCGGCGCGATCGGGAAGTAAGCGGCGCTTCAACGGGGTGAGGTGGTTCGTGCCGGGCCTACCGACCCCAGCCCCTCCCCTCCCGGTAAGGGGGGGCTCGTCGCGATCAACCGCGCTTGAACGGGGTCATCTGCTCGAGGAAATGCTGGTCGTGCTCGACCGCGGCGCGCTCGCGCACGAGGAAGTCGGACACCGCGCGGCGGAAGCCGGGGTCGGGGATGAAGTGCGCCGACCAGGTGGGGACGGGGGAGTAGCCGCGCGCGAGCTTGTGCTCGCCCTGAGCGCCCGCCTCGACCGTCTTCAGGCCGCGCGCGATCGCGGCGTCGATCGCCTGGTAATAGCACAGCTCGAAGTGGAGGAAGGGCACGTCCTCGGTACAGCCCCAGTAGCGGCCGTAGAGCGCGTCGGCGCCGATCAGGTTGAGCGCGCCCGCGATCGGCACGCCGTCGCGCTCGGCGAGGATCAGGAGCACGCGGTCGCCCATCGCCGCGCCCAGCAGCGGGAAGAAGGCGCGCTTGAGGTAGGGCGTACCCCACTTTCGGCTGCCGGTGTCCTGGTAGAAGGTCCAGAACGCGTCCCACTCGCGTTGGCCGATCTCGGCACCGGTGAGGTGGCGGATCGTCAGCCCCTCGACAGCCGCCGCGCGTTCCTTGCGGATCGCCTTGCGCTTGCGGCTGGCGAGCGCGGCGAGGAAGTCGTCGAAGGTCGCGTAACCGTCGTTCTGCCAGTGGAACTGCGTGCCCTCGCGGATCAGCCAGCCGGCGGCCTCGAACAGCGGAAGCTGGTCGGGCGCGACGAAGGTTGCGTGCGCGGAGGACAGGTCGTGTTGGCGCGTCACCGCCTCGATCGCTGCGATCAGCGAGGGGGCGGCGGATGCGTCGCGCAGCAGCAGCCGCGGACCGGGCACGGGAGTGAAGGGCGCGGCGACCTGCAGCTTGGGGTAGTAATCGCCGCCGGCGCGGGTCCAAGCGTCGGCCCAGGCGTGGTCGAAGACGTACTCGCCCTGGCTGTGGCTCTTGGCGTAGGCGGGGGCGACCGCCACGGGCACGCCGTTCTCATCGTCGACGATCAGCGGAATCGGTTGCCAGCCGGTGCGCTGCCCGACGCTACCCGAGTCCTCCAGCGCCTTCAGGAACGCGTGGCTGGTGAACGGATTTGCGGTGCCGGCGCAGGCGTCCCACTGATCGGCGGGGATTTGGGCGACGCCGTCGGCGATCCGTGCGGTGATGGCGGTCATTGCGCGCCAAGATAGGGGCGGGTGGGGGTGAGGGGTAGGGGCGCAATCTGCGCGATCCGTCCACCTGTCGTTCTATCCATCGTCACCCCGGACCTGATCCGGGGTCCCGCTTTCTCCGGCAGGTGAGGAAGAGAAGCGGGATCCCCGGTCGAGCCCGGGATGACGGGATGCTGGTGTGCCGGGTTGTTCGTGCCGCGGGCGGTTCGTGCGCGACCTACCCACCCCCGGCCCCTCCCTTGTCAAGGAGGGGAGTAGTCACTTTACAGCGAGCGTTCGATCTCGACGATGGCGTCGACCTCGACCGCGGCGCCGAGCGGCAGGACCGCGACGCCGACCGCGGAGCGGGCGTGCTTGCCGGCGTCGCCGAACAGCGCGGTCATCAGGTCGGACGCGCCGTTCGCGACCTTGGGCTGGTCGGTGAAGTCGGGCGTCGAATTGACGAACACGCCGAGCTTCACGATCCGCTTCACGCGCTGGAGATTGCCGAGGTGTTGACGAATCTGCGCGACCAGCATCAGGCCGCAGCGCTGCGCCGCGTCCTGGCCCGCCTCGAGGCTGACGTCATCGCCGAGGCGCCCGGTGACGATCTGGCCGTCCTTGAACGGCAGCTGGCCCGAGATGTGGAGCAGCCCGCCCGCCTCGACGACGGGCGTGTAGGAGGCGACGGGCGCCGCGGCCTGGGGCAGTTCGAGCCCGAGGTCGGCGAGTTTGCGGTCGATCTGGTCGGTCATACGGCGCGGATTGGGCGCGGCGCGCGCGTGGGTCAAGAGCTGGCGAGCGCGTCCATAGGCGGCGCCGGCTCGGCGGCGGCGAAGTGCGCCTCGATCCAGGCGCGGCCTTCCCGCCAATCGTCGATGCGCGCATGCGCGGCGGGGGCGGGCGCGATGCCGGCGGCGAGTTGCGGCTCCGACACCATGTGGAGGCGCCAGACCTCGGGCGCTTGCTCGGCGACCGATTGATGGTGGACGGGCAGGTCGTCGACGAACACCGCGACCGAGGGCGCGTACTCGGCGACCAGCGCGGCGACGGGCGCGCCCTTGCCGCCCTGGTTGCAGACAACGCGGTGCTCGATCCCGAAGGCGGCGAGCTGGTCGACGCGGTGGGTCTGGCACTGGTCCTGCAGGTTGGTGAGGATCACGACGTCGGCCTGTTCGGCCAGCGCGGCGATCGCTTCGCGCGCGTGGGGGACGATCGTCTGGCGGTGCATCTGGTCGGGGAAGAAGCCGTGGAGATAGCCCCACATCTCCTCCTGCGTGAGCGGCTCGCCCGAGCGGCGGCGCATGTTCTTGGCGAGTTCCCACGAGCCGAACGAGAAGTCGACCTGATGCTCGTCGCCGAGCCAGTCGGCGAAGTGGCGGACCATGTGGACGAGGACCTCGTCGCAGTCGGTGATGAGCAGGGGTCGGGTCATGTATGCTCCAGGGTCGCGCGCGCGGCAACCAGCGTCTCGGGACGGGTGTCCAGGTCGTCGGCGCAGGCGATCAGATCGGGTTCGTAGCTTTCGAGATAGGTGAGCACGGCGGCGAGCACCGCCGGTTCGCCCAGCCGCTCGCGCAGGTCGCCGGGTGCGAGGCCGGTGAGCGTCAGGAGGCGCCCGGCGCGGTCGTCGTCCGACAGGACCCAGGCGAGCGCGGACAGCGCCAGCGCCGCGGCGGCGTCGGGATCGATCCCATTTGTCAGCGGCGTGCGCATTGCCTATCTCTCGCTAAGGTCGATGGGGGTTAATGATCGCGTGGCAAAAAGGGTGCTCGTTGTCGAGGACAACGAACTGAACCTGAAGCTGTTCTGCGACCTGCTGCGCGCGCACGAGTTCGCGGCCGAGCCGGTGCGCGACGGACGCGAGGCGGTGGCGCGCGCGCGCGAGGTGATGCCGGACCTGATCATCATGGACATCCAGATGCCGCACGTGACGGGATACGAGCTGATCTTGGAATTGAAGGCTGACGAGGCGCTCAAGCACATACCCGTCATGGCGGTGACCGCTTACTCGGGGCGCGAGGACGAGGAGCGCATCCGCGCGGCGGGGGCGGACGCGTACGTGTCGAAGCCGATCAGCCTCGCGCGGTTCATGCAGGCGGTGGGGGCGTTGGTGTAGGATTGCTCCCTCTCCCCGGTGGGGTGAGGTGCATGTGTCTCTCAAAGAGCGGCGCCTGGATCAGCCCCTCACCCAACCCTCTCCCCGGAGGGGAGAGGGCTAATTGCGCGTACGACAAAAACCGCGGTGGATCGCTCCACCGCGGTTCTGGAACCCTCACGTAATCGCGCGGTCGGCGCGTGGCCGCCGGTGCGGATTACTTGATCTTGGCTTCCTTGAAGTCGACGTGCTTGCGCACGACTGGGTCGTACTTGCGGAACGACAGCTTCTCGGTCTGGGTGCGCGGGTTCTTCTTGGTCACGTAGAAGAACCCGGTGTCGGCCGAGCTGACGAGCTTGATCTTGACGGTGGTCGGCTTTGCCATGACCGTATCCTGTGCACGAATAGAAAACAAAAAGCGGCGAGGCGTGCCCGCTGGGCTGCCTTGCCGCGTCTGGGGGGCGAATGACGGATTCGTGCTGGCAAGTCAAGGCGTGTGCGCCGCCTGTATATCGCCCGCGGCATTTAGCCGCGCGTTAACGATGTCGCGCGCATGATCGAGGCGACGACGGGGAGGGTTGGCGCATGGTGGTCGGGCAGCAGAACAGCGTCGGAGCGGTGCCGAGCGAGGTGGGCGCGGTGAAGGCCGATCTCGCGCGGCGCGTGGCGGCGATCGAGTGGCGCGGCGGGCCGGCGCGGCTGGCGACCGAGCTCGACCAGATCCGACGAGTGGCGCGCGCACGGGCTGCTGCCCGCGCTGGTCGTCGCCCAGCAACTGGAGCGCGCGCTGGCGCGCGGCGACCACGGGCCGATCGTCCACGCCTGGCTGGCGATGCTGGGCGAGGCGATCTCGAGCGACCGGCAGGACGCGGCGGCGTCCGACACGTTCGCGGCGGCGTGCCAGGTGCGCTTCGCAGGCTGACGCGCGCGAGCTAGCACCGTGGACGCGTTGATGGCGGCGATCGTGCTGGGCGCGATCTGCCAGGTATCGGACAAGACGCCATGGCTGGCGGCGATCTTCGCCGACCGGTTCCGCAGCCCCGCACTGGTGGTGCTGGCGGCGGTGCTGGCTCTCACGTTCAACTACGCGATCGGGGTGGCGGCTGGGCTGGCGGTGACCGCGCTGCTGACGCCGGAGGCGCGATTGCTGCTGCTAGCGCTCGCGCTGGTGCTGGCGGGCGCGGGCACGGGGTTCCGGTTCAAGCGGCCCGACGCGCTGGAAGGGTGGCGGACGGGCGCCGCGTTCACCAGCATCGCGGGGCTGGCGATCATGGCGTTCGGCGATCGGATGCAGTTTATCGTCGCGGCGCTCGCCGGGCGCAGCACGCTACCCTGGGCGGCGATGGTCGGCGCGGTGATCGGCGGTGCGGCGGTCAACGTCGTGGCGGTGGCGCTGGGCCAGGCGGCGTGGCTGCGGTTGCCGCTGAAGGCGCTGCGCGTCGCGGCGGCGGCGATCCTGCTGATCGCGGGGGTGGTGATCGGGCTGAATGCGCTCAGGCTGGTGTGAGGCGGGGAGCAATTCGAGGCGCGAACCGTTGTGCGGGCGAAACCATCCCATCTGGAGACCCCGCGCCGTGGCCGACATCGATCCCAAGCTCGCAACCCCGACCGACCTTGCCCGCAACGACACCATGACCGCGGCCGAGGCGCTGAACGTCGCACTCGCCGACTGTTTCGCGGTGTACCTCAAGACCAAGAATTTCCACTGGCACGTGTCGGGCCCGCACTTCCGCGACTACCACCTGATGCTCGACGATCAGGCGGCGCAGATCCTGGGCGTGACCGACGCGATCGCGGAGCGCGTGCGCAAGACGGGCAACACCACACTGCGCTCGATCGGCGACATCAGCCGCCGCCAGCAGATCGCCGACAACGACCGCGAGTTCGTGTCGCCCGACGACATGCTGGCCGAGCTGCGCGAGGACAATCTCAAGCTGGTCGAGGCGCTGCGCCGCGCGCGCGAGAAGGCCGAGGAAGCCAACGACACCGCGACCTCCAGCCTGGCCGACGACTGGATCGACGAGGCCGAGGAGCGCGCCTGGTTCCTGTTCGAGGCCAGCCGCAAGGGCTGAGCCGATCAACGACGCGGCCGGACGGTCGCGCCGACCCTGACCTATTCTATCGGAGACCCACCATGCTCAAGCTCGCGATAACCTTTCTCGTGATCGGGCTCGTGCTCGGTCTGCTCGGCTTCGGCGGCATAGGCGGCGCGTTCGTCGGTATCGCCAAGATCCTGTTCTTCATCGCCATCGCGCTGTTCGTGATCTTCCTCATCATCGCGCTGGTGACGGGCAAGGCGGTCAAATCCGCGATCGACTGACGCTTACCTGCTCGCCGGGCCAGCCAACGGCCCCAAGGTGAGCAGCCACAGGTCGGGCGGCGCCTGCCAGCGGATCGGCAGGTCGCTGGTGCCCAGACCAGCGGTCACCAGCACGCGGTGGCCGTGATCCTGAACCATCCCGCACAGGTAGCGGCGATGCGTGCGCACGGGCAGGAATGGCGGGCCGATCAGCGGCAGCCGGACCTGCCCGCAGTGGGTGTGACCCGCGATCATGAACGGCGCGCCCGCCGACAGCTTGGTCGCGAGATCGGGCGAGTGGGTGAGGAGCAGCGCCGCACCGCCCAGGCGTTGGAGTGCCGCCATCGTCGCCGGCAGGTCGTCCGCGCCGCTGTAATCATCGTCGACCCCGCCGATCGCGAGCGGCCCGCGCCGGATCGCCTGGTTGGCGAGGACGGTGATTCTGGCACGCATCAGTGCGGCGCGCACGACCGCGAGGCTGGTGCCGTGGTCGTGATTGCCCGGCACCGCGACGACGCCGAGCCGCGCGCGCAGCGGCAGCAGCGCACGGGTGAGCGCGTCCTCCATCTCCAATGCATCCGGCCGGCCGTAGCCGTCGATGAAGTCGCCCGCGATCAGCACAAGGTCGGGGCGGAGCGCATTCACTTGCGCGACGATGCGCGACAGTCGCGCCTCGTCCATTGCCAGGCTGCCGATATGGATGTCGCTCATCACCGCGACGCGAAGCGGCGCGGCACCCGCGGGCCAGTCGGATAGCCCGACGCTCGCGCGCCGCACGACCGGATCGGCGCGCGCGTTCCACATGGCGAATGCGAACAGCGCGGCGGCGAACGCGGCCATAATGGCGAGCACGAGGAACAGGCGGCGACGCATGGCGCGGCGGTGTAGGGCAGGCGCACGGCGGCGCAAGGGTGTCGCTGCCCGCAAACAAGGTGACGCGTTAGCGGGAACGCGGCGTGGAGCGTGATCGCCCGCCAATCGTTACGCCCCCATGCACGCCTTCGCGCAGCTTCTCGACTCGCTGATCTATACCCGGTCGCGCAACGCCAAGTTGAAACTGATCGGCGATTACCTGCGCGTCACGCCCGATCCGGATCGCGGCTGGGCGATGGCGGCGCTGACGGGCGACCTGGACCTGCCTGGGGTCAAGCCGGCGCTGCTGCGCGCGCTGATCGAGGAGCGGTTCGACCCCGTCCTGTTCCGCATGAGCCGGGAGTACGTCGGCGACACCGCGGAGACGATCGCGCTGCTGTGGCCGACGCCGGACGGCGTGGTGGAGGCCGAGCCGCTGAGCGTGTCGGCGGTGGTCGATCGGTTAATGCACCTGTCGCGGTCGGACGCGGGCGGCGTGCTGGCGGGGATGCTCGACCGGCTGGACGCGGAGGAAAGGTTCGCGCTGCTCAAGATGGCGACGGGCAGCCTGCGCGTCGGCGTGTCGTCCAGGCTGGCGAAGCAGGCGCTGGCGGACGCGTTCGGGCTCGACGTCGATGCGGTCGAGGAGGTTTGGCACGGGCTGGAGCCGCCGTACCCGACGCTGTTCGCCTGGGCGGAAGGGACGGGCGAGCAGCCGACGCCCGCCGACGTACCGGTGTTCCGCCCGTTCATGCTGGCGCATCCGCTGGAGGATCTACGCGTAGACCTGTCGGACTATGTGGCGGAGTGGAAGTGGGACGGTATCCGCGTTCAACTGGTCCATGTCGTGGGTGCGGACGGGCGCGGCGAGACGCGGCTCTACAGCCGCACCGGCGACGACGTGACGCGCGCCTTTCCCGACGTCGCGGCGGCGTTCCGCACCCCTGGCGTGCTCGACGGCGAGCTGATGGTGAAGGGCGACGTGCAGGGCGGCGCGTTAGAGGACGGCGGCGGCGCGGCGAGCTTCAACGCGCTGCAGCAGCGGCTGGGGCGCAAGGTCGTGTCGGCGAAGATGCTGGAGGAGAGCCCGGCGTTCGTGCGGCTGTACGACATATTGTTCGACGGCGCGGAGAATCTGCGTGCGCTCGGTTGGAGCGAGCGGCGCGTGCGGCTGGAGGCGTTTATGCCGCGGCTCGATCCCGATCGCTTCGACCTGTCGGCGGTGGTCGAGGCGGAGGATTTCACCGCGCTGGAAGCCATCCGCATGGGCGCGCGCGACGCCGCGATCGAGGGCATGATGCTCAAGCGTCGCGACGCGCCTTATGTGGCGGGGCGGCGCGCGGGACTGTGGTACAAGTGGAAGCGCGATCCGCTGACCGCCGATTGCGTGATGATGTACGCGCAGCGCGGCAACGGGCGGCGCTCGTCCTATTACAGCGATTACACCTTTGGCTGCTGGACTGGCGGTGCGGCGGGCGAGGGCGAGCTGCTGCCGGTCGGCAAGGCGTACCAAGGGATCACCGACGAGGAACTGCGCCAGCTCGACCGCTTCGTGCGCCACCACACCACCAACCGGTTCGGGCCGGTGCGCGAGGTGGAGCGGTCGATGGTGCTGGAGATCGCATTCGATTCGATCCACGAATCGAAGCGGCACAAGTCGGGGCTGGCGATGCGCTTTCCCCGGATCGCGCGCATCCGCACCGACAAGCCCGCGCACGAGGCGGACACGATCGCGGGCTTGCGCAAGCTGGTGACGTGAGGCGCCAAGTGCCCGGCGTTCCGACCGCCGATCGCGCGGAAGTCTGAACGTTTGCGCGATCGGCCGAGCCGGACGTCGCGCCCGCCGCCCGCGTGCGAGCGGCGGGCACCGTCGTCAGGCGAAGTCGCCGAGCTTGTCGCCTTCCTTGTCGGGGAGGCCCGAAGGATCGTCGTCCATCGGCGGCTGTTCGGGGTTGGCGATGCCGTCGGCTTCGGTCGGCTCGACGCCGGTCTGCTGGGGATCGTGTTCGCCGTGGTCGGGGGTGATTGCCATCGTCTGCTCTCCTTCTCTCTCGCAACGTGAACGCGCGAGGGGCGGCGAAGGGTACGAGGCGTCGTCGAGGCGTGCGTGTTACGGGCCGTCGGCGGGTTCGACGGCAGGTTGACCCAGGCGGCGGACGTCGAGCGCGGTGATCCCGATCAGCGTGACGGTGCCGAAGCGGCGGTCGCCCTCAATCACGATGCCCTCCACCGTCTGACGCAGCGCGGTCCAGGGGACAGGCGCGGCGATCGCGCGCGCGCCGCGCAGGCGGACCGCGAGCACGCCGCCGTCCGCGTCGATCGCCAGCCCCGCGCGGCCGTCGTGCGAGACGAGCGCGTCGACGGCGGCGAAGGCGACCTTGGTCTCGGCAACCGCCTCGATCACCTCGTCGGGCGAGCGCAGCAGGCGGTTGGGGCGGCCGAACCCGAGCATCACGCGGCCCCCCGGCGACGCGCGCTCACTGGTTCGGGTCGCTCCGCTCGGGCGCGACGGCGTCCATCAGCGGGCGCAGGCCGTTCAGGTCGTAGCCGGCGCCCGCGCCCTTGGCGACGAGCGCGTCCTGATCCTCGCCCAGCCCGGCGGCGGCGAGCGCCCACAGGTTGCACGAGCGCGTGCCCGAGCGGCAGTAGGCGAGGACGGGGCCGTTCGCTTGTTGCATCGCGTCGATCATCGCGGCGACCTGCGGGTGCGAGAAGCCGGCGTGGGTGACGGGGATCGCGGTATAGGCGAGGCCGGCGTCCTCCGCGGCGGCGCGGATCGCGTCGCCGCTCGGCTGCGCGGGTTCCTCACCGTCGGGGCGGTTGTTGACGATCGCGGAGAAGCCCGCGGCCTTGATCGCGGGGATGTCGGCGGGGTCGATCTGGGGCGAGACGGCGATGCGCGCGTCGATGCGGCGAATGTCCATGCGCTGCGCGATAGGCGATGGCGGCGCGTGCGTCACGGGGGTGCGATCGACTAATTGCCGTCATCCCAGACTTGATCCGGGATCCCGCTTGCTGGCGGAGGTGGAGAAGGCAGCGGGGCCCCGGATCAAGTCCGGGGCGACGGGGGGTGGGGTTTTGCCGACGCGGCCAATCGGTTAGGCGTGCTCGCGGATGACCTGGAGGAAGGCGTCGCCGTAGGCGTCGAGCTTGCGCTGGCCGACGCCGGTGATGCGGCCGAGCGCCCAGGCGTCGCGCGGGCGTGCCTCGGCCATCTCGCGCAGGACCGAGTCGTGGAAGATGACGTAGGGCGGCACGCCCTGTTCCTTGGCGAGGTCGCGGCGGCGGGCGCGGAGTGCCTCGAACAGCGGATCGTCGGTCGGGTTGGCGGTCCCGCCAGAACCGGCGCTGCGGCGGCGCTTCGGGCGCGCGGGTGCTTCCAGCAAGGCAACGTCGGCCTCACCTTTCAGGATCGCGCGCGCGGCGGGGCCGAACTCCAAACCGCCGTGCGGGTTGGTGCGCAGCGCGTCGCGCAGGAGGAGCGCGCGGCCGACCGGCTTGAGCAGCGCGGCGTCGTCGCCCGCGACGATGCCCCAGACCGAGAGTTGCTCGTGCCCGTTCATGAGGCTGCGCTCGCTCGACTTGGCGGTCAGCACGCTCTCGATATAGCCCGAGCCGAACATCTGACCGGTGCGGAATACGGCGGAGAGATATTTTCGCGCGACCTCGGTCGCGTCGGTCGAGCGCGGGGGCGAGAGGCAATTGTCGCAATTGCCACAAGATGCGGGCGGGTTCTCGCCGAAGTGGCGCAAGAGGATCACGCGGCGGCAACCGGCGGTCTCGACCAGCGCACCGAGGCTCGCCAAACGCTGGCGCTCGCCGGCGTGGCGCTCGGGCTCCATCTCGGCAATGCGTTGGCGCGCGCGGGCGAAGTCCTCCGCGCCCCAGAACAGGTGCGCGACCGACGGGTCGCCGTCGCGGCCCGCGCGACCGGTCTCCTGGTAATAGGCCTCGATCGACTTGGGCAGGCCGGCGTGGGCGACGAAGCGGACGTCGGGCTTGTCGATCCCCATGCCGAAGGCGACGGTGGCGCACATCACCATGTCCTCGGACGCGACGAAGTCGCGCTGGTTCCTGGCGCGGATCGCCGGGTCCAATCCGGCGTGATAGGCGCGCGTCGGGCGGCCGGTGGCGGCGAGTGCGGCGGCCATCTTCTCGGTCGCGGCGCGGGTCTGGACGTAGACGATGCCGGGGCCGCTCGTGTCGCGCACCACGTCGGCGATCTGGCGCGTCAGATTGTCCTTGGGCTGGATCGTGTAGCGGATGTTGGGGCGGTCGAACCCCGCGACGATCATCCCCTCGGCCGGAATGCCGAGCTGTTCGAGGATGTCGGCGCGGGTATGCGCGTCGGCGGTCGCGGTGAGTGCCAGGCGCGGCACGTCCGCGAAGCTGTCGAGCAGCGGGCGCAGCAGGCGGTAGTCGGGGCGGAAATCGTGCCCCCACTCGCTGACGCAGTGTGCTTCGTCGATCGCGAACAGCGCGAGCGGGGCGGCGGAGAGCAGGTCGCGGAACGCGCCCGACGACGCGCGCTCGGGTGCGACGTATAGCAGGTCGAGCTGGCCGTCGCGGAAACGCTGCATCGTCTCGGCGCGGTTCTCGTCGACGCTGGTCAGCGTGGCGGCGGCGAGGCCCACCGCCTCGGCGGCGCGGAGCTGGTCGTGCATCAGCGCGATCAGCGGCGACACGACGACGCAGGTCCCCGGCAGCATCGCGGCGGGAAGCTGGTAGGTCAGCGACTTGCCCGCACCCGTCGGCATGACGGCGAGCGTGCGCTGGCCGCCGAGCGTACGGTCGACGACCTGCCGCTGGACGCCGCGGAAGTCGGGGAAACCGAAGATGCGCTGTAGTTCGGACTTGGGGTCTTGCACGCCACTCCTATCGGTATTGCGGGCGTGCCGCGCAACAGGCGAGCGGGGCGGGGCGTTTAGCCGCGCGACGAAGGGAGTGCTGCATGAAGAACGTGATCGACAACAAGGCCGAGCAGGAGTTCGAATTGACCGTGGACGGCTACCGCGCGGTGGCGGCGTATCAGCTGGAGGGCGACACGATCGTGTTCACCCACACCGAGGTGCCGCCCGCGATCGAGGGGCGCGGGGTCGGCACGAAGCTGATCCAGGCGGCGCTCGATTCAGCGCGCGACCGCGACCTCAAGGTGGTGCCGCAGTGCCGCTTCGTGCGGGCGTATATGGAGAAGCACCCGGAGACGCGCGACATGCTGGGGTGAGGGGCCTGCCAACGTCCTAGGGTCGATCCGGGATCCCGCTTCTCACGAAGCTTGCAGAAGAAGCGGGATCCCGGGTCGAGCCTGGGATGACGAGCAAGGCAGGATCGGCGTTACTTCCCGATCTTGCCCGGCGCGGCGGCGTCGGGGGCGGGCGGCAGCGGAACCGGGCCGTCGCTGTTGGGCGTGGCGCCGGTGCTGGGTGCGACGCGCGAGCCGTCGGCGTTGAGGCCGAGATCCTTCAACAGCGGCGCGACCTGCGGGTCGGCGCCGTTGAAGGCGCGGAACATCGGGGCGTAATCCATCGTGTGACCCTTGGACAGGATCATGTCGCGGAAACGCTGGCCGTTGGCGCGCGTCATGCCGCCGTGCTGCTCGAACCAGTTGAACGCGTTCGCGCTCAGCATCTTGGTCCAGCTGTAGGCATAATAGCCGGCCGAGTAGCCATTGCCCCAGATGTGGAGGAAATAGGGCGAGCGGTAGCGCGGCGGCACGTCCGCCACGTCGAGCCCGGTGGCGGCGAGCGCCTGTTGCTCGAACTGGTCGACGTTCTGTCGTCCCTGCGCGGCTGTCAGCGAGTGCCAGCTCATGTCCATCTCAGCCGCGGCGAGCGCCTGGCCGAAGGAATAGCCCGAGTTGAACGTGCCCGCGCGCTTGATCTTGTCGACCAAGGCCTGCGGGATCACTGCGCCGGTCTTGTAGTTGACCGCGTAGTGCGGCAGCACCTTGGGATCGAGCGCCCAATGCTCGTTGAACTGCGACGGGAACTCGACGAAGTCGCGCGCGGTGTTGGTGCCCGAGACGCTGGGATAGGTCTGGTTCGCGAACAGGCCGTGGAGCGCGTGGCCGAACTCGTGGAACATCGTCACCACGTCGTCGAAGCTGACCAGCGCGGGCTGGCCGGCGGCGGGCTTGGTGAAATTGCCGACGTTGTAGATCACCGGCTTGGTGCCGTTCAGCTTCGACTGGTTGACGAAATTCGACATCCACGCGCCGCCGTTCTTGTTGTCGCGCTTCCAGTAATCGAAGTACATCAGGCCCACGGTGGCGCCGTTCTCCTCGGTCACCTCGTAGACCATGACGTCGCTCTGGTAGACGGGGATGTCGGTGCGGCGCTTGAAGTTCAAGCCATAGAGCTGGTTGGCGGCGTAGAAGACGCCGTCGGTCAGCACCTTGTTGATCTCGAAATACGGCTTCAGCTCGTCCTGGTTGAGGTCGTACTTCGCCTTGCGGACCTGTTCCGAGTAGAAGTCCCAATCCCACGGCTTGAGCTCGAAATCGCCGCCCGTCGACTTGATCTGCGCCTGGAGTTCGGCGGCCTCGCGGCGCTGCTCGGCCGCAACCGGGGTGCCGAGCTGCTGCATGAAGCCGAGCGCAGTCTTGGGCGTCTTCGCCATCTGGTCCTGCAGGACGTAGTCGGCCCAGGTCGGGAAGCCGAGCAGCTTGGCCTTCTGCGCGCGCAGCAGCGCGATCTGCGAGATGGTGTCGCGCGTGTCGTTGGCGTCGCCCTTGCTCGCACGGGTCCAGCTGGCGTTGAACAGCGCCTCGCGCGTCGCGCGGTCCTTCATGGTGGCGAGTTCGGGCTGCTGCGTCGTGTTCTGGAGCGTCAGCACGTACTTGCCGTCCATCCCGCGCGACTTGGCGGCGTCGGCGGCGGCGGCGATCTCCGCGTCGGACAGCCCGGCGAGCTTCGCCTTGTCATCGACGACGAGTGCACCCGCCTTGGCGGCGGCGAGCAGTTTCTGCTGGAACGCGGTCTCCAGCGTCGAGAGCTGCGCATTATACTGGCTGAGCGTCTGCTTGTCGGCCGGCGACAACTGCGCGCCGGCGCGGACCATGCCTTCGTAGGTGAGGATCAGGACCTGCAACTGCTCGGGGTCGAGGCGCAGCGACTGGCGCTGGTCATACAGCGTCTTCACGCGCGCGAAGAGCGCGGGATCGAGGTTGATCGCGTCCTGGTGCGCGGCGAACTTGGGCGCGAGTTCGGCCTGCGTCTTCTGCAGGGTATCGTCGGTGTTGGCGCCGACGACGCCGTAGAAGGCCATCGCGGCGCGCTCGAGCAGGCGGCCCGAGCGCTCCATCGCGGCGATCGTGTTCTCGAACGTCGGGGCCGAGCGCGCGCGGGTGATCGCGGTGATCTCCGCGCGCTGCTGCGCCATGCCGGCGAGCAGCGCGGGGGCGTAGTCGCTGCTCTTGATGCGGTCGAACGGCGGCGCCTGGAGCGGCAGCGTGCTGGGCTGCGCGAACGGGTTGGAGGCGGGCAGCGTGGTGCTCGCGGCAGGGGTGGGAGCAGCGGCGGGAGCGCCGGTCTGGGCGAGGGCGGTGGTCGACATCAGGGTCATCAGGGCAGTGGCGGCGAGCAGACGCATCGGTGTTCCTCTTGCGGCGTGTATGGTGCGCGTGATGCACCCGGCGGGCGAGCGCATCAAGGGTGCGCGCAACGTTGTGCAACGATTAGGACAGTGCGGCTGACCTCGTCGTGAACGACATGCTCCCCTCCGTGACAAGGGAGGGGCGGGGGGCGAAAGCTTAAAATCTCTCTCCTAACCCACCCCCGACCATTCGCTTCCGGGGAGGGGAGTAGGACAGGGGAGCACCTACGCCGCTTCCGCCTCCGCCTCCGCGCGCTCGTTCGCCTGACGGTCCCACATCTCCGCGTAGAGCCCGCCGCGGCGGAGCAGCTCGGCGTGGGTGCCGCGCTCGACGATCTGGCCCGCCTCGAGCACGACGATCTGGTCGGCGTGGACGATCGTCGACAGGCGGTGCGCGATGACGATGGTAGTGCGCCCGCGCTCGATCGCCTCCAGCGTGTCCATGATCTCGGCCTCGGTGCGGCTGTCGAGCGCGCTGGTCGCCTCGTCGAGGATCAGCACCGGGGGGTTCTTGAGCAGGGTACGCGCGATCGCGACGCGCTGCTTCTCACCGCCCGACAGCTTCAGCCCGCGCTCACCGACGCGGGTGGCGTAGCCATCGGGCTGACGCTCGATGAAGCCGGCAATCGCCGCGCCCTTCGCCGCGCCCTCGATCTCGGCCTGGGTGGCATCGGCGCGGCCGTAGGCGATGTTGTAGCCGATCGTGTCGTTGAACAGCACCGTGTCCTGCGGCACGATGCCGATCGCGGCGCGTAAGCTCGCCTGCGTGACCTGCGCGATATCCTGTCCGTCGATCGTAATTCGCCCGCCGGTCAGGTCGTAGAAGCGGTACATCAGCCGCGCGAGCGTCGACTTGCCCGCACCCGAGGGCCCGACGACCGCGACGGTGCTGCCGGGTGCGACGTCGAGGTCGATGCCTTTCAGGATCGCCATGCCGTCGTCGTAGCCGAAGCGCACGTCCTCGAACCGCACGTGGCCGCGCGCGACCGACAGCGGGCGGGCCGCGGGTGCGTCGGTGACCTCCGACGGGGTGTCGATCAGGTCGAACATCGATCCCATGTCGATCACGCCCTGACGGATGGTGCGATACACCATGCCGAGCAGGTCGAGCGGGCGGAACAGCTGCGACAGCAGGGTCGAGACGAGCACGACGTTGCCCGCGGTGAAGCGGCCCTGGCTCCAACCCCAAGCGACGTAGGCCATCCCCGCGCCAAGCATCAGGTTGGTGATGAGCGCCTGTCCGACGTTCAGCCAGGCGAGGCTGTTCTCCGACTTGATCGCGGCATCGGCGTAGGAGCGCATCGCCTGATCGTAGCGGCGCGCCTCGCGCTCCTCCGCACCGAAATACTTGACCGTCTCGAAGTTCAGAAGTGAATCCACCGCGTGCGCGACCGCACCGGTGTCGAGGTCGTTCATCCGCTCGCGCAGGCTCGAGCGCCAGTCGGTGACCATCCGCGTGAACCAGATGTAGACGACCACCATCACGACCGTGGCGGCGACCAGCGGCCACCCGAACTTCACCCAGAAGATGCCGAGTACCAGCACGAGTTCGAGGATCGTCGGGGCGATGTTGAACAGGAGGAAGTAGAGCATCGTGTCGATACTCTTGGTCCCGCGCTCTACCACTTTGGTGACCGCGCCGGTGCGGCGTTCGAGGTGGAAGCGCAGCGATAGCTGGTGGAGGTGGCGGAACACGCGGGCGGCGAGCCGGCGCGTCGCTTCCTGCCCGACGCGCTCGAACACGGTGTTGCGCAGATTGTCGAACAGCGTCGCGCTGAACCGCGCGGCGGCGTAGCCGAGCACCAGCAGCACGACGAGCGACACCGGCGTGGTCGCCACACCCATGCCGTCGATCGCGCCCTGCAGCGCGAAGGGCGCGCCGTAGACCTGAACCAGTTTGGAGCAGAGCACGAGCGCCATCGCGCCCGCGACGCGTGCCTTCATGCCGGGCGCGTCGCTGGGCCACAGATCGGGCAGGAAACGGCGGATCGTCGGCAGCAGCGGACGCTCGGTGCCGGGGGTGGTGGAAGATTGCGGAGGCATTGCTGCCCGATGTCGTGCGCGCGGCTGCTCGCGTCAATGCGCGGGCTCGACGCGCGCGATCGGTCCAGAACGGCGCGGATCGGCTGGCTTATCAGCGGAGACGGGGAACCCGGCCGCAAAAGCTTCGTTTTGAACGACATAAGGAAGGCCGATCATGGAAGCAACGTTCTTCGTCATGGCGATCATGGGCTGCGGTGACGCGAACACCGCATGCACCGAGGCGCGGGTCGATCCGGTCCGCTACAGCAACGTGGCGCAGTGCCAGGCGGCGATGCCCGCGGCGCTCGCGCGCAACAACGATCTGTCATTTCCGGTCATCAGTGCGACGTGCCGTTCGGGTGCGCCGCAGTGGGTGCGGACGGCGGCCAAGGCGCTGCCGCGAGGGTAGTCGCGAGAGCGCCGCTTTGCGCGAATAAGTTGCGAGCGCCGTCACTGCGCGCTGAGCATCGACTGCTTGGTCTCTCCAACAATCGCTGCGCCAGCGACAACGCAACTACCTGGGCGGAGCTTTTCGGGCTTTCGCGCTCACGAGTCTCTAACGGAACTTTGGCTCGAACTCACCCGACTTACGAGATAGTCGCATCGCCAAGGGTTGCAGGGTTGGGCAGGGTAACCGTGACCACCTCTCCCGACGACGTATCGCTTCCGCGCCGCGCGGTCAGAAAGTAATCGAGCGCCCTCGATTGGCCTAGCGCAAAGCCGCTTGCCGAGAGCGTCAGGCCGGTAGTGTCGATCACCTCCAGCCCCGCGTCGCGAACCATGGTCGCGAGTTCGTCGGGGGTGAGGAATTTGTCCCAATCGTGCGTGCCGCGCGGGATGATGCCGGTGCGCTCCGCCCCCTCGACCAGCGCGAGGCGAGTCAGCCATGTGCGGTTGGGTGTCGACATGACGAGCACGCCGCCGGGTGCGACCGCGTCGGCGAGGCCGCGGACGAAGGCGGCGGGATCGGCGACGTGCTCGATCACCTCCATTGAGGTGACGAGGTCGAAGCGCTCTCCCGCCGCCGCCTCAACGCCGCCAACGCGGTAGTCGATCGCGAGCCCGCGACGCGCGGCGTGGTCGCGCGCGACCGAGATGCTCTCTCCCGCCGCGTCGATCGCGGTGACGTGCGCGCCCAGTCGCGCGAGCGGCTCGGCGAGCAGCCCGGCGCCGCAGCCGACGTCGAGCACGCGGCGCCCACGGAGCGCCTGGAAGCTCTGATCGTCCAGGTCCCAGTGGCTGTCGACGCGCTGGCGGATGTAGCTCAGCCGCACCGGGTTGAGGCGGTGGAGCATCGCCGACGAACCCTTCGGATCCCACCATTCCGCCGCCATGCGTCCGAAATGCGCCGCCTCGCGGTCGATCACCGATGCGTGAACGGGCCTGTAAGTCGTCGCGGTTGTTACGGTTGCGGTCGTCATGGCGCGATCCTATCAGGACCGCCCTCTTACCCCAAGGCGTTTGGACCAGCGGCATGGCGCGCATCGTGATGAAGTTCGGCGGGACCTCGATGGCAGGCATCGAGCGCATCCGTTCGGTCGCCGCGCGCGTCAAACGCGAGCATGACGCGGGCAACGAGGTGGCGGTGGTCGTCTCCGCCATGGCGGGCGAGACCGATCGGCTGGTCGGCTTCTGCCGCGAGGCGTCGCCGCTCTACGATCCGCGCGAGTATGACGTGGTGGTGGCGTCCGGCGAACAGGTGACGAGCGGACTGCTCGCGATCGCGCTGCAGGCGATCGGCGTCCGCGCGCGGTCGTGGCTGGGTTGGCAATTGCCGATCCACACCGACCAGGCATTCGCCAAGGCGCGGATCGGCGGCATCGACACCGAGGCGCTCAACGCGAGCCTGGCATCGGGCGAGGTCGCGGTGATCCCGGGGTTCCAGGGCGTGAGCGACGCCGGAGACGGCCAGGGCGGCCGGATCACCACGCTGGGTCGCGGCGGATCGGACACTTCGGCGGTCGGGGTCGCGGCGGCGATGAAGGCGGATCGCTGCGACATCTACACCGACGTCGACGGCGTCTACACCACCGATCCGCGCATTGTGCCGCGCGCGCGCAAGCTGCGCCAGGTGACGTACGAGGAAATGCTGGAGCTCGCCTCCGTCGGCGCGAAGGTGCTCCAGACGCGCTCGGTCGGGCTCGCGATGAAGGAACAGGTGCGCGTGCAGGTGCTGTCGTCCTTGACCGGCGACGATGCGCCCGCCGCGGATACATTGCCCGGCACGATGATCGTGGGCGAAGAGGAGATCGAAGACGTGGAACGCCAGCTCATCACCGGCATCGCGCACGACAAGAACGAGGCCAAGATTACGCTGACGGGCGTGCCCGACAAGCCCGGATCGGTCGCGGCGATCTTCGCGCCGCTGTCGGCGGCGAACATCAACGTCGACATGATCATCCAGAACATCGCGCACCGCAGCAGCGGGTCGACCAGCGCGACCGACGTGACCTTCACCGTGCCGTCGGCCGACCTGCCGCGATCGATCGAGGCACTGAACCAGGCGCGCGGCGAGATCGGGTTCGGCGAGCTGATCCACGACACGCGCGTGGCGAAGATCAGCGTCGTCGGCGTCGGCATGCGCAGCCACGCGGGCGTCGCCTCGACCATGTTCGAGACGCTGGGTGCGCGCGGCATCAACATCCTCGCCATCTCGACCAGCGAGATCAAGGTCAGCGTGCTGATCCACGAGGACGAGACCGAGCTGGCGGTGCGCGTGCTGCACACCGCCTACGGGTTGGACGCAGAGGCCGCGTAGGGGGGCGAGGCCGCTACGTGCCCGGATTGCTGGCACGCGCACTAGACTGGATCGGGCGAGCCAACGCACTCGCTTGAGCCTGGACTATTCTACCCTCCAGTGTGGCAGCGAGCATCGTCGGATGGCTAGCTTGGCGCGATCTGCAACGCGACTGGGCGGTTGCGCTCGCGTGCCTCGCATCGTTCGCTGCGGTGGCGTGCACAGTCGCCGTTTGGCGCCGACAGCGCGCAACCAAGATGGTAGAGCTTAGCTATCTCGAATTGCGTCGGCGTGCCTATGAAGGCCGGCTGGCGGAGCTGGAGGGCACATCGGCGGCAGAGCGGGAGCACGCCACCAATAAGCTTTTCCGGTCGATGAATGCCCCATTAGCCGACCTTGCCGAAGAGGCGGAAGCGCGTCGGCAGGCTCGTCTCAGCAGGATCAGGTCGGGCAAGGAGTAGGTCACTCGCCAATCACATGCAGCGCAACCCGCCTGCGATGCGGCGCGGCGCGGTGTTCGAATAGGTAGATGCCCTGCCACGTGCCGAGCACGGGTTCGCCGCGCGCGATCGGGATCGAGAGCGACACGTCCGTCAGCGCGGTGCGCAGGTGCGCGGGCATGTCGTCGGGACCTTCGTCGTCGTGCTCGTAGTCGCGTGATTCGGGCGCCAGCTTCGCGAAATAGCGCTCCATGTCGCGGCGGACGGCGGGGGCGGCGTTCTCGTTGATGAGGAGCGAGGCGGAGGTATGGCGGCAGAACACCGTCAGCAGCCCGGTGTCGATCGCCTGCTCGTCCAGCCAGCGCGTGACCTGATCCGTGATCTCGACCAAGCACTGCCCGCGCGTGTCGATCGTCAGTTCGCCCGATGCCTGCTTCATGCTTTCTCCACTGCGCCGCCCGCGCTAGGGCCGATCCATGAACGAGATGAACAATGTCGGCGTCGATCGCCTGTCCCGTCGCATGGAACGCGGCTGCGCCTTTCTCGGGTCCGAGGTCGCGATCATGGCGGGCGCGATGTCCTGGGTGTCGGAGCGCAACCTCGTGGCCGCGATGTCGAACGCGGGCGGGTTCGGGGTGATCGCGTGCGGCGCGATGACGCCCGCGCTGCTCGACGCGGAGATCGCGGCGACCAAGGCGCTGACCGAGCGCGCGTTCGGGGTGAACCTGATCACGATGCACCCGCAGCTGGACGAGCTGATCGCGGTGTGCGCGTCGCACAATGTCGGCCACGTCGTGCTGGCGGGCGGGTTGCCGCCGAAGGGTTCGCTGGAGGCGATCAAGGCATGCGGCGCCAAGGTGATCTGCTTCGCGCCGACGCTCGCACTCGCCAAGAAACTGATCCGCTCGGGCGTCGACGCGCTGGTGATCGAGGGAATGGAGGCGGGCGGGCATATCGGCCCAGTGTCGACCAGTGTGCTGGCGCAGGAGATGCTGCCCGAGATCGCGGACAAGGTGCCCGTCTTCGTGGCGGGCGGGATCGGGCGCGGCGAGGCGATCGCGGGCTACCTCGACATGGGCGCGGCGGGGGTGCAGCTCGGCACGCGCTTCGTCTGCGCGACCGAGTGCGTCGCGCACCCCAACTTCAAGCGCGCGTTCATTCGCGCCAGCGCGCGCGACGCGGTGGCGAGCGTGCAGCTCGACCCGCGGCTGCCGGTGATCCCGGTGCGCGCGCTGAAGAACGCGGGCGGCGAGCTGTTCACCGCCAAGCAGCGCGAGGTCGCGCAGCGGCTGGACGAGAGCGCGGTCGCGATGGCCGAGGCGCAGCTGGAGATCGAGCATTACTGGGCGGGCGCCTTGCGCCGCGCGGTGATCGATGGCGACGTGGAGCACGGCAGTGTGATGGCGGGCCAGTCGGTCGGCATGGTGACCCGCGAGGAGCCGATCGCCGACATCATCGCGCAGCTGATGACCGAGGCGGCGGACGCGCTGCGCGCGCGGGCGGCGTAACGGGGCCGACGCGCCGGGACGAACGACGGCGTGAGCGGGGCGAGCCGAGCACGGCTTCGCCGCATGATTACCGCGCGTTAACCACTCGCGACGTAGAAACGAGTCACCGGGGGGCCGGAAGGATTCGTAATGCGTAGGTTGCCGCTCCACAAGATCGTCGTCGTGAGTGCACTGGCTCTGGTCGCCGGCTGCGCCAAGGTCGCGCCGCCGCCGGTGGTCGCGACGCTGCCGCCGCCCGCACCGGTCGTGGCGCAGATGCCCGCGGGCGGGCGCCCGGGCATGGTGATCCCGATCCGCATGGCGGACGGCAGCTACGCCACGCCCAATCGCGCGCTGACCGAGGCCGCGACATTGTGGCACCTGCGCACCGCCCTGAACGTCGCCGCACTCGCGTGCCGCGACAGTGAGGAGGCGCAGACGACGGCGGCGTACAACGCGATGCTGACCGCGCGAAAGACGGTGCTGACGCGAGCGGAGACGAGCCTGTCGGCGGAGTTCAAGGCGCGCGGCGGCGATTGGCGCGACAGCTACGACGACGCGATGACGCGGTTGTACAATTACTGGTCGCAGGACTTCGCGCGCGCCGGCTTCTGCGCCGCGGCCAAGCAGGCGCTGGTCGCCGCGCCGACGGTGCCCGAGGCCGAGTTCGCGCAGTTCGCGACCGCGCAGCTCGCCGCGCTCGATCGCCCCTTCACCGATTTCTTCCGCGCTTACGATGCGTGGCGCACGCGCGCCGCGCTGGTACCGGTGAGCCCGCGTCCGCTCGCCGCGCCGGTGGTCGCGACCTCCGCGACCGTGCAGGCGGTGCCGGGCGCCGAGTCGCGCGCGCAGGTGGTGACGCAGGCCGTGCCCGCGCGGGCGACCGCGACGCCGCTGGTGGCGAAGGACCTGCCGCGGCTGAGCGTGGACGCGTCGTCGCTCAACTAGGTCAGGTCGAGCAGGAGTCGAACCCGCGAGCGGGCTTCCGTCGCGCGACGGTCTTGGTTAAAGCGCGACGAATGTCGAGTGGCGGACCAATGCCCGCGAGTGGAGGCTTCGAGGGCAGGGTGCACCTGTTCCCGCTGCGCGTCTATTTCGAGGACACCGATCTCTCGGGCGTCGTCTACCACGCCAACTACCTGCGCTACATGGAGCGCGCGCGCTCGGACATGCTGCGCGTCGCCGGCATCGACCAGCGCGCACATTTCGAGGGTGGTGGCGGCGCCTACGCGATCCACGACCTGCATATCCGCTACGCCAGCCCGGCGCGGCTCGACGACGCGCTGGTGGTGCAATCTACCGTGGAGGCGGTGACGCCCGCGCGCGTCGTCATTCATCAGTCAGTCAGGCGCGACGCGCTCTTGTTGGCGCGCGGCGTCGTCACCGCGGCGCTGGTCGGACCCGACGGGCGCCCGCGGCGGCAACCGGCCGAGTGGCTCGAGCTGTACCGCACGCTGGTGCCGACCAACGATACACGTACCGACGACGGACAAATGGGGGAGCCTGTCACTTGAACCCGATCGTGAACACCGACGCGGCGACATTGTCGCCGATCGCCTTGTTCCTTCAGGCCGACTGGGTGGTGAAGGGCGTGATGCTCGGGCTGCTGCTCGCCAGCATCTGGACCTGGGCGATCATCGTCATGTTCTGGCTGAAGGTCGGCCGCACGCGCCGCGCGACCGAGACGTTCGAGCGCGATTTCTGGAAGGCGGAGGATATCGACGCTTTCTACAAGGCGAAGGGCAATGCGGACCTGCCGTCGGCGCGGGTGCTGGCGGCGGGCGTGGCGGAATGGCGCCGCTCGACGCAGGGGCAGGTGATCGACCGCGAGGGCACGCGCGACCGGCTGGCGACCACGATGGGCGCGGCGGTGGCGAAGGAGATCGACGAACTGTCCGACCGGCTGAACGTGCTGGCGACGGTCGGCTCGGTCGCGCCGTTCGTCGGATTGTTCGGCACGGTGTGGGGCATCATGCGCAGCTTCACCTCGATCGCGAGCCAGCAGAACACCAGCCTGGCGGTCGTCGCGCCGGGGATCGCGGAGGCGCTGTTCGCGACCGCGATCGGGCTGTTCGCCGCGATCCCGGCGGTGATCGCCTACAACCGCTTCAGCCACGGCATTAACCGCATCGAGGCGCGGCTGAACCGCTTCGCCGACGGGTTCCACGCGACGCTGTCGCGGCAGCTCGACCGCGAGCGCTGAGGCAACGCCATGGCAATGCATCTCCCTTCCGGGCGGAGCCGCGGGCGGCGCGCGCCGATGGCGGACATCAACGTGACCCCGCTGGTCGACGTGATGCTGGTGCTGCTGATCATCTTCATGGTGACCGCGCCGCTGCTCACCGCGGGCGTGCCGGTGAACCTGCCCGACAGCCGCGCGAAGCCGCTCGACCAGGAGAAGCAGCCGACCGAGATCTCGCTCGACGAGCAGGGCCGCATCTTCATCGCCAAGGAGGAGCTGTCGTTCGACACGCTGTCGGCGCGGCTCGACGCGATCGCAGCGGCGGCGCAAGGCGGTGAGCCGCCGCAGGTGTACCTGCGCGCCGACCGCAAGCTCGATTACGGGCAGGTGATGCGCGTGATGGGCGAGCTTAACCGCGCGGGGCTGAACCGCGTCGCGCTGGTGACGGTCGGGGAGGATTGATGGACCGCACCGAGAAGGTCGGTCTCGGCGTCGCCGTAGCGGGACACGTCCTGCTGTTCGGCGCGATGTCGCTCGGCTTTCTCGATACGCCCAACCCGGTCAAGTTGAAGCAGACACCGGTCGAGGTCAGCCTGGTGCCCGAGGTGGCACTGGAGGCGGCGGCACCGGCGAGCAGCGAGGCGCCATCCGAGCGCGTCTCGCCCGAGGAAGGCGAGCCCGAGGATGCGGCGCCGCCCGCCGCCGAGCCCGAACCCGCGTCCGAGCCGGCACCTGCTCCGGCGCCTGCACCCGAGCCTAAACCCGCACCGAAACCAGCGCCCGCGCCCAAGCCAGCGCCGCCCAAGCCAGCGCCGCCCAAACCTGCACCCAGGCCCGAGCCGGCAACGCCGAAGCCTGCGCCCAAGCCGAAGCCGGCGCCGAAACCCGCACCCGCGCCCAAGCCGAAGCCGCCGGTGCGCGAGGCGGCGGAGAAGGCGCCCGCCAAGCCGACGTCCAAGCCCGTGGCGAAGCCGGCACCGGCCAAGCAGGCGAGCGCGAGCAAAGCGACCGGCAGCAAGGCGAGTACCTCGACCAGCAGCGCCAAATCGTCGGGCAAGCCCGCGGCGAAGCCCGCCGCCAAGCGCGGCAGCGGCGCGACCGAGACGGCCAAGGCCGAGCGGCCGCGCGGTGGGCGGCTGGGCGCCGACTTCCTGAAAGGTCTGTCGGCCGAGCCGAGCAAGGCGAAGAGCAGCGACGCACCGCCGTCCGCCGCGCGCGTCGACGGCGCCGCACTGGCCGCGATCCAGCAGGCGATCGCGCGGCAGATCCAGCCGTGCGCCGATCGCCAGGTCGATCCCGGCCCCGGCGCGAACCAGATCGTGACGACGCTCAACCTTCGGCTCAACCGCGACGGTACGCTGTCGGCGACGCCGACGATGGTACGCCAGCGCGGCGTCGACGACGACAACCAGCGCTACGCGCGGCGCGTGGTCGATCTGGGCGTCGCGGCGTTCAAGGGTTGTTCGCCGCTGAAACTGCCGGCCGAATATTATTCCACCGCCAACGGGGGGTGGAGCAACATCAACTATAATTGGAAATTGCGGTGAGGATTCGCGCGCTTCTTCTCGGGCTGACCTGTCTCGCTGCGCCGGCGCTGGCGCAGGACGTTCCGCCCGTCACGCTCAACCCGCCTGCCGGTGCAGTGCCCGCGCAGGCCGAACCGGGGCAGACGCCGCCGCCGCTCGAGGTCGACGTGACCGGCGGCATCTCCGCGCCGATGCCGATCGCGATCCCCGCGATGCCGACGCCCGCGGTGACGAGCACCGCGGCGGGGTCGACCGATGCGCTCGGGCGGCAGCTGTCCGACATCATTGCCAGTGACCTGCGCGGGTCGGGGCTGTTCACGCCGATCCCGCCGGCGCAATTGCGCACGGTGATGTTCCCGGAGGTGACCGCGCCCGCCTACGATTACTGGGGCGGGACGGGCGCGCAGGCGCTGGTGCAGGGCTATATCCGCGCCAACGGCGACGGCTCGCTGACGGTCGGCTGCTACCTGTACGACGTGACCGCGCGTGCCGAGCTGGTGCGGCAGGGCTTCGTCGTGCCGCCGTCGCAGTGGCGCCGCGCCGCCCACAAATGCGCCGACGCGATCTACGCGCGGCTGACCGGCGAGGGGCCGTATTTCGACAGTCGCGTGGTCTACGTGTCGGAGACGGGACCGAAGGGCAACCGCATCAAGCGACTGGCGATCATGGACCAGGACGGGGCCAACCACCGCTTCCTGACCGCGGGATCGTCGATCGTGCTGACGCCGCGCTTCGCGCCCAACCAGCAGTCGATCGTGTACATGAGCTACGTCGGCAAGAACCCGGCGATCTACGTCTACGATATCGGCACGGGCAAGCAGCGGCTGGTGGTGCAGAATGCGGCAACGACGTTCGCGCCGCGCTTCTCGCCCGACGGGCGCTGGATCCTATTCTCGCGCGCGGACGGCGGCAATACCGACATCTACCGCGTGTCGAGCGCGGGTGGCGGCACGCCGCAGAAGCTGACCAACTCGCCGGGCATCGACACCGGCGGCAGCTACTCGCCCGACGGCTCCAGGATCGTGTTCGAGAGCGACCGGTCGGGCGGGCAGCAGATCTACGTCATGAATGCGGACGGATCGAACCAGCAGCGGATCAGCTTCGGCGGCGGGCGCTACGCGACGCCGGTGTGGAGCCCGCGCGGCGACCTTATCGCGTTCACCAAGCTGGCGGGGTCGTTCCGCATCGGGGTGATGAACCCGAACGGTTCGGGCGAGAAGCTGCTGACCGACGGTTATCAGGACGAGGGGCCGAGCTGGTCGCCCAACGGCCGCGTCATCACCTTCTTCCGCACCGGGCGCGGCAGCGGCGGCAAGGCCGATCTGTGGTCGGTCGACCTGACCGGCGTCAACGCGCGGCGCATCCCGACCCCGCTCGACGGGTCCGATCCGGCGTGGGGACCGCTTCAGCCGTAGTGGCTTTATCCGCCGATTACCGCGCGTTACCCTGGACATATCAGGGATCATCACGGGAGTAGATTGCATGGCACGACTGACGACGACGATCCTGCTGGTGGGCGCACTCGCCGCCAGCACCGCTTGTTCCAAGAAGCGCCCCGCGGTGCTGCCGCCCGCCGCGGGTGAGGCGCCGCCGCCCGCGTACCAGGACCCGAACGGCGGGCTGAACGGTGGCGCAGGCGCGGTGACGCCGGGGTCGGCGGCCGACTTCAAGCGCTCGGTCACCAGCGACACGGTGCTGTTCGGGCTCGACATGTACGACATCGACAGCGAGGCGCGCGCGATCCTCGACACGCAGGTGCAGTGGCTGACGCGCTACCCCAACGTGCGCGTCACGATCGAGGGTCACGCCGACGAGCGCGGTACGCGCGAGTACAATCTGGCGCTCGGCGACCGTCGCGCCAATGCGGCGAAGAACTATCTGGCGACGCGCGGCATCTCGCCGTCGCGGATCAGCGTCATCAGCTACGGCAAGGAGCGTCCGGTCGCACTCGGCTCGGACGAGGCGAGCTACGCGCAGAACCGCCGCGCGGTGACGGTGGTGGTGAACTGATGCCTTCGTCACCCCGGTCGCGGCCGGGGTGATGGCGTCGATTCGCGGATCAGGTCGGCGTGACGACCTCGTGATTACTTGGCCAGCGCCCAGCGCAGCACGCCGCCCATGCCGCTGGCGCTGAGCCGTACCGCCGGGCGGGCAAAGGCGGGCAGGCTTCGGCCGTGCAGCGCCTGCGCCCAGGGCGGCAGCAGGTCGATCGCGGCGGCGACGGCGAGGTTCATCGCCGAGGTGGTCGCCTTGTCGTCGCCGGGTGCGAGCAGGGCGGCGGCAACCTCGCGCGTGCGGTGGTCGGCGCGCAGCTCGGGCCGGACGCGCGCCAAGTACGCGTCGACGTCGGCGCGCGTGCGCGGGACGTCGGCGGCGCCGAGTGCTTCGGCGATGCCGGCAGTCTCGACGAGGTAGTGCTCCTGATCCGCGGCGGTCATCGCCGGATCGCGGTAGCGCAGATAGGCGCGCAGGAAGCTGTCGACCTCGGCGACGTGGACCCAGGTGAGCAGTGCGGGATCGTTGGCGTCGTAGCGCGTCCCATCCGGCAGCGTGCCGTGGACGCGGTCGTGGATCCGGCGCACCTGCGCGATCGAGGCGCGCGCGAGCTCGGTCGAGCCGAAGGTCGTGGCGGCGATGAAGCGCGCGGTGCGTTTCAGGCGACCCTGTCGGTCGTCGCGGAAACCCGAATGGTCCCACACGCCCGCGAGCGCCAGCGGATGGAGCATCTGCAGCAGCAGTGCCGAGATGCCGCCGATCATCATGGCGGAGAAATCGCCGTGGACGCGCCACGCGGCGGACGAGGGGCCGAACAGCCCATCGTCGCCGGGCGGGCGCGTCAGGTCGACCTCGCCCGAGCCGACCAGGGCGCGCACCCGCGTCGCGAGGACGCCGCGCAGCTGGTCGGTCAGGGGCGAGGGGAAGGGAGGCGAGGGGATCAGGCCTCGGTCGTAGCGGCTGCCTTGCGGCCACGACGCGGTGCGGCGGGTGCCTCGGCCTCGTCGGACTGCTCGGCGGCGTTCGCCTTAGTCTGGCCGGCCTTGCGGCCTAGGCCGATCTTCTTCGCCATGTCGCGACGCGCTTCCGAGTAACTCTCGGCCACCATCGGGTAATCGGGCTTGAGGCCGTAGCGCTGGCGGTACTCGTCCGGGGTCAGGCCCTGACCCGCGAGGTGACGCCGCAAGGTCTTGTAGGGCTTGCCGTCGATCAGCGAAATGATGTGGTCCTTCGACGCCAAGGACTTACGAACCGACACGGCCGGCGTGTACTCGGTCTCGGGCTCCTCGGTGCTTTCCGACTGGCCGGTGCCGGTCAGGTTGGTCACGGCCTGGTGCATCTGCTGCAGAAAGGCGGGAACGTCTTCACTGGCGGCGCGGGTGTTGGGGTTGGAGAGCCATGCGATGGTGAGCTCGGTTGCTAGCTCCACATTATTGTTGGTCGTCATCTCATCGCTCACGTTCGCAGTTCCTTCTTGTTTGAACCGTAGATATCACGCGGTTACACGAGGTCAACGCACAGCATTGTAAAAAACAACAGCGTCAGATCATAAATTCTCAACTCTGACTATTCGGTTGCGTGATTGGTCGTCGCTTGGCCGCGACCGATCGTGTGCTGCGCGGGGATAGCGCTTGCGTCTCGCCGGTCGCCGCGTCAGGATCGCCGCAACAAGAGACGGGGGCACAGCATGAGAACGGGACGCGTCGCGCGGGCGCTGGGGATGGTCGCGACGGTGTCGCTGATGCTGCCGGCCTGCTCGGCGAATAGCGAGCGGCCGCGCTCCGCGTCGGATAGGTCCGCGAGCAGCGGCAGCGCGAAGGCGCCGCCGAAGCCGTACTCGCGCGATCCGTTCCCATCGACCTACCGCGTCTATCCCGGCGTGCCGACGCTCGTCACCAACGTCACCGTGCTCGACGGCGAGGGCAGTCGGATCGAGCGCGGGCAGGTGCTGTTCGCCGACGGCAAGATCGTCGCTGTCGGGCAGAGCGTGTCGGCGCCCGCCGGTGTGACGACGATCGACGGCACCGGCAAGTTCGTGACGCCCGGGATCGTCGACATACATAGCCACCTTGGCGACTATCCCAGCCCGCAAGTGCGCGCACTGTCGGACGGCAACGAGGCAACCGCGCCCGTCACCGCCGACGTCTGGGCGGAGCACAGCGTCTGGCCGCAGGACCCGGGGTTCAGCCGCGCGCTGGCGAACGGCGGGGTCACCACGCTGCAGATCCTGCCCGGATCAGCCAATCTGTTCGGCGGTCGCTCGGTGGTGCTGAAGAACGTCTACGCGCGCACCACGCAGGCGATGAAGTTTCCCGGTGCGCCCTACGGATTGAAGATGGCCTGCGGTGAGAACCCGAAGCGCGTCTACGGCGGCAAGGGACGCGAGCCGTCGACGCGGATGGGCAACATCGCGGTCGACCGCGCGACCTGGGCGAAGGCGGCGGCGTACAAGCGCAAGTGGGACAAGTTTGACGCCGACGGCGGCGACATGCCCGACCGCGACATCGCGATGGACACGCTGCGCGGCGTGCTGTCGGGCGAGATCCTGGTGCAGAACCACTGCTACCGCGCCGACGAGATGGCCAACGTGCTCGATATGGCGAAGGAGTTCGGCTACCACGTCGAGGCGTTCCACCACGCGGTGGAGGCGTACAAGATCGCCGACCTGCTCAAGGCCAACAACACCTGCGCCGCGGTCTGGGCCGACTGGTACGGGTTCAAGATGGAGAGCTACGACGGGATCGGCGAGAACCTCGCCATCCTAGAGAAGTCGGGCGCGTGCGGGATGATCCACTCCGACGACGAGAACGGCATTCAGCGATTGAACCAGGAAGTCGCCAAGGTGCTCGCCTCCGCGCGGCACGCCGGGATCGAGATCAGCGACGCGGCGGCGTGGAAGTGGCTGTCGCTCAACCCGGCGAGATCGCTGCACATCGCCGACCGCACCGGCAGCCTGGTGGCGGGCAAGATGGCCGACGTGGTGCTGTGGAACGGCAATCCGTTCAGCGTCTATACCCGGCCGGAGAAGGTGTGGATCGACGGTGCGCTGCTGTACGACGCGGACAATCCGAGGCTCAGGCCGGTGAGCGACTTCGAGTTGGGCCAGCCGGGTTCGGGAGACGTCAAGTGAAGCGCGCCCTTCTTCTCGCCGCTGCCGCGTTCGTCTCGCTTCCCGCCGCCGCGCAGACGGTCGCGATCACCGGCGGCACCGTCGCGATCGGCGACGGCTCCGCGCCGATCCAGGGCGGCACGGTCGTGGTGCGTGACGGCCGCATCGTCGCCGCCGGGCGCGGCGTCGCGGTGCCCGCGGGCGCCGAGGTGATCGACGCGACGGGCAAGTGGATCGCGCCGGGCTTCGTCGCCGGCTTCTCCAACATGGGGCTGGAGGACGCCGACGGGGTGGAGGAGAGCAACGACGTCACCGCGCGCCAGTCGCCGTTCAACGCCGCGATCGACATCGCGCCCGCAATCAACCCGGCGAGCGTCATCATCGCCAACGAGCGGCTCGGCGGCGTGACGCGCGCGATCGTGTCGCCGCGCTCGGCGGGGTCGATCTTCGCCGGGCAGGGCGCGGTGATCGGGCTGGGTGGCGGCACCGATACGGTGATCCGCCCACGCGCGTTCCAGTACGTCGAGCTGGGCGAGGAGGGCGCGCGCCAGGCGGGCGGCAGCCGACCCGCCGCCTACGCGGCCCTGCGCGACGCCTTCGCGCAGGCGCAGGACTATCGACGCAGCCCTGCCAGCTTCGACGGCCGCGGGCGCGACGCGCTGATCAAGCGCGGCGACGCGCAGGCGCTGGGCGAGGTGCTGGCCGGGCGCGTGCCGCTGCTGGTCCACGTCGAGCGCGCGAGCGACATACGCTCGGTGCTGTCGCTCAAGCGCGATTACCCGCAGGTCAGGCTGGTGCTGGTCGGCGTCGCGGAAGGATGGCTGGTCGCGCGCGAGATCGCCGCGGCGCGCGTGCCGGTGATCGCGCAGGCGCTCGCCGACCTGCCCGCCGCGTTCGAGCAGGTCGCGGCGACCGAGTCGAACGTCGGGCGAATGGCGGCGGCCGGAGTGACCGTCGCGATCTCGACGCTCGGCTACAACGACGCGCCGGGCGAGCACGTGGTGAAGCAGTTCGCCGGCAATCTGGTCGCGATCACGCGCGTGCCGGGCGCGACCGGGCTCGACTGGGGCCGCGCGCTCGCCACCATCACCAGCGGGCCGGCGGCCGCACTGGGCATGGACGGCGAGATCGGGTCCTTGCGCGCCGGACGGCGCGGCGACGTGGTGATGTGGGACGGCGACCCGCTGGAACTGTCGTCCAAGCCGGTCGCGATCTGGATCGACGGCAAGCCGCAGCCGATGCGCTCACGTCAGACCGAGCTGCGCGACCGCTACTTGACGCCGACCGAGGGCGCGCTGCCCAAGGCGTACGAGCACCGCTGACGCGGGCGATCAGTGAGGCGACCGGGCGGCGCGTCGATGCCGCCCGGCGGGTTGCCGATCTGCGTCAATGCTTGTCCGGATCACGCCGGCGGGAGCGGAACGCGCGCGCCGCCGTTTGAGACCACGAACACGAGGCGCTGTCGCGTCGTGCGCCGGAGTACGTGCCATGACGCAGAGCCTAGACCAGCGATCCGAGACCGCGCTCGATCAGAGTGCGGGTGCGCAGCCGATCACCGAGCAGGCCGCCGACACGCAGATCCCGCGGCACAGCCCGGCGCAGCTTCGCGACGAGCAGCCGATCCAGGCGCCGGGATTGCATCCCAAGGCGACGAAGGCGGCGGACGTGTTCCACAAGCTCGACCTCGAACTGCACCCCGATCCGTCGCGCACGGTGGTGAGGCCGTTCTCCTTCGGCTACCCGCCGGCATTCTCGGGTGAGCGCACGCCGCGGGTCAAGGCGGCGGTGGAGCGGCTGCTCGCGCTGTCACCCGACATGCGCGCGCGTATGCGCGACCTGTTGATGGAGCCGATGTGCGAGCGGCACCGCAACGTGCAGGACACCTTCCTTCGTCGCTACGACGCGATGCGCGAGGAGATCGGCGACCCGTGTACGAACGAGACCGATCGGCTGCTCGTCGGTGCCTATTTCAGCCAGGAATATGCGTTCGAGTCGGCGGCCCTGTTCAACCCCAGCGTCGTCGCCCTGCCCGACGAGGAGCCGTCGAAGCCGGGCTCGGTCAGATTCCTGATGTCGCTGCGCGGCATCGGCGAGGGGCATATTTCCTCCGTTACGTTCCGCACCGGCGAGTGGGACGGCGGCGACAACGTGACGCTCGACCCGCCGAGCAGCAACGGCGTCCCGCCGCAGGTCGAGCCGCACGACGACGATTGGATCAGGCTGATCTGCGAGGACAGCCAGGACGTGTCGGAAACGGTGATCTTCCCGGTGCTGCCGAGCCAGCGGCAGGGGATCGAGGACGTTCGGCTCGTCAACTTCACCGACGACGACGGCACGCGCAGCATCCTGGGCACCTACACCGCGTTCGACGGCAAGGAGGCGCGGCAGGAGATGCTGCGCGGCGTCGACCTGCGCACCGTGGAGATGCGCGCGCTCAACGGGCGGATGACCGGGTACAAGGGCATGGCGATGTTCCCGCGGCGCATCGACGGCGACTTCGTGATGCTGGGGCGGCAGGACAGCGAGAACATCTGGCTGCTCCGCTCCGACGACATGGACACGTGGGAGGAGGGGCAGATCATCATGACGCCCAAATACCCATGGGAGTTCGTGCAACTCGGCAATTGCGGATCGCCGATCGAAATCGACGAGGGCTGGCTGGTGTTCACGCACGGCGTCGGGATGATCCGCGGTTACTGCATCGGCGCGTGCCTGCTCGACAAGGACGACCCGTCCAAGGTGCTGATGCGCACGCCCTCGCCGCTGTTGTTTCCGAGCGCCGAGCAGCGCGGCGGCTACGTCCCCAACGTCACCTACAGCTGCGGCGGGCTGCTGCACGGACGCCGCGTGCTGCTGCCCTACGCGATCGGCGACGAATATAGCGCGATCGCGGTGGCGGAGGTCGACGACATTCTGGCGGTGATGGAGCCGGCGTAGCGGAGGGGGGCTCGTCCTGCAATCTCGTGAAGGGCAGGGGTTGGATCGCGCGAAGTGCGGGCTTCGGCCGTTGCCGAAGCCGGAGATGCGCAAGATGCAAATGCTGGCGGTCGGAGAGGGTTGGTCGGGCAGGGTCACGGCTAACGGGCGTCACCAAGCTGCTTGGCCGTGACGATTGGCAGAGGTCCGCCGCCGCGAAATTCCACAACGTGCCTCGTTAGCGAGGCGTCGGGTCCACCGGGAAAGAGGCATCACCCGGCGACAGGTCCGGCGTCGTTTCGGTAGACGCCGCTGCCGCTTCGCTGCCGTCCAGAGTCGCGACGACTGCCGGCGGCGTAACCGTCTCGGCTACGCCGCCATTCGCATCGTCGGCTACGTCGATGGTGCGCACTAGCGGCGGCGGGGTTGGATCGTAGTAATCGCGCCACGCGTCATAGGCCGCGTAGAAGGTCACGAACGGACGATCGAGACGCAGCAGCGATGCGCGTGCGAAGGTCGGCAGATCGTCATCCGCGACCTGACTGACGGCCGCGATCTCCTGGCGCGCAGCCGCGCAGAAAGACCGCCGCATCGCGGGCTGCGCGTAGAAATTGTAGATGCGTGTCTGGTTGTCGTCGTAGACACGCATCCAATCGAACCAACCGGCCTCCTGCCATTCCCGGATATAGGCTCGGTAGTAGCGGTCGAGGACGCCAGCGTGCGTCTCGATCCAGGTATTATAGGGCTCCATTACCCCGCCCCCCGCCTGCTGGCAGCCGAGTGCGGCGACGTTCAGCGCGTTGCGCAGGTGCCAGACCGCGGCCTGGTCGGTGTTGTCGAGATTGGGCGTAAAATATGAGCCATCAGCGAGCTTGGTCGGGTTCTTCATACCGACATAGCCACCCGGCGGCATCGTCGGGGGCGGCGGCGTCAGTGTCGCGACGACGGCCGGCGGCTGCACGGGAGCAGTCGCGCAGCCCGAAACGGCGAGCGCGAGTCCTGCCAGCAGACCCAGACCATAGTTCGCGCTCGGTGCCATTGATTCGTTCGGATACTTCATCGGGGTTCGGCGCTAAGTCCAGGTTGCTGAACGTCACAGCAACGAGCCGCGTTCCCTGCCGCTGTCTGCGCAGGTGAAGGTCGCGGCCGGGCGCAGGGGAGACAGCGATGCGGCGGTATGCGAGCGTCCTGATTGCATGATGCGCTAGCTGGTTCTCGGCCGCGGACGCGCGTATGGCGCGGGTGACGTGATGCTTCATCCCTTTTCCGCATGACTGCCGAGTTCGGCCTCGCCGCCCTCTGGTTCGCCGCGACGCTGGCGGTGTTGCAGATCGCGCTGTCCGTGATCGCGCTCAGGCGCGGGCGCGCCGACGTGGCGGCGGCGCTGCGGCCGGTCGCGATCGTGCAGGGTGCGCTGGTCGCGGTCGCGATGGCGGCGCTGATCGCGTGCTTTCTCGGCTCCGACATGTCGGTCGCGCTGGTCGCAACCAACAGCCACTCGGCGAAGCCGTGGCTGTACAAGTTCGCGGGCGCGTGGGGGAATCACGAAGGCTCGATGCTGCTCTGGGTCACGATCTTGGGGCTGGCGGGCGCAGGCGTCGCGCAGTTCGAGCGGCATTTGCCCGAACGGACACTGATCGCGACCCTGGGCGCGCAGGCGGCGATCGCGCTCGGCTTCTACGCCTTTCTGCTGTTCGCCTCCAATCCATTCGCGAGGGTCAGCCCGGCCCCGCGCGACGGTGCGGGATTGAACCCGTTGTTGCAGGACCCCGGGCTCGCGTTCCACCCGCCGACGCTCTACGCCGGCTACGTCGGGCTGTCGGTCGCCTTCTCCTTCGCGGTCGGCGCGCTGGTGACGCGCGACGTCGGACCCGTGTTCGCGCGCGCGATGCGGCCGTGGGTGCTCGGCGCGTGGGTGTTCCTGACGCTGGGAATTACCGCGGGGTCGTACTGGGCCTATTACGAGCTCGGCTGGGGCGGGTGGTGGTTCTGGGACCCGACCGAGAATGCGAGCCTGATGCCGTGGCTGGCGGCGACCGCGCTGCTCCACTCGGTCAGCGTGCTGGCGACGCGCGACGGGCTGCGCGCCTGGACGATCATGCTGGCGGTGGTCGCCTTCTCGATGAGCATGATCGGCACGTTCCTGGTGCGCTCGGGCATCCTGACCAGCGTTCACGCCTTCGCGGTCGACCCGACGCGCGGCACGTTCATCCTGGCGTTGCTGGTGATCTACATCGGCGGCGCGCTGGCGCTGTTCGGCGCGCGGATCGGGACCGTCAGGCAGGGTAACGTGTTCGATCCGCTGAGCCGCGAAGGCGCGCTGGTGATCAACAACCTGCTGCTGTCGGTGATCCTGGGCGTGGTGCTGATCGGCACCTTCTACCCGATTGTCGCGGGCGCCTGGGGCGTGCAATTGTCGGTCGGCGCGCCGTTCTTCGACAAGACGGTCGGGCCGCTCGCGTTGCTGCTCGTGGCGGTGATGGCGGCGGGGCCGCTGATGCGGTGGCGGCGCGACGAGGCGGCGTTGGTGGTCGAGCGACTGCAATGGCCGATCGCGGCGGCGCTGTTCTCGGCGGTCGGGGTGTTCGTGCTGGGCTGCTGGATCGGCGTGCTGCCGCTCGCCGGGATCGGGCTCGCTGCCGGGCTTGCGGTGGCGAGCGTCGCGCCGCTGGCCAAGCGCAACCTGCGCCGCGCGCCGCTGACGCTGTGGGGCATGGTGATCGCGCACCTGGGCGTGGCGGTGAGCCTGGCCGGGATGGCGGCGTCGAGCGCGTTCACGACCGAGCGGCTGGCGGCAGTCTACGTCGGCGATCCGGTGCGCGTGGCAGGGTTTACGGTGACGCTGGACGGCGTACGGCCGGTGATCGGCGATAATTGGACCGCGCTGGAGGCGAGGCTGTCGGTGCGCGACGGTGAGGATGCGCCGTTCGTGCTCCACCCGCAGGTGCGCTATTTCTCCACGCCGGTGACGACCACCAACGAGAGCGCGATCGCGACGCTGGCGGGCGGGCAGCTCTACACCGTGCTCGGCGCGCTGGGCGACGACGGGCGCTGGCAGCTGCGGCTGTGGTGGAAGCCGTTCGTGACGCTGATCTGGCTGGGCGGCACGATGATCGCCGCGGGCGGCGCGCTGTCGATCGTCGGGCATCAGCGGCGCGGGTGGCTGCGGCGGCGGCGGCGCGCCGACATGGCGTGGTTCGCGTGAGTGGCGCGGTGCCGGACGCGGCGAGCCGCCGCCACTGGCTGGTGTGGCTGCCGCTGTGCGCGTTCGGCGTGATCGTCGCGGTGGTGATGTGGGGGCTGTACCTGCCCGCCGATCGCACCGTCTACTCGGCGATGGTCGGCAAGCCGCTGCCCGCCTTCACGCTGCCGCCGGCGGTCGCGGGCAAGCCGGGGTTGTCGGACAAGGATTTTCGCCAGGGCAAGCCGCGGCTGCTCAACGTATTCGCGAGCTGGTGCGTGCCCTGCATCGCCGAGGCGCCGCAGCTGATGACGCTGAAGGCCGCGGGCGTGCCGATCGACGCGGTGGCGATCCGCGACACCGGACCCGCGATCACCGGCTTCCTGCGCCGCAACGGCGACCCGTACGCGCGGATCGGCGACGACGCGACCAGCCGGCTGCAACTGGCGCTCGGCTCCTCGGGCGTGCCCGAGACGTTCGTGATCGACGGCCGCGGCGTGATCCGGGTGCAGCACGTCGGCGACATTCGCGCGGAGGACGTCGCCACCTTGCAGCAGGCGCTGGCGGAGGCGGAGTGATGCGGAGCCTGCTCGTCGCACTTGCCCTCGTCGCCGTGCCCGCGGCGGCGCAGCGCCCGCCCGCCGCGCTCGCCTACACGCAGCTGCGCGATCCGGCGCAGGAGGCCGAAGCGCGCGCGTTGATGGAGACGCTGCGCTGTCTCGTCTGCCAGGGACAGTCGATCGCGGATTCGGACGCCGACATGGCGGGCGACATGCGCGCGCTGGTGCGGCAGCGGATCGCGGGCGGCGAGCGGCCTGACGAGGTGCGAGCATGGCTGATCGCGCGCTACGGCGATTACGTGACCTTCGATCCGCCGATCGGGGGCACGACCTGGCCGCTATGGTTCGCGCCGATAGCGCTGCTCGGCATCGGCGTGATGATCGCGCGCGCCTCGTTCCGCCGCCGCTAGAAAGCGCTTTGCGCGTGCGGCGATCACGCTTAGTCTCGCCAGAACAAATGTTACGGTGAGTGCGCTCGCCAGGCGAGGAGGAGAGCGGCATGCATCTGGTCAGCGACCATATCGTCGAGGGCCGGGCGGGTCCGAACTTCCCGCGAGCCTATCCCACGCTGCCGGACGTGCGGTTGACCGACATTCGCGCCTTCACCGGCGGGCAGCCGTGGTCCGATTACGCCCGGATGCGCGAACAGGCACCGGTGATGTGGCACGAGGGGCCGCGCACCGGCGACGGGGGCGCGGGCGTCGGCTTCTGGGCGGTCACGGGCTACGACGACGTCAAGCGCGTCAACGGCGACCCCGATACCTTCTCGTCGGAGGCGGGCGGCATATTGATGGGTCTCGGGCCGGAGGAGACGCGGCACCCGACATTGTTCTCGGCCTCGACCAACTCGATGATCAACCTGGACGGGCGTCCGCACCGGCAGCTGCGCCGCGAGCACATGCCCTATTTCACCGCCAGCTACATGAAAGGCTTGCGCGCGCGGGTGGCGGATGAGGTCACGCGGTTGCTGGACGCGATGGCGCCGCTCGGCACGTGCGACTTCGTTGAGCGGTTCGCGCAGCGGCTGCCGATCTTCACGCTGTGCGAGATGCTGGGCGTGCCGGTGGAAGACCGCGAGCGGTTCATCGGCTGGATTCACTTCCTCGAACTGGCGCAGCAGGTCGCGGCCGAGCAGATCGAGCAACTGGCGGGACTGTCCGAGCCGAGCCCGCAGGTCGCGGCATTTATCCAGTTGTTCAACAAGAACGTCGCCGAGATGTTCGAGTACGGCCGCGTCATGCTGGCCAAGCGCCGCGCCGATCCGCGGGACGACCTGATGAGTGCGATCGCCAATGCCGAGGTCGAGGGCGAGCGGCTGCCGGGCGAGTATCTCGACGGCGCGTGGCTGCTGATCGTGTTCGCGGGCAACGACACGACGCGCAACACGCTGTCGGGCGCGATGAAGCTGTTCACCGAGCATCCCGAGCAGAAGGCGCGGTTGCAGGCGGACGGCGCGCTGTTGACCAACGCAGTGCACGAGATCACGCGAATGGTCTCGCCGGTGATCTACATGCGTCGTACCGCAACGCGCGACGTCGAGTTGAACGGGCAGATGATCGCGGAGGGCGAGAAGGTCATCATGTACTACGGCGCGGCGAACCGCGACCCTGCGATGTTTCCCGACCCCGACCGGTTCGACATCGCGCGTGCCAACGCGGAGAAGAACATCGCGTTCGGCTACGGCCCGCATTTGTGCATCGGGCGGATGACCGCGCAGGTGCAGCTGGAGGAAGCGTATCGGCAGATCTTCCGGCGCTTTCCCGATATCCGCTGGTCCGGCGGGATCGACATCGCGCCGAACAACTTCGTTCACGCGCTGCGGCGGTTGGAGGTGGCGTTCACGCCCGAGCGGACGAACCGGGCGGCGTGAGCTGCTACAGCGCGCCCGCCAGAATCGCGCGCGTGCCGCGGTGCGCAGGGTCGTACTCGACGATCGTGTCCAGGCTCTGCGCCATCGCGCGGATCAGCTTGGTGCCGACGCCGGTTCCCTGGGGAATGCCGTCCCCGATCCCGACGCCGTCGTCCTCGACCGACAGGCGGAAGCGCGCGTCGCCCTCGCGCGTTAGCGCGACGCGGATCTCGCCCGGACCGTGCGGATAGGCGTATTTGCACGCGTTGCTGACCAGTTCGGTGACTATCACGCCCAAGGACACCGCGCGGTCGGTCGGCAGCCGGACCGGCTCGGCGGCGAGCGTCAGCGCGCGCGGGGTCGCGGGCGTCGACCAGGTCGCGGTCAGTTCGTCGATCAGCGCGGTCAGATACTCGTGCATGTCGACGCTCTCGACCGCGTCGCCGGTGTAGAGCCGGCGGTGGACCTGCGCGATCGCGGTGATACGGCGCTGCGTGTCCTCCAGCGCCGCGCGCGCGCCCTCATCGGTCAGCGCGCTCGATTGCAGCCGCACCATCGCCGAGACGAGTTGGAGCGAGTTGGCGACGCGGTGGTTGACCTCGGCGAGCAGCGCCTCCAGCCGCGCGTTGCTGGCACGCAAATCCTCCTCCGCGCGCAGCGTCTGCTGCTCGAGCAGACGGCGCTCGATCACCTGCGCGAAGGTCGCGTCGAGCAGGTCGAAGAAATCCTCGCCCGGCGTCTTCACGACATAGTCGGCCGCGCCGGCGCGCAGCGCGGCGATCGCAACGCGGCTCTCCTCCGATCCGGTGACGTAGACGACCGCAGGCGGATCGGGCAGTGCGCGCAGCCGGGCGAGCGTTTCCAACCCGTCGATGCCGGGCATGTAGTGATCGACCGCGACGAGGTCGAACGGCTCGCTCGACGCCGCCGCCACCCCGGCCTCGCCACCGTCCGCCACGGTCACCGCGTAGCCGCGCCGCTGCAGCGCGCGCGACACCAGCCGGCGGATGCCGGCGTCGTCGTCTATGTAGAGGACGCGGCGCACGTGCGTGGGCTCGCTTACTGCCCGTCGTCCAGGTCGGGCACCTGGATCACCGACAGGAATAGCCCGAGCTGGCGGATCGCCTGCGCGAAGCTCTCGTAATTGACCGGCTTGGTGATGTAGACGTTGGCGCCCAGATCGTAGCAGCGCTGGATCTCGGTCTTGTCGTCGGTGGTGGTCAGCACGACCACGGGGGTGCGGCGGACGGGCCCGTCGCTGCCCTTGATGCGCGCGAGGATGTCGGTGCCGCTCATGTCGGGCAAGTTGAGGTCGAGCAGGACGAGCGCGGGGCCGTTGCGCTGCGGGCCATCGTCGGCGTTGAACAGGTAATCGAGCGCCGAGGTGCCGTCGGTGAAATGGCGAATACCGTTCATGATGCCCGCGCGGCGAATGTTCTTCTCGATCAGGCGCGCGTGGCCCTCATCGTCCTCGATCATCACGATGTTGACCGATTGAGGATTGGAAGAGGCGTTCATGCGGAGCGGTCCTGCGGTTCGAGCGTGAGCGGAAGTGTTAGGCGGAAGGTAGCGCCTTCGCCAAGTGTCGACGATACCTCGATATGTCCGCCGAGGCGGAACACCAGCGCGCGCACCGTGGCAAGCCCGATCCCCTCGCCCGGACGATCCTGCGCGCCCGAGCGGCGAAACAGGTCGAAGACGCGCGAATGGTCGCGCGGGTCGATGCCGCGGCCGTTGTCGCACACCTCAATGATGGCGCGCGAAGCCTGGCGTCGCCCGCGCACGACGATGCGGCCGGGTACCCCCGGCTTCAGATACTTGACCGCATTGTCGACGAGGTTGGAGAGGATCTGGTCGAGCGAGAAGCGGTCGCTGACGAGATCGGGCGTCGGACGCTCGATCACCAGTTCGGCGTTCGCCTCGGTCAGGCGGTGCGTCATCGCGTCGCGGATGTTCTCCATCAGCGCGACCATGTCGATCGGTTCGGGCGACAGCACGCGCCGGCCCTGGCGCGACAGCATCAGGATGGCGTTGATCAGCCGGTCCATCTTCTGCGTCGAGGTGCGGATAAACCCGATCGCCTCGGGCAGGTCCTCGCGCACCGCGAGCCGCGCGTCCTCGGACACGAGCTGCGGCGCTTCCGCTTCGGCGCAGTCGAGCAGGGTGCCGAGCTGCTGCGTCGCCGCCTCCAGCTCGGCGGTGAAGCCCATGACGTTAACGAGCGGGGAGCGCAGGTCGTGGCTGACGATATAGGCGAAGCGCTGGATTTCCTCGTTCGCGCGCGTCAGGTCGGCCGTCCGGTCCTGGACGATCGTCTCCAGGTTGGCGTTCAACTCGTTGAGCGTGTCGCGCGATCGGGCGAGGTCGCGGGTATAGGTCAGCACGGCGGCGAGCGAGATCGCGGCGACCACGACCAGCAGCACGCCGGTCAGCGCAAGCATGACGTAGAAGGTGCGCACCGCGTTCTGCAACTCGCGGTCGCGCCGCGTGAGCAGGACGCGCTCGATCGCGATCATGCGATTCATCGTGCGGCGCACGCCGATCATGCGCCGCGCCGCGGTCTCGGCGCGGAACAGGTCGCGCGCCTGTGTCACCTCGCCCGCGTCGGTCAGCGCGATCGAGCGCGCGCGCGCCGCGACGATCGGTACGAGCTGCCGGTTTAGGGCCGAGAGGTTGCGGCGCTGCAGGTCGTTGTCCGCGATCAGCGTGTTGAGCGCGGCCAGCCGCTGCGGCAGTTCGGTCGCCGTGACGCCGTACGCATCCTTGAAGAGCGCTACGTCGGGCGCCAACAGGTAGCCGCGACGCGTCGTCTCGCCTTCCTCGATCAGGCGGCGCAGATCGATGATCGCGTTCTCGACGCGGTAGGTATGCTCGACCCAGCGCGCGTGAACCTGGTTGCGCTGGGTCATCCAGGCAGCGGCGACCCCGGCAACGACGAGCGCGAGGAAGCCGATCGACATCAGCGCGGTCAGCCGCTTGCCGATCGGGCTCTCGGTCGGGGAGACGAACAGGCGGGGCGAGCGAGCCATCGCGCCCAGGCTAAGCAGCAAAGCGAAGCGGTCACAAGTGCAATAGCTTAAGGCCGCGGCGGGGACGGTGGCTAGAGCAGCAATTCCTGCGCGGTCGCGCGGCCGACGTGGCCGCCGCCGCGGCGCCTGGCCATCTCGGTCTCCGCGGTGAAGCGGATGTCGGGATCGCGGTCGGTCATGAACTTGACCAGGCTCTCCTCCTCGATCTCGCGCCATTCCTTGCCGCGGTCGGGGCCGTAGCGGACGCGCGGGAGCAGGCCGGGCTGGTTCGACCATTCGACCAGCTGCGCGACGCTCGCCTCGTTCAACTGGTCGCGGACGTGGTGCGCAGTGACGTAGGCGTCGGGAAAGGCGCGGTGCGCGGGCAGGCCGCGCTCGTGCTCCAGCCCGTACGGCTTGCGCCAGTAGCGCAGCACCTGGTTGGAGAAGGACGGGCTGTCGGGCCAGAGCCGCAGCGCGCACTTCCACGTGCAGATCCAGTCGGCGTTGCGCGTGAAGGCGGGGGTGCAGAATTGCTCCTCGAATGCGGCGCGGTGCGCGGCGAGCGCGACGCGGCGGGGATAGGGGTCGAGCACCTGGCGCGCGACGTCGTGCCAGTAGGGCGCGTCGGCCACGTCCTCGTCGCGGATGTGGTGGATCGCCTGCGTGACGGGCGGCATCGGGCGGCCCGGGTTGACGAGGATGTTGCCCCCCTCACCGTAGAGTTCCCAGCGGCCGTCCTCGCCGAGCGCCACGTCCTGCCAGCCGACCTCGCACACCGCGTGGGCGGGCGGGGCGGAGCCGGTGGTTTCCAGGTCGACGACGCGAACGATCTGCGGTTGCGGGCGGGGGCGGGTAGTGAAGCTCGACACGAAGGGTAAATGGGCGTTCAGGCGCGCGAATACCACCACGTGGCGTCGCGCACGGTGCGCAGCGCGCGGCCGGTCAGCTCGAGGTGGCGCAGGTGCGCGAGCGCCTCGCCGGTCGCCATGCCGATCACGTCGGGGCCGATCGGGCGGCGGAACAGTTGCGCGAAGCAGTCCACCGCGCGGCGCGGCTCGGTCATGTGCGCGACCAGGGCGTCGAGCCGGTCGCGGTGCTCGCGCTCCAGTGCATCGAGCCGCGCGTGGAGGCCGTGGAACGGGTCGCCGTGGCCGGGCAGGACGAGCAGGTCGTCGGGCAATTGCCGGAACCGCTCGATCGAGGACAGCCAGTCGCCGAGCGGGTCCGCGCCGGGCTCGCCGGCGTGGAGCGAGATGTTGGAGCTGATCCGCGGCAGCACCTGATCGCCCGCGATCAGGATGCGGCGCTCGTAGTCGACCAGGCAGGCGTGCTCGGGCGAGTGGCCGCTGCCCACCACCACGTGCCAGTCGGCGTCACCGATGCGCAGCACCTCGCCGTCCCGGATGCGGGTGTAGCCGAGCGGCAGGCGCGCAATCATCTTGGCAAAACGCGCGAAGCCGCCTTTGCTGGCCTCGGCGATCTGCTCATCGTTCCAGCCCGCGCCGCGCCAGAAGGCGACCTGCTCGTCGGGCACCTCGGGTCGCGCGTCGGACGACAGCATTCGCACGGTCAGCCATTCGGTGCGCGTCATCAGGATCGGTGCATCGTAGAACCGCCGCGACAGCCAGCCGGCGAGACCCAGGTGATCGGGGTGCATGTGGGTGCACAGGATGCGCCCGATCCGCTCCCCGGCGAGCGGACCGTCGAGGATCGCGCGCCACGCCTCGGTCGTGCGCGGGCTGGCGGTGCCGGTGTCGATGGCGAGCAGCGCGGGGCCGTGCTCGTCGTGATCGTCGAGGACCAGTCCGTTGACGTGCTTGAGCGGCCCCGACATCGGCACCCGCCACCAGCGGATGCCGGGCGCGATCGTCACCAGCTCGCCCGGCTGCGGCACGCGGTCGCCGAAGGGATAGGTGAGGCCGGCGGCGCTGGTCGGGGTCAGTCCCTCGTCGCCGATCAGTCCGCGCTGGTGATGTGTCGCCATGCCGGCGACGCTAGCGGGCGGGGGCGGGCGGCGTCACGCAGATAATGCGGGTGGCTTAGTGGCGGGCGTGGCGAGGCGGGCAGCGGGTGGTGGCGCGGAAGGTGAGGCCAAGGTGAGGCCAATTCGGGGTTTCGGGCGACCGGAAGGTGAGGCTAAGGTTAGGCCAAGGCGACGTGCTGCACGGTCGAGCCGCCGGCGGCACGAGTCGGCGCGGCGGGGGCGCTCGTCCGGAAGGTGAGGCTAAGGTGAGGCCAATGGGCGTGGCGGCGCGGGGGTAAGAAGAAGCGGGGCCCCGGATCAGGTCCGGGGCGACGGTTAGGCTCAGGTTTAGACCTGACACTCCGCCGAGGAACGCCAATCGTGGCGTGCCGGGAGGAGCTTCCAGCCTTGTCGACGATGAAAAGAGCCGCGACCGGGAACTCCGGTCACGGCTCTCACGCTATCGCGTGACCGGGCTGTAGGACAGCCGGCAGGTGGCTCAGCGGCGGAACGGGTCCTCGAACGTGGGGCGGGCGGTCGCGCCCTGGTCGAAGCCGTTCTCGACGTTCTCCGCGTCGC
>NZ_JBELMJ010000009.1:0-92983 GCF_042095875.1 Sphingomonas sp.
GGTCGTGAACCCGCCGGCGCGGATGATTTCCACCATCGCGAGCGTCAGTTCCTCGATCGAATTGGGGAATTGGTCGGTGTCCCAGCCGTTCTGCGGATCGCCGCGATTGGCGTCGATCGAGCCGAAGATGCCGAGCGCGCCCGCGGTGGCGATCTCGTGCTCGAACGTGTGGCCCGACAGGGTCGCGTGATTGGCCTCGATGTTGACGCGCACCTCGTTCTCGAGCCCGTAGCGCTTGAGGAAGCCGTACACCGTCGCGGTGTCGAAGTCGTACTGGTGCTTCGTCGGCTCGTGCGGCTTCGGCTCGATCAGGATCGTGCCTGTGAACCCGATCTTGTGCTTGTGCTCGACCACCAGGTTGAGGAAGCGGCCGAAATTGTCGAGCTCGCGCTTCAGGTCGGTGTTGAGCAGCGTCTCGTAACCCTCGCGACCGCCCCAGAGCACGTAATTCTCGCCGCCCAGCCGGTGCGTCGCTTCGAGCGCGTCGCGCACCTGCATCGCGGCGAAGGCGAACACTTCCGGGTCGGGGTTGGTCGACGCGCCGGCGGCGTAGCGCGGGTGGCTGAACGCATTGGCGGTGCCCCACAGCAGCTTGCGGCCCGACGAGGCCTGCAACTGCTCGAGATGGTCGACGGCCTCGGCGAAGAACCGGCGATGCTCGGCGACGTTCGCGGCATCGGCCATCACGTCGACGTCGTGGAAGCAGTAGAAGGGGATGTCGAGCTTCTGGAAGAAGTCGAACGCCACCTCACGCTTGGACGCGGCGGCCGCGCTGTCGTTGGCGCCGGCGTGCCACGGGCGGTTGAACGTGCCGCCGCCGAACACGTCGGAGCCCGGCCAGCAGAAGGTGTGCCAGAAGCAGGCGGCGAAGCGCAGGTGCTGCTCCATCGTCTTGCCCATGACGACCCGGTTCTTGTCGTAGTAACGGTAGGCGAGTTCGTTGGTGCTGTCGGGACCTTCGAACGTGATCTGAGGAATGTCGGCGAAGAAATCGGACATGGAGACTTCCTAGGACTTGGATGTGATACGAGGATAAGCGTCGCGAAACGCGGCCTTTTTCTCGGCCAGCGCCGCGACGAGGGCAGGGTCGGGCTTGATGCTGTGCGACACGGGCGGTGCGGTGCAGACGGTTGCGGGATCGCCGCCGTCGACGCCGAGCTGCGCCAGCCGCGCGGCACCGAGCGCGGGGCCGACCTCGCCGCCGTGGAGATAGACGAGCTCGACCTCCATCGCGGCGGCGAGCACCTGTCCCCAGTAGCGCGACCGCGCGCCGCCGCCGATGACCGACAGGCGCTCAACCACCGTGCCCGCCTCGCGCAGCACGGCGAGCCCGTCGGCCAGCGCGAAGGCGACGCCCTCGAGCACCGCCTGCGACAGGCGTCCGGCGTCGCTGTCGTGATCGAGCCGCAGGAAGGCGCCGCGCACCGCGGGGTCGTTGTGCGGCGTGCGCTCACCCGACAAATACGGCAGGAACAGCTCGGGTCCGCTCGCCGGCCCCGCCGCCTCGGCGCGCGCGAACAGCTCGGCGGCGCCCGCCGCTCCGGTGAGGCGCGCGACCCAGTCGATGCACGACGCGGCCGACAGATGTACCGACATCTGGTGCCACAATCCCGGCAGTGCGTGGCAGAAGGCGTGAACGGCGCGCGCCGGATTGGGGCGGAAATCGTCGGTCGCGACGAAGATTACGCCGGAGGTGCCGAGCGACAGCAGCGCGTCGCCGTCCGACACCACGCCGACGCCGACCGCGCCCGCCGCATTGTCGCCGCCGCCCGCCGCGACCGGGACGCGCGGCATGCCCCAGCGCTCCGCCACGTCGGCGAGCAGCGTCCCGGTGATCTGCGATCCCTCGAACAGCGCGGGCATTTGCGCCTGCGTCAGCCCGCAGGCGGCGAGCAGTTCGTCGCTCCACGCGCGCGCGGCGACGTCGAGCCACAGCGTGCCCGCACTGTCGGACAGGTCGGACGCCTTGTCGCCGGTCATCAGCAGCCGGACGTAATCCTTCGGCAGCAGGACGGTGGCGATCTGCGCGAACACGTCGGGTTCGTGGCGGCGGACCCAGGCGAGCTTGGGCGCGGTGAAGCCGGGCATCGCGATGTTGCCGGCGATCCGGCGCAGATCGGCCACCGCGCGTTCCAGCTCGGCGCACTCGGCGGCACTGCGCCCGTCGTTCCACAGGATCGCGGGGCGTAGCGGTTGATCGTCGGCACCCAGCAGCGTCGCGCCGTGCATCTGCCCGGCGAGCCCGATGCCGCGCACCGACCGCCGGATCGCCGGATCGATCGCGCGCACCGCGGCCTCCGTCGCGTTCCACCACGCCGCCGGGTCCTGTTCGGACCACAAGGGCTGCGGGCGCTGGACGGTCAGCGCCGCCACGCCCTGCGCCGCGACGCTGCCCGCCTCGTCCAGCACCACGGCCTTCACGCCGGAGGTGCCGATATCGATGCCGAGGAACATCAGTTCAGGAACGGGTCGCTGGTGGGGATCGAGCCGTCGGGCGCGAACTTCAGCTCGGTGACCTTAACGTTGCGCAGGTGGTTCTTATTGCTCAGCTGCGTGTCGGCGTAGAACAGCCACCATTTGCCGCCATGCTCGATGATCGAGTGGTGCGTGGTCCAGCCCTGCACCGGCTTCAGGATGTGGCCCCGGTAGGTGAACGGGCCGTAGGGGTTGCTGCCGGTGGCGTAGTTCAGGAAGTGCGTGTCGCCGGTCGAGTAGGTGTAGTAATAGGTCTTGCCGCGCTTGAAGACCCAGGAGGCTTCGAAGAAGCGCCGTTCATGGTCGCCGCCGAGCACGGGCTTGCCGCTCTCGTCGAGGATCTGCACCTCACGCGGCGTCTCGGCGAAGCTCTTCATGTCCGGGTTAAGCCGGGCGATCCTGCCCGAAATCGCGGGCTTGTCGTCCTGCATCAGGTCGGTGTCGGACCCGTTCGAATCGAATGTGCCGTTTTTCCAACGCTGCAGCTGTCCACCCCAGATGCCGCCGAAGTACATGTAGCTCTTGCCATCGGCATCGGTGAACACCGCCGGGTCCATCGAGTAGCTGCCGGCGATCGGCTTGGGATCGGCCTTGAACGGGCCGGTCGGGCTCTTGGACGTGGCGACGCCGATGCGGAACGTGCCGAGCCCGTTCTTGTCGAGCTGTTTGTCACGCGCCGGGAAGTATAGGTAATAGGTGCCGTTCTTGTACGCGGCGTCGGGCGCCCACATCTGCTGCGACGCCCAGGGCACGTCTTTCACGTCGAGCGCGACCGGGCCGACCGTCACAGGGCCGCCGATGCGGTCCATCGACAGGACGCGGTAGTCGCGCATCGCATACTGGTTGCCGAGATCGTCGTCGGGCGTTGCGACCTCGATGTCGTGGCTCGGATAAACGTAGATCTTGCCGTTGAACACGTGCGCGGACGGATCGGCGGTGTAGATGCTGGTGACGAGCGGCTGGGACCGGTAGCGCTTGCCCTCGGGGCTGCGCGCGCCGGGTCCGTAGTTGAGCTTGGTGGTCTTGGACCCATGCTTGGCGGGTGCCTGCGCGATAACCGCAGCGGAGGTGAGGGTGGCAGTGGCCGCGCACAGCAGCAGCAAGCGGGAACGCATCAAGTTATGGGTCCTCTCTGATAAAGCGATCTTCTGACGAGACCTGTCCGCGTCGGAGCGTTAGATAGCGCTATCATAGCCGTTCGCGCGCTTGCCGCAAGACACAATCCATTGCCCGGAGCGCGTGAACGGAGGGTGTCGAAACGGGCCGGCGGCGCGCGTGCATGGGACCTTTGCCACCGATCGCGTTTGCGTTACCGATGCGCGATGCAGCCTTCTTCACCCCCTGCTGGCAAGGTTTCTCGGCGCGCGGGTGGAGCACCCACGATCAGCGACGTCGCCCGGCTCGCCGGCGTGTCGCCGATGACGGTCTCGCGCGTCATCAACGGTGAGAGCAACGTGCGCCCGACGACGCGCGATCAGGTCAATGCCGCGATCACCACGCTCAACTACGCGCCCAATTCCGCGGCGCGCAGCCTGGCGGGCGCGGGCCAGATCAGGATCGGGCTGTTGTACAGCAACCCGAGCGCCGGGTTCCTCAGCGAGTTCCTGCTCGGCAGTCTCGACCAGGCGGCGCGCAGCGACGTGCAGATCGTCGTGGAGAAGTGCGAGCTCGGCGAACATGAGATCGAGGTGACCAAGCACCTGATCGCGGGCCGGATCGATGGCATCGTCCTGCCGCCGCCCTTGTGCGAGGCGCGCGCCGTGCTGGACCTGCTGGCCGAGGCGAGGATACCGACCGTGTCGGTAGCGAGCGGGGTGCCCTCCGACGAAGTGCTGGCTGTACGGATCGACGACCGCGAGGCCGCGCTGACGATGACGCGGCATATCATGGCGCTGGGGCATCGCCGCATCGGCTTCATCACCGGCAACCCCAATCTGTCGGCCAGCGAGCGTCGACTGGAGGGCTACGCCGCCGCGCTGGAGGAAGCGGGGATCGCGGTCGATCCTTCGCTGATCGCGCACGGCCTCTATACCTATCGCTCCGGGCTCGACGCGGCGGAGGAGCTGCTCGGGCTGGCGGACCCGCCGTCGGCGATCTTCTCGTCCAACGACGACATGGCGGCGGCGACCGTCGCGGTGGCGCACCGCCGCGGGCTCGACGTGCCGGGCGACCTGACGGTGTGCGGCTTCGACGACACCACCTTGTCGACGACGATCTGGCCCGAGCTGACGACGATCCATCAACCGATCGCCGACATGTCGCGCGCCGCGCTGGAATTGCTGCTGTCCGAGATTCGCGGCGCGCGCGGGCTCGATGCGTCGCTGCGTCATCGCTGGCTCGATTACACGCTGATCCGCCGTCAATCCGACGCGGCGCCGCGCCAGCGACCCAGGCACCATCCCGCTTGACGAACCGTGTTTTGATGGTAGCGATAACAGCTTAGGGGTGGGTGGCGAAGCAGCGATGCCCCGGCAGGAGAGTATCGCGTGCAGCGTCAACCGGTCCGTCCCTTCCGCTCCCGCGACTGGTTCGCCGACCCGTCGCGGTCGGACATGACCGCACTCTACCTCGAACGCTTCATGAACTATGGGCTGACCCCGGCCGAGCTGCGATCGGGACGGCCGATCATCGGCATCGCGCAGACTGGCAGCGACCTGTCGCCGTGCAACCGTATTCACCTGGACCTCGCCCGGCGCGTGCGCGACGGCATCCGCGACGCGGGCGGGATCGCGATGGAGTTCCCGGTCCACCCGATCTTCGAGAATTGCCGCCGCCCGACCGCCGCGCTCGACCGCAACCTCGCCTACCTCGGGCTGGTCGAGTTGTTGTACGGCTACCCGATCGACGCGGTGGTGCTGACCACCGGGTGCGACAAGACGACGCCGTCCGGGATCATGGCGGCGTCCACCGTCGACATTCCCGCGATCGTGCTGTCGGGCGGGCCGATGCTCGACGGCTGGCACGACGGCGAGCTGGTCGGATCGGGCACGGTGATCTGGCGCTCGCGGCGCAAGCTGGCGGCGGGCGAGATCGACGAGGAGGAGTTCCTGCAACGCGCCACCGACAGCGCGCCGTCGGCGGGGCATTGCAACACCATGGGCACCGCGTCGACGATGAACGCGGTGGCGGAAACCTTGGGCCTGTCACTGACCGGGTGCGCGGCGATCCCCGCGCCCTATCGCGAGCGCGGGCAGTACGCGTACGAGACCGGCCGGCGCATCGTCGACATGGCGTACGAGGATCTGCGCCCGTCCAAGATCCTGACGCGCGCGAGCTTCCTGAACGCGATCCGCCTCGTCACCGCGATCGGCGGATCGTCGAACGCGCAACCGCACATCCACGCCATGGCGCGCCACGCCGGCGTGGAGATCACCGCGGCGGACTGGTCGGAGGTCGGCTACGACCTGCCGCTGCTGGTCGACGTGCAGCCGGCCGGGCGCTTTCTGGGAGAGCGCTTTCACCGCGCGGGCGGGGTCCCCGCGGTGCTCGCGGAGCTGCTCGACGTGGGCAAGCTCGACGGCGATTGCCTGACCGTCACCGGGCAGACGCTCGCGCAGAACATCGCCGGCCGCACCGCGCGCGACCGCGAGGTGATCCGCGCCTTTGACGCGCCGCTGATGGAGCAGGCGGGCTTCCTGGTGCTATCGGGCAATCTGTTCGACGTCGCGATCATGAAGACCAGCGTGATCTCGCCCGCCTTCCGCGATCGCTACCTGCGCACTCCCGGATCGGAGGACGTGTTCGAGGCGCGCGCGATCGTCTTCGAAGGATCGGACGACTACCATCACCGCATCAACGATCCCGCGCTCGACATCGACGAGGGCTGCATCCTGGTCATCCGCGGCGCCGGACCGATCGGCTGGCCCGGATCGGCCGAGGTCGTCAACATGCAGCCGCCCGATTACCTGATCCAGCGCGGCATCACCGCGCTGCCGACGCTGGGCGACGGGCGGCAGTCGGGCACGTCGGACAGCCCTTCGATCCTCAACGCCAGCCCGGAGAGCGCGGTCGGCGGCGGGCTGTCCTGGTTGCGGAGCGGCGACACGATCCGCATTGACCTGAAGGCGGGGCGCTGCGACGCGCTGGTCGACGAGGCGGAGATCGCGCGCCGTCGCGGCGGTCCGCCGCCGCCGGTGCCGCCGAGCAACACGCCATGGGAGGAATTGTACCGCGAGAAGACCGGGCAGCTGGGCGACGGCGCCGTGCTCGAATTCGCGGTGCCGTACCGCGGGATCGCGGCGCGCACGCCCCGGCACAATCACTGAGGTTCAACAATCGGGCGACACGGCCGACAACAACGGCACACGGGAGAGGGACGATGACCGACACGCGCATGATGGGGGCGGATACTCCGCGGGAAGGGGAGGCGATGGTCAACCACGGCTTCATCGCCGCGATCGTCGCGGTGGCGACGATCGGCGGCTTCATGTTCGGCTACGATTCGGGCGTGATCAACGGCACGCAGAAGGGGCTGGAGGCGGCCTTCGGGCTCGGTCGGCTGGGGATCGGCGTCAACGTCGGCGCGATTCTGGTCGGCTCGGCGGTGGGTGCGTTCGGCGCGGGGCGGATGGCCGACGCGATCGGTCGCCGCAACGTGATGATGGTGTCCGCCGCCCTGTTCCTGTTCAGCGCGCTGCTGGCGGGTGCGGCGACCGGATCGGCAATCTTCATCTTCGCGCGCATCATCGGCGGATTGGGCGTCGGCGCGGCGAGCGTCATCTCGCCGGTGTACATCTCCGAAGTGACCCCGGCCTCGATCCGCGGCCGGCTGTCCAGCGTGCAGCAGGTGATGATCATCTCCGGCCTGACCGGCGCGTTCGTCGCCAATTTCGTGCTCGCGCGCTACGCCGGCGGCTCGACCGCGCCGTTCTGGCTCGGCTACGCGGCGTGGCGCTGGATGTTCTGGCTGCAGGCGATCCCGGCGGCAGTCTATTTCCTCGGGCTGCTGGTCATTCCGGAGAGCCCGCGCTTCCTGGTCGCCAAGGGGCGCGACGAGCAGGCGCGCGCGGTGCTGACGCGACTGTTCGGCGCGGGCGAGGCCGATCGCAAGGTCGTCGAGATCCGCAACTCGCTCGCCGCCGACCACCACAAGCCGAAGCTGAGCGACCTGGTCGACAAGACCACGGGCAAGATCCGCCCGATCCTGTGGGCGGGCATCGGCCTGGCGGTGTTCCAGCAGCTCGTCGGCATCAACGTCGTGTTCTACTACGGCGCCGTGCTGTGGGAGGCGGTGGGCTTCACCGAGGACAACGCGCTGCAGATCAACATCCTGTCTGGCGTGCTGTCGATCGCGGCGTGCCTGTTCACGATCGCGACCGTCGACCGGATCGGGCGCAAGCCGCTGCTGCTGGTCGGATCGGCCGGGATGGCGGTGACGCTGGCGATCGTCGCCTACGCCTTCTCGACCGCGGTGACCGACGCGGCTGGCGCGGTGTCGCTGCCGGGCAACAACGGGCTGATCGCGCTCGTCTCCGCCAACCTGTACGTCATCTTCTTCAACGCGAGCTGGGGCCCGGTGATGTGGGTGATGCTCGGCGAGATGTTCCCCAACCAGATCCGCGGATCGGGGCTGGCGGTGTCTGGCTTCGCGCAGTGGATCGCCAATGCGGCGATCTCGGTCAGCTTCCCCGCGCTGGCGGTCTCGCCGGGGCTTGCGGTGACCTACACCGGCTACGCCTTCTTCGCGGCGGCGTCGTTCTTCTTCGTGCGCGCGATGGTCAACGAGACGCGCGGGCGCGAGCTGGAGGACATGGCCGGCTGAGCGACGGTCGACCGGGCGGATGCTCGGTCGACACAGAAAGGGGCGCCGCGGTGATCGCGACGCCCCTTTTTTTCGTGCAACTCGCTCGCGGTTTAACCGGGCAGATGCGTGATCTGATAGGCTGGCTGGCCCGCGACCTGCGCGTCGAAGGCGAAGATGTCGCCGGCGCGCGGCTGGCGCGCTAGCTCGTCGGGCGACAGGCCCTTGGTGGCGGTGGTGGCGTAGGCGGTGCGCCCGTCGGGGCCGCCGATCACGATCTTGGTGACGTTGGACGCCGGCAGGCGCACCTCGGCGTCGAGGCGCCCGTCGGGCGCGTAGCGCCGCACGCACCAGCCGCCGAAGAAGGACACCCAGACGTGACCCTCGGCATCGACGATCGGGCCGTCGGGATAACCATCGCGCGAGACGTCGAGCTGCACGAACGGCCGCGTCGACGCGATGCTGCCGTCGTCTTCCAGCGCGCAGGCGTGGATGACGCCGCCTAGCGTGTCGCAGTGATAGAGCGTGCGTCCGTCGGCTGTGACCGCCGGGCCGTTGGTGATGACGATGCCGTCGATCACCGGCGCGACGCCGACGGCATCGGCGCGGTAGATCCGACCGCTCGGCGCCAGCTCGGCATCGTCCATCGAGCCGAACCACAGCCGCCCGCGCGCGTCGACCGTGGAATCGTTCAACCGGTTGCCGGGCAGGTGTGCCTCGTGCGCGACGACGAAGGTGAAGGTGCCGCTCGCCGGATCGAAACGGTGCAACCCGCTCTGCAACCCCGCGAGCATCCCGCCATCGGCGAGCGGCTGGACCCAGCCGACCTGGCCCGGTGCGCTCCACGAGGCGTGGTCGCCGCTCGCGGGATCGAAGCGGTGAACGCGGTGCTGCTTGATGTCGACGAACCACAAGGCGTCGTCGAACCAGATCGGACCCTCGCCCAGCGTCGCGCCGACGCGCAGCACCGGCTCGGCGGTGTAGCTCAGCGCCATCCGGCGTCGACCCAGTAGTTGTGACCGGTGCACATCCGGGCATCGTCTGAGGCGAGGAACAGCGCCATGCCGGCGATGTCCGACGGCTGGATGCGGCCGTTCAGGCACTGCGCGGCGACGATCTCCGCCTCGCCCTCGGGCGTGTACCACTTCTCCTGCCGCGGGGTCTGCACGTTGCCGGGGATGATCGCGTTGACGCGGATGTTGTCGCGGCCGAGGTCGCGCGCGAGGCTGCGCGTCATGCCCTCGATCGCCGCCTTGGCAGTCTGGTAGAGGATCAGGTCGGCGAGCGCCAAATGCCAGCTGATCGAACCGAAGTTGACGATCGCGCCGCCGCCCGCGTCCTTCATCGCCGGGATCACCGCCTGCGCCGCGAAGAACAGGTGACGCAGGTTCACGTTCATCCGCTCGTCCCAGTAAGCGGGCGTGACCTCGGCGACATCGTGCCGGTCGTCGTTGGCGGCATTGTTGACCAGCACGTCGACCCCGCCCAGCCGCTCGACCAGCGTCGCAAACGTGTCGCGCAGCGCGTCGAGGTCGGTTAGGTCGAGCGGGAGGAAGATTGGTGCGTGCGCGGCGTGGCGTGACAGCCGCTCGACCAACGCCCTGCTGTCGCCCTCGGCCACGTCGACGAACGCGACGCGTGCGCCCTGTGCGACAAAGGCTTCGACGATCCCAGCACCGATCCCGGATCCGCCGCCGGTGACGATCACGCGCCGGTCGCGCAGCGATGGGTAACGGGCGCCGGTGTGTTCGTCGTTGCTTGGCAAGGAAAGCTCCTGGGTCATGCGGACAACAGCCCGCGCTGCGCGAGGTTGCGGAAAAGGGCTACGACGCCGAACGTCCAGGGCGGGGCGGCCTTCGACGTGGTCACGGTGTTGACGAGCCGACCGAGGCCGGGCGCGCTGATCGACACGGTGTCGCCGACCTTATGAGTGAAGCCGCGCCCAGGTTCCTCGCGGTCTTTGGTCGGGGCGAACAGCGTGCCCAGGAACAGCACGAACCCGTCGGGATATTGATGCTCGCTCAGCGCCTGTCGCACCAGCTCCAAGGGATCGCGGCTGATCTGGCCCATCGAGCTGGAACCGTCGAGCACGTAGCCGTCGTCCCCCTCGATCCGCAGCGCGACTTCGGCTCGGCGGACGTCGTCCATCGTGTAGCGCTCGTCGAACAGCCGGATGAACGCGCCGAGCGAGCACGACGCATTATTGTCCTTCGCCTTGCCCAGTAGCAGCGCCGAGCGGCCCTCGAAGTCGCGCAGGTTGACGTCGTTGCCGATCGTCGCGCCGACCGCGTTACCATCGGGTGCGACCAGCAGCACGATCTCCGGCTCGGGGTTGTTCCAGGTCGAGTCCGAGCGGATGCCGATCTCCGCGCCCCAGCCGACCGTCGACAGCGTCGGCGCCTTGGTGAAGATCTCCGCGTCGGGACCGATCGCGACCTCGAGGTACTGCGACCACAGGTCTTCCTCGATCAAGGCTGCCTTGAGCGCCGCGGCCTCGTCGGTGCCGGGCACCACCTGCGCCATGCCGCCGCCGATCCGTTCCTCGATCCGCGCGCGCACCGCGGCCGCCGCGCCCGCGTCGCCGCGCGCGCGCTCCTCGATCACGCGTTCCAGCGCGGACACGGCGAAGGTCACGCCCGCAGCCTTTACGCAGTGCAGATCGATCGGGCTGAGCAGGCGCGGCACCGCGTCGACCGAGAGACCCAGCGCGTCGAGCGCGCCGATCGGTTCGCCCGCGGCCGGGTCGAGCGCGCCGCGCGCCGCCAGCTCGGCCACCGTCGGCGCGACCATCGCCATGTCGTGGACAATCCCGTCCGAGACGATGACCGGCGTCGGCCCGTCGCCGCGGTCGATCCGCCCGAGCCAGCGGCCCGCGCGCCAATCGGGGCCGAGCGCGTCGGCGGGGTCGAAAACGAGAGTATCAGTGCTCACGGCTATCTCCGAGCTGGGATCAGCGATCGATGGGGGTGGCGAGGATCAAACTTCGGATCGGCGACGGTGCGGCGCTTCGCCGCGGCGGCGTGGCAGCGGTGACGCGCCGCTCCGCGGCGATGCGCCCACGACGCCCCCGAACCGCGCGGGCCGGACGTGCGTCGTCGAACAGCGTCAGCGACACCGCTTCTCCCATCGCGCGATAGCCCGCCTCGGACGGGTGCAGGTGATCGCCCGAGTCGTACGCCGGCGCCAGGCGGTCGGGACGCGCGGGGTCGCGCATCACGCGGTCGAAATCCACCACCGCGTCGAACGTGCCCGAGCGGCGGATGAAGCGGTTGATCGCCTGGCGATCGGCCTCGGTCGCGGCACCCGGGTGATAGTAATCATTGCCGACGAACGGCATCAGCGTGCCGCCGATCACCTCCATACCGTGCGCGTGCGCGCGCTGCACGACCTGCGCGTAGGCGGCGGTCACCTGCGCGACGATCGCGGCGTGCTGCTCCGATGTCGCGGGTGCGTCGCGCGTCAGCACGCCCAGGTCGTTGATCCCTTCGAGCACGATCGCCCAGCGCACGCCCGTGCGCGCCACCACGTCGCGGTCGAACCGCGCGAGCAGGTTGGGGCCGAGCCCGTCGAGCAGCACGCGGTTGCCGCCGATCCCTGAATTGACCACGCCGATGCCGCGCGACGACGGTCGTGCCCGCAGCCGCTCGGCCAGGATGTCGGGCCAGCGCATGTTGCGGTCCGGCGCGACGCCGTAGCCGTCGGTGATCGAGTCGCCGATCGCGACGATCGTCGCCGCGCCGCGCGCGACCTCGACGTCGGACAGCACGTACCAGTGCGTCGCGCGCGCCGCACCCGCCATCACCGGATCGGCGACGTGATTGCCGGGGAGGGTGAAACTCGTCGCGCGCGCGCCGGGATGGCCGGTCTGCGGTCCGTCAATCGCGGGCAGGAACAGGCTGACGGCCACGTCGGCACCGGGGGCGACCATCAAAGCGACGGGGTCGGAATATATTTCGGCGCCCGGCGGGATCACCGCGGCGGCGGCACCGGCGAAGGTCAGCCGCTTGCCGCCGGTGATGCGCGCGCTGCCCGGCGCGGCGCTGAGCGCCAGATGTGCCGCCTGGATCCTGAGTGGCGCCGATCCGTGCGCGTTTGACAAGCGCACGCGCACGTGGTCGCCACCCGCCGATAGGCGCACGACTTGGCGCAGCGTCAACGATGTCGCGCGCTCGGGCGGCAGCGCGTTGTCGCCGTCCGCGACCATCTGCGCCGAGCCCCAGGACGCGATCCAATGCGCGCGATCGTGCTGCGGCGAGGCGTCGCGCGCGCCGGCCACGCTCGCCGTCGCTACCGAGCCTAGCAGCAGCGCCGCCCGCCAACCGATCATCCCACCCCCGCTTATATCCGTTAGCGTTACCATTAACGCTGCCCATCCTTGGTCCGCAAGCGTTTCCGAGCACGTGGACGATCGATCCGGTTGTATGGCGCGCGGCGCACGGTTGCGGTAACGTGCTAGGCATGAAGATCGACCATCCTGCCGCCACCGACGTCCGGGTCGAGGAGCGCGCCGCCGTCGACGCAGCGACGTTCGCGGCCGAGATCGATCCGCGCGCGACACCCATCATCCTGCGCGGGCAGGTGGCGCATTGGGCGAGCGTGCGCGCGGCGAGCGACGGTGATCGCGCGGTCGCCACCTACCTGTCCGGCCTCGGCAACGGTGGCCGCCCGCTCGACGTGCTGGTCGGGGGGCCGGAGTACCGTGGTCGCTTCTTCTACCGCGGCGACAATCTGGAAGGCTTCAACTTTCACCGCGAGCAGGCGCCGCTCGAACTGTTGTTGAGCGAATTGCTGCGGCTCGCGACCGTGCCCGAGCACGAGCGGCACATCCTTTACGCGAATGCGGCGCTCGCGCCCGAGCATCTGCCGGGCTGGGAGGCGGCGAACCCGCTTGACCTGCCGCTCGGGGGTGCGCAGCCGCGGCTTTGGATCGGCAACGGTTCGCAGACCGCGACGCACTACGACGGGTCGACCAATCTCGCCTGCGTGGTCGCCGGCCAGCGTCGCTTCACGTTGTTCCCGCCCGATCAGGTCGGCAACCTGTACGTCGGGCCGCTCGATCGCACGCTCGCCGGCCCACCCGCCAGCATGGTCGATCCGCTCGCGCCCGATCTGGCGCGCTACCCGCGATACGCCGACGCGCTGCAGCACGCGATGGTGGCGGACCTTGGTCCGGGCGACGCGTTGTTCATGCCCGCGATCTGGTGGCACCACGTGCAGGCGTTCGGCACGCTCAACATATTGTGCAATTACTGGTGGGCGTTCGATCCCACCGCGTCAGCCTTCAACGCCCTGGTACACGCGTTGATGGCGGTGCGTGACCGCCCGGCGGCGGAGAAGGCGGGCTGGCGCGCCTGGTTCGATCACTTCGTGTTCGACGAGGATGCGGCGCGGGCGGGCGACCATTTGCCCGCGCCCGCGCGCGGCGTGCTGGGTCCGGGCAGTTCGGAGCGAACCGAGCGCATTCGCGCGTACCTGCTGCGGGTTCTGCAACGGCACTGAGCGATGACGGGCAGGGGCGAAGTATTTCGCTACTGACCACCGGCGCCGGTGCCGATGACGTCAGCCCGACGGCTCAGACGCGATCCGACGCAGCGCCTCGACATGATACGGCATGTGCGCCAGCGATGCGGTGACCACTCGCTCGATCTGCTGCAAGCGATGCGACACCAGATCGGCGGAAACCGCGTCGCAGATCGGATCGTGCGCGTCGACGCTCGCGTGCTGCCCCGCGAACAGCGCCAGCCAGCTCGTCTCGTTGAACAGTTCGTCGGCTTCGCGAAAGATGCGCCCGCCGGCGCGGAACAGCGCCAGCTTCTCGGCCAGTCCGTCCGGAATCGGAGCATGCGCGCGCTCGCGCCAGAACGGTTCGGGGCGATCGTTCAGATGATAATGCGCGACAAGGAAGTCGCGAATGCGCGCGAACTCGCCCGACATGACGCGATTGTAGCGTTCGACGATCGCGGGCGGGGTCGGCGTGGCGGGCGGCATCATGCGGACGAGATGCTGGATGCCGCTCTGCACCAGGTGGATGCTGGTCGACTCCAGCGGTTCCATGAACCCGGCGGCGAGGCCGAGCGCGACGCAATTGCCGCTCCAGAAGCGTCGGCGGTGTCCGGTCGCGAAGCGGATCAGGCGCGGCTCTGCGAGCGGTTCGCCGTCGATCGCGTCGAGCAGCGCGCGCCGCGCCGCCTCGTCGCCCAGGTGCGCGCTCGAGTAGACCAGACCGTTGCCGGTGCGATGCGTCAGCGGGATGCGCCACCGCCACCCTGCCCCATGCGCTATCGCGCGCGTGAGCGGCAGAGGTGCTGCGTCGCTGGGCGAAGGCACCGTCACCGCGCGGTCACACGGCAGCCAGCGCGACCAATCCTCCCAACCGGCCGCGAGCGCCCCTTCAATCAACAGCGCGCGAAAGCCCGAGCAGTCGATGTACAGGTCGCCCTCAACCCGCGTGCCGTCGGCCAGATGGACCGCGGCGATGCCGTGCGGTCCGGGCTGGACGTGCTCGACCGTTCCCTCGCGGCGGACGACACCGTGTCGCTCGGCATGGTCGCGCAGGAAGGCCGCGTAACGCCCGGCATCAAAGTGGTAAGCGTAGCCGATGCGCGACAACGGCGAGTCGCCGTTGGCGATCGGGCGCGAGAAGCGTCCTGCCTCACCCGCGCGCGCTTCCAGCGAGTAGCGGTCGAGCGCCTCGGCTTGCCCACCCAGGCGCGCGCGCAGCCACTGCGCCGCGAACGGCGTGCCGGCGATATCGGTGCCAATCTGTCCGAATGGATGGATGTACGCCTCGCCCGCGCGCGTCCACCCTTCGAAGCGGATGCCCATCTTGAAGCTGCCGCCTGTCGCGCGCAGGAACGCGTCTTCGTCGATGCCCAGCATGGCGTGACAGGTGCGGATCGGCGGGATCGTCGCCTCGCCGACGCCGATCGTCGGGATCGCGTCCGATTCGACCAGGGTCACCTTGCCTCCCGCCGGCGCGAACAATCGGCCGAGCGCGGCCGCCGCCATCCACCCCGCGGTGCCGCCCCCGACGACCACGATCGACCGCGGCGCGGTCATCGGGAGAACGGGGCGGGGCAATGGCGCGCGAGATACTCCTCGTGTCGCGGCATGCGGTGCGCTGCATCAGCGAAGAGGGCGCGCAGTCGCTCGAACCGGGCATCGATCTCGCGGGCGGGGGTGGCGTCCGCCAGCCGGTCCCAACCCTCGGGCACCACGCCTTGCCCCAGCAGTACCGCGACCCAGCTCGCCTCGGCGAACAGGTCGTCCTCCCAGCGGAACAGCCGGCCGCGCCGCTGCCACAGCGCGATCTTCTCGCGCAGTTCGTCGGGGATCGCGCGCGCGCGCGCCTCGCGCCAGAACGGCGAGTCGTCGCGGCGCGTCGCGTGATAGTGCAGGATCAGGAAGTCGCGGACCTGATCGAACTGCGTCTCGGCCAGCCGGTTGTAGGCGTGGATCTCGACCGGCGAGAAACCCTGGTCGGGAAAGAGCGCGAGCAGCTTGGAGATGCCGCTCTGCACCAGGTGGATGCTGGTCGACTCCAGCGGCTCGGCGAAGCCCGAGGCGAGCCCCAGCGCGACGACGTTGCCGATCCACTGCTTGCGGCGACGCCCTGCGGTGAAGTGCAGCACGCGCGGGTCGGCGAGCGGTGCGCCTTCGATCCCGGCAACGAGCGTCGCCGCCGCCTCGTCGTCCGAACAATGCGCGCTGCTGTAGACGTAACCGTTGCCCGTGCGGTGCTGCAGCGGGATGCGCCACTGCCATCCGGCCGCGCGCGCGGTGGCGCGGGTGAAGGGCGGAATGGCGGTGCCCGCGCTGGCGGTCGGCATCGCCACCGCGCGGTCGCACGGCAGCCACCGCGTCCAATCCTCGTAGCCCGCGTGCAGCGCCTGCTCGATCAGCAGGCCGCGAAAGCCCGAGCAGTCGACGAACAGGTCGCCCTCGACCCGCTGCCCCCCGACCAGCGTGACCTGGCGCACGTGCCCGGTCTCACCGTCCAGCGACACGTGAATAACCTCGCCCTCAATCCGCGACACGCCGACCCGCTCCGCGCGATCGCGCAGGAAGCGCGCGTAGAGTCCGGCGTCGAAATGGTAGGCGTGCGCCATCTGCGACAGCACCGAGGCAGGGTCGGGGGAGGGCGGCACGAAGCGGCCGGCGCGTGCCGCCACCGCGCACAGCGAGTAACGCTCGATCGGCTCGTCCACCCCGGCCGCCGCGCGGCGGCGCCAGTAATGGTGAAAGCGCACGCCCTCGATGTCGAAGCCGTGACCGCCGAAGGGATGCAGGTAACGCTCGCCGATCGCACCCCAGTCGACGAACTCGATGCCCAGCTTGAAACTGCCGCCGGTCGCCGCCAGGAATGCATGCTCGTCGATGCCCAGCATCGCGTTGAAGCTACGGATCGGCGGTATTGTCGCCTCGCCGACACCGACGGTGCCGATCGCGTCCGATTCGATCAACGTTACGTCGGTCCCGAGCGGGATCAGTCGCGCGAGGGCGGCGGCCGCCATCCAGCCGGCGGTCCCGCCACCGACGATGACGACGCGGCGGATCGGTGCGGCGATCGTCATGCCGCGGCTCGCCACAGCGGTGCCATGGCGTCGATGTAGCGGGGCAGGGCACGGACCTGGGCGATAGCGCGGGTGCGCTGCTCGGCGAGATGCTGCTCGATCGCGGTCAATGCGATCCTGTCGGCGCGCGCGTCGTAGCGTCGCGGAACGAGCCCCAGTGCGTCGAACATCGCGGTCCAGTCGGCCTCGTCGAACGGTTCCTCGTCGAACATCGGCACGCGTCCGCGCGCGGCGAACAAGGCGCGCTTCGCTTCCAATCGCTCCGGCATCACGACAGCACGCCGCTCGTCCCAGAACGGTCCCGCCCGGCCCGCCACGTTGTGATGTGCGACGACGAAGTCGCGTGCACCGTCCCATGCCGCCGCGGTCGCCCGGTTGAATGCCACGGCCTCGACCGGGGCGAGGGAATTTGCGGGCCAGAGCTGGATCAATCGCGCGAGCGAGCTGAGCAGCAGCGTCAGAGCCGTCGGGTGAAGCGGTTTCAGCATGCCGGCGGCAGCGCCCAGCGCGACGCAATTGCCCCGCCACGCGTCGACGCGGCGACCGGCGCGGAACCGCTCCCCACTACCGTTCGCGCTGCAGGTTAGTCGAACGTCCATCCCATTCAGCGGCCAGGTCGCGGTCCAGCCGGCGTCGTTCGCGTCCACCTGCGAGTAGGGCGGAGGCGTGCCCCTCGCGGCGATCACTTCGACGTGTCGGCGATCGCACGGCAGCCAGCGAGACCAATCCTCTAGCGCCGGCGCGACCTGCTGGGCGATCCGCGCAGTGACGCCCGAGCAATCGAGCACCAGCAGCGGCGGGATCGTGCTGCCGTCCGCGAGCGCCAATCGTGTGACAATGGCAGCCGCGTCGATCGCGGCGCTCGCCAGCGGGGCAGGCGCGTGCTCAACGCCCGCCTTCAACGCCGCGGCGCGAATGAGCGCGCGGTAGCGCGCGGTCGGCAGGTGCAGCGCGTGCGGGATCGACGCGGGTGCGCATCGTCCTGCCTGCGCGGCGAGTGCTGCGACGCTGTAATCGGCCAGGCGGATTTCGCGCCCGGTCGCCCGCACGCGCGCGACGAGTTGATGGAAGGCGACACCTTCGAGCGGCGCGCCCGTCTCTCCGTACGGCAGGAACGCCGCTGCCCCGTCGCCTCTCCAGCCGCCGAACGCAACGCCGAGCGCGTGGCCGCCGCCGGTCGCGCGAAGAATGGCGTGCTCGTCCAATCCCAGACCGGCGTGGAAGGCCGCTGCCTGCGGCGGAACCGCGATTACCGGCGCGAAGTCGCCGAATCCGTCAAGCGCACCTTCTTCGCTGTCGGCGTCGGTGTCGACGACGATGATGCGATAGCGACCGCGTGGCAGCTGGTGAGCCAGCGCAGCCGCGGCGATCCAGCCGCACAGCGTCCGCCCCACGATCGCGACCGTTCGCGTCACGCCGCCGCCAGATGCGCGAGGTAATCCTCGTGCGACGGCATCGCCGCGGCCGCGTGACGGCAGGCGGCGGCGACTGCTGCGACGCGCGCGCGTGCCGTGGCGGCGGGCGCGTCGGCGACCAGCGGATGAACGCGCTCGGGCACGATCCCTTGTCCGTGATAGACCGCGAGCCAGCTGGCAGGTAGGAACATGCCCTCGCGGTAGTGCGCCACGATGCCACGGTCGCGGAACTCGCCCATCTTGTCGACGAGCGAGGGCGGCAGCTGCATCGTGCGAATGTGACGCCAGAACGCCGTGTCATCGCGCGTGGTGGCGCAATAGTGCAGCACGAGGAAATCGCGCACCCGCTCATATTCGAGCGCCATCGCACGGTTGAACTCGGTGACGTCCGCGGGATCGACGATGCCGTCGGTCGGGAAGAGCTCCAGCAGCTTGCCGATCGCGAGCTGGATCAGGTGGATGCTGGTCGACTCGAGCGGTTCGAGGAAGCCGGCCGACAGGCCGATCGCGACGCAATTGCCGATCCACTGACGCCGACGCAGCCCGGTGTGGAAGCGTAACAGGCGCGGCTCGGCGAGCGCTTCACCCTCCACGTTCGCCAGCAGCAGCGCGCGCGCCCGCTCGATGTCGGTGAAGCGCGTCGAAAAGACGTGTCCGTTGCCGGTGCGATGCTGGAGCGGAATGCGCCACTGCCATCCCGCCTCTCGCGCGGTGGCGCGGGTATAGGGCGTCAGCGGGCCGACGTTGGTGGACGGCATTGCCCAGGCGGCGTCGCACGGCAACCAGTGTGACCAATCCTCGTAACCCGCCGCCAGCCCGCCCTCGATCAACAGCCCTCGAAAGCCGGAGCAGTCGATGAACAGGTCGCCATCGATGCGGCGCCCGTCGCTCAGGTGCACCGCCGCGATGTGCTCCGCCTCCGCCTCGACGCGAACGACGCGTCCCTCGAGACGCTCAACCCTGCGCGCCTCGGCGTAGCGACGAAGATAGGCGGCGTAGAGCGACGCGTCGAACTGATAGGCGTAGGAGAAGGTCGAACCGATCGCGCGGGGATCGTCGGACGGCAGCGCGAAACGATTGGCGCGCGCGGCGACGATCGGCAGCGAGCAATCCTCCAGCGGCGGAACGTCACCACCCGAGCGCGCGGCATGCAGCCAGTGCTGATGGAACGGCAGGCCGTCGATGTCGTGCCCGAAATCACCGAATGGGTGAATGTAACTGTCGCCGATCCGGCCCCAGTCGCGGAACTCGATACCGAGCTTGAACGTCGCGTGCGTCCGCCGAATAAAATCGGCCTCGTCGATACCCAATCGTTTATTGAAGAAACGGATGTGCGGCACCGTCGCCTCGCCGACGCCCACCGTGCCGATCTCTTCCGATTCGATCAGCGTCACGTCGGCCAAATGTCCGGCGACGATACAGCCGAGCGTCGCCGCCGTCATCCAGCCCGCGGTTCCTCCTCCAACCACGACGATGCGCATGCGCGCCGACCTTGCCATTCCTCTCCTCCTGCGATGTTACCGTTACAAACAAACGGGAGACATTGTCGAGCTAATGCAATTTAGCGCTGGAAAAAGTCCTGTAGGCTTAGTAGCGATGCATCGGTCAACGCGCTGCGATGAACAATGATAGCGCTATCAACCTCTGGGGGGATGTTTGAGCATGAAGGTCAATCAATTCGATTCGCGCGCGTTCGGTCGCATGGCGGTGCTGAAGGGCGGCGCGTCGATCACCGCGCTTTGCCTCGCCGCCGCGCCGAACCTCTCGTTGGCCCGCCCGTTGCCGGCGAGCGCGATGCAGGAAGACGCGACCGCGCAGGCGGCGAGCCGTACCGCATCTTCTGATCCGGCCGCCGCGCCGCAGGATCAGTTGCAGTCGCTGCCGTCCGCCAACGCGCAGGTGCCGTCGGGTGGCGCGGAAGTGACGCCGGTCGAGGCGGCGACCGCTACCCCGCAGGAGGCGGCGGCGAACGAGGACATCGTCGTTACCGGTATCCGCCGTAGCCTGCAGAGCGCGCAGGCGATCAAGCGGAACTCGGAGGTGGTCGTCGATTCGATCTCGTCGGAGGACATCGGCGCACTGCCCGATCGCTCGGTGACCGAGGCGTTGCAGCGCGTGCCCGGCGTGTCGATCAGCCGCTTCTCCGCGGGCGTCGACCCCGACCACTTCTCGACCGAGGGTTCGGGCGTCGTGGTGCGCGGCCTGACCTACACCCGGTCGGAGATCAACGGCCGCGACTCGTTCAGCGCCAACAACGGTCGCGGGCTGTCGTTCGCCGACGTGCCGGCCGAGCTGCTCGGCGGCGTGGACGTGTTCAAGAGCCCGTCGGCCGATATGATCGAGGGCGGCATCGCCGGCACGGTCAACCTGCGCACGCGACTGCCGTTCGACTCGACCGGCTTCACCGCGGGTGGCACGCTCGAGAACAACTACGGCGATTTCGTCAAGAAGTCGGCTCCTACCGTGTCGGTCCTGCTGAGCGACCGCTGGCAGACCGGGATCGGTCAGTTTGGCCTGCTCGGCAGCTTCGTGCGGTCGCAGATCCGCTCGCGCGCCGACAGCGTGCAGATCTCCAACTGGGGTGAGCGCGTGCTGACGTCGACCGGGGCACTGCTCCAGCCGCTCGACGCCAACAACAATCCCAACGTCGGCACCACCGTATACGTGCCGCGCGGCGCGGCGACGCGTAGCCAGGAATTCAATCGCACCCGCTACGGCTACTCGGCCGCGGGGCAGTTCCGCAGCAACAACGAGCGACTGACCGCGACCGCGCAGTTCCTGCGCTCCGACTCGCGCGAGGCGTGGACCGAGAATTCGATCGAAGTCGCGACCGACAACGTGCTCGCGGCCGGCGACTCTCAGCCGTTCCCCGGCACCAGCTTCACCTTCGACGACGACAATGCGTTCACCAGCGGCCTGATCACCGGTCCGAACGGCTATCGCGCCGACCAGGACCCGGCGAACGGCGGTGATTTGCGCACGCCGACGAATGGTCTGCAGAGCAACAACATCGCGCGCGGTAACAATTCGCGGTTCATCACCAACGACGCCAGCCTCAACGTCAAGTGGCAGCCGACCGAGCGGCTGGGCGTAACCGTCGACTATCAGCACGTCTGGTCGAAGGTGAAGGTCACCGACCTGACGGTCTGGGGTACGACCTATCAGAATGCCGACATTCGCTTGGACGGTACGAACCCGGCGTTCGTCAATTTCGTGCCCGTAACCAACGAGCCCAACAATTACCAGAACGCCGCGCACCCAAGCTACCTAGACCCGTATAACAGCTTCTACCGCTCCGCGATGGATCACATCGAGGATAGCGAGGGCAACGAGGACGCGGCACGGATCGATCTCGATTACTCGTTCCCGGAAGAGAGCTGGATCAACTCCATCCGTGCCGGCTACCGTTTCGCCGACCGCCAGAACGAAGCGCGCTCGACCGCGTACAACTGGGGTGTGCTGAGCGAGATCTGGGGCGGCGGCACCGACGCGAGTGGTGCGACCGTTGGCCCAGGCGGCCCGGTCTGGTTCGACCGGCCGGTCGACGGCAATCCGGCGACGCGGACGGCGGGCAGCACCGCGCCGCAGGAAGCGTTCCTCTACGACAACTTCTTCCGCGGCAAGGCGAACGATCCGTCGAACGGCGGTCGCCTGTTCTACCCGGGCCGGTTGCTGCAGGACTATGACACCGCGGTACAGCAGGTCAGCCAGATCGCGTCGGAATGGCGCGGCTTCACCTCGACCAATTCGGGAGCCGACGGCTGGGTGCCGCTCGCCGCGCGCTCGGGCGTGATCGCGGGGACGCCGTTCCGTCCGGGCGAGGTCAACCCGGTCAGCGAGCGCAACAACGCGGCTTATCTGCTGGTGCGCTTCGGCAACCAGCTATCGAATGGCTGGAACCTGAGCGGCAACGTCGGCGTGCGCTACACCAAGACGCGCCGTATCTCGTCGGGCTTCTTCTCGTTCAACAATCAGGCGTTCAACTGCGTCGCACCGACCGACGGCAGTGCGATCTCGCGCTTCTGCGCGCTGCCCGACGCGACCAGGGCCGCGGCCGCCGCGTTCCAGAACGGCACGTTGGTGCCCAACAACGCGCGCGTGACCTACGACTATTTCCTGCCGAGCTTCAACGTGAAGCTGGCTGTCGGAGGCGGTCTCCAGTTCCGCGCTGCGTTCAACAAGAGCCTCGCGCCGCCCGACTTCGGCCTCACACGCTCGTTCTACAACATCGGGTTGAACACCAGCGACCAGACGATCCTGTTCAATGGTGGACCGGTCGCGATCTTCGACGTCGGCAATCCGAACCTGAAACCCGTCCGCGGCGACAATTACGACCTGACCGCCGAATGGTATTTTTCCAGCGTCGGTCAGCTGACCTTCTCCGCCTTCGCCAAGAACCTGTACGGGGTGCAGTCGGTCGGCACGCAGCGGCTGAGCTTCACCAACAACGGCGCGACGTTCGACGCGATCGTGACGACGCCGCTCAACTCGGACGAAACCGGCAAGGTTCGCGGGTTCGAGGTCGGTTACCAGCAAACCTACGGCTTCCTGCCTTCGGTACTTGGCGGGCTCGGCTTGTCGGCCAACTACACCTACGTCCACTCATCGGGCGTGTCGCAGCAGCAACTCGATCCCAACGACCCGAACGTGGCCGCGGGGATCATCTCGAACGTCGATACCAGCCGACTGCCGCTGCAGGGCTTGTCGAAGCACCAGTTCAACATCGGGCCGTTCTATCAGCGTAACGGGCTGGAGCTCCGCGCGGCGTACAATTGGCGCTCGCGCAACCTGCTGACGATCCGCGACGTGATCACGCCCAATGCGCCGGTCTACGCGGAGTCGTACGGCCAGTTCGATGCCTCCGCTTTCATCGCGGTGACACCGGAGGTACGGCTGGGCTTCCAAGGCGTGAACCTGACCAATTCGATCACGCGCACGTCGTACGTGATCAACGACGATCTGCTGACGAGACCACGCAACTGGTTCATCGCCGATCGCCGTATCACCTTCTCGGTTCGCGCATCGTTCAAGTAAGCGGGGGCGGGGGGCGCCGCCGTTAGCGGGCGCGGGGCAGCCGGTTCATTCCGGATGTCCCGCGCTCGCGCCATCCAAGCTTCAACCGCGCAGCGGAGGCGTCAGGCCCTAGGCGGAGCTGCAGCGATCGCGGCGGCGATGGCCGCGCGCATCGGCTTGGCACGAAAGGCCGCGTCGTATGGGCAGGGGCGCCGAGGGAGCTTGTCCTTGCGCGGCTCGAACCCCTCGATCCAGCTGTAGCGATCGGTCATGCCCCATAACAGCACGTCGCGCAGCGAGGGGTAGGACAGCATGATGTCGAGATAGCCTCTCGTGAACTCCGCGACTGCTCGGTCGCGCACGGCGATGTCGGCGGGCAGCGCATTGTCGCGCACGTCGAGCTCGGTGACGACGAGGCCGTATCCCATCGCGGTCACCGCATCCAGGAAGCGTCGCCACTCACCCTCGAGTGCCTGGACCGAGGCGCGCGCGTCGACGCCCTGCGTGACCAGGTGCGACTGCACGCCCAGTGCGTCGACGGGGACGCCGCGCGCCTTGAACCCTTCCAGCAGCCTCAGCACGCCGGCGCGGTGCGTGGCATTGCCCGGTTCCCAGCTCATATAGTCGTTGTAGACCAGCTGCGCGTGCGGCGCGGCGGCACGCGCGGCGTGGAACGCGAGGTCGAGCGTCGCCTGCGGGCTGCCCAGCGCGCGCGACAATGCCGTGTCGTAGAGCGTGCCGTCCGCGGGGTTCACCGCCTCGTTGACGACGTCGTAGCTGCGGATGCGGGCGCCGTAGCGCTTGCACACCGTGTCGACGTGCGTGACGAGCAGATCGTGCGCCGCCCGCGACGGGTTGGCGCCGAAATCGTGCGTCTCCTCCCACGCAGGCATCCACTTGGGCTGATGCCACAGCAGGTTGTGGCCGCGCACCGGCAGCCTCGCCTCGTCCGCCCAGTCGATCATCGCGTCGAGGCGGGCAAGGTCGAATCGCGTCGCGCTGGGGCGGATCGCCTGCCACTTCATCTCGTTCTCGGGCACCAACAGGCCGCAGTCGCGCAGCAGCAGCGCCGCATAGGCCGGGTTGGCGAACGATCCGCGGTCGGCGTCCGGTCGGCTCCACGCGAAGCACGAGCCCACGCGCAAGCCGCGGGTGGCGGCGAGCGCCTGTAGTCCGCCGGCTGGTGCGGTGCCGGTCGACGCGTCGTCAGCGAGCGTGGCCGCAGCCGCGCTCGCGCCCGGCAGCGCGGCGGTGGCTAGGCCGGCCAGCGCGTGTAATCCTTCGCGGCGGGTGATCGCCATCGTCATGCTCCTGTGATCGCGGGTTCGGGATCGCGCGGCGTCGCGATCGTCGGAAGGGGGCGGCGCGCTGCCCCGTGGATGCGCAGGCGGCCGCCGCCACGTCACTGCGGGTTGCCCGGCGCGTGAGGAAAGCGCTGCGCCTCGTACCAGCGCAGATCGTGCGCGGGTGGGCGCGTGCCCGCGGGGAGGGGCATGCGGTTGATTGATGACCAGTAAGCGATGCTGGCGTCGCGCCACCACGCGGCCTCGCGCGCCTGTATGTCCAGGAACGTCGCGGTCTTCGCCCAGCGCTCGGCGTCGATTTGCGAGCGCAGCGCGTTCCACTGTTGGCGCATGACGTCCACTTGCGCGACACCGGCGTCGTAGTGGTGGACGAGTTCGGCCCACAATGTCCGGCCCGACGGCATGGCATGATCCCAGCGCAGATGTTGGAACCACAGCAGCTCGTCCGTCGGCGTCGTCGCTGGGTCGGACAGGCGGCGCGCGAGCGGCGCGGCATATTGCGCGACCGCATTGCTGCCGCTCGCAGTACGATCGAAACCGATGCCGTTCCGGTCGGCGCGGTGGTAATAGACCGGGTTCCACTCAGGGCGCTTCAGGTCGGAGACCCACGGTCCCGGCCCATAGTGGTGCCCCGTCGCCATCAGGTGCGCGAGCCCCAGCGGCGTCATGTAATCGACCACTGCCTCGCGCGAGGGCATCATCATCGCCGCAATCCGGTCGGCGACCGCGGGCGCGAAGGTCATCGCCGCCCACTCGCGCGCGATCGCGCGCGGGTCGAGCGTCGGGTCCCACGCGAGCCGGCCGAACGCGTACCAGTTCGCCTGGTTGAAGGTCGATCCGCTCCAGTCGCGATCGCGCCCGACGTTGGCGACCCCGGCGATCCCCGTCAGCCCGTGCGGATAAAGCGAACCGTCGATGATCCGGGCCACGGTCGAGCCCGGACCCTGCGCCATCGTGTCCGCGCCCAAGGTCTCGGCGAACAAGGGGCCGAGGTATGCCAGGTGCGTCGCCTGGCCGAGATATTCCTTGGTGATCTGGAACTCGGGCATCAGCGCGGTGCGCGGCATCGCGCCGAACAGCGGGTGGAACGGCTCGCGCGGCTGGAAGTCAATGGCGCCGTTCTTGACCTGGACGATCACGTTGTCGGCGAAGCGCCCGTCGAGCGGCTTGAACTCGGTGTACGCCTGCTTGGCGCGGTCGTCGGGATCGGTGTCGGCGTAGACGAAGGCACGCCACATCACGACGCCGCCGTGCGGGCGGACCGCGGCGGCCAGCATGTTCGCGCCCTCGGCATGGGTGCGGTGGTAGTCGCGCGGACCCGGCTGGCCCTCGCTGTTGGCTTTGACCAGGAAGCCGCCGAAGTCGGGGATCGCGCGGTAGATCTCGTCCGTCTTGGCGCGCCACCAGGCGGCCACGCGCGGGTCGAGCGGATCGGCGCTCGCCAGCCCGCCGAGCTCGATCGGGGCGGAGAAACGCGCCGAGAGATAGACCCGGATGCCGTAAGGCCGGAACACGTCGGCGAGCGCCGCCGCCTTCGTGATGTAGCGCGCGGTCAGGCTGTCGGCGCTCGAATTGACGTTGTTGAGCACGACGCCGTTGATGCCGATCGAGGCGTTGGCGCGCGCGTAGTCAGTGTAGCGCGGATCGCGGTAGTCGGGCAGCGTCCACCACTCCCACAGCGACTGGCCCGCGTAGCCGCGCTCCACGCTGCCGTCCAGATTGTCCCAATGGTCGAGGATGCGCAGTCGAACGTGCGGCGCGGAGGACAGCGAAACGGCGCGCAGGTCGCCGCCGGCATAGGCGTGCCGCAAGAGCGCGAAGCTGCCGTACAAGGCGCCCTGATCGCTATTGGCGGTGACCAAGGTGACGCGCGCGCCGCCAAGCGTCACCGTCCGGACCAGATAGCCTTCGTCGCCCAACGGCGCGACGCGAAGGTCGAGCGCCCGCACCCGCGGGTCGCCGGCGGTCGCGACGACGATTGTCCCGAGCGCCGCCTGCTGCGCGGCACTCAGCCCCGCCACTCCGCGGCGCAACTCGTCGGCGGCGGCGATGATCGAGGGGGAGCGCGACCGCGCGTCGATCCGCGGAACGGCACGGTGCGTAGCAGTTGCTCCCACCGGGGCTCGGTAGCGCAGCCACAGGTCGTAGCCATCCTCCGCGTACACGTGCCCGGCCACCAAGCAAGCCACCGCGAACATCAGCAACCGTGAAGCGAGCCTTACCATCATCCTCCCCGCCGACCACCGATGCATTGACAATGCGCGGTCCGGTTCAGCATGGTATCGCTATCACGGCGACGGGCGCGTTAGCAATGCCGCCCAGGTCGCACAGGGGAGGATCGCATGTCAGGCATCATCACTTCGGCGACGCTGTCGCGGCGCAGCCTGCTGCGCTGGACGGGCTCCACCGCACTCGCCGCGCTCGCGCCGGGCGTGCTCGCCGCGGCCGAGCCGCGCGCCATCTACCGCGACCCGCGCGCGCCGACCGACCTGCGCGTGCGCGATCTGCTCGGGCGGATGACGCTGGAGGAGAAGGTCGCGCAGATGATTGCGCTATGGGGAACCAAGGCGGAGGTGATGCAGCCCGGCGGGTTGGCGTTCGACCCCGCGCGCGCGAGTGCCGCCTATCCGGCCGGCTTCGGTCAGGTGACGCGTCCGTCGGACCTGCGCGGCGGGCCGGAGATCGCGGCGGTGGCGGGGGGCACGGGCGCGCGCTTCCGCGGATCGGCGTCGACGATCGCCTTCGTCAACGCGGTGCAGCGCTGGGCGCGCGACCAGACGCGCCTGGGCATCCCGGTCATCTTTCACGAGGAAGCGCTGCACGGTTACATGGCGGCGGGCGCGACCATGTTCCCGCAGGCGATCGCGCTGGCGGGCACGTTCGACCGCGATCTGATGCGCCGCGTGCAGAGCGTGATCGGCGGCGAGGTACACGCGCACGGCAGCCATCTGGCCTTGTCGCCCGTCGTCGACATCGCGCGCGATCCGCGCTGGGGGCGGATCGAGGAGACGTTCGGCGAGGACCCGTACCTGTGCGGCGAAATGGGCGTCGCGGCGGTGCAGGGTCTGCAGGGCGAGGGCGAAACGCTCGCGCCGGGCAAGGTGTTCGCGACGCTCAAGCACATGACGGGCCACGGACAGCCGCAGGCGGGCAACAACATCGGCCCCGCGCCGCTGGGCGAGCGCGAGCTGCGCGAGAGCTTCTTTCAGCCGTTCCGCGCGGTGGTCACCCGCACCGGAATTGGCGCGGTGATGCCGTCGTACAACGAGATCGACGGCGTGCCGAGCCACGCCAATCGCTGGCTGCTGGGCGACGTGCTGCGCGGAGAATGGGGGTTCAAGGGCGCAGTGGTCAGCGATTACGGCGCGATCGAGGAGCTGGAGACGATCCACCACGTCGCGCCCGACCGCGAAGCGGCGGCGCGCGCCGCGCTGCACGCCGGTGTCGACAGTGCGCTGCCCGACGGCCTGGCCTATCGCACGCTGGCGGCGCAGGTGCGCGCGGGCACGGTGGCGATCGCCGACGTGGATATCGCGTGCGCGCGTATCCTGGCGATGAAGTTCCGCGCCGGCCTGTTCGAGAACCCCTTCGTCGACGCCGCCGCGGCCGAACGACTGACCGGCAACGCGCCCGCGCGCGCGCTGGCGCTGGAGGCGGCGCGCAAGTCGCTGTGCCTGCTGACCAACGACGGCACGCTGCCGCTCAAGCCCACCGGCCGCATCGCGGTGATCGGGCCAAATGCGGCGGTCGCGCGGCTGGGCGGTTATTCCGCGCCGCCGCGTCAGGCGGTGTCGCTGCTCGACGGCGTTCGCGCGCTGGTCGGCGACACGGCCGAGGTGGTCCACGCGCAGGGCGTGTTCATCACGCGGAGCGAGGATCGCTCGGCCGACGTGGTGCTGCTCGCCGACCCGGCGGCGAACCGCGCGTTGATTGCCGAGGCGGTCGCGCTGGCACGCGGGGCCGACGCGATCGTCCTGGCGATCGGCGACACCGAGCAGACCAGCCGCGAGGGGTTCGCCAGCACGCATCTGGGCGACCGCACGACATTGGACCTGCTGGGGGAGCAGAATGCGCTGTTCGACGCGCTGCACGCGCTGGGCAAGCCGATCGTCGTGGCCGCGATCAACGGTCGGCCGGCGAGCTGGCCGGGCGTCGTCGCGCGGGCCAATGCGATCCTCGAATGCTGGTATCCGGGGCAGGAGGGCGGGACCGCGATGGCCGAGGCGCTGTTCGGCCGGGTCAATCCCGGCGCCAAGCTGCCGGTCACGGTCGTTCGCGAGGTCGGGCAGGTGCCGTTCTACTACAACCGGAAGCCGTCGACGCAGCGCGGCTACCTGTTCGCGGACACCGCGCCCTTGTTCCCGTTCGGGCACGGGCTCAGCTACACGACGTTCGAGATCGGCGCGCCGCAACTGTCGGCGGCGCGGATCGGGCGCGCGGGGTCGGTCACCGTGTCGGTCGAGGTCGCCAACACCGGCACGCGCGCGGGTGACGAGGTGGTGCAGCTCTACGTTCACGACCTGGTCGCGTCGGTGGCGCGGCCCGTGCTGGAGCTGAAAGGGTTCGAGCGCGTGACGCTGGCACCCGGCGAGCGCCGCACCGTGCGCTTCACGCTGGGGCCGGACGCGTTCGCCCTGTGGGACGACACGATGCGCGAGGTGGTCGAGCCGGGCCGGTTCCACGTCATGGCGGGGCCGAGCTCGGCACAGCTCAAGACGGCGGTGCTCGAGATCGCCTGAGGCAGCCGGGATCGCGCCGGCGGGTCGGGGAAGGGCGGTTCCCCCGACCGACGGCGGCAGGCTACCCGGCTACGTCACCGGTACCAGGCGTAGGGCCCGATCAGCGTACCGACGAAGCCGCCCGCGACGTTGGTGCTGAGGAAGCGGACGTCCACGTCGCGCGCCACGCTGCGCGTGGCAGCGCCCGTGGTAACGGAGAACGACATCTGCCCGCCGTCCGCCTCGATCGTCAGCGTGGCCGGACCGGTCCGGAGCGGGGCTGAGGCGACGAGCCGTTCCTCGCCCGCGTCGCTGGTGTAGAGCGCCAGCACCCGCTTGCCCGCCAGTCGCGTAACGCCGAAGAACAGGTAATTGTCGTCGCTCTGCATCGCGACCAGCCCGGCGCGGTCGCCGTCATGGTCGGGTGTGAAGCGCAGGGTGGTCGAGATCGTTGCGTTGTGGTGCTGCTGTCGCCGCGCGACGAACGCGGGTGCGCCCGAGCGGTCGCCGATGCGCTTGCCCTGCGCGAGCACCAGATCGCCGCCGCTGAGCGTGTAGAGCGGCGCCTTGGGCGTCCGCACGCCGATCCACGGCAGGCCCAGCGTGCGGCCGTCGAACTCGTCGACGTAGGCGAACGCGCCGCTGGTCGGCAGCGCTGGCGCGGGGCTGGCCGACAGGATCGGTCGCGCCGCGACCAGCGGCACCGGCGTGCGCTTGGGCAGGATCACCGGCCAGCCGTTCGTCCACGTTACTGGCAGCAGGAACGTCTCGCGTCCGATGTTGTAGTAATCGCCCGCGTACGGACGCGTGCCGAGGAAGGTCGCGTACCAGTCACCCTTGGGCGTTTGGACGAACTCGGCGTGTCCCGTCGAGGTGACCGGGTTCGGGCGCGCCGGGTCGAGGTCGCGCTGCGTCAGTATCGGGTTGCCGGGGCCGGGCACGTACGGCCCGCGCAGGTCCTTCGCGCGAAACACGACCTGCGAGTGGTTGACGCTCGTCCCTCCTTCGGCCGCGGTCAGATAGTAGAAACCGTCGCGGCGCAGGATGTGCGGGCCTTCGATCCACACCGGTTTCTTCGACAGATCGACGCCGCCGTTGATCAATTGCGTGCTGGGGCCGACCATCTTGCGCGCGCGCCAGTCGAACTCCTGTATCCAGATCGCGCGATGACCGTCGTAGCGCGACGGCTCCTCGGGCGCACGATTGTTGACGATATACGCGCGGTCGCCCTCCCAGTAGATCGACGGATCGATCCCCTCGAACGGCAGCCACGTCGGGTTCGACCACGGACCCGCCGGGTCGCGCGCGGTGATGACGTAGTTCCCGCCGCACTCGACGCAGGTGTTGACGATGTAGAACAGCCCGTCGTGGAACGAGATGTCGGGCGCGAACGCCGCCTGCGACGTGCGCATGTTGGTGAAATCGAGCTGGTCCGGTCGGTTGATCGCGTTGCCGATCTGCGTCCAGGCGACGAGGTCGCGCGAATGAAAGACCGGCAGGCCGGGGAAGTGCGCGAACGACGAGAGAACGAGGTAGTAATCGTCGCCGACCCGGGTGATCGAGGGATCGGGATAATAGCCTGACAGGATCGGGTTGCGATACTGGTCGGGGCCGACCGCCACACGCCCCTGCGCGCGACCGTCGTAGCTGAAGCGGCCGAACCGCGGCGCCTCGCTCGCGGCGGCGAGCGTGCCGGTGCCGGCGAGCAGCAGCGCGAGCAGCGGGCGGAGCGCGGCCCTCACTTGCCGGCCTTCGCGGCGGAGAGTTCGTCGATCGCGTGCGCCAGCTCGATCCACATCGCGCCTTCGGGGATCACATATTCGTTCTCGCCCCAGAAGAACGGCCAATCCTCGTGGTTCTCCGGGAAGTCGGGCTTGATCACCAGTACGCCGGGCACGACGCCGCCCGCGATGAAGGAGAAATCGGCGCGGTTGTTGCCGTAGGCGACCTCCTTCGACCGGGTCCCCACCGCCGACACGAACGAGATGTCCGATCCCGGATGGTGGCCGAGCAGGAACTCCGCGCCGCGGAACACCGCGTCGGCGGACACGATCTCGGGAAACGCCTTGTGCAGCGCGTAGGCGTTGAGCGCCTGGCCCAGCACCGTGCCGCTGCCCGCCCAGCCGCCGGTGGTGATCGTCACGCCGAACGGATTCGCCTTGGTCGCTTCCTCCATCTTCGCCGCATAGGCCCTGACCGCGGGGACCATCGCCGCGCGGTAGCTCGCCGGCATCGCCGGGATCGCCGCCACCGCGTCGCGCAGCGTGAAGGCGAAGCGCTGCTCCATCGCGGGCCACGACGCCTGCACCGCGGCGGCATAGGCCGGATCGCGCGTGGTGCGCAGCAATTCGACCGCGGCGGAGAACTTCTCCGCCTCCAGCGGTCCGCCGGTCGTGTTGCCGTGCTGGTACAGATCGGGCGCGTGCGACTGTTCCTCGGCCCAGGTCCTGACCGCCAGGTCGCGCGCCTTCTTCGACAGGGCGGGATCGACCTCGGCCAGCGCGCGCGACGCCGCGGCCAGGCCGGCGATCGACCCGTAGTTGAGCGCCGACGCCTTGGTGGTGAAGGCCCAGCGATCGTCGGGCGTCCCGCTGCGCCCGCCGCGCTCCTCGCCGGGTTTGAGCGCGGGATCGTAGATCAACCCGTCGGTCTTGGTCGAGGCGTCGCCCAGATGGGTATATTGTGCAACGTCGGGCTCGACGATGCCGTGGATCGCGTGGCCGACCGAGTCGAACTGCGCGATCAGCTGCAGCGTGCCGTGACGGATCTGCTGAAGGAGATCGGGGGTGCCGTCGGGCACGTGGATCTCCGTGCGGCGGCGCGACCAGTCGACCGCGGTGGTGTCGCGCGTCGGGTGCCAGCGTTCCCAGCTATCCACCAGCGAGCGGATCACCTGATATTGCGACTGGGTGCGGATGTCGAAATCGCCCGCGTCGAACCAGCCGCCGACCGCCAGGCCGGGGATGTGCTCGCCCGGCTTGAACGGCGTGTCGGTGGTCGGCCCCTGCGCGTAGAGGTCAATATGCTCGTGGTTGACGGGTGCCTGGCGCGCGTCGTCGCGGTGCGCGTCGCCGTGCCAGACCCGATAGCCCTCGTTAACGAACATGTGGTCCATCGCGACCGGGAAATAGACGTCGAGCGTCGGGTACCACGCACCGGCGTAGACGTCGGCGGCGATGCGGAACGGCGCGGTGCGCGTTTGTCCGTACTCGAGCACGTAGGTGCCGGGCGTGCGCACCGCGCTGAAATCGAGCTGGCGGTAGCTGTAGCGCAGGTAATCGCCCCAGCGCGTCGTCGGCGCGGTCGCGACCGGGGTCATGGTGCCGTCCTCGCCGACGCGCAGCAATCGCGCGGGTAGGGCGCGTTTGTCGCTGCGGTCGAGTTCGATCGTCGCGACCTTGCGCGCCTGCGGCGTGTAGCCGAGTTGCGAGTGCGCGATCACCGGCGCGCGCAGCCACCCGGGTACTGCGTTCGGCTGCACGACCCACTCGAGCACGCGTCCGGTCTTCCCCGCGGGCAGCAGCGAGCGCAGCACGAACCAGCCGTTCTGCGCCTGGTTGCGCCCGTCGAACAATTGCACGTCGGCGGTGGAGCGGATCGTCACGCGCCGCGCCGGGTCCTCGGGCGCCAGCACGAAGCGCGTGCCGTGCGCGATCGCGGTCGGCTCCGCACCGGGCCCCTCCGCGCGGCCGCTCGCGGCGTTGCGCTCGGGCGTGCGGATCATCGCGTCGGCGGGATAGAGCGGGAAGGTGCCGCCGGCGCCGTCCGCCATGAAGCTGTGATGGAAATAAGCGGCCGGCAGGAATTCGAGGTTGAACCCCGCCTTGCCCGCGAGCGCCGCCGGCACCGGCTGGTCGAGGAGCACCGCGATCGCCACCGCCGCGCCGCGCTTCTCCGAACGGATGCGGTAGCGCCACTGATAGTCGGGATATTCGAGCGTCACGGTGATCGCGCCGGTGGCGGCATCGACCTGCCGGTCGACCAGCCGGCCGATCGCGTCCCATTGTCCCGGCGTCGCTGACAGTCGCACGTCGCCGTTGGTGGCGATCCGCTCGCCCTGCTGGATGATCTCCACGCCGCTGATTTTCGAATCGGCGAACAGGCCGTCGTACCAGTTGGAGAAGACGAGCACGTTGGCGGCGGGCGCCTCGTAATAGCCCTGCGCGTTGAGCGTCAGTTCGGGCGCCGCTGCGGCGCGGCCGGCGCCGGTCTGCGCGAGTGCGGGAGCAGCCCCCGCCAGCAGCATCGCGATCGCCCGCGCGACATGTTTGGTGGCCTTCATGTGCGATCCCCTCATCTTCGTGCGGCGTGTACGCCACCGCTCCGTCTGAGTTCACTATAGCGCTACCATTGCGTCCCGCCAGTGCAAGGATGGTCAAGTTCGTTGCCAACTGCTTTCTCGTTGACCTGAGTGGGTAGCGGTATCATCCTGCCGCCGACAAGCCGGTGATGGCAGTAGGTTCGCGGACGACGAACCCCGTCACCCGATCGGCAAGGGAGCAGGAATGATCGGGCGATACAGCGACAATGATGGCGCAGCTCCGCGCCGACCACGCGTGTCACGCGCATGACGGGTCCGCAACGACGCGCGCGTCGCCTCGCGGCTCTGATGTCGCTGGCCGGGCTGGCGCTGGCGGCAACCGGCGTATCGGGGCAGCAGGTTGCGCCCCGAACGGGCGTTGGCGCTCAAGCTGTCGTGCCGCCCGGCTTTCAGCGGGTCACGCCGGGCGCGACGACGCCCGATCGCGACGGCTTTCTGCGCCGCTGGCTGCTGCTGGAGCCGATCAACAAGCCCAATCGCAGCAACGCCGGCTTCACCGGCAGCTACGTCCGCCAGGCGCTGACCACGCCCTACTTCCCCGGTCAGATGACGGCAATGCCGCGCGACGGGCAGGTGGTGCGCGCCGGTGCGCAGTCCCTCGAGTGGCACGCGCTGGGATCGACCGCGTTCAACGTCCGACTGTTCGACTTCGCCAAGGCGCTCGGCAAGCCGACCTACGGCGTGATCTTCTGGGCGGTGACGATCGTCGATTCACCGCGCGAGATGCGCGACGTGCGCATGGCGGTGGGCTCGAACTCGGCATCGATGTGGTGGCTGAACGGGCAGGAGGCGGTCGGACTGTTCAACGATCGCCGCATGGTGGTGGACGACGTGCTGTCCGACCGCATCACCTTGCGAAAGGGACGCAACGTCATTCGCGGCGCGGTGATCAACGGGCCCGGGCTCAGCGACTTCTGCGTCCGCTTCCTCGATGCCCAAGGGCGACCGATCACCGGGATCAAGAACGATGTCCGCTAAGCGCTCAACCATTATCGCGCTCGCGCTCGGCCTGACGGCTGGCGCGGTTCCCGCCGCGGCGCAACTCGCCGGCGACGTTTTCATCCACGATCCCTCCACCGTCACCGAATCGGACGGCAGTTACTATACGTTCGGGACGCGCGGCGGCGGTCTGGTTTCGCGCGACGGCTGGACGTGGCGCAGCGGACCGGAGCGGCCCGGCGGCGGCGTCGCGCCCGACGTGATCAAGATCGGCGAGCGCTACTACGTCGCCTACGCGGTCGGCGGCGGCGGCATGTCGGGCGAACATGCAAGCCAGGTCAAGATCATGTGGACGTTGTCGCTCGATCCGAAATCACCCAGGTTCAAGTATCACGACGTCGGCGTCGTCGCGTCGAGCGATGGGGTGGAAACGGCCGACGCGATCGACCCGGCGTTCCTCTACCAGGACGGTCGGCTGTGGCTGACCTTTGGCACCTATTTCGGGCCGATCCGCATCGTCGAACTCGATCCGAAGACCGGGCTGCGCGTGGCGGGCAACGAGCCTGTCGACGTCGCGATCGACATGGAAGCCACCGCGATGATGTTCCGCGACGGCTGGTACTATCTGCTCGGCACCCATGGCACCTGCTGCGACGGCCCGAACTCGACCTATCACATCCGCGTCGGACGCGCGCGCAGCCCGCTCGGCCCCTATCTCGACCACATGGGCACGCCTTTGCTCCGTGGCGGCGGCAAGATGGTGGTGAGCGCGCGCGGGCGGAATTTCGGCCCCGGTCACTTCGGGCTGATTCAGCTGGACGGCGGCGTCGAGAAATTTTCGATGCACTACGAGGCCGATCTCGATCGCAGCGGACGCAGCGTGCTCGCGATCGCGCCACTGCGCTGGACCGATGGCTGGCCGGTGGCGGGCGAGAACGTCGTGCCCGGCACCTACGAGATCAGCTCCGACCGCAGCGGCTACGCGCTGGGGCTCGCCACCGACGTAGTGCGCGTGCCGTTCGATCCGCGGCGCAGCTTCATGGCGAAGCCGACCGACCCGGTCGTGCCGCTGCCCGATCAGACGCTCGCGGAAGACTCGGCGGTGTGGCCGAGCGGGCGCATCCGCGTCGATCTGGCCGATTACATGAACCGCCCGCACCAGCGCTGGACGATCACGCCGGTCGCGGGCGCGGGCGGCTATTTCGGTGCGCCTTTCTACAAGATTGCCATCGCCGAGACTAACCGCGCGCTGGCCGCGAACGCGCGCGGCGAGGTGGAGACGGTGCCCGCTTTCACCGGCGCCGACGAGCAATTGTGACGGGTGGATCAGCTGACCGACGGCAGTTACCGCATCATGCCCAAGGTGACGCCGGGTCGCGACAGGCTCGCGCTCGTCGCGATCGGCGCCAGCACGCCGAGCCTCGCGCCGTTCGATCCCGCCAGCCCGGCGGGCCGGTGGTCGTTCCAGCGCCCGTGAAAAATGCTCGCACTCGGCAGATCGACCCGTTAGATTAGTCCGACAAATAAGGAGGGTCGTGTCCGTCTCCGGACCGAGGCGACCGAAAGGGAGAGCATGATTTCGCATCACCACGTCACCGGTCGGTCCACGCGCGCGGGGCACAAGCGCATGGCATCGCTCGCGCTGCTGCTGGCAGGAACGGTGCCGGTCGCGGCGATGGCGCAGGAGCCGGTCGCCACCACCACCGCGACGCTTGCCGCGGACAAGCCCGGCCCGGTCATGCACCCCGACGTGTTCGGCCAGTTCGCCGAACATCTCGGCCACGGCATCTACGGCGGTATCTGGGTAGGCCGCGGATCGCGCATCCCCAACGATGGCGGGTACCGCAGTGACGTGCTCGCCGCGTTGAAGGCGATCAACGTGCCGATGGTCCGCTGGCCAGGCGGGTGCTTCGCCGACGAATACCATTGGCGCGACGGCATCGGTCCGGCAAGCAAGCGCCCGACCAAGGTCAACACCAACTGGGGCGGCGTCAACGAGGACAACAGCTTCGGCACGCACGAGTATTTCGGGCTGATGGACCGGCTGGGCGGCAGCACCTACGTATCCGCGAACGTCGGCAGCGGCACCCCGGCCGAAACCTCGCAGTGGGTCGAGTACATGACCGCGCCCAAGGGCACCACGGTGCTGGCGAAGGAGCGCGAGCGCAACGGCCATCCCGCGCCGTGGAAGGTGCGCTACCTCGGGATCGGCAACGAATTGTGGGGTTGCGGCGGCAACATGCGCGCCGAATACGCGGCCGACCTGACCAACCGCTACGCGCAGTTCGCCAAGTCCGCCAACGGCCCGATGCTCAAGATCGCGAGCGGTCCCAGCGACTCCAACTACGACTGGACCGACGCGATGATGCGGATCGCGGGCAAGAACATCGACGGGCTGGCGCTCCATTACTACACCCGACCGCGCGACAAGGATTGGAACGACAAGGGGCCGGCGCTCGGCTTCCCTGAGCGCGAATGGGCCTCCACCATGGCGCACACGCTGATGATGGACGAGTTCATCACCAAGCACGCGGCAATCATGGACAAGTATGACGCCGCCAAGCGCGTGATGCTTGCCGTGGACGAATGGGGCACGTGGTACGACCCGACACCGGGCAGCAATCCCGGCTTCCTCGAGCAGCAGAACTCGCTGCGCGACGCGGTTGTCGCCGGGCTCAACATCAACATCTTCGCGCACCACGCCGACCGGGTACGCATGGCGGCGATCGCGCAGATGGTGAACGTGCTGCAGGCGATGCTGCTGACCGACGGCGCGCGCATGGTAAAGACGCCGACCTATTGGGTGTTCGACCTGTACAAGCCGTGGCAGGGCGCGACGACGCTGCCGGTCACGCTGACCTCGCCTTACTACCACAAGGACGAGTTCGCCTTGCCTGCGGTCAGCGCGTCGGCGGTGCGCGACACGGCCGGGCAGGTCCATGTCGCATTGGTCAATCTCGATCCCAACCGCGCGATGCCGGTCACGCTGTCGCTCGCCGGACTGCAGGCGACGCAGGCGAGCGGCCGGATCGTCACCGCCACCACGATGGACGCGCACAACAGCTTCGCCGCGCCCGACACGGTGACGCCGCAGCCGTTCACCGCCGCGCAGGTGGCGGGAGGCACGCTGAGCACGACGGTACCGGCGAAATCGGTGCTGGTGCTCGACCTGCGCTGATCAGACGGTCGCGACCGGAGCGGTGCCGAAGGGCGCCGCTCCGGTCACGGCGCTACCCGGTTCGCTATAACGCGCCGCCGGGCGGGTGAACGCTGCCACGGGACCGCGCACCCGCCGGCGGGATCACCGCAGCAGCGCGGCGTCCGCCCAGATCGCGGGGGCGGGGCGTGCACCGGGCGATGCACCGTTCGCGCGCGCGACCAGCTCGACGATCCTGACACCGCGGACGTCGGCGGTGAGCGGCGCGGCCGCGTCGCCGAACGCCATCGCGCGCGACCGCGCGAGCAGCCGGCCATCGCCCCAGACCTCGAACGTGGTCGTGCCCGAGCCGGGCTGACCCGAGTCGTTGATCCCGACCTGCGCGGCGAAGCGCGTATAGTCCTGGTTGCGCACCTCCAGCCGCGAGTTCGACAGCACGCCGATCCCGGTGTCATATTCCTTGCCCGCGACGCGCATCAGCTTGCCGTACGGTGCCCGATCGACCTCCGCGCCGCCCCAGCCGCCATATTGCGGGTGCTCGCCCGTGCCGCGCGTACCGATCCACGGCGTGATCGAGTGGTGGATGGTCGGATCGGGCTCGGGCACCACCACGCCGTCCACCGCCGCATTGACGCGGCCGGTCAGCTCGGACAGGTAGCGCCCCTGCGGTAGGCGGCGGGTACCCGATACGCGGAAGATGCGCGTCTCGTGCGCCGCGAGCGTCAGCGGCAGTTCGTCGCGGAACGTCTGCGTAGCCTTGCTCCACAGGTCGCGCAGGCGCACGTCCGCCGCCGGGTTTAGCTTCAACTGCGCGGCGGTAAGCATCGCCTTGACCGGCGCGGCGGTGCGGTTGAACACCGCCACGGCCTTGTCGCCGTCGGCCAGCGTCTTGACCAGGATCTGAACCTCGTCCGAATCGTAGGCGAGCACCGCCTGATTGCCGGCCGCGTCCTGGTTCAGCGCGACGATGTCGGCATTGCCGAAGATCGCCTGCAACTGCGGCGTCAGCGCGCGCAGGTCGTAGCCGATGATCAGCGGCGCGTTGACCATCGCCCACAAGGCGAGGTGCGAGCGCGCTTCGGTCAGGTGCGCCGCGTCGAAGTCGCCCTTGCCGACGAACAGCATGTCGGGATCGTTCCACGAGCCCGGATGCGCGTAGAGCGCGCGGTGCGTGACCGTGTCGAAGTTGGTCAGCATCCGCGCCCACACCGGCTGTATGTCGTCGCTGGTGCGCGACATGTTGCCGACGTCCTTGCCCCAGGCACGCACGTTGCCCGCCCCCCACAGGCACAAAGCGTAGACGTAATCGCGTCCCGCCGCGTGGATGCGCAGCGCCGCGTGCACCTGCTCGTAGAGCGCGCGGATGCCCGCCACGTCCGATCCGCCGAGCGACTGCATGTCGACCAGCGGCGGCAGCGCGCGGTACATTCCGGAGCGCACGCGCGGCGCATCCGCGGGCAGGCCGCGCGCGCCGCAGCCGTCGACCTTGATGAAGTCGAAGTTCCAGTCGGCGAAATACAGTCGGATGTCCTGATCGACGTGGCCGTACAGGCCGACCTCGCGCTCGGCGACGCTGCCCTCGGGCTGGTTCTTGAAATCGGGCGTGTAGATCTGGCCGCAGCTGTTGCGCCCGATGTCGGAGTAGATCCCCGTCTTCAGCCCCATCGCGTGCAGGCGGTCGGTGAGCGGGCGGAAGCTCGGGTCCGAGCCGGTCGCGGCGGATGGGAAGTGGCTGGTGCGGATCAGCATCCGTCCGTCGGGCTGACGCCGCTTGAGCCACCAGCCGTCGTCGATCACGACGTAGCGATAGCCGAGCGCCGCCAGCTTGGTGTCGACCAGCGCGCGTGCCGAGGCGAGCACCTTCTCCTCGTCGACGTCGCTGTTGAACGCGTTCCACGAGTTCCAGCCCATCGGCGGCAGGGGGGCGCTGCCCTCGGTATTGGCGCTCCAGCGGCCGGTCGCGGCGAGCGGATCGGTGCCTTGCGCGGTGGCGATCGACGCGGCGGACAGCCCCGCCAGCAGCATCGTCGCGAGTGCGCGGCGGATCGAGCGCGCGCTCACTTCGGCAACTCCGCCGACTGGCGGGCGGTAAAGGCGGCCGACTGGAACGGCGCGCCGGTGCCCGGCTGTCCCGCGCCCACCGTCACGCGGTAGCTGCCGCCCGCGACCGAACGCGCCCCAGCGGGTGTCACCGAACTGAGGTCCCGCGGGGAGAGCGCGAACGCGACCTCGCGCGTCTCTCCGGGGCGCAGCGCGACGCGGCGGAACCCGCGCAGTGCGATGCGCGGCACGCCGGGGCGATCGGGAAAGGTCAGGTACAATTGCGCCACTTCCTCGCCCGCGCGGTCGCCGCGGTTGCTCACCCGCGTGGTCACGCGCACGCCCGCTTCGGCGCCGCCGCGCGCCGGCGTTACCGTCAGCGGCGCGTAGTCGAACCGCGTGTAGCTCAGCCCGTGGCCGAACGGATAGACCGGCGTTCCGGTGAAGTAGCGATAGGTGCGCCCGTTCATCGCATAGTCGCCGAACGGCGGTAGGTCCGCGATGCTGCGATAGAAGGTGAGCGGCAGGCGCCCGGAGGGGTTGGTGCGACCGGTCAGGATGTTGGCGGCCGCCGCGCCGCCCGTTTCGCCGGGATACCATGCCTCAAGGATGGCGGCGGCATTGTCCTTCGCCCACGCGAGGTTGATCGGGCTACCGTTCATCGCGACGAGCACGATCGGCTTGCTGGTGGCGCGCGCGGCCTCCAGCATCGCGATCTGGTCCGCCGACAGGTCGAGCGTGGTCTTGTCCCCGCCCGCGAAGCCGGGCACCGAAACGCCCGTTTCCTCCGCCTCCAGGTCGGAAGTCAGCCCGATCACCGCAACCAGCACGTCCGCCGCGGCGGCGGCGCGACGCAGGTCGGCCACGGGCGTGCGCGACACGCGTTTCCACACCAGATCGACGCCGCTTCCCTCGACCCGGATCGCGTAGCGGCGACCACCCTGCAGATCGAGCGTGATCATGCCGGGCAGGTCGTTCCAGCGCGCCTTGCGCCGGTCCGACACCATGCGGCCGTCGAGCGTCATCGTCCCGCCCGCACCCGACAACCCGACGCGGTAGGTGCCGCTCTCGGGCGGCACCAGGAAACCGGTCCACTCGGTGCGGTGCACGTCGGCGACCTTCGGCAAATCGAGGTTGCGGTCGCCCACATCCGGCTCGATCCGCGTGGCGACGGGCGTGGTCTGGTACTTGGCCGCGGCGATCAGCTTCTCGCGCGTGCCGGGCGCGAAGCGCGTCGGCATCGGCGTGGCGGGATTGAAGTAGCGCGCGAGCACGCCGGGCTTGCCGTCGGGCGTTCGCAACGCGGCGGTCGGCACGCGATCGCCGTCGGTCACCGACTCGCCAAACGGCACCAGCGACACCTGCGTGGTCCCGAGCGCGCCCTGCAGTCCCTCCAGCACCGACACCGGCTGCCCGGACAGCGGCGACGAGTAGTTGCCGCGCAGCACGCGCGTCGCGTCGCCCAGCGGACCGACCACCGCGATCTTCACGCCGGGTCTGAAGGGCAGCACGCCGTCGTTCTTGAGCAGCACCATCGACCGCTCGGCCGCGGCCAGCGCCAGGCGGCGATGCTCGGGCGCGCCGACCATGCTGGCGGGCACCGCACCGCGCGCGCCGGCCAGCCCGGGCAGGTCGCCGACGCGGTAGCGCGCCGCGAACAGGCGGACGAGGCTGCGATCGATGTCGGCCTCGGTGATCAGCCCGCGACGCAGCGCCTCGCGGTAGCGGTCCTCCAGCCCGACCGTGTCGTTCAGCGTCTCGGTGTTGCACTCGTTGTCGACGCCCGCGCGCAGCGCCGCGGCGACGGCGGTGGCGCCGTCTGGAGCATATTTGTGGTTGTCGGCGATATCCTTCACCGCGTCGCAGTCGGACACGACGTAGCCGGTGAACCCCCAGGCGCCGCGCAGATGATCCTTCAGCAGCAGGTCGCTGGCGCAGGCGGGCTGGCCGTCGATCCGGTTATAGGCGCACATCACCGATCCCGCGCGTGCCTCGACCAGCGCGGCGCGGAACGCGGGCAGGTAGGTATCCTCCAGATCGTGCGCGGAGACGAAGACGTTGGCCTGGTGGCGCGTGCCCTCGGGTCCGCTGTGCACCGCGAAATGCTTGGGGGTCGCGATCACCTGCGGCCGGTCGGGGTTCGGCCCCTGCATGCCCGTCACGAACGCGACGCCCATCTGGGCGGTCAGGTACGGGTCCTCGCCGTAGGTCTCCTGGCCCCGGCCCCAGCGCGGATCGCGAAAGATGTTGATGTTGGGCGACCAGGTGTCGAGCCCGGTGCCGATCCGTCCGTTGCGCCCGGTCTGCCGCCCGAGCGTGTGCAGGCCGCGCACCTCGGTGCCGATCGCGCCCGCGACGTCGTGGACCAGCGGTGCGTCGAACGTCGCGGCGAGACCGATCGGCTCGGGGAAGTTCGTCGCGGCGAGCGGCCCCAGCGCGCCGTGGAGCGACTCGGTCCACCAATTGTATGCCGGCACGCCGAGCCGCGTGATAGCCGGCGCGACGTTCAGCATCTGCGACAGCTTCTCCTCGCGCGTCATGCGCGCCACGATCGCGCGCGCCAGCGTCTCGGCTCCGTCGCCACGTTGCGCCCCAAATGGCCGGGCAGGGGTATCTGCCGTCGAAGTCGTGATCGGTGCCGCTGCGGTCAGCGCCGGGATCGCCGCTGTCGTCGCCAGCAGCACCGCGCCGATGGTTGCGCGCATGGTCGTCATCTCCCGCTCGGGGCGCGTCACGCGCCGGTCATGATCGTCACGGCGTGCTCGTCACCGGCACCTCGAACGTGCCGACCGGCAGCCCGGCCTCGTCGGCTAGGTTGGTGACCGGCGCGTCGGCCCAGGCGTAGCGGACGCGGGTGACCGGACGGCCGTCGCCCGGCAACGTCATCTCGCTGCCCGACACGCTCCCCATCGCGTAGCGGCACGTGTCGACACCCGCGCCGCACAATTCGAACCCGATCGCCCGCGCCGCACTGCGCACGTGCAGCGCGCCGGTGACGCCGGTGAAGTGTAGCGTGACGCCACCGTCGGCGCTCGCGCGCGCCGCGGCGATCGCGGGTCCGGACGGCGCGATCGGCTCGCGGTAGACTGCGGCGCGCATCACGCGGGCGAGCCGCTGCCCGACCTCGTGCTTCTCGCCCGGATGGATGTCGAGCGGATCGCCGAGGTCGAGCGCCACCGCGATGCCCGCGTGCGCGTCGGCGGCAGCGACGCGGCGCTGCGCGTCCCGCACGTCGGCCCATCCGCTCTCGCCCGGCTGGATGGCGGGAGCGCCGTAGTTGGCGAGCTGGACGATCGCGAAGCCCGTGTCCGGCGTGCCGAACCGACGTCGCCAGTCGGCGATCAGCGCGGACAGCCGCCGATCGTAGCCCGGAATGCCGGTGTCCGACTCGCCCTGGTACCAGGCGACGCCGGCGAGCTGGATCAGGCCGAGCGGCGCGATCATCGCGTTGTACAGCGTGCCCGCGCCGTTGATGTCGTCCCACGGCACGCGCGGCGCGGCACCGGAGAGGCGCTTCGCCACCGCGTAGCGCCACCCGTCGCCGATCGCGACGCTGCTGCCATCGGCGAAGGACAGCCGCATCGTCTCCGCCGGGCCGGTCATCCCGCCATAGGCGTACACGTCGTCGTCGTTGACGGTGATGACGTTGCGGCCCGCCTTCAACGTACCCGCGGGCAGCGCGTAGACGCGCGACGCCGAAGCGAGGCTGCTGCCGCCGACGCCGACGCCGTTGACCCAGGTTCGATCGGCATCGTCGACGCGGCCCAGCACCAGCGTCGCCGCACCGCGCGCCTGCTCGGCGGTCACGTCGACCGTGCGCTGATACCACAGCATGCCGTTATAGTCGGCGAGCTCGGGCACGCCCCAAGTCTCGAAGTTGGTCATCGCCGGCACCGGGCGCCAGTCGAGCGCCGCGTCCGGTTGCCACGGTTCGCGACCCGCCGCGTCGCCCGACCCGGCGCGCCACCACCTTTCCCAGATGGACGACGCCTGGCGGTTCGCCGCCGCCGGGTCGCGCGCGTAGAGCCGCAGCAGGTCGGCGGGCGCGGCCATACCCGCCTCGCGCAGCGCCGGATCGCTCATCCACGCGCTGATCCGCGAGCCACCCCAGCTGGAATGAATCGCGCCGATCGGCACGTCGGCGCTGCGGCGCAGCGCCTGCACCATGTAGAAGCACGCGGCGGAGAAGCCGGGCACGCTCGACGGCCCTGCCACCGTCCACTCCGGTTGAGCGTCGAACCGCGCGGCCGGGCTGGCGGCGGAGACCTTGGCAACGGTCAGCAACCGCAGCTTCTCGTCGCCCTCGGGATGCGCGTCTGGGATCAGGTCCTGCGCCTGCGACACCTGCAATTCCATGTTGCTCTGCCCCGAACACAGGAACACGTCGCCGATCAGCAGGTCGTGCAGTGCCATCGCCCCGCTCGGCGCCGCGATCGTCAGGTCGTAGGGGCCACCCGCCGACATCGCGGGCAGGCGCGCGTCGAACCGCCCGGCCTTGTCGGTGCGCGCGGTCACGCTGCGATCCGCCAGCGATATCATCACCGTCTCGTTCGGCGCGGCCCGCCCGGTAAGCGCGATCGGTCGTCCGCGCTGGATCACCGCGTGATCGCTCACCACCCCGTCGAGTTGCGGCGCGGCCAGCGCCGGCATCGTTCCCGCGAGAAGCACTGCGCCTAGGCTCAGGCGGGCGAGGGTGGTCGGCATGGATGGGAGCTTTCGGTTGGTCAAAGCGGCTGCATCCCGTGCTGGACGATGCGCTCGATCAGCTGGCGGTGCGTCGGCAAACTGCGCGTCAGGCGCTCGGTGTTGAGCTGGTTCGCGCGCCGCGCCCGACGCGCCACCGCGGTATCGCGCTCGATCGTGCCCGGCGGCAACGCGGTCCGCGCACCCATGCCGTAGAGAACATGGCTGGCGAAACGGAACACCTCGTTGGCAATCAACACCACCTTGCCCGTACGATTTCGGATCGATTTCGAGCTCGCAGCCAGGCGGAAGCCGGAGCGGTCGAATTGATTGTGGCAGTCGCTATTGATCGAGGCGCGGGTCGGCACGCTGCCTGAACCCGATTGCTCGATCGACACGCCGGAAGGGCACGGCCGGCTGCCGCGCATTCGGCTGCCTGGCGGTGCTGTTCCAAAGGTTGCACCGATCCTGTGCCGTTGCCCGGCTCGCCTAGGCCAGCGCGGTAAGGCTGATGGCGTCGGCAGGAAGGCCGTTCCGCTTAGACGAATGGCGGGTTCCGGATCGCGTGCGAACGTCATGCTGCGTTTCTTCATCCCCTCACGCCAACCTGCTTCTCGCCTTCTATCGCGGCATATTGGCAGGTCTTCGATCCGGTAGCATCCCGAACCAATCGCGGTAGCGCTCCCATAGAGAGCACGGTCACGGCCTACAGTCAATTGCAGCGCGGCGAGCGGGTGGGAACGTCGCACGTCGATGCAACAGCGACGAGCGGGTGGGAACGTCGCACGTCGATGCAACAGCGACGAGCGTCTTCGAGGGAAATGAAGCGCTGGCGAGCGTGATGGTTGTCCGTTCTATGATCGGTGAACATCGCGGTTCCGGTTGCTCGTATTTCCCACGTGCTACGACCATCGAACGGATTGAACCTGTCCGACAAGTGCGCCACTCCTGACCGTCAACGTGGAGGGACGCCGATGACCATGCTGCGATTGCCTTGGCTGATATTCGCCGCGTCGTTGCTCGCCGCTGGTCCCGCGATCGCGCAGACCGCGCCCGCTCAAATGGCGAGCGCGGCGGAGATACGCGCGAAGGTCGCGGCGATGGCGGCGCGCATGGGGAAGAGCAGCTTCGCGTACGAACCGCTCGTTAGCGACGGGCGCACGGTCGCGGCGCTCGAATATTGGAAAGCGCCGGGCAAGCCCGCGGTCCATCCCGACGAGGCCGAGTACGCGATCGTCATAGAGGGAGCGGGCACGCTCGTGTCCGGCGGCACGATGGCGGACGCGAAGGAAACGCGGTCCGGGCTGGTGGAGGGCAGTCGCATCGACGGCGGAACAACCCGTCGGCTCGCGACCGGCGACGTGATCCTCGTTCCCGCAGGCGTGCCGCACTGGTTCGGGATCGACGGCAAGCTGGTGCTCCTGGGAATGAAGCTGCCGACCGCGCGGTAGCGGCGAAGCGGCATGGTGTTCCCGAGCGGAAGGGGTCGGATGAAGCTTCTGAGAACGGGCGCGGCGCTGCTGGCGCTCGCCGCCGCCTCGGCGCTCGACGCGCAGGACACCGGGCGCACCGACCTGCCCCGGCTGGAGAGCAGGGGCGGCCGTCACGCCTTGGTCGTCGACGGCGCGCCTTATCTGATGCTCGCGGCGCAGGCGAACAATTCGAGCAATTACCCCGCGATGCTCGATCGGGTCTGGCCGACGCTGGACCGCATCAACGCCAACACGCTGGAGATGCCGATCGCGTGGCAGCAGGTCGAACCAGTCGAGGGACGGTTCGATTTCTCGTTCCTGCAAGCATTGCTCGATGGAGCGCGCGCGCACCGCAAGCGCGTGGTGCTGCTGTGGTTCGGCACCTTGAAGAACACCGGCTATTCCTACACGCCCGATTGGGTGAAGCTGGACCCCGGCCGGTTCCCGCGCATGAAGACGCGCGCGGGCGAGGATCACGACGTGCTGAGCGCGCACGGCGACCAGACCCGTGCCGCCGACACCCGCGCCTTCGTCAAGGTCATGGAATACCTGCGCGACCACGACGCGCAGAACACCGTAATCCTGGTCCAGCCGGAGAACGAGACGGGCAGCTACCGCAACCCGCGCGATTACGGCGCGACGGCCAATCGGCTGTTCGCGCAGCCGATCCCGCCGGCGCTCGCCCGCCGAACCGGCAAGTCGGGCACCTGGGCGCAGGCATTCGGCGCGCAGGCCGATCGCGTGTTCAACACCTGGTACGTCGCCTCCTACGTCAACGCGGTCGCCGCCGCGGGGAAGAAGGCCAAGCCGCTGCCGATGTACGTCAACGCGTCGCTCGCGGGACCGTCAAACGTGCCCGATCCCGACGGCGTGGCGAGTGGCGGGCCGCAGCAGGACGTGCTCGACATCTGGAAGGCGGCCGCGCCCGCCATCGACTTCGCCGCGCCCGACATCTACGATCGCAAGTCGGCGAACGTCGCCCAGTATCTCGACAAATACGCGCGCCCCGACAACGCGCTGATGGTGCCGGAGATCGGCAACGCGCGCGAGTTCGCGCGCTTCTTCTACCCGACGATCGGGCGCGGCGGGATCGGCTTCGCGCCGTTCGGCATGGATGACACGGGCTATTTCAACTACCCGCTGGGCTCCGACCGTCTTGACGCGGAGACGCTCGACGCCTTCGCGCTGCCGTACGAGGCGATTGGCTCGATCATGCGCGACTGGGCGCGGATCGCCGCCACTCGCCCCACCTGGGGCGCGGCCAAACCCGACAACGGCGCCGCGGTGTCGACCACCCTCGGCGGCTGGAAGATTTCCGGCAGCTGGGGCGAGTGGCAGTTCGGCCGGAAAGAATGGGCCTGGCTGAAGTCCGAACCCCCGCCCTGGGCGACGCAGCCGGTCGGCGGTTTCGCCGTCGCGCACATGTCCGACACGGAGTTCCTGCTGGTCGGCGACCACGTCCGCGTCCGCTTCGAGCCGCAGGATCCGCGCGACATGGTGTTGCGGGTCGAGGAGGGGACGTTTGCGGACGCCCGCTGGGTGACCAGGCGCGTGTGGAACGGCGACCAGACCGATTACGGCATCAACCTGGTCGATCGACCGCAGGTGTTGAAAATCACGACGGGCCGCGCGCGCTGACGCGCGGACCCGACGATTGGGGAGGGGTATAACAGTGAACAGGGTTCTTCTCGCGACGCTGCTGACCGGCAGCGCGATCGTCGCGCCCGCCGCAGGACAGACCGGAGTGCGGGCCGCGGCACAGGCCGGCGTGCAGCGGATCGCGGGCGGCGTGGCGGTGACGCCGGCGTCGGGTCCGTCCGCGCGGGTCGCGGTCACGGTCCACGGCGACGGGATCATGCACGTGGTGGCGACGCCGCGCAGGCTGGCGACCGGGCCGCTCGCGCCGAGCCTGATGGCGCCCGATCCGCCCGCCGCCGGTGCGTTCACGGTGCGCGAGCAGGACGGCTACGTCACCGTCGCCGCCGCGCGCGCGTCGGCGCAGATCGCGCTCGCGACCGGCGAGGTCCGCTTCCTCGACGCAGGCGGCAAGGTGCTGTTGAACGAGGCCGGGGCGACCACCTTCGGCCGCACGACCGCCGACGGCAAGCCGTTCGTCACCGTGTCGCAGCAGTTCAACCGCGGCACCGACGAGGGCGTGTACGGCCTGGGCCAGCACCAGAACGCCTACATGGACAATCTGGGCGAGGACGTCGAACTCGCGCAGCACAACATGGACATCGGCGTGCCGTTCATGGTCTCGACCAAGGGCTACGGCCTGTTGTGGGACAACAATTCGATCACCCGCTTCGGCAATCCCGAACCGTACAAGCTGGTGGGTGAGGGGATGACGGTCACGTCGGGCGGCAAACCGGGCTGGCGCGCGCAATATTTCCTCGACGGCAAGCCGGTCGTCACGCGCCAGGAAGCGACGATCAACTACCAGTATATCAAGGATCAGGCGAACTGGCCCGCGGCTGCCAAGGCAAACACCGAGGCGTCGACCGGTGGCCAGAACACCGCGGGCAATGCGGTGCAGAAGCAGACGGTGATCTGGACCGGCGACGTCATGCCGGCCAGCACCGGCACGCACCGCTTCCAGCTCTACGGATCGAGCTATTTCAAGGTGTTCGTCGACGGCAAGGAAGTGCTCGATCGCTGGCGCCAGAACTGGAACCCGTGGTACGCGAACTTCAACGTGCCGATGACCGCCGGCAAGGCGGCGTCGGTGCGGATCGAGTGGGAGCCGAACGCGGGCTATATCGCGCTGCTCCACAGCGATCCGCTCGCACCCGCCGACCGCAAGTCGATCTGGTTCACCAGCGAGGTCGGCCAGGCCAAGAACTACTGGTTCATTCCCGGCAGCAGCATCGACGGCGCGATCGCGGGCTATCGCCAGCTGACCGGCAAGGCGGAGATGATGCCCAAATGGGCGTACGGCTTCTGGCAGTCGCGCCAGCGTTACGAGACGGCAGACGAACTGACCGGCGTGGTGGCGAAATACCGTGAGCTGAACATCCCGCTCGACAATATCGTGCTCGACTGGCGCTACTGGCGCGACGACGATTGGGGCAGCCACCGGTTCGATCCCACGCGCTTCCCCGATCCAAAGGCGATGATCGACGCGGTGCACGCCGACAACGCGCACTTCATGATCTCGGTATGGCCCAAATTCTATCCCACGACCGATAACTACAAGCAGCTGAATGCGGCTGGCGCGGTGTATCAGGGCAATCTGAAGCTCGGCAGCAAGGACTGGGTCGGCCCCGGCTACGCCAACACCTTCTACGATCCCTATTCGCCCGCGGGTCGGCGCATCTTCTGGCAACAGATCGAGGATCGCATCGCCAAGCTCGGCGCCGATGCGTGGTGGGCGGACGCGAGCGAGCCCGACATGCATTCGAACCAGTCGATCGCGGAGCGCATCATCACCATGGGCCCGACCGCGATCGGCCCCGCGGCGCAGTATTTCAACAGCTACCCGCTGATGAACGCGCGCTCGTTCTACGACGGCTGGGCCGCGTTCAAGCCCGACGTCCGCCCGTTCCTGCTGACGCGGTCCGGGTTCGGCGGGCTGCAGCGCTACGGCGCGGCGATCTGGTCGGGCGACGTGGCGAGCCGCTGGTTCGACCTCAAGGCGCAGATATCGGCCGGGGTGAACGCGTCGATGTCGGGCATCCCCAACTGGACCCACGACATCGGCGGCTTCGCGCTGGAGGATCGCTACGCCAGCAAGACGCCGGGCGCCGCCGACCTGGACGAGTGGCGCGAGCTCAACCTGCGCTGGTTCCAGTTCGGCGCGTTCAGCCCGCTGTTTCGCAGCCACGGCGAGTATCCGTACCGCGAAATCTACGAGATCAGCCCCGAAGGCTCGCCGATGCGCGCGTCGATGCTGTGGTACGACCAGCTGCGTTATCGGCTGATGCCGTACATCTACACAGTCGGTGCCGACACCTATATGAAAGACGGCAGCATCATGCGAGCGCTCGCGGCCGATTTCCCGAGCGACGTCGCCGCGCGCAAGCTGAACGACGAGTATCTGTTCGGCGACGCGTTCCTGGTCGCGCCCGTCACCGACTACAAGGCGCGCCAGCGGCAGGTGTACTTCCCCGGGACCGCGCGCTGGTACGATTTCTCGACCGGCCAGGCGTATCGCGGCGGGCAGAGCGCGACCGTCGCCGCGCCGTTCGAGCGGATGCCGCTGTTCGTCCGCGCCGGCGCGATCGTGCCGATGGGGCCGGTGATGCAGTACGTCGACCAGGATCGTGCCGCGCCGCTGACCATCACCGTCTACACCGGGGCGGACGGGCAGTTCTCGCTCTACGAGGACGACGGCACCAGCGAGCAGTACAAGAAGGGCGCGTTTTCCCGCATCCCGATCCGCTACGACGATCGCACCGGCGCGGTGACGCTCGGCGCGCGCGAGGGCAGCGGCTGGGCCGGAATGCCCGCCAGCCGGCAGGTGCGCGTCCGCTGGGTCAGCGAGGGCAAGCCGGTCGGCGACGACGGTGCCTTCGACGCGGCGGCGACCTATAGCGGCAAGCCGGTGACGATCGCGCGACGATAGGCCGCGCGCGCAATGAGGCAGCAGCGCGGCAGCGATTATGGGCGACCATGGTCTAATGTTCCCGCGTCGCCCGCCCTGCTACTCGTCCGATCGTTCGGGCAGCTGGAGGAACGAGAATGCGGCGATTGTTACTCGCGGCCGTGGCAAGCATCGCCGCGACGACGGCCGGGGCGGACCCGCAGTACAAGCTGCTCGTCCTCGCGATGCCCAGCAAATATCACTACGAGTACATCCCGGTCGCGCGCGACGAAATGAAGCGGCTCGCCGAACTCCACGCCTTCGACATGGAATGGACGCGCGATCCCAAGATGCTGGAGCAGGACCTGAGCGGCTATGCCGCGGTGATGCTGCTCAACACGCCCGTCGAGGAACTCGACGCGGCGGCGCGGCGCGGGTTCGAGCGCTACATGAACGCGGGCGGCAACGCGATGCTGGTGCACCGCGCCGCCATCTCCGCGCCCGGCAATTGGACGTGGTACGAGAAACTGGTCGGGCGCACCGTGGGTAACCACCCGATGCTGCAGACCGGCGTGGTGACGGTCGCCGACAAGCGGTTCCCCGCGACCTTCGCGCTGCCCGACCGATGGGTGTGGAGCGACGAATTCTACACCACGACCAATCCGTACAAGGTGCGGATCAACACCGTCCTGAGCGTCGACGAGAAGAGCTACGATCCGACGAAGATCTGGCCGGGGCAGGTGTCGAAGCCGATGGGGCCGGATCACCCGATCGCCTGGTACCAGCGCTACGGCCGAGGGCGGGTGTTCGTCACCACCTTGGGTCACAACGGCGCGACCTACCGCGACGAGCGGTATCTCGCTCACCTGATGGGCGGCCTTTACTGGACCGCGACGGGGTTGGGGATGACGCCGTCCTAACCTTTCTCGCACGTCGCGGCGGCGCGCGGGGCAGGGCGGCTATCATCGGCGGGCCTACATGCGAAGATCGCTGGCGTAGCCGGTCAGCTCGAGATAGCCGCGCCCGCCCGCGGTGCTGACCGCGCCTTCCCAGTAGACCGGCTGCCCCGCGGCGCGCGCGTCGACCTCCTGGTCGGCGAAGACTGGTTGCAGGCGAAAGCGCTTTACGCCCTCGGGCAAGCGAATGCTGACCACCTGCGCCACCGGGTAACGCGCCCCGGTCCGGCGCGAGCGCCACGTCGCGGTCGGGGTGAAGGAAACATCGCCGGGGTCGAGCCGGGTCACCCGCCCGTCCGCGCGGCGGAACGAACCGCCTGCCCACAGCACGCCGCCACCCTTGCGGCGGATGCGGAACGCCATCAGCGCGCTGCCGTCGTCGAGGTTGAGCCCGGTCCAGTCCCACCCGGCCGCCGCGGGTGCGAGATAATCGGACGACCACTCGCGGTCGAGCCACGCCTCGCCGGTCACGCGCTCGGACCGGCCCGCGCGGACGATGCGCCCGGTCACCGCCAGGTGCGGCATCGAGTAATAATAGCTTGCCTGCTCTGGTTTCGGACCCTTGCGGCTGTACCCGTTCTCGCCCTGGAGCAGCGGCGACTGCGTCGCGCGGAACGCGAGGTCGAGCGCGAAGTCGGCGCCCGCGACGCGCGTGGTGAAACGTCCGTCACGCGCCCGGCGAAAGGTCCAGCCGTTCAGTCGCACGTCGGCGTCCCCGGTCGCCGCGCCCGCCAGCCCGAACCCCGCGCGCGCCGCGCGCTCGGCGTGGAGGATGCGCCCGACCGCGGGATCGGACAGCGCGGCGTGCGCGAAGATCACCTGGCGCGGGGCGAACCGGCTCGGATTGTCGGTGCCGGCGTGCGGGTTGACGCGGAAGAAGGTCACCTGGAACCCGCGCGGCCGTCCGTCGGTCCCCTTCACCCAGCCGGTGACGTACCACCATTCGGTCCGGAACGCGGGATGCGCGCCGTGGTCGGCGGGAAAGGCTAGGCGTATGCCGGGTCGGACGACCGGGTAGGGCGGCGCGGCGGCGAGCCCGGCGAGCCCGGCGAGCGCGGCGGCGGCGAGCAGCGCGCGCATCACCAATCCTCCCTGACCGCGGCGATCGCCTCGGTCGCGGTCGCGCGCCGGCCCGCGATGATCGCGGTCAGCGTCGCCGCGCCGGTCAGCGCCGCGGTCACCCCGACGATCGTGCCGACCGGCCAGCGCGTCGTCATGGTCCAGTTGAACGACTGCGGGTTGATGACGTGGATCAGCACCTGCCCGAGCAGCACGCCCAGCGCGACGCCCGCCACCGCGCCGATCAACCCCAGCAATGCACCTTCCACCGCCAACATCTCGGTAATCTGCCCCCGCGTCAGCCCCAGGTGCCGCAACATGCCGAACTCCTTGGCGCGCGCGATCGTCTGCGCCGACATCGTGGCGGCGACGCCGGCCAGCCCGACCAGGATCGCGACTGCCTCCAGCACGTAGGTGATCGCGAAGCTGCGGTCGAACAATCCCAGCGCGAAGCGGCGGAGCGTCGCCGGCTCTGCGATCGATACGCCGGCGGGCAGCACGGCCGTCATCCGCCCGCGCAGGGTCGCCGCGTCGGTGCCGGGCGCCAGCGTGACCGCCACCTCGTCGCGGCGGCGGTCGCCGGTCAGTCGGACGTAGTCGCGGTTGCGGATGACGATGGCGCCCTGCTGCCGGGCGTAGTCGCGCCACACGCCCGCGACCCGGAACGTGGTGCTTCGTCCTCCGATCGGCAGCGCGACCGCGCGACCGGGCGTCCAGCCGTACAGCCGGGCGGCAGGCTCCGACACCCAGATCGGCGTCGCGCCGGCGGGCACCGGCGCGCGGTCGATGAGCACCAGCGACGGATCGCGCGCGCCCTCGCGCACCGGTCGCGCGATCAGCGTCACCGGGGGGCGGTCGGCGGCGATCGACAGCGGCAGCTGGCGGCTGAACGCGACCTCGCCGACGCCGGGCAGCGCCGCGATCCGGCGCTGCGTCGCTCCGTCCAGCGCGGCACCGTCGGCGCGAAGGTAGAGGTCGGCCGACAGCACCTGCGTCAGCCACTCGTCCACGGCGCCGCGGAAACTGGTCACCATCGTCGCCATCGCGATCATCAGCGCGGTGGAGGCGACGATGCCGCACAAGGCGATGGCGGCCTGACCCGGCGCGCCTTGAACGTGGCGCAGCGCCAGCGCGCGCGGCACGCCCGCGATCTCGCGCGTCCGCCACGGCGCGAGCACCCATCGCACCAGCCACGGCACGCCCGCCACGCCGCCCGCGAGCAGCAGCGCCATCGCGACGAACCCGAACACCGGCAGCCCCGCCACCGCCGGCAGCAGCGCGGCCGCACCGCCCGCGAGGAGCAGCAGCAGCGCCGCGCGCCACCGCACCGGTGCGCGCGGGTCGAGCAGGTCGCCCGCGTTCTTCAGCGCGGCGGCGGGCGCGGCACGCGCGGCGGCGCGCGCGGGCAGGATGCTGCCGAGCATCGCCGCCGCCAGCCCGAGCAGGAAGAAGCTCGCCGCTGCGACCGGCTGGAACACGACCGCCGCGCTCCCACTTGCGAAGTACCCGCCACCCAGGTCGCCGCCGAACCATCGCAGCGCCAGCGCCGCCAGCGCGTAGCCCGCCGCGAGCCCCAAGGCGGCACCGACCACGCCGATGACCGCACCTTCCAGCGCGACCGCGGCGATGATCCCGCCGCGCGGCAGGCCGAGCGTGCGGATCAGCGCGAACGCGCGCAGCCGGCGCGCCACCGACAGCGACTGCGCGGAGAACACCAGGAACCCGCCGGTCAGCAGCGCGACCAGCGCGAGCATGTCGAGGTTGACGCGGTACGCGCGGCTGAGCGCATTGCCCTGTTGTGCCTCGCTCTGCGTGGTGGCGACGACCGCGTTCGCGCCGATCAGGCCGGGCAGCGCGGCCTCGGCGGCGGCGCGATCGTCGACCTTCAGGTCGAGCCGATCGAGCCGGCCCAGCCGATCGAACCGCCACTGCGCCGCGGCGATGTCGATCGTGCCGATCGCCTGTCCGTCCGCCACGCCGGGCAGGGTCCCTGCGACGACGAACGATGCAGCGCGCCTGTTGGCGGTGACGACGACCCGCTGCCGGACACGCGCGCCCGTCGCCGTCATCACGGCGCGCGAGAGGAACAAGGCGTCGGCGGCGAACACGTCGTCGCCTCCGGCGTCCGGCCCGGTCGCGCGCGCGCCGATCAGGCCCGGCGTGACCGCGGCAGCGCGGATGACGTCGAGCCCCAGCAAGGTGAACGCGCCGCGTCCCGGCCGATCCCCGATGCGCGCCGACAGGCTGACCACCGGGCTGGCGTCGGCGACCCCCGCGGCGGTCGCGACCCGCGGGTAGAGCTGCTCGTCGAATCCGAGCGGGGAGCGTGCGCGCACCCGCAGGTCGGCGGCGCCGTTGACCCCGCTCACCGCCTGCTCGAACGAGGCGAGCGCCGATCCGTTGACCAGGTGCACCGCGAAGCCGAGCGCCACGCCGACCGCGATCGCGATCGCGATGGCGGCGAAGCGTCCCGGATGCCAGCGCCACTCGCCCGCGACCAGCCAGCCGATCGCGAGCCTCGACCGGAGCAGCCCGGGCTCAGCCACCGCCCACCATTGCGTCGCGCGGCGGCGCGGTCAGGCCCGACCGGGTCAGGGTCAGCACGCGGTCGGCGACGGCGGCGGTGGCGGCCGAGTGCGTGACGATCACCGCCGCCGCGCCGCGCGACCTAACGGCGCGCGCGAACAGGTCGAGGACACGCCGCGCGGTGTCGGGATCGAGGTTGCCGGTCGGCTCGTCGGCCAGGATCACCGCCGGCTGATGGACCAGCGCGCGCGCGATCGCCACGCGCTGCAACTCGCCCCCGGACAGGTCGCGCGCGTAGTCGCGTCCGCGCGTCCCCAGCCCGACCTCGCCCAGCATCTCGCCCGCCCGCGCCCGCGCGGCCGTAGCATCTGGTGCGATCAGCGCGAGCGGCAGCGCGACATTCTGCTCGAGCGTCAGGTAGGGCAGGATGTGAAAGGCCTGGAACACGAAGCCGATCCGCTCGCGCCGCAGCCGCGTCCGCGCCGCCTCGTCCAGCGGCGCCAGCGCGACCCCCCCGACGCGCACGTCGCCGGCATCGGCGTCGTCCAGCCCGGCCAGGATGTTGAGCAGCGTCGACTTGCCCACGCCCGACTCGCCGGTGATCGCGACGAGCTCTCCCGGGTCGATCGCCATCGCCAGGTCGGCGAACAGCCGCCGGTCGCCGCCGACCGTCTTGGTCAAACCAATTACCTCGATCGCGCGCATTGCCGCTGAACGAGCGACGCCCGACTTCGGTCCGCGCGCGTGCCCGTTGACGCAGCCCGCCGGACGCGGCTTAGATCGGCTACCCAGCGCCGCGAAACAGGAGAGACCGCGCCGATGAACGCAATCGCCAAGCTGCTCGGTGCGGCCGCCGCCGTGTCGCTCGCCGCCGCCGCGCCCGCGCAGGATTACGCCAAATATTCCGACGCCGCGATCGCGCGCGAGCTGGCGCAGAAGGCAAGCGTGGAGATGATCGCCATGGTGCCGATGCGCGACGGTGTCGGGCTCGCCACCAACATCTACCGTCCGGCGAATGCCAGGGGGCCGCTGCCGACGGTCCTGTGGAAGACCCCGTACAACGAACTCGCCTACAAGACCGCGACCAGCCGCCGCGCGCTGGAGGCGGTGAAGCGCGGCTACGCCTTCGTCGTGCAGAGCGAGCGCGGCCGCTATTTCTCCGAAGGCAAATACGAGATCCTCGGCTTGCCGCAGACCGACGGCTACGACACGCTGACCTGGATCGCCAAGCAGCCGTGGTCGAACGGCAAGGTCGGCACGCTCGGCTGCTCGTCGTCGGCGGAATGGCAGCTGGCGCTGGCGGGGATGAACCATCCCGCGCACGCCGCGATGGTGCCGATGGCGTCGGGCGCGGGGATCGGCAAGGTCGGCGCGTTCGAGGAACAGGGCAATTGGTACACCGGCGGCGTGCCGCGCACGTTGTTCCACGTCTGGCTGTACGGGATCGACAATCCGTTGCGCGCCCAATTGCCGCATGGACTCGACCAGCCGACGCGCGCGCGCATCGCGCGGTACAACGATCTCGACGCCAAGAAGCCCGAGGTGAACTGGCCGACGCAGATCAAGCATCTGCCCTATGCCGACCTGCTCAAGGATCTGGGCGAGCCGCCGGCGACGTTCGAGCAGTTCACCGCGCGCAAGGGACCCGCCGATCCGGCGTGGCGCACGGGCGGGCTGTACCACGACGATAAGGGCTGGGGCGTGCCTGCCTTGTGGTTCAACAGCTGGTACGACGTGTCGATCGGGCCGAACATGGCGCTGTTCAACCACGCGCGCGCGGTGAAGTCCGACGCGGAAGCGAGCGCGAACCAGTACGTCGTCGTCGCGCCCAACACGCATTGCGCCTTCTCCAGGCTGGGTCCGAATTTCACCTCGGGCGACCGCGAGCTGGGCGACACCAGCTTCGACGTCGACGGGCAGGTCTGGGCCTTTTTCGACCGCTGGTTGAAGGGCGAGCGGCAGGCGTTCCCCCCGACCACGCCGGCGGTGCGCTACTACAACATGGGGGCGAACCGCTGGACCAGTGCCGCGCAGTGGCCGCCCGCGGGCACGACGACGATGCGGCTCTACCTGCGCTCGGGCGGGCGCGCCAACGGACTGGCGGGCGACGGGCGCCTCGACGCGGCCGCGCCGCCCGCGGGTGAGACCGCGGATCGCTTCACCTACGATCCCGCGGACCCGGTGCAGACGATCGGCGGCGGCGATTGCTGCAACGGCGGGCTGGTGACGGCGGGTGCGTTCGACCAGCGAGTGATCGAGGCGCGCGATGACGTCTTGGTCTATACCAGCGACGCGCTGACGCAGCCGACCGACGTGACCGGCTTCGTGCAGGCGGTGCTGAAGGTGTCGTCGGACGCACTCGACACCGACTTCGCGGTCAAGCTGGTCGACGTCGCGCCCGATGGTACCGCCTATATACTGGGCGACACGATCCTGCGCGCGCGCTACCGCGACGGCTTCGCGCAACCGGTGATGATGGCGAAGGGTCAGGTGTACACGCTGAAGCCGACGCCGATCACGACCAGCAACACCTTCCTGCCCGGGCACCGGATCCGCGTCGAGGTGACCTCGTCCAACTTCCCCAAGTTCGTGCGCAACCTGAACACCGGCGGCGACAATGAGCGGGAGACGCGGATGGTGGTCGCGCACAACCAGGTCCATCACGCGGGCGACGCGTCATCGTACATCGACCTGCCCGTGCTGCGCCGTTGATCGGGCGGGGCGGTCGGCCGTGATCGCAAGGGCAGGTCACGGCCGAGTGCCAGCCTTTGCGTTGAAGGCGGTCACCTTGGGCGTGCTAGGCACGGCGACATGACGCTCGCTCACGATGATGTCCCTTGGTGGCAGCGCGGCACGATCTACCAGATCTACCCGCGCTCCTTCGCCGACGCGAACGGCGACGGTGTCGGCGACCTTGAAGGTGTTGAGGCGCATCTCGACCACGTCCAGGCGCTCGGCGTGGACGCGATCTGGCTGTCGCCGATCTTCCCCTCGCCGATGGCGGACTTCGGCTACGACGTCGCCGATTACTGCGACGTGTCGCCGCTGTTCGGCGATCTCGCCGCGTTCGACCGGCTGATCGCGGCGGTCCACGCGCGCGGGTTGAAGCTGCTGCTCGACTTCGTGCCGAACCATTCCTCCGACCAGCATCCCTGGTTCCAGGCGAGCCGGTCGTCGCGGGATGATCCGAAGCGCGACTGGTACATCTGGCGCGATCCCGCCTCCGACGGTGGGCCGCCGAACAACTGGATCAGCGATTTCGGCGGATCGTCGTGGGAATATGACGCGGCGACCGGCCAATATTACCTCCACGCTTTCCTGAAGCAGCAGCCCGACCTCAACTGGCGCAACCCCGATCTGCGCGCGGCGATGACCGACGTGCTGCGATTCTGGTTCGATCGCGGCGTCGACGGCTTCCGCATCGACGTGCTATGGCACATCGTGAAGGCGGAGGGGTTGCCCGACAATCCGCCGAACCCGGCGTGGCACGCGGGGATCACCGAGCGCGATCGCTTGATCCAGCTGCACTCGACCGACCAGCCCGAGGCGCACGCGATCGCCGCCGAGTTCCGAGCGCTCGCCGACAGCTACGGCGCGCGGGTGCTGGTCGGTGAGATATTCCTGCCGAACGATCGTCTCGCGCGCTGGCACGGCACGCCCGCGCGGCCGGAGGTGCACCTGCCGTTCAACTTCGCGCTGATCGAGACGCCGTGGCACGCCGATACGCTCGCGCGCGTGATCGACGCGTACGAGCGCTCGATCCCCGCGCACGGCTGGCCCAATTGGGTGATCGGCAGCCACGACGCGCCGCGGATCGCCGCGCGGGTGGGCGAGGCGCAGGCACGCGTGGCCGCGATGCTGCTGCTCACCTTGCGCGGCACGCCGACGCTCTACCAGGGCGACGAGATCGGCATCGGGCCGGTGACGATCCCGCCCGACCGCATCCGCGACCCGCAGCATTTCCGCCAGCCGACGCTCGACATCGGGCGCGACCGGTCGCGCACGCCGATGGCGTGGGACGATGGCGCGAACGCGGGGTTCGGCAGCGGCGAGCCGTGGCTGCCGCTCCACGACGACTGGCGGACTCGCAACGTCGCGGTGCAATCGCGTGACGCGGCGTCGATGCTATCGCTCTACCGCGACCTCCTGGCGCTACGACGGCGGACGCCGGCCTTGTCGATCGGCGGCTACGCGCCCGCGATGTCGGACGAGGACGTGCTCGCGTTCGAGCGGACGTACGGCGAGGAACGATTGCTGGTCGTGCTCAACCTGTCGGCCTCGCCGCGACGCTTGATCCTGCCGCGTGGAACCGCCATCGCCGCCGTCATGCAATCGACCCGCCCGACGCGCGCCGGCGACGCGACGCTCGCACCCGACGAGGGTCTGATCCTCGAGCTGAGGCCGGCGTGACCATCCGCGTCGCGATGCTAGCGCCGATCGCGTGGCGCACGCCGCCGCGCCACTACGGTCCGTGGGAGCTCGTCACCTCGCTGCTGACCGAGGCGCTGGTCGCGCTCGGCGTCGACGTGACGCTGTTCGCGACGCTCGACAGCGTGACCGCGGCGAAGCTCGACGGCGTCGCGCCCGCCTCCTACAACGAGGACCCGAGCGTCGATGCCAAGGTGTGGGAGTATCGCCACCTCTCGCACGTGTTCGCGCGCGCGGATGAGTTCGACATCATCCACAATCAGGCCGACTTCCCCGCGCACGCCTTCGCGGCCCTGGTGAAGACGCCCGTCGTGACGACGATCCATGGCTTCGGCTCCGACCGCATCCTGCCGATGTACGAGCCGTTCCAGGATCACGTCCATTACGTCGCGATCAGCGACGCCGACCGGCACGTGCGGCTGCGCTACGCCGCGACGATCCACCACGGTATCCCGGTCGGCGACTTCGCGTTCGACGCGGCGGGCAGCGACGACCTGCTGTTCTTCGGCCGCATGCATCCTGACAAGGGCGCGGCGGAGGCGATCGCGGCGGCACGCGCGAGCGGGCGCGCGCTCGACCTCTACGGCATCGTACAGGACCAGGGTTACTTCGACCGCGACGTCGCGCCGCACGTGGACGGCACGGCCGTCCGCTACCACGGCGCGGTCGGCGGCGAGGCGAGGGTGCGGGCGCTGGGGAACGCCCGCGCGCTGCTCCACCTCATCAACTTCGACGAGCCGTTCGGTCTCTCGGTGATCGAGGCGATGGCGTGCGGGACGCCGGTGATCGCGATGCGGCGCGGATCAATGCCCGAACTGATCGAGCACGGCGTCAACGGTTTCCTGGTCGACAGCACGGACGAGGCGATCGACGCGGTCGACCGCGTGGACGCGATCGACCGCGCCGCGTGTCGCCGCACCGTCGTGGAGCGGTTTAGCGTGGAGCGGATGGCCGAGGAGTATCTGGCGCTCTATCGCCGCATCCTCGGCCGCTGACTGCTTACGGGTTGCCCTTGCCGCCGTTCCCGCCGACCGCGGCACCGGTGGTGTAGCTCGACTCGCCCGACGCGAGCAGGACGTAATGCGCCGCCAGCTCGGCGGGCTGGCCCGCGCGGCCGAGCGGCGTGTCCTGGCCGAACTCCTTCATGGTGCCCGGCAACTGCCCGCCCGCGACCTGCAACGGCGTCCAGAACGGGCCCGGCGCTACCATGTTGACGCGAATGCCGCGCTTGGCCAGCTGCTTGCCCAGACCCTTGGTGAAGATCAGGATCGCGCCCTTGGTGGAGGCGTAGTCGAGCAACTCCTCGCCCGGATCGTAGCTGTTGACCGAGCCGGTGTTGATGATCACCGAACCCGGCGGCATCGACGGCACCGCGGCCTTGCTGATGCGGAACATCGCGAAGTAATTGGTCTCGAACGTCCGCACCATCTGCTCGTCGCTGATTTCGAGGATGCTCTCCTTACTCTGCTGGTATGCGGCGTTGTTGACGAGGATATCAAGCCCGCCGAGTTGTTTGATTGCACCCGCCACGATCCTCTCGCAATTGTCGCGGGCTCGGATGTCGGCGGGCAACAGCACCGCCTTGCGACCGGCGGCGCGGATCAGCTGCGCCACCTCCTGCGCGTCGGGTTCCTCGGTCGGGTAATAGTTGATCGCGACGTCCGCGCCCTCGCGCGCGAAGGCGATCGCGGCGGCACGCCCGATGCCGCTGTCGCCGCCCGTCACCAGCGCTCTGCGACCGGTGAGCTTGCCCGAGCCCTTGTACGAGGTCTCGCCGCAGTCGGGGCGCGGCGTCATCTTGCTCTGCAGCGCGGGCCACGGCTGGCGCTGCTCGGGAAAGGGCTCGCTGGTGTATTTGGTCCGCGGGTCCTGCAATCCGGCGGGCGGATTGCCCTGCGCCGGCGTGCCGCCGGTGCCACCCTGCGCATCCGCCGCGCCGCTGCCCAGCACCATGCCAGCCGCCGCGGCCGCGCCGCCCAGCACCGTGCGCCGTGTCGTTCCCGTCTCGTCCATCGCCGTTCTCCGCCGTTTCTGCCGCAACGGGCAGGAGGCGCGGAGGTTCATCGAAGTGCCAGCGCGCTACGGCCCGTTCGCCGCCAGTTCGTCGAGCCACACCTTGGCGGTGCCGTCCGACGGCGCCCGCCAGTCGCCGCGCGGCGACAGCGCGCCGCCCGACGACACCTTCGGCCCGTTCGGGATTGCCGAGCGCTTGAACTGGCTGATCTGGAAGAAGCGGAACAGGAACCGCTCGAGCCACAGCTTGACCGTGTCCAGGTCGTAGGCGGTCTTGGACTCCTCGGGATAGCCGATCGGCCACTGACCCGCGTCCGCGTCGCGCCACGCGTGCCAGGCGAGGAACGCGATCTTGGACGGCGCGAGTCCGTGGCGGATCACGTAATGCGCGAAGAAGTCGTTGAGCGCGTACGGTCCGATCTTCGATTCGGTGCTCTGCAACTGCTCGCCCGGGACCAGTTCGGGCGAGATCTCGGTGCCCAGGATCGCGGCGAGCACGCGGTCGGTTTCCGCGTCATACTGGTCGGTGTCGATCGCCCAGCGGATCAGGAACTGGATCAGCGTCTTGGGCACGCCCGCGTTGACCGCGTAATGGCTCATCTGGTCGCCGACGCCGTAGGTGCACCAGCCGAGCGCGAGCTCGGACAGGTCGCCGGTGCCGACCACCAATCCGCCGCGCTGGTTGGCGATGCGGAACAGGTAATCGGTGCGCAGCCCCGCCTGAACGTTCTCGAACGTCACGTCGTAGACCGGCTCGCCGCGGCCGAACGGGTGACCCATGTCGGCGAGCATCCGCGTCGCAGCGGGGCGAATGTCGATCTCCTCCGCGGTGCACCCCAGCGCGCGCATCAGCGCCCAGGCGTTGCCCTTCGTCCCCTCGCTCGTCGCGAAGCCGGGCATGGTGATCCCGATTATTTCGGAGCGCGGACGGCCGAGCCGATCGAGCGCCTTGGCCGCGACGATCAGCGCGTGGGTCGAATCGAGCCCGCCCGACACGCCAATCACCAGCCGCTCGGCGCCGACCGCCTGCAAGCGTTTGGCGATCCCCTCGACCTGGATGTTGAATGCCTCGAAACAATCCTCGTCGAGCTTGTCGGGCGTGTTGGGTACGAAGGGGAAACGACGGAGTTCGCGGTGCAGGCCGACGTCGGAATAGTCGGGCTGGTGCGCGAACGCGACGCGCCGCGTGCCGTACTCTGGATGATCGAGCGCGCGGGCCGCATCGTTGAAGGTGCCGTTGCGCAACCGTTCCTGGATCAACCGCTCGCAGTCCACGTCGGCGACGAGCAGTTCGGGCGCGCGCGCGAAGCGGCTCGACGAGGCGAGCAGCTCGCCCAGTTCGTGCACGCTGCCCTGGCCGTCCCAGGCGAGGTCGGTGGTGCTCTCCCCCGGACCGGCGGCGGAGTAGACGTAGGCGCAGATCGCGCGCGCCGACTGCGACGCCGACAGCATCATCCGCTCGCGCGACTTGCCGATGACGACGTTCGATGCCGACAGGTTGCAGCACACCAGCGCGCCGGCGAGCGCGCCACCCGTGGAGGGCGGGGTGGGCGCCCAGTAATCCTCGCAGATCTCGGCGTGGAACACGAATTGCGGCAGGTCGTCGGCGGCGAAGATCAGGTCGGTGCCGAACGGCACGCGCTCGCCGCCGATCGAGAGGTCGAGCCCGGTCAACCCCATGCCGCTCGCGAACCAGCGTTTCTCGTAATATTCGCGGTAGTTGGGCAGGAACGTCTTGGGCACCAGGCCCAGCACGCGCCCGCGCGCGATCGCGACCGCGCAATTGTACAGCCGATTGTTCCGCTCGATCGCGGCACCGACCAGCAGGACGGGGCGCAGGTCGATGCTGGCGGCGCGTACCGCCTCGATCGCGGCGAGCGTCGCTGCCTGCATCGCCGCTTGCAAGTGCAGGTCGTCGATCGCGTAGGAGGTGAGGTTCAACTCGGGAAAGACCACCAGATCGACCGCGCGGTCGTGCGCCTCCCGCGCGAGTGCGATCGTCGCGTCGGCATTGGCGGCGGCGTCGCCGACCGTGGCGCGCGGGGTCGCCGCCGCGACGCGCAGCATGCGGTGATGGTGGATCGACCGGAAACGTTCGCTCATGGGGCCGGGTGTTAGGCGCTCGACCCGGCAAATGCCAACTTGCGCGCGTCATGCCCTCCGTTAAATCCTGTCGGCACGATGAACGAGGTTCGCCCACCGACTGCCCTGTTCGCCGGCTCCGACATGGGTGAGCGCATCCGCGCGCACGATTGGCGCCAGTCGCCGGTCGGGCCGATCCATGGCTGGCCGGTCGAGCTGGTCAACGCGGTCGCGCTGCTGCTGCCTGCCGCGGCGGAGATCGTGCTGTTCTGGGGCGAGGATTACGTCGCCTTCTACAACGACGCCTACGCCCCCACGATCGGCGACAAGCATCCGGCCGCGCTCGGTCGCCCGGCGTGCGAGGCGTGGAGCGAGCTGTGGGACGACCTGAGGCCGCTGCTCGACCACGTGCGCACCACCGGCGAGACCTATGCCGCCAAGGATCGGCCCTTTTACATCGAACGCCACGGCTACGGCGAGGAGGTGTTCTTCGACATCTCCTACTCCGCGGTACCCTTGAGCGACGGGCGGGTCGGCGGCGTACTGTGCATCGTGTCGGAGACGACCGAGCGGGTGCGCGCGGCGCGCGCGGTGGCGGAGGATCGCGCGCGGCTGGCCGAGATGTTCGACGCCGCGCCGAGCTTCATGGCAGTGCTGCGCGAGCCCGGGCACCGCTTCGAGCTCGCCAACGCCTCCTACCGCCGCCTGCTCGGTGGTCGCGAGGTCGTCGGTCGCACGCTGGCGGAATCGGTGCCAGAGGCGGTCGAGCAGGGTTTCCTCGACCTGCTCGACACCGTGGTGACGACGGGCACGCCGTTCTTCGGGCAGAACCGGACGTTGCGGCTGGCGGGCGACGATGGGCAGGGAACGAGCGAGCGGCTGCTCGACTTCGTCTATCAACCGATCAAGGACGCCGCGGGCACGGTGACCGGCGTGTTCGTCGAGGGCATCGACGTGACCGAGCGCTACCGCGCCGAAGAGGCACTGGTCGCGAGCCGCGAGTCGCTGGAACTGGCGACCGAGGCGGCAGAGATCGGCACCTGGGACGCCGACGTGCCCGCGCGGCTGCTCAGCTGCTCGACGCGCGCCAAGGCGATCTTCGGCCTGCCGCTCGACCGGCCGGTGACGATCGAGGATTTCTACAACTGCATCCACCCGGACGACCGAAACATGGTGCGCGCCGCGCTGGAGGCGACGACCGATCCGGAGCGCCGCGCGAACTACGACGTCGAGTATCGCATTGTCCGGCCGGGTACGGGGGAGATACGCTGGCTGACGTCCAAGGGCCGCGCGTTCTTCAACGCCGCGAACGAGTGCACCCGCGCGCTCGGCAGCCTGATCGACGTGACGCGGCGCAAGGCGGCGGGCGAGAAGCTGCGCGAGAGCGAGCGGCGCTTCCGTGCGCTTTCAGACAGTCTTCCCGCGCTGGTGTGGATGTCGGACGAGCACGGGCAAACGGTGTTCGCCAACCGTGGGTTCGAGACGATGCTCGGCGTCGCGCCCGAGCGCATGCTGCGCGAGGGCTGGCCCGCCGTCCTGTGCGAGGCGGACCTCGACGCCTTCAACGCCGCGCGACCCGCGTTCCTCGAGCAGCGCAGGTCGCTCGGCCGCGACTTTCTGGTCCGCACCGCCGCGGGCGAGCCGCGTTGGATCCACGCGGAGGTGCGACCGCATCTGGTCGGCGACGTGTTTCTCGGCCACGTCGGCTGCGCGGTCGACGTGACCGACGCGCATCTCGCCGGCGCCGCGCTCGAAGCGCGCATAGCCGAGCGGACGGCCGAGCTACGCGAGCAGATCGGCGAGCGCGAGCGCGTCGAGGAAACGCTGCACCAAATGCAGCGGCTGGAGGCGATCGGCCAGCTGACCTCGGGTGTCGCGCACGATTTCAACAACCTGCTGACCGTCGTGCTCGGCAACGTCGACGTGATCGCGCGAACCGCGCAGCGTGCCGGGCTCGATGAGCGCACGCTGACACGGCTCGATCACGTCCGTACCGCCGCGCAGCGCGGCGCGACGCTGACCGCGCAGTTACTCGCTTTCTCGCGGCGCCAGCATCTGGAAACCCGGACGGTCGACTTGAACTGCCTGGTGTCGGGCATGGGGGCGCTGATGCAGAGCACGCTGGGTCGCGCGATCGCGGTGGAAACGACGCTGGCGGACGGGCTGTGGCCCGCGCTGGTTGACCCGACCCAGACCGAGCTGATCATCCTCAACCTGGCGATCAACGCGCGCGACGCGATGCCGGATGGCGGCACGCTGACGGTCGCGACCGCCAACGTGTCGCGCCAAGCACCCGAGCGTCAGGAGGAACCGCCCGCGGGTGACTACGTCGCCGTGTCGGTATCGGACACCGGCACGGGCATGAGCGACGAGGTGCTGGCGCGCGCGTTCGAGCCGTTCTTCACCACCAAGGAGATCGGCAAGGGATCGGGGCTGGGCCTCGCGCAGGTGTTCGGCTTCGCCAAGCAGTCGGGCGGCGGGGTGCGGATCGACACCGCGCCGGGCCGCGGCACGACGGTCAGCGTGTTCCTGCCGCGCGGCACGGCGGTGACGGCGCCGACGGCCGAGCAGGTCGTCGCGCCCCCCGATGTCGCCGGGCGCACGATCCTGGTGCTCGACGACGAGGACGCGGTGCGCAGCGTCACCGCCGACACGCTGCGCGAGGCGGGCTGCCGCGTGATCGAGGCCGCCGACGGGCAGGGCGCGCTCGATGCGCTGGAACAGCTCGACCACGTCGACGCGGTGGTCGCCGACTTCGCGATGCCGCGCATGAACGGCGCGCAGTTCCGCGTCCTCGCGCAGCGGCAGCGGCCCGGCCTGCCGGTCCTGTTTGTCACCGGTTACGCCGACCTGGACGCGATCCGCGACGTGCCGGACGAGCGCGTGATCCGCAAACCCTTCACGCGCGACGAGCTGGTGTCGCGGCTGCACGCGATCTGCGAGCAACCGCGCCCCGGCCGCTGAGGTCGGCCGGGGCGCCCGCTACGCCGCCAGCGCGGTCTCGCGGCGGCGGATCATGTCGGACGCCTTCTCCGCGATCATGATCGTCGGCGCGTTGGTGTTCGATCCGACCAACGTCGGCATCACCGACGCGTCGATCACACGCAGCTGATCGATCCCGCGCACGCGCAACTCGCCGTCGACCACCGCCATCGGATCTCCGTCCGCGCCCATCTTGCACGTGCCGACCGGATGGTAGATCGTCTCGGCGGTGGCGCGGACCCAGGCGTCGATCTGCTCGTCGCTGCGCACCTGCGCGCCCGGGAAGATCTCGTCGGCGCGGTAGGGATCGAGCGCGTGCTGGCTCGCCACGTCGCGCCCGATGTGCACGCACGCGCGCATGACGCGGCGGTCCTCGTGGGTGGATAGGTAATTGGCGTAGATGATGGGATCGGCGGTGGGGTCGGGCGAGGCGAGGGTGATCCGTCCGCGGCTTTCCGGGCGCAACTGGCACAGATGGAGCGAGAAGCCGTCCTGCTTCACCTGCGTCCGCCCGTGGTCGCGCATGATCGCGAGCACGCCGTGGATCTGGACGTCGGGCCGCTCCAGCCCCTCGCGCGAGCGCAGGAACGCGCCCGATTCAAGGAACTGCTGCCGCCCCAATCCTTGCCCGCGCAGCATGTAGTTGATGCCCGTCTTGAGCATCGAGAGGCCGCGCGTCGCCGAATAGCCGGTGACCAGCCCCTTGGTGGTCCAGTTCATGATGACGTCCAGGTGATCCTGCATGTTGGCGCCGACGCCGGGCAGGTCGTGGACCGGTTTGACGCCCACCTCGCGCAGCGCCGCCGCGTCACCGATGCCCGACAGTTGCAGGATGTGCGGCGACTGCACCGCGCCGGCGGCGAGCAACGCTTCGCCCAGCACCTCGACCCGCGCCTGCTCCCCCCCGCGCAGATACTCGACCGCCACCGCGCGTCCGCGCTCGACCACGATGCGCGAGGTGCGCGCGCCGGTGAAAACGGTCAGGTTGGGGCGGGCGAGCGCCGGGCGCAGATAGGCGGCGGCGGCGGACCAGCGCTGCCCGTCGCTGATCGTCAGGTCGTAGCGGCCGAAGCCTTCCTGTTCGGCGCCGTTGAAATCGTCGGTGACCGGGTAGCCCGCCTGCCGCCCGGCCTCGATCAGCGCGTCGTGGAACGGGCTGTCGCTCTCACCCGCCGAGACGTGTAGCGGACCGTCGTGGCCGTGCAGCCCGTCGCTCGGCCCGCGATGATGCCCCTCCAGCCGGCGGAAATAGGGCAGCACGTCGTCCCACCCCCAGCCGGTCAGCCCCATCTGCCGCCAGTCGTCGTAGTCGCGCTGGTGCCCGCGCATGTAGATCATGCCGTTGATCGCCGACGATCCGCCCAGCCCGCGCCCGCGCGGCCACCACAGCCGGCGATTGTTCAGGTGCGGCTCCGGCTCGGTCCAGAAGCCCCAATTGTGCTTGCCCTTCTCCTTGATCAGGTTGCCGACCCCCGCGGGCATCCGCACCAGCAGCTCCTTGTTCGCGCCGCCCGCCTCCAGCAGGCAGACGCTCGCCGCCGGGTCTTCGCTCAACCGCGCGGCGAGCGTGCAGCCGGCCGAGCCGCCGCCGATGATGACGTAATCGTATCCGGGCATCTGCTTCCTCTCCTTAACCCGCGGCCCGCTCGTTCGGCGGGATCGCGCCTTCTTCAACTAGCTCACGGTACCAGCACCAGCTTACCGACCACCCGGCTGTCGCGCATCGCCCCGAACGCGTCGCGCCACCGGTCGAGCGGCACTTCTCGGTCGACCCGCGGCTTGATCCGGCCCTCCGCCGCCAGCCGCCAGATCGCTTCCACATTCTCGCGGCCGCGCTCGGGAAAGCGCCGGCCGTACTCGCCCGCGCGCGCGCCGATGACCGAGAAGCCCTTGATCAGCGGCATGTTGGTCGACACTTCCGCGATCCGGCCGGAGGTGAAGCCGACCACCATCAACCGACCGCCGAACGCGACGCAGCGCACCGATTCGTCGAACACGTCACCGCCGACGGGATCGACGATCACGTCCGCGCCGCCGCCGGTGATCTCCTTCACCCGCTCGCGAAAGCCCGGCACAGTCAGCGTCGCCTCGACCGCCTGCTCGCGCGCGAGCAGGTCGAGCTTGGCCAGGTCGCGTCCCGTCGCGATCACGCGTGCGCCGAGCGCGCGGGCGAGGTCGACCGTCGCCCAGCCGACACCGCCGGTCGCGCCGTGGACGAGCACCCACTCGCCCGCCTCCAGCCGAGCGAGCCGTACCAGCGCGACATAGGCGGTCAGGTACGTCGCGCCGATGCTGGCCGCCTGCGCGAAGGTCAGTCGCTCGGGCATGCGCCTGACCGCCCCCGCGTCGACCGCGACCAGCTCCGCGAAGCCGCCCAGCCGCGTACCCGCCACGACCGCTTCGCCGGGCGCGAAGCCCTCGCCCAAGACGATTTCGCCCGCGACCTCCATGCCTGGCACGAACGGTGTCGGCGGCTTCAGCTGATACTCGCCGCGCGTCATCAGCAGGTCGGGGTAGTTGAGCGCGGCGGCCCGCACGCGGATCAGCACCTGTCCCGCGCGCGGCTCGGGCGCGGGCAGCTCGGCCAGCGCGGTGCCCGACAAATCGGGCGAGAGCGCGGAGACGACCAGCGCACGCACGGCTAGTCCGGCCTCGCCACCATGATGTCGAGCAGCGAGTCGAACAGCGAGACCATGTCGAGGTGCGGCGCGTATACCTTGCTCAGGCCCAGCGTGATGAGCCCGTAGGCGCGGATCTCCGCCTCATCGCGCGTGAAGCCGACCGCGATCAGGCAGCGCGACAGGAAATCGAGCATCAGCGTGTCGTGCCGCTCGACCGCGGCTCGCGCGCGCGGGTCGCTCTCCGCCCAGGCGCGCATCGCGATCGCCAGCCGCGACGAGCCGCGCCGGCGCACCGTCTGCCCGAGCAGGCGGATGCGCGCGATCGGATCAGGCGTGGCACGCTCCAGCGCGTCGATCAGGTCGCTCACCTGATCCTCGGCGAAGTAGCGCGCGAGTTGCCCCTGATAATCGTCGAAGTCCCGGAAGTGATGGTAGAAGCTGCCGGTCGACACGCGCAGCTCCTCGGCGAGCGGGCGCAGCTTGAGCGCGCGCAGGCCGCCGCGGCGCAGCAGCGACTGCCCCGCCTCCAACCACGCGGCAGGAGTCAGGTCGGACGCGCGCGCGCCCGTGGGCCTGGCTGCCGGACGATCCGCGACGCTTGACATGTCAGCTACCATAACGAAGGTTATGCCGGAAAGACGCGCGGGTAAAGGGCCGTGCGCGGGTGATCGGGAGAGTGGATCGCATGGCCGAGGCTTACATCATCGACGCTGTCCGCACACCGCGCGGCATCGGGAAGCAAGGAAAAGGCGCACTCGCGCACATGCACCCGCAGCACCTCGCCGCGACCGCTTTGAAGGCGATCAAGGACCGCAACGACCTCGACACGGGGCAAGTAGACGACATCATCTGGTCGACCTCGACGCAGCGTGGGCCACAGGGCGGCGACCTGGGCCGCATGGCCGCGCTCGACGCGGGGTACGACGTGAAGGCGTCGGGCACGACGCTCGACCGCTTCTGCGGCGGTGGCATCACCGCGGTGAACTTCGCCGCGGCACAGATCATGAGCGGCATGGAAGACTTGGTCATCGCGGGCGGCACCGAGATGATGAGCCTGACCGCGGCGATGGGGCAGGAGGACATGGACGCGGGCAAGCCGATGCTCGGCATGGGGTCGGGCAACCGGCGGCTCGACCTCAGCCACCCGCAATCGCACCAGGGCGTGTGCGGCGACGCGATCGCGAGCATGGAGGGGATCGACCGCGAAGCGCTCGACGCGCTGGGGCTGGAGTCGCAGCGGCGCGCCAAGGTCGCGATGGACGAGGGGCGCTTCGATCGCTCGGTCGTGCCGGTGACCGACGACGACGGCAACGTGGTGCTGGGTCGCGACGAGTTCCCGCGACCGCAGACGACCGCGGAAGGGCTGGCGGCGCTCAAACCCTCGTTCGCGGCGATGGCGGACATGCCGTACAACGCGGCCGGCGACACGTTCCGCAAGCAGATCAACCGCCGCTATCCCGATCTCGACATCCGGCATTTCCACCACGCCGGCAACTCCTCTGGCGTGGTCGACGGTGCGGCGGCGGTGCTGCTGGCGTCGAAGGACTATGCCGAGGCGCACGGATTGAAGCCGCGCGCGCGGATCGTCGCGATGGCGAACGTCGGCGACGATCCGACGCTGATGCTCAACGCGCCGGTGCCCGCGGCGAAGAAGGTGCTGGCAAAGGCCGGGCTGAGCAAGGACGACATCGACCTGTGGGAGATCAACGAGGCGTTCGCGGTAGTGGCGGAGAAGTTCATCCGCGACCTCGATCTCGACCGCGACACGGTCAACGTCAACGGCGGCTCGATCGCGCTCGGCCACCCGATCGGTGCGACCGGCGCGATCCTGATCGGGACGATCGTCGACGAACTGGAGCGGCAGGAGAAGCGCTACGGCCTCGTCACCATGTGCGCCGCGGGCGGCATGGCACCCGCGATCATCGTGGAGCGCGTCGCCGGCTGAGCCGGGACGCCGTTATCGACCCGGCGCACGCCCAAGCTTTCACCTGGCTGACCGCGCGGTTCAGCAAAGGTTCGCCGCGGACCTTCTACGCCGATACCCCTCAACGGCGCGATCGGCGCGCCGACAGCGTGAGGTGGCAGCGGTGGGTAAGACAAAGTCGTTCATGGCCGGGCTGCTCGCCGCCGTCGCGGGTGTGCTGCCGGGCGTGGCGTTGGCGCAGGAAGGCGGGCTGCGCGACGCGATGCGCGCGCGCATGCAGGCGCGGATCGAGGCGCAGCAGCGCGGCGAGGTGCGCCCGAGCCGCGAGCAGGGCAGTCGCGCCGCCGACAATGGCGCGTGGCAGCGGCGCGAACGACCCGAGCCGCGGGAGCGCGGCGAATGGAACCGCGCCGATCGTCCAACTCGCGGCGATCAGCGCTCCGACCGCGGCGACCGCGGTCCCGACCGCCCGCAGGGTGAGCGCGGTCAGCGACCCGACTGGCGCGGTAACGATGGTCAGGTGCGGCCCGATCGACCCGCGGGCACCGATCGGCCGCGCGCCGACCGCGACGGGCGCCCGCGCGCCGGCCGCGACGAACGTGGCCCCGATAGCGCCCGCCCGGATCGGACCGGAGACCGGCGCCGCTGGGAATGGCGCGGTCGCGACGCGGCATCGTGGCGCTACCAGCGCGCCCGCGACGAGCGGGCGTGGTACGACCGCTCCGACTTCGACGACCGGCGCGACTGGAACTGGCGCTCCGACGACGCGCGGCAGTGGGCGCGCGGCGGTGGCGGGTGGAACCGCGGCTGGCGGCAGGACCGCCGCTACGATTGGGCGGGCTACCGCACCGGCAACCGAGGCGCGTTCCGCCTGCCGCGCTACTACGCGCCGAGCGGCTGGAACAGCGGCTATCGCCGCTTCGCTGTCGGCGCGCGGCTGTCGAGCGTGCTGTTCGCGCAGAGCTACTGGATCGACGATCCGTTCGCCTATCGCCTGCCCGATGCCTACGGACCGTATCGTTGGGTGCGGTACTATAACGACGCGGTCCTGGTCGACGTCGACACGGGCGAGATCGTCGACGTGGTCCACGACCTGTTCTGGTGATCGCGCGGCCGGGCTGATCGCGGACGGGCTTGCCTGGCCCGTCTCGGCTTGCAAGGGTGGACGGATGGCGATCACGAGCGTTCCTCCCGGTTATCCGTCACCCGCGCGCGCCGCGATCGGCGCGCGCGTCGCCGCGCGGCTGGATGCCGATCCGCGGATGACGCGGCTGCCGAGCGAGACGATCCAGGCGTATCGCTGCCTCGACTTCCTCGACGACCAGGCGTGCGATCACCTGATCGCGCTGATCGAGCGGCGGCGTCGGCCATCGACCCTGTTGTCGGACACGGGGCACGGCGCCAACCGCACCAGCGAGAGCTGCGACATGGACCGCAACGCGCCCGACATCCGCGCGATCGACGAGCGAATCGCGGGCGCGCTCGGGCTCGACCCCGCGCACGGCGAGACGATGCAGGGGCAGCGCTACGCGCCGGGCCAGCATTTCCGCACCCACCACGATTACTTCCACGAGGGCGAGAGCTACTGGCCGCAGATGCAGGCGAGCGGCGGGCAGCGCACCTGGACCGCGATGATCTACCTGAACGACGTGGAGGAGGGCGGCGCGACCTGGTTCCCGCAGGGCGGCGTGCGCGCGTCGCCGCGCCGCGGCATGCTGCTGACGTGGAACAACATGGAAGCCGACGGGCGCCCGAACACGCGTACCCTGCACGAGGGCATGCCGGTGGTCGACGGCGTCAAGTACATCGTCACCAAGTGGTTCCGCGAGCATCCCTGGGTCCTGCGGCAGGCGTGAGGATGCGGTCGCGTGACGGCGCGTCGCCGATCGGCTAAGTATCGTTAATGCGGAACGTTCTGGACATCGATCGCTCGATCCTCGGGCAGGCGTGGCGGTGGCGCGCGCTCGCCGACGACCAGCGCTCGGGGTTCGTTCCCGACGATCTCGTCACGCAGATCCTGCTGTCGCGCGGCTGCCCGCGCGAGGCGCTGGACGATCACCGCGCGCCGTCGATCCGCGGCTTCATGCCCGACCCCTCGATCTTCCGCGACATGGACAAGGGCGCCGCGCGGCTGGCCGACGCGGTGGAGCGCGGCGAGGCGGTGGCGATCTTCGGCGACTACGACGTCGACGGCGCGACCTCGTCGGCGCTCCTCGTGCTGCTCCTGCGCGCGCTCGGCCGCGACGCGCGCGTCTACATTCCCGATCGGCTGAAGGAAGGTTACGGCCCCAACGCCGCCGCGATGCACCTACTGGCGGGTGAGGGCGCGACGCTGATCGTCACCGTCGACTGCGGCGCGCAGGCGTTCGAGGCGCTGGCCGACGTGCCCGTCGACGTGCTGGTGGTCGACCATCACAAATGCGCCAGCGACCTGCCGCGCGCGCACGCGGTGGTGAACCCCAACCGGCTTGACGAGACCGACGGCGCTGCGCACGGGCATCTCGCGGCGGTCGGCGTCTGCTTCCTGCTCGCGGCGGCCACGGTGCGGGTGCTGAGGGCGCGCGGTTACTTCGCCGACCGGGCCGAACCCAGGCTGCTCGACCTGCTCGACCTCGTCGCGCTCGGCACCGTCGCCGATGTCGCGCAGCTGCGCGGGCTCAACCGCGCGTTCGTCGCGCAGGGGCTGAAGGTGATGGCGGGGCGCCGCAATCCCGGCATCGCCGCGCTGATCGAGGCGTCGCGGCTGACGCGAGCGCCGACCGCGACCGATCTCGGCTTCGCGCTCGGCCCACGGATCAACGCGGGCGGGCGCGTCGGGCTCGCCGATCTGGGCGTCCGGTTGCTCACCACGCAGGACGCGGGCGAGGCGCGTGCGATCGCGGCCGAGCTCGACCGGTTGAACGAGGAGCGCCGCGCGATCGAGGCGATCGTGCAGGAGGGCGCGGAGACGAGCATCGTGGCCGACCGCGGCGTCGTCGTGGTGGCGGGGCAGGGGTGGCACCCGGGCGTGATCGGCATCGTGGCGGGCCGGTTGAAGGAGAAGCTCGGCCGGCCCGCGATCGTCATCGCGGTGGACGAGCACGGCGTTGGCAAGGGATCGGGCCGCTCGATCACCGGCGTGGACCTCGGCGCCGCGATCCTGGCGGCGAAGGAACACGGGCTGCTCGTCGCCGGTGGCGGCCACGCAATGGCTGCGGGGCTGACCGTCGCCGCCGACCGAATCGACGCGCTCGCCGCCTTCCTCGACGAGCGGCTCGCCGAGGCGGTCGCGCAGGCGACCGCGAACCGCGCGCTGCTGCTCGACACCGTGCTGGCGCCCGGCGGCGTCACGCCCGACCTGGTGCAGGCACTGGAGGCGGGCGGGCCGTACGGCACCGGCTGGCCGTCGCCGCGCGTCGCGGTCGGGCCGGTGCGCACCATCAAGGTCGACGTGGTCGGCAACGGCCACGTCCGCGCGATCGTCGCGGGCGAAGACGGACGCAGCATCAAGGCGATGGCGTTCCGCGCCGCCGACACGCCGCTAGGGCAAGCGCTGCTCGCCGCCGGGCCGACGCGGCGGCTGTGGCTGGCGGGTCGCGCCAAGATCGATGATTGGGGCAGCCGCCCCGCGGCCGAATTGCACCTCGACGACGCCGCCTGGGCGAACTGAGCGAGGGGCGGCGTACAAGAGGCTTGACCGTTCAGCGCTTTTGCCGCAATGCGCCGCCTCGCCTCACGGCCCCTTCGTCTAGCGGTTAGGACGCGGCCCTTTCACGGCTGAAGCACGGGTTCGATTCCCGTAGGGGTCACCAGCTTCTTCAGGAAGCGCGGATTTCCGCCACTCTGGCGCATTTCATCGACTTAGCAGCCGCCCGGTGATACAAAAGGGTGGCACAAAGATGAGATTGCGCGTGGCGGGTTTGTGGCGTCATCCCCGGTCTAGAATGTACTGGTTCCGCATGGGCGTGCCCGAGCGGTATCGTGACCGTGTGGGCAAGCGCGAGTGGAAGGAGACGCTCGGCACCGCCGACATGGTGGAAGCGCGCGCGCTGCACGCCCGCAAGCTCCATGAGGTGCAGGAGCTGATGAGGACGCTGGACGCCGCCGGTGCGATCGCCATTGACGACCAGGCGGACAAGATCGTCTCGGACGGATTTGAAGCGCTCGCTCGGAAGAACGTCAAAGCGCACGATGTCGCCGCGGACTATGATCTCGCGCGTGGCCTGGATCACGTCTGCTTCACCATGCTGCAGATGATGGGTTTCCGGGCACGGCTGGACTGGGGCGGGAGCTACGCCAGCAAAGCGCAGGATGACATGCTTGGCGAGCCGGACGACGATGTCTGGCCAATAGAGCAGCCGGACGCGACGGGCGCGTTCCCAACCTTCGCGCATCGCGTTGCCGTTGCGATGAACATCGAGCTGTTCGAAACCAACCCGCTGTTCAAGGGCGCCGCGTTCCGCGAGGTCGCGCGCGCCCACCTGTCGGCGCGAGACTGGAAGGCCGCTGAGTTCGAGACGCAGATCGTCGGACTGGAGGCCGGCGTCGTGCTCAAGCCCAAGGGGCCGCTGTTCGAGGCGGTGGCCGAACGCATCCTGCGTCGCCTTGCTGAACACCGTTTTGGGCACTGGCCAACGGGCGCTCAGAACGTGCTTCAGCCAATGATGACAGCGATGGCCGCCCATCTGCCGGCTGAGCAACCGGTGCCTGTAACCGTTTCGGCCGTGGGCACCCCGCTCTCCGTGGTGTTCAAGGCGTGGCGGGCGGAGACGAAGGCGACGCTCAAAACGCAGGACGAGTTTCAGGCGTCAATCGACCGGTTCATCTCGGTGTTCGGCGACATGGCCGTCGAGACGATCACGAAGGCCACCGTCCTCGACTTCCGCCGCATCATGGAGCGGCTGCCCTACCGGCCGAAGAAGGACGTGTCGTCGCTTCCGCTGCGCGAGCAGGTGACATTGGCGGCGGCGGAGAAGATGCGGATCGTGTCGCCCGAGACGGCGGCAAAGAACCTGCAGGCGCTTCGCACGGCGCTGGCGCATGCCGAGAACGAAATGTCGCTGATCGACCACAACCCGGCGGACGGCGTGAAGGTCGACCGTGGAGACACGTTCGACGACGACCGCCTCCCCTTCAGCGGTGAACAGTTGCGCACGCTGTTCTCGCGGCCGGTGATGGTGGACGCGACGGTCGATCCCGATGGCGCGCTGTTCTGGTTCATGCTGCTGGCGCCGCTGACCGGCTGCCGCTGCAGCGAGCTCGCCAACCTGCGCCCGGCCAATGTGCGAGAGGAAGACGGCATCTGGTATATTGCCATCGAGCGCGATCCGAAACGCCAGCGCATCGAGGAAGAGGCCGAGGGCAAGACCACGAAGCGGGCCAAGACGAGAACCAGCCTCCGCAACATCCCGGTCCACTGGCTCGCGGTAGAGGCCGGGTTCCTCCGCTTGGTCGAGCGGCAACGGGCGGCCGGTGCCGAGTGGTTGTTCGATGGCCTTCGCGTCTACGAGAAGTATGGGGACCGCGCGAAGAACATCTCCCGCAAGCTGATGGCAGAAATCCGGGCCGCCGGCATCACCGATCTTGAATATGTTTATCACTCGTTCCGCCATTCACTGAAAGGCAAGCTGCGGGACGATCCGCAGACCAAGGAGGAGATTTCCGACCTGCTGACCGGTCACTCATTTCCGGTGAGCGTCGGCAGGAAATACGCTCGTGGCGCCGGCCTGAAAATTCTGTCGGAGGCGGTGGAACGCGTCGATTACACGACCGTCGACTGGGACCGCGTCGTAGCGTGCGGCCGGAAACGTCCGACCGCTTGATCAACGTAAGGTGCAAACAGACACGTTGGCGAAAACCCCATAGCCGCCTATAATGCATGTATGGAACACGTGGCAGCATCCCCAGTGCAGGATATCGACGCACGCGCGCCGATGACCAATGCCGTGATCCATGCGATCGGCACAATGCTTGCCGCTGTCGCCCGCATCCTGAGGGACGGGCGACACTGGTTGAGCGTTGCCCGGTTCCTTATCGTCGCATCGTTGGCGCTCGCGCTGCTCGTGTCGGATCTTGTCCGTGCGGTGCGCGACCGTGCTGTTGCGACCGGCTGCGTCATCGCGACACCGTTCTCTCTCATTCTCCGGCATCTCAGCCGACCGCCGCAGGTCTGGGCGGGTCAGTAACCGCCGCCGTCATCATCTAACCGCGCATGGTCACCGCACGGTGACTAGGCGCTGACGACGATGTGCAGCCGGATGCCATCCGCACCATCATGAACCTTCGATACCTGCGATATCGCAGGTATCGAAGGTGTCGAAGGATGGCCCGGCTCGCAGACAGCGAGTTCGGTAACATGAAGAAGAGCGGTGATTGGGTCCGTCAGCCGGGCCTCGACAAGAAGCTTGACCAGCTGGTCGAGGAGCGCGGGTGCACGCCCGCGGAAGTGATCCCCTACGACGCCGCCAAGGCGCTCGAGATCGAGCCCAGCGGCGAGTTCTACAGGAAGGTGCGCGACTGGAAGCAGCGTCGCGCGGCGGAGAACCACGCGCCGGTCATGGAAGTGCCGCCGCATGTGCAGGCGGAGTTCCGGGAAACGGTCGATCGTTTCGCCGCCGAGGCCATGAGCAGCTTCCTGCGGGCGGTGCGGAGTGTCGGCGGTGATCTAGATCGCGTGGCAACGCTGCGCATCACCGACGCCGAGCGCCGTGCGGACGACGCGCAGGCCGAGGTCAACGGCCTGCTCGATCACTGGACCGACGCGGAAGCGCAGCGCGACGCGGCGCTGGCCAAGGTCGCGGACCTCGAAGAGGCGCTGGCTGACGCGAAGCGCCGGGCGGACGTGCTCACTGTCCGCCTGGAGGAGCGCGACGCGCTGTTCAAGGCGCTGAGGGCGGGCACGCCGGACAAGGTCGCGGCGGCGATTACGCCGTCCGCGCCGGACGCCGATCACGCGACCGTTGACGACGACGGCGACCGCCTTGTCAGCGAGGTAGCCAACGACGCGAGCACCGCTCTGGCAGAAGAGCCGGTAGCGGATTCGGTCGCTGACGAGCAAGAGCAGGCGCCGGCCATCGACGCCCGCCGCGCCACAGAGGATCAGGTCGAGATGCCGCTCGGCGTCAGCGACGACGCCGATCAGGCGGACAAGGCCGGTGGCGGCCACGGCTGATACGCTGCACCCGCGCCGCCGTCCGCATGGCGGCGGCGCGGCTTTTCCCGTCATCCTCTTCCCTGCGGCTTTCCCTCGGACGGGAAAGCCACGGCCCGAAGCGAGAAGCGGAGGGCTGTTTGGGGGTCGAGGGGGCGGAGCCCCATCGCTCACGGGGGTAATTACGCAGTAATTACCCGGAGTGAGTTCCGCCCATTTATCAAAATTGGGCCAGTTGCGCCGCCGAGCGCCAGGTGAACCACGATGTCCGACACCAACGCCACCGACCAGAAGAAGCAATACTCGATCGTCCGGTACAGCCGGATCCGCGACATGACCACCCTGCGTCACGTCAGCAACCACAATACGCGCGCCGTCGTCAGCGAGAATGTCCAGCGTGACGGCCCGGCGCCCGTGGAACTGCTTGCGGACGGCAATCCCGACATTACGGTCGCCGCCCGACGCCGCGCGGTGGAACTGGGCCTCGATCTGCCCGCGGCCATCCGCGACGGCAAGGTGATCGCGGTGGAGGCGTTCATGGGCGCCTCGCCCGAGTTCTTCGAGCGGGCGACGACGCAGGAGGTCGAGGACTGGTATCGGTCTTCGACCGCGTTCATGGAGCGTCGGTTCGGCCGCGCGTTGATCTCGGTCATCAAGCACGAGGACGAGAAGACGCCCCACCTGCAGGCCGTCGCTCTTGCAGCCGTGGAGAAGAAGGCAGGCGTCAGGGGCCGGCCGCCTCGCGATCCCGAGCGCCGCCGGCTCCATGACGAGAAGGTGGCGGCGATGCCGCTGCGCTGGACATTCTCGTACAATGACCTGCTCGGCGGCGCGGCGGCGCGTCTGTCGCACGAGCAGGACGATTACAACGCCTGTGTCAGGCATCTGGGGCTTGTCCGCGGGGAGCGGCAGAAGGAGGTCAGCGACCTCGTGCTAGACAACGGAGTGGTCGTATCCGCCGCGCGCATCAGCCGCGGCAAGCGCCAGGACGGCACAGATCGTCCCGCGCGTCACTTCACGACCCAGGAGTATCAGGCAGAGACGCGCCGCGACCGCGCGAAGTCGGCCCGGCAACAGCGCGAGGCCGAGGCCGATCGCGCCGTCGCTGCTGCCGACCGCGCGCTCGCCGCCGAAGCCCGCGCCGTCGCCGATGCCGCGCAGGCCGAGGTCGTTGCGAGTGCCGCCGATTTCGCCCGGCGCGAGGCGGCGCTCGTCGTCCAGGAGCGCGAGATGGCGACCGCCCACGACAACGCGAAGCGAGAAGAAGCCGCCGCGGTCGAGGCGCGCGCCGATGCGGAACGCCTGGCAGACGAGCATCGCCGTGCCGCGGTCGAACTCGCCGAGGCCGCACGGCTGCGCAAGGAGCAGGAGGCGGACATCGCCCGGCAGCGGCGCGAGGTGGCCGACCTACGCGTCGTCGCCGCTGCCGAGCGTGACGCCGCCGGGCGTCACAGCATTGAGCTCGATGCTGCCCGCGTCGCCATGATCGCATCGCGCGATCAGGCTGCGGCGGACGCGGTCACCGCAGCCCGGAGCCGTCAGAACGCCGAAGCCGCCGTGGCCGCGGCCGAACGCGAGCTCGCCGCCATCGCGGATCAGCGCCAGCGTATCGACGACGATCGGCGCCTCGACGAAGCGCAACTGGCGCTGCTGGCGCGCGCTGCCGATGATGCGGCCGGAATGGATCTTCGGCTCAAAGGCGAGCGCTTTGCCATTGGCCCGAACGGCCTGAACGACGAGGACCGCGCGATCAAGGCGAAGGGCTGGTCCCAGCCGCTGATCGCAATGGCGCGCAGCCTCGCCACGGCGCTCGACCGGGTCAGGGCCATCGCCAGGCAGCTCCACGACCGCGAGCGCGCAATCGAGAAGAGCGCCGCCGACGTCATCGCGCGCGAGACCAGGCTGGCACAGGAGCGCGCCACGCACGACCTGCGGGTTGCCGACCATCAGCGCGCCGCCGCCGATCTCGACCGGCGTCAGCAGAAGATCGGCGCGCAGGCGGCTGCCGCCACCGCTCGCGATGCGCGACTGGCGGAAGATCGCGCCATGCACGAGGCCCGTGTCGCCGCGCATCAACGTGCCATCGCCGATCTCGACAGACGCGATGCGGCGCTGGCGGCCGAGGAACGCCGCGTCGCCGAGGCCGCGACTGCGGCAGAGGCCCAGCGCGTGGCTGCGGTCGCGGCGCAGGCGAGGGCCGACACGATCCTGCGCGATCACCGTCGCTGGATCGACGTCATCGACACGCTGGAAGGGCAGCCGGACTTGGTGGACGTCGGTCCCGACGGCGTGCTCGTGCTGGAAGGGCACGCCGCCGCCGCTGCGCCAGCACTGGCGGAGGCGTTTGAGACTGCGCCGCCGGACTGGGTGGTGTCGCTATCGGTGCAGCGGCTCGACCTAGCGGATGCGCTCCAGCGCGCCGATGAACGCGAGCGCGGCGCGGCTTATGCTGCCGAGAGGCTGGAGGCCATGATCGAGCAGGCCGGTCCCGCGCTGACCCCTTCGCAGAGAGGCGTGGCGACGGAGGCAGAGCGGACGATCCGCCTCTATCGGCCGCGACTGGAAGGTGTGGAGCGGTAAGGGTCAGAGCCGCGTTGTGCTCACCACAGGCCGTTCCGCGCCATCCCGCACCGCCGTCGCCAGGCGAACTCCAATCGCTTCTGCGCTTCCCATGATCCGATCCACGCCGGGTGGCGCTGCCCCTGCCGGTGATCGTGCCGCCAGTAGCGCGCAGTTACGATCAGGTGCGCGTGGGGATTCACGATCCAGCCGTCGTCGCCCTGCAGTGCGTGGATCGCCCATGCGACGGCAGCACCGCGCGCGGCCAGTTCGCGCTCGGCGAATCCGGTGACCAGCCACTTCCATCGATCCGGCCGGATCGTGACCGGGATCTCCATCATCACATGCCATGCGGCGACTGCAGTTGGATCACCGGTCGCCATCGTCGCGGCGTCGGCTTCTTCCCAGATCGTGTAATCGATGGTCGCCCAGTCAGGGGCGCTGGCGGGCAGGATCAGCCCGGCGCCGCGAAGTTCGCAGCGGCGCTCGGCGAACTTCGCCGGCATAGGCCCGAACCGGTCGACCGGCGCGCTGTCACGCCAGATATAGGCGGTGTTAGAAACGGCGGTCTTGTAGGCGGGCATGCGGTGGACGAGGCGCCAGGCCTCGCTAATCGGCCGCACCTTGAAGTCTGGGTGGTCGTTGGGCCGGCGGTCGCGCGGGCGGGCGAACAGGTTGCGTTTTGCGGCCTCGACCTCGGTCTTGGTGATGTAGAGCGTCATGGCGAACTCCTAAAAACGGCGACGCCGCCCGGATCAGGGGCGGCGTCGCAGAGCATCGTGGCGGGCACGATGATGATGGTGAGGGTCAGGCGGCGACCTTGATCCGCTCGTGCGGGATCGCGTCCGCCAAGGCACCGCCGGGCGGCACCCAGACCGATCCCTCCAGCTTCGGCAGCGTCGTCGTCGCCACCGCGTGTCGCCAGCGTCGCCACGCGATCGCCTCGCCCGGCGCGCGGCGCGCCTTCGGCGGCAGCTTGGCGCTGGTGAGAAACAGTCTCGGCCCGATCAGCCAGCGGCGATCCGCAGCAAGGAGCTCGATCGGCGCCCTGTCATCCGCCGCGTACAGGCGGACGTCCGGGATCCACTCGATGCCCTCTCGCCGCCGGACTGCGAGCGACACGCCAAGGGGCTCGTCCGTGTCCAGCGAGAAGCTGGCGTGAACGAAGTCGCAGCCCTTGTCGGCGGCGATCCGTGTCAGTTCGAGCGCCTCGAAAATGTTGCGGGGAGCGCTGGAGCACCACGCGATGGTGTGGAACGGCGGGGCATAGGCGGGATAGCCCATCAGCGTGCGCAGCGCGAAGCACCAGTGCGAGGCGTAATCCAGATACGGCGATGTCATTGTCGTCTCCTGTTCGCTGTTGACGGCCTGCCGGCCGGGGGAACTTTCATTTTTCCGCTCTTTTACGGACCCCGATTTCGCAGCCTCGGTCACCGGGCCTCGCCGGTGCGGGCCACCGCGTTCATCCGCTGGCGGCGTAGGACCCAAGCGTCGGTCGCCGCCTCGGCATCAAGGCCGGTAAGGCCGGCGGTGCGGACGAACACGCGCCAGATCGCCATCGCTTCGTCCGCGAGGTCGCGGCGCAGCTGATCGACGTTGCCGATCGACCAGGCACCCATGAGTGCGTCCGCCTTCCGGGCCGGCGCATGGATGGCCATGTCGGCAGCGACTCGCGTGAGCGGTGGCGCGCCGGCGCCGCCGTGCCACAGGCTCATGTCGACCACCCCCCTGCCGAGCAGACCATGGAGGCTGCGCACGAAGGTGCAGGCGACCGCAGCCGGTGCACCGGCCGCAGCGTCGAGCAGCAGCGGAACGAGCCCGTGGTCGACGTTCCAGCCGATCGGCGTGGCATCGTCCGGCAGCCGCTGTGCCGCCCAGTCTAGCAACACGCTTTCCGGCGTGCCGGCGGGGATGGCTTGGGATCGCCGGGCGAAGCGCCAGCGGCGCTTTCCACCCCGTTCGGCGAGGAACATGCCGATCCCGACAAGATGCTGTCCCGGCGGATGCCGGCCATCGCCGGACGGCGGGACGGTGATGGCAGCGGCGGTGATCGCGACATAGCCGCGGGCGTGGTGATAGAAGGTCATGGCGATCCTCGTGGACGCGCGTCATCCCGCTGCTGACGATGCCGGCAGCGGGAAGACGTCGATGGTGATGATCCGGGCCGATGCCCGGCCGTTCAGAATGGGCTGGCCGCGCCCGCGGCGAAGGCGGCTTCGTCACGGTCCTGTGCGGCGCGGCGCTCGGCGTCCTTCAACGCTGCCGCCGCGCGGAGCGCCGGTGCGCGGGCACGGGCGGCCCGGGCAGGCCGGCAGTCCGCGAACGGCTTCAAGTGGGCGAGGCCGGGTTCGGACTCGATCCACGCCGACAGCTGCGCCAGCGGCAGCGTCAGCAGCGCTTCATCCGACTTGATGAAGGCGATGAAGTGCAGCCAGCACAGATACGTCGCGAGGACGTCTTCGCGGACATAGTCGCGGATGGCCTGATGCTGGCCCGCGATCCACAAGGCGCCGACGTCGCCACCCGACGTGGACGTCTTGATCGGCACATCGAGCGCGTGGCAGATCTCGGCCAGCGCAACCGGGCGTGCGCCGCCCAGTCCGCCGAACTGGTCGGCGAGATCGCAGTGCGCGCCGTCGAACCGTCCGGCGAAGCACTGCCGGGCGAGCCCCGCCAGGCTGAGGCCAGGGGAGTGCTTCATGGCTTGGATGGACAGCACGCGGTTGTCGAATCCACGGCCGTTGAACGAGATGCCGGTGACGTTCGACGGCAGCTGGCGCTCGACCTCTTGGTAGAAGGCCGCCTCGCCGCCCGGCACGCTCATCAGCGTGTTTAACGAGAACACGTAGCCCGCGGTCGTCCAGCGTGCCCGCAGGAATGCGGCGCTGACCGGCCGGTGGCGAGGCCAGGGCGGGAACGATCCATCGACCGGCGTGTCGGCTTCGCCGACGACGGTTTCGATGTCGTACACGACCACGTCGTGCAGGTTGAAGGTATCGTGCTGAGGCGGTTGTCCTCGGCGCATGGCCTGTCTCCACTTTCCATGACGCGATGCCGGACGACGATCGCGGATCGGCGCGGCGCAGGGGCGCTTCGCGCTTTTCCCCACCCCTTCACCGATCAGAAGACGGGCAGCAGGCCGGCCTTTTCCCAGCACGCGTCAAAGGTTGTCCGTTTAGGCGGCAAGCGGCTACACCGGCGTCGAAGCTGTTGTGTTACTTGGGGGTTAGGTGCCGATACTGGACTGGATGACGCGCGGGGAGGATGTGCGCGCGGCGGCGGGGGTGCCGTATCGGCTGCTGGAAGCGGTGCCCGCGCTGGACGGCGGCGACGCGGACGTCGCCAACATGCTGATCCAGGGTGACAACCTCGACGCGCTCAAGGCGCTGCTGCCTTATCACAAGGGTGCGGTGAAGTGCATCTATATCGATCCGCCCTACAACACGCGGTCGGCGTTCGAGCATTACGACGACAATCTCGAGCACAGCCAGTGGCTGGCGATGATCTATCCGCGCCTCGTGCTGCTGCGCGAGCTGCTGGCGGAGGACGGCAGCATCTGGGTGTCGATCGACGACAATGAGGGACACTACCTCAAAGTCGTGATGGATGAGGTGTTTGGGCGACGGAACTACATTTCAAACGTAATCTGGCAAAAGAAATACGCTCGGCAGAATGATGCTCTTGGTTTCAGTCAGAACCACGATCACATCCACTGCTATGCTCGACATGTGGATGCGTTCGCGCCGAACAAGCTGCAAAGAACGGAGGCGCAGCTTTCTGGTTATAGGAATCCAGATGACGACCCGCGCGGGCGGTGGCAGTCAGTCGTATATACCTGTGCGAAAACGCGCACTGAGCGCCCAAATCTTTATTATCCGATCGTCCATCCGAGGACGGGAGAAGAAGTATGGCCAGAGGAAACTCGCGTTTGGGCCTATGATCGTTCCGCAACTGAACGAAACATCGTTGACAACCGCCTTTGGTGGGGTGCGCGGCAGGAGCTCGAGAAGCCTCGCGGAAAGTCTTTCTTGTCGGAAGTGCAGAACGGCATCGTGCCTGACACTCTGTGGATGCGGGATGATGTCGGCGACAATCAGGACGCAAAACGAGAGGTTTTGGCGTTCAATTCGTCGGACGTATTCGGCACGCCCAAGCCCGAACGCTTGATGCAGCGGATCCTGCACATCGCCAGCAACCCGGGCGATCTCGTGCTCGACAGTTTCCTCGGCTCTGGCACGACGGCAGCCGTCGCGCAGAAAATGGGGCGGCGCTGGATCGGCATCGAGATGGGCGACCATGCCAAGACCCACTGCAAGCCGCGGCTCGACAAGGTGATCGCGGGCGAACAGGGCGGCGTCAGCGAAGCGGTCGGCTGGACCGGCGGCGGTGGCTATCGCTTCTATCGCCTCGGCGCGCCGGTGTTCGAGGCTGACGGGCACATCGCCGACGGCATCTTTTTCGCGACACTCGCCGCGCATATCTGGTTCAGCGAGACCGGCGCGCCCTTCACCGGGGCTGCCGATACGCCGGTTCTGGGTGTGCATAACGATGTCGCCTATGCGTTGCTCTACAACGGCATCCTCGGTGACCGCTCCGTCAACGGCGGCAACGTGCTGACTGCGGCGCTGCTTGCGCGCCTCCGCGCAGAAAGCGGCTGGGACGGGCCGATGACGGTCTATGGCGAATGGAGCAAGCTGGGCGCGGCGCGGCTGGCGGAAGCGGGCGTGACGTTCAAGCAGACCCCCTATGACGTGAAGGCGCGCTGATGGAACTCAAGGACTATCAGCGCCGTGCGCTTGATGCGCTCCGCACCTTCCTCGACCAGGCGGCGATCCGCGACCATGCCGCTGCCTATGCCGCCGCCTGCACGGTGGGCGAGCCGGGCGCCTATGGCGCGACCTATCGCCCGCTCGCCGGGCTGCCGGACGTGCCCTATTGCTGCCTTCGCCTGCCGACCGGCGGCGGCAAGACGCTGCTCGCCGCGCACGCGATCGGCGTGGCGCGCGACACCTACCTGGCGCGGCGCTTCCCCGTGGTGCTGTGGCTCGTCACCTCCACCACCATCGCCGAGCAGACGCTGGGCGCGCTCAAGAAGGTTGGGCACCCCTATCGGCAGGCGCTGGAGGCGACGTTCGGCGGCGCGGTGCGCGTCTATGGGATCGACGAGCGGCGGCAGCTCCGCCCGCAGGACATGACCGACGCGGCGACGGTGATCGTCGCCACCGTTCAGTCCTTCCGCGTCACCAACGTCGGCGACCGCAACGTCTATCGCGACGACGAGGAACTGGAGCCGCACTTCGCCGCGCTGCCGCCCGGCGTCGATCTCGCCCGGCATGAGGATGGCCCGCGCCGGGGCAAGCCGATCGCCAGCTTCGCCAACCTGCTGAAGCTGCATCGGCCGCTCGTGATCGTCGACGAGGCACACAATTTCGTATCGCCACTGTGGGCGGAGACCGCGCAGCGGCTCGGCCCTGCTGCGATCGTCGAGTTCACCGCCACGCCGACGCGCTCCAACGTCATCGTCTCGGCGACCGCGGCCGAGCTGAAGGCGGCGGACATGATCAAGCTGCCGATCCACCTGTCGCAGCACGGCAGCTGGCAGGCAGCGATCGCGCACGCGGTCGATAATCGCGCCTGGTTGGAAGGCATTGCTGCCAAGGACGGCGGCGGCATCCGCCCGATCGCGCTCTATCAGGCTCAGCCCGCGCGTGAGGGCGCGGAGGCAACGGTGGAAGTGGTGAAGCGCCACCTGATCGAGGATTGCCGCATCCCGGGGGATCGCATCGCGGTCGCGACCGGCAACCAGCGCGAGCTCGACGGCATCGACCTGTTCGACCCCGCCTGCATCATCGAGCACGTCATCACCGTCGACGCGCTGAAGGAAGGCTGGGACTGCTCCTTCGCCTATGTCTTCTGCTCGCTGGCGAGCATTCGGAGCGGCGGCGCGGTGGAGCAGCTGCTCGGCCGCGTGCTGCGGATGCCCTTCGCTACCCGGCGATCGTCGGAGGAGCTGAACCGCGCCTACGCTCACGTGTCGGAGAAGAACTTCTTCGAGGCGGCGGAGGGGCTAAAGGACCGGCTGACTCAGATGGGCTTCGACGAGCGCACCGCGCTGGAGGCGATCGTCGAGCAACCCGAGACGTTTGAGTGGCACGAAGACCAGCCGCTGTTCACCCGCCCCGAATTGCCGGTGCTGCACGTGCAGGAGCGGCCCGATCAGAGCGGCTGGACGCCCCAGATGCTCGCAGCGACACGGATCGCCGACGATGGCGCGGGCGGCGTGGCGATTACCTTCGATACGGCCGCGCCCGATACGGTGTTGCGCGACGTGGCGGCAGCGGTGACGTCGGAGACGACTTCATCGATGGCGGCTGTGGAAGCGTTTCTCGTCCGGCGGGCGGCGTCACTGTCGCCCGCCGAGCAGGGCGAGGTGCTTACGCTTCCGCGCCTCGCGATCGAGCGAGACGGACAGCTAGAAATTGTTTTCCCCGAGACGCTGGTCGACGTCGGCGGCTGGGATCTGCGGCAGGTCGACACCGCCCTGCCCGGCTTCGCGCTGACCGACCAGCCAGATACGTTCGAGATGGACGTGGACGGCGATCAGGTCGTCTACAGCCGGATCGACGCTGCGGCCGAGCTGGCGCTGGACAACGCGACCGATTGGGACGTGGCAGCGCTATCGCGATGGCTCGACCGCACTACCCGCCAGCGCGACGTCGCCCAGCCGATCTTCCTCGAATATTGCCGCCGCGTCGTGGAAGGCGTCGCCGGTCGAATCCCGCTCGCGCAGCTCGTCCGCGGCAAGTACGCGCTGCGCCGCGCGATCGTCGCCCGCGTAGCGCAGCTCCGTCACGAGGCCGGCGCGCGCGGCGTGCAGCTGCTGCTCGGCGACATCGCGCCCGTGCTGGCGCTGGGCGACAACGGCTTCAGCTTCAGCAAGGTCGGTTACGACCCGCGCACGCCCTATGCCGGTCCGTGGCGGCCCCGGAAGCACCTATTTTCGCAGGTCGGCGACCTGAAGCACGGCGGCGAGGAATGGATGGCGGCGGTGCAGATTGACGATCACCCGGCGGTTCACCGCTGGGTCCGCAACGTCGATCGGACAGCCTGGTCCTACGCGCTACCAACGGCGACGGACCTGTTCTACCCCGACTTTGTCGCCGAGCTGACCGACGGCCGAAAGCTCATCGTCGAATACAAGGGCGCCGACCGAACTGACAACGCCGATAGCCGTGAGAAGCGAAATATCGGCGCGCGGCTGCAGGAAGTGAGCGGCGGCGACGTGGTGTTCCTGTGGGCGGAGCTGGATCGCGGGGGCGCGATAGCGCAGCAGATCGACTTTGCAGTTTCCAAAGTTACTTAGGTGTTTGATCCCAAATTTAGGCGGTGAAGGTTCTCATCGCGATGGAGGAGCGTCGTTTGGTCAGGATGCGCGGGGGCAGCCCCAAGAACATGCGGCAAGGACAGTATTGGGTGCGCCGCCATCTCGACGACCAGCGCCGAGCCTCGCGCTCTGCTGCAGCCGATTTGGCCGACGCCGAACGCCGGGCCAAGGCTGAGCTTCGTGAGGACGCCGCGCATGAGCGTGAGCAAGCACGCTATGAGCGCCAGCGTGCTACGGTGCAGCGGCAGCTGGACCTGAGCCGCCATTTCTCAAAGGTGCAGGCTGAAGTCCAGCGGGCGATGGCTTCGATTGTCTCCAAGCAGAAGGGCGGTGAATTTAGTCTAGAGTTTGACTGCGACGAGGATATGCAACCGTTACTCTCAGAAGCAGCGACCGCTTATCAGACCCATGCCGATCATCTGAACGACGTCGGCACGACAAGCGCAGCGGCGCTATCGAAGCACATCGCTAACGCTAAGAAGATGCTGACCACGTTCGGTCGCGCCAAGGGGCTTAAGACGCGCTGGTCCGCCGCCGAACGTCAGTTCACGTTCGGCGACCTAAAGCTCGACTTCGGCGAACCTGAGCCGATGTCAGTGGAAGAGTGGAGCCGGCAGCAGGGGGTGCCCTTACCGCCACCTTCGCCGGCGCGCCACACATCGGTTGCCGTCCCGCCAGCATCATCGCAGCCGGTTTACCAGCCGATGGGCGAGCCGCCGCGTTACAAGGCGGGTTCGTCAGGGGGGCTGCTGGCGGCAGTTCTACTGGGAGTGATGATCCTGCTTGTAATCGTGGTGGCATTGTAGCCGGTCATCGCGCTTGAGCTAACTATGGAGAGCGATGGGCGGGAAGAGGCGATTTCATGGGCGCGTTTGTTGAGGGGGAGTTTGTTCGGGTGCGCTGGCGCGCGATCGATCCCGAGGTTCTGTCGTCGTTGGAACAGCCGGGGCTTACGGCAAGCGGGTGCGACCGACTGTTGGAGGGAGCCGACGATACTTGGGGATTGGTCCCGGCTAACGGCGCAAGGGTAATCGGCGACGCAGCGCCCGATGGCGACGAGGCGGATCTTGCCCTGCGGCCAGTTGAGAAGCCGCCGATCGAGACGGGGCCGTTTCCGGTGGGTGCGTGGTTGGTCGGTGTGCAGAGCGCCTCGCATTGCTGGGCGGTGCTACCGACCGACGAAAGTGTCACTACAGCTGACGTGGCGATCGAGTGGCAGTGCTTGGCGCTGCCCGGCACGAAGGGCGTGGTGCTCGGCCGGCCGCGGCTCGGCGACGAAACGTCGCGCTTCGTGTATCCACCGTCCCCCGAGCGTGAGCGGCAAGCTGCTCTGGCGCGAGATGGGGTGACCCTACGAACCGCGCCCTTCCAACCGGAGAAGGGCCCTCTAGCCTTCGACTCGCCCGTGTATCGCTACGGACTTTTGCAGAACGGCGCGATGCGCTGGCTGAATTTGCCGACCGAGCGGCGCGCCCACCCAGCCCGTCCCGCCACTGAGGCGTTCCGAGCCAAACTGGCCGAGCTCAAGGTTGAGTTGGCTCGACGCGGCGTGTTCTACATGGACGCGCCCGATGAGAAATATCATCACCGGCATTCATTTGAGGATGCGTGGGACCACATCCCGCCAGACTTTAGCGAGAAGTCGCCGCCGGTAGCCTATTCAGTATCCGGTGAGCTGGACAACGAAGACAAGGAGGCGCGCGCGGAAGCCCACTACATCCCGGACGGTGATGAGGTCTTGCGGTTTGATTGCGAACGCATCGGGTTTCGCTCGCTGCCGAGCGATAAGGACATCACAGAAGTCGACATCATCTATGTCGGTGGTGCGGTAGCAGGGACCGAGCGCTCGCAACGATGGACGGGTTGGACCATCTGCGCCGCGGCGAAGGCGGTCGGCCTGCTCGTGGGGTGGGGCGGGTCGCCCCAGAGTTCGATCAGCGTTGCCATGCCAGGTACTTGGACGCGGCGGTGGCCGGAAATCACCCCTCCCGATGCCGACGCGATGGTCGCGCGGTTCGAGCGGATCGCCCCCGCGGTGGCGACGGTAGCGCGCGCGGGTCTGGACCGGTCGACCGCAGACGCAGTGACGGAGGAGGTTGAACGCCGGCTTGAGCTGATCCTTCGACTACAAGGCGCGCTGAATTTAGCCGACCGGAACCAATGGTTCGATGCGTTCGAGTCTAGCGCCGTTGCGCAGGCGAGGGCCGCGGCCAAGTGGGCGACGGGGATGCCCATGCCGGACGACCCCGCAGGCGCGCTCGCCGCCGTGACCGATCCGTTCGAGGTCAAGGTCGCGTTTCACCTGTGCCGCGTCGCCGCTGAGCGGAACGGCACAGCGGCGGCGCAGCAGGCGCTGTCGGCGGCGCGAGATGCATGGAACACCTATCGCGAGCCGAAGTGGTGGGAAGAGGGCATCGATCGCTGGGTCGCAGACGAACTTGAACCTGTGCTGGCGTGCGGCGAAGTTCAGGAAGAGCGCCCGACGGCGGAGGAGCGCGATATCTCCGCCGCGCTTAGTCGATCCGTTGAGACTGATCCCGTTACGGTCTTCGCGCAGGCTTGGCGGACAGCCGACCTGGATGATCGCGACTACGCCGGCAGGTGGCTGCTCGGTCGCGCGGTTGCAGCGGAGCGATTCGATATAGCCGAGCTACTCGTCGCAGATGGATTCGACATCGACGAAGCCGAGCCTTGGTCCAAGAACGGGTTATTTCAATGGGGCGGCGACACACCTCTGGCCGCCGCGATTGAGGCAGGAACGCTTGCCGGGGTGCGCTGGTGCGTCGAGCGCGGCGCGGATCTGGCAGCCGCGCAATGGTCGCGTGGGCGAACGCCTGCCGGCGAGGAAACGGACTGGCCGACGCCTGCGGTGGTGCTCGCCGCAAAGCATGGACAGGCCGAGATTTTGGCCTGGTTGCTGAAAGCAGGCGACGATCCCTCATCGCCGATCGCGAACGGTATCACGCCGCTTACCGCTGCGGCATTCGGCGGCAGCCTCGAATGCGTCGAGCTGCTGCTGGCGGCTGGCGCTGATGCCAACCATCCACCACCCGAGCCGCGGGTGATGGGTGGGCCCGAAGCACTGACGCCCCTGCTCTATGCGTGCGACAGGAGCCACGATGCTGTCGTGCGCTTGTTGCTCGATCGCGGCGCAGACCCACAGGCGACGCGGGCTGATGGTGAGCTTGCGTTGCAGCTCGCGATGGAAGGCTGCGCGCTCGACACAATCAGTGCGATTATGACGGCCGGCGCGAACGGATCGGCGGTGAACCGGCACGGGTTGAGCGTCCTACACACGGCTGCTCTGAAGAAGCGCGCGGACGCACTTCCGTTGCTGCTCGAGGCGGGCGCGTCAATCGATCTGACTACAGGCGAGATCGGTGCCGAGCTGGCCGGCACGGAGCCGGGTTGGACCGCGCTGATGATCGCGGCGACGCAAGCCGACGGTCCAAGCGTATCGGTGTTGCTAAAGGCGGGCGCGGATCCCCTTATCGGGAATACGGATGGGCGCACCGCACTAGACCTCGCACGGCTTTCAGCCGACCCCGATGTGGACGACGATCCATATGACTCAGTGATCGACTTGCTAAGAAAGGCGGAGCAAGCGTCAGCGGCCTAGAGGCATCGCCACTGCCATTGCAGGGCCAGATCGCTGCTGATACTACGGTGGCACAAAGGCGGTGGTTGATCACTTGCCAAGTTGTTGGAATACCTAGCGTCGTTCGGAGATTGACCCCTCCCGTAGGGGTCACCAACGTTGATTTCTTTGGTGTTTTCCTAAGCACCGTGACGCGTTTACCCCTTTGATCATTGCGGTATTACCCCCGCGACCTCCTCGACATCGCGATCATCACGTTTTAACCAGCCACATGCGGTGGGTGAAACGGGCGATCTTCGCAGCAAATCTAGGCATGTTTGCCTTTCTGCTTCTGTTGCTCGACGCGCAGGGTGCTTCTCTGATCAAGCCGGGGGCTTGGGAGTACAAAGACCTAATAGCTATTCTGCTATCGGTAGTGTCGTTGATAGTGACGTTCATCGGTTTCATCGTAGCCGTGGCGGCGATTTGGGGCTTCCAAACGCTTCGCGGGATGGCTGAACAGACTGCCGTTGAGACGTCAAAGCTCGGCAGCGAGTCCTACCTAGCATCTGGGGGGTTCAAGAAGATCGTCGACACTGCAATCTCCCAGGCAATGGAGGCGCGAGCACGAGACGCAGTGCAGGACGCACTAGGCACGTCGGTTCTGCGCGCTGATGCAGCACCAGAGCACCAACAGGGGGATGAAGCATGGCAAGACTAAGCCTAGCGCAGCTGCCACCCTACGCTGCGGAGGCGATCGCCCGTCATCAGGAGACCGCGCCAGTGAAGGTAGGCGCGATCGCGAGCGATCTCGGGATCAAGGTCATGATCAGCGATTTGCCTCTGGCTGTCTCGGGTATGTTGACGCTCGACCAAGCCGACCGAAAAACGTGGACGATCAAGGTCAATCGCCATGAGCATCGTAACCGACAGAGATTTACAATTGCGCACGAGCTTGCGCACTTCGTGCTGCACCGGGATGTGATTGGAAACGAACTGGTCGACGACACCTTTTATCGAAGTGGCCTGTCGGAAAGGCGTGAGTTTGAGGCGAATGCCTTGGCAGCAGAAATCCTAATGCCTTGGCCACTGATTACGAGTCTTATGCGGAACGGCGAGCGGAACGTTGAAAAGCTTGCTCAGGAGTTGCAAGTCTCGACCGCAGCGATGAACATACGACTCGGCGTGCTCACTTAAGCCGCCCGGAGTAGGGGTGTGCTAATGGCCGGAGAGCGATATTTCCCGAGTTTGACGATCCGGCGGAGTGAGACTGAAGCTTTGCGGCGATTAGCGGAGCCAACGAAGGATATACTCTTTGACGTGACCCCCATTTCTTCATCCACCTGGACCTAGAGACCGGCCCCTTGAAGG